>JAPPGF010000031.1:19327-51196 GCA_028875075.1 Gemmatimonadota bacterium | reverse complement strand
CCCCCCCCCCCCCCCCCGCCGCGGCCCCCCCCCCCGCCGGCCCCGCCCCCCGCCGCCGGGGGGGGCGGCGGGGCCCGCCCCCGCCGGGGGGGCCGCCCCGGGGCGGCCGCCCCCCGCGCGGTCTCGACCGGGCCCTCTCCGGGCGCCGCTACGTGGGCCGGCAGGGCGGCTCGTGCCCGACGGCGGGGGGACGGCAGAAGGGGAGGGTCCGCCGAGCGGTGCCCGCCGAGCCCGGGCCCGCCACGCACCGGGTCCTCGCGGGGGGCCGGCGGCTCGTCAGGAGGTCCGCACGACGTTCGCTGCCGCGGGCCCTTTGGGCCCGTCCACTAGGTCGAACTCGACCTGGTCTCCCTCGGCGAGGGTCTTGAACCCGTCCGCCTGGATGGCCGAGTAGTGCACGAAGCAATCGCGCTCCTGGCCCTCGGGGGAGATAAAGCCAAACCCTTTGGCGTCGTTGAACCACTTCACCGTGCCGGTCGTGCGCATCTGTCCTGCTCCCTCCCTCCGTTCCACAATGGGCGCGCCAGAACAGAGCGCGCCCGGGCAGGCGAGGATGGGCGTGCCGGTCCCTTGCGTCAAGGACCATCGAGCCCCGGTCGGGAAGCGGAGCCAGGGGGGTCCTGTCCACGCGGCTGGACGCCCGCCAGATTGCGCCGTCGACTCCTCCAGCACTGAACGACTCCGTGCTATCCCCCGCCGCTCCGATCCCCTCGAGGGAGCATGCCGCCGTGCGCGGCGGCCGTTCCGTGCACCCGCGCGGGCTCTCGACGCTGTTCTTCACGGAGATGTGGGAGCGCTTCAGCTACTACGGCATGAGGGCGATCCTCATCCTGTACATGACTGCCGCGGCGGCGGGCGGCAATCCCGGGCTGGGGTGGGAAGACGGGAGGGCCGGCGCGGTCTACGGGCTCTACACGTCGTTCGTGTACCTGCTCGCGCTCCCGGGCGGCTGGGTCGCGGATCGCCTTTGGGGACAGCGCAGGGCGGTGTTCGTCGGCGGCTGCATCGTCGCGCTGGGACACTTCGCGCTGGCGGGACCGCTCGTGGGCCTGCCCGAAGTCCCGACGTTCTTTTTGGGGCTCGCCCTCCTCGCCGTGGGGACCGGGCTTCTCAAGCCGAACGTCAGCACGATCGTGGGCGATCTCTACCCGCGACCCCCGCGCGGTGCAGCAGCGGAGCGGCTGACGGAGTGGAGCGCGCAGCGCGACCGGGCGTTCTCGATCTTCTACATGGGCATCAACATCGGTGCCCTCCTGGGCCCCTTCGTCTGTGGCACTCTCGGCGAGCGCGTCAACTGGCACTGGGGGTTCTCGGCAGCGGGCTTCGGAATGGTTGCCGGGCTGATCCAGTACAGGCTGGGTTACGGATACCTCGCCGGCGCGGGCGACTACGCCGGGGGGGAGCCCGCCCGGGTCCTCCACCTGCGCGCGCGCCGCTTCTACCTGATCGTGGCCGGGGTCGCCGCCGCGACGGCGCTGCTCGCCTGGCTGTCACGCACCGGGGCGGTCTGGTTCACGCTCGAGAGCTTCGCCGCGTGGACCGGCTACGGCATCCTCGTCCTCACCATCGTGTTCTTCGCAGCGCTGATCTTCGGCGCGAAGCGGGCGGCCGCGCTGGGCGCGCTTTTCGCCGTGCTCGCACTCGCGCTCTCGCCGCGCCTGGGCGCGGCCGCGGCGGGCCAGTGGGCCACCGTGCTCACGCTGGCTGCCTTCGTGGCTGCGGGCGCAGGCCTCCTGTCAGGCCGCGGCGGGCCGGTAACGGACGACCGGAAGCGGCTGATGGTGATCTTCTGGTTGTTCTTGTCGGCGGCCGTATTCTGGTCCGGGTTCGAGCAGGCGGGCTCGTCCATGAACTTGTTTGCGCGCGATCTGACCGATCGCACGATCGGTGGATTCGAGGTCCCGACCACGTGGCTCCAGAACGTGAACCCGTTCTTCATCATCGTGCTCGCGCCGGTCTTCGGATGGCTGTGGACGTGGCTGGCCAGCCGCCGCGCCGACCCGTCCACGCCGGTCAAGTTCGCGCTCGGGCTGATGGGCCTGGCGGGCGGCTTCTTCGTGCTGGCGTGGGGCGCGGCGAACGCGACGGCCTCCGCCGCAGGAGCGTCGATGGCTTGGCTCGTGGTGACGTACTTCCTCCACACCTGCGGCGAGCTCGCACTCTCGCCCGTGGGTCTGTCTTCGATGACCAAGCTCGCCCCGGCCGGGCGCGTCGGTCAGATGATGGGCGTCTGGTTCATCGCCGCCGCGCTGGGCAATCTCTTCGCCGGATTGGTGGCCGGCCGCCTCGAGGTGCTGGCGCCCGAGCGCCTGTTCTGGAGCGTCGCGCTGTTCACCGGCGGGTTCGGCGTCCTCGCCCTGATCGCGAGCCCCGGAGTCAAGAGGCTCATGGGTGAAGCCGGCTGAGACCACCGATTGACCGGGCCGCAAGGGGCTCGTTGCCCCGTCACCGGCGCCCGCATAGTATGGCCCCGCGCCGGCCCCAGCGTGCGTCGAGGGCGCGGTCGTTGCGGATCCCATCTCCAGCGGAGTGCACTCATGAAGGTCACCGTCCTCGGCGAAACGCGCCCGGACGAGCGGCGCGTCGCGCTGGTTCCCGACACCGTCCGCGACATGAAGAAGGCCGGGATCGAGGTTGTCGTGCAAGCCGGGGCAGGCCGGCGCTCTTCGTTCCCGGACGAGCTCTACGGGGACGCCGGCGCTACTGTCGCTCCGGACTCGCTTTCGGCCCTCGAAGGCGCCGACGTGGTGCTCAAGGTCCAGCCTCCGAGCGAGGCCGAGCTGGGCCTGCTAGGCGAGGGCATGGTTCTGATCTCGTTGCTCAACCCCTTGGGCGACGCGGTCTCGGCCAAACGGATCGCAGACGCCGGCGTGTCGGCGTTCGCTCTCGAGCTTGTTCCGCGGACGACGCGCGCTCAGAGCATGGATGTGCTGTCCTCGCAGGCCATGGTGGGTGGCTACAAGGCGGTGCTGCTGGCCGCCGACACGATCCCGAAGCTGCTCCCGATGTTCATGACCGCCGCCGGCACGATCCGCCCTGCCAAGGCTCTCGTGTTGGGCGCCGGGGTGGCTGGGCTGCAGGCGATCGCCACCGCGCGTCGACTGGGGGCCAAGGTCGAGGCGTTCGATGTCCGGCCCGCGGTTAAGGAGCAGGTGGAGAGCCTGGGGGCGAGCTTCCTCGAGACCGAACACGACGTCACCGCGGAGGGGGAGGGAGGATACGCCAAGGAGCTCTCCGAGGAGCAGCACGAGCGGGAGCTCGAGCTGATCGCCAAGCACATCCGGGACGCCGATGTCGTCATCACGACCGCGCAGATCCCCGGCAGGCCGGCCCCCCTGCTGGTGACCGAGGAGATGCTGGCCACCATGAAGACCGGCTCGGTACTCGTCGATCTCGCCGCGGAGAGCGGCGGCAACGTGGCGGGCTCGAAGCCCGGAGATACGGTCGTGCGGAGCGGCGTGACGATCCTCGGACCGGTCAATCTCCCGTCCACCATCCCCTACCACGCGAGCCAGATGTTCTCGAAGAACACCTGGACGTTCCTCAAGGAGATGGTGACGACGGAGCGGGACCTGGTCGTGGACCTCTCGAACGACGTCGTCGGTCCGACCTGCCTGACGCACCAGGGCGAGGTCCGCAACGAGCGCGTCCGCCAGCAACTCGGGCTCGGCCCTCTGCCCGATGCGGTCGAGTCCGGCTCGGCCGCGTCGACGGGAACGTGAAGAGACGCTCTCCGGCCCCGATCCGATACCTAACGCAGAACCTCAAGGAGCTTCAATGAGCACGCTGCTCGTCGGCCTCTACGTGTTGGTGCTGGCCACGCTCGTCGGCAACGAGGTGATCAGCAAGGTCCCCCCCACGCTCCACACGCCGCTCATGTCGGGCGCGAACGCGATCAGCGGCATCTCGATCGTGGGAGCGCTGGTCGTCACGGCCCAGGCCGAGTCCAGCCTCGTCGAGTGGCTGGGGATCGTCGCGATCGCGATGGCCACCATCAATGTGGTCGGCGGCTTCATGGTCACCGATCGCATGCTTCAGATGTTCAAGAAGCGCTGAGCCGGCGGAGACCCAAATGAATCTGACCGTATGGGTGGAGCTGACCTATCTCGTCTCCGCCGTGCTTTTCGTGGTGGGCCTGAAGCGGATGCAGTCTCCGGCGACCGCTCGCAACGGGAACGCCCTCGCGGCGAGCGCCATGCTGCTCGCCATCATCGCCACGCTGGTCGACATCGACGTGTTGGGCTGGACCGATATCCTGATCGGCGTCACGGCGGGCGCGGTCATCGGCTCCCTGTCCGCCCGGCTCGTGCAGATGACCGCGATGCCTCAAATGGTGGGCATCTTCAACGGCTCCGGCGGAGGGGCCTCGGCCGTGGTCGCAGGGGCCGAGTTCGTCCGCATCAACCAGGCGGCCGCCGAGTCGCTGGATCTGTTCGGCGGCGTGACCATCGGGATCTCGATGCTGATCGGGGCGGTGACCCTGTCGGGCAGTCTCGTCGCGTTCGCCAAGCTGCAAGGGCTGATGACCGGCAACCCCGTGGTGTTCCCGCTCCAGAAGGTGGTGAGCGCGCTGATCTTCCTCGCCATTCTGGTCTGCGGCGTGCTGGTGGCCGTGGGCGGGGGAGTGGCGGGACTGTCCCCGCTGGCCACGTTCGTGCTGTTCAGCGCGCTCGCGCTCGCGCTGGGCGTGCTGCTCGTGATCCCGATCGGCGGCGCCGACATGCCGGTCGTGATTTCGCTGCTCAACTCCTATTCCGGGGTGGCCGCCTCGGCGGCGGGATTCGTCGTGGGCAACATGGTGCTGATCCTCTCCGGCGCCCTGGTCGGAGCGGCCGGCCTGATCCTCACGATGATCATGTGCAGGGCGATGAACCGCTCGCTCGGTAACGTCATCTTCGGCGCGTTCGGCGGCGACCAGGGCGCCGCCGCTCTCGCCACGGGCGAGAAGAAGACCGCCCGCAGTGTGGACGCCGAGCAGGCCGCGCTGCTGCTCGCGTATGCTCAGAACGTCATCATCGTGCCCGGTTACGGGCTTGCGGTCGCGCAGGCCCAGCACGAGCTGCGCAAGGCGATGGACCTGCTCGAGGAGCGCGGCGTCAACGTACGCTACGCGATCCACCCCGTCGCGGGCCGCATGCCCGGGCACATGAACGTCCTGTTGGCCGAGGCGGACGTGTCGTACGACAAGCTCTTCGACCTCGACGAGATCAACGACGACTTCTCGCGCACGGACGTCGTAGTCGTCGTGGGCGCCAACGACGTGGTGAATCCCGAGGCGCGCAACCCGCAGAGCATCATCGCGGGCATGCCCATCCTGGACGTCGACATGGCGCGCAACGTCATCGTCGTGAAGCGGAGCCTGTCACCCGGCTTCGCGGGCATCGACAATCCGCTGTTCTATCTGGACAACTCGATGATGTTCTTCGCGGACGCCAGACAAGCGATGACCGATCTGGTCAAGGAGATCCGCGAGGCCTGAGGCCGTTCGCGCCGTGCCCGCGCGCGCTCAGCGGCCCAGGCCCCACGCCAGGAACCGCGCGGCCTCCGACTCGGCCCAGAAGCGGGGCGCCCACGGGAGGCCCTCGACGAATCCGACGTGGCCTCCGCGGTCGGTGAGCACCGTTGAGAGGGCCGGGTTCGCGCGCAGGGCGGCCTCCGGCAGGGCCGCGGCGGGCAGGAAGGGGTCGTCACGGCTGTGCAGCACCAGCGTCGGAACGCGCACCCGCTCCAGGTAGCGGACGGAGCTGCACGACTCGTAGTAGTGCCCGGCGTCGCGGAAGCCGTGGAGCGGGGCCGTGACGAGATCATCGAAAGCCCGGATGGTCGGGGCCCGGGCGGCCGCTTCCAGCGCCACGAGCGGCTCGAGCAAGGAGCGCTTGGGCTTGAGTTTCCCGATCAGCGAGCGCAGGAACAGGCGAGCGTACGCGCGCATCATGAATCCGTCCTCGAACGCGTCCGCCCCGGCCGCCAGGTCGAAGGGCACCGACACGACGACGGCCGCCGTGAGCAGCTCCGCTCCGTCCGAGCCCAGCTCTCCCAGCAGCTTGAGCAGCACGTTGCCGCCGAGCGAGAAGCCCAGCGCGCCGAGCGGCCGCTCGGGCCAGCGCTCGCTCAGCCGTTCCAGCAGCCACCGCGGGTCGCCGGTCTCGCCGGAGTGATAGGAGCGGGGGCGCAGGTTGGGCGCGCCGCCGCAGCCGCGGAAGTTGAGCCCCACGGCGTCCACTCCGAGCGCGTTGAGAGCCTGGTAGGCGAGCAGGGCGTACGGGCGGAGCGCATGGCCTTCGAGGCCGTGGAGCACGAGCACCAGCGGCGCCGGCCGGGCTGGGGGCCGGGCGTCCTGGACCGGCCGGTCCGCGAAGTCGAGCAGCAGGAGGTCGCCGTCGGGAGTCTCCCAGCGCTCGCGCCGAAGCCGGATCGACGGCCTGGGGCGCAGCAGCTTGCCGGCCAGGGTCTGCGCGTGCGCGCCCGGCGCCCAGGCGGGCGGTCGGAACGGCCGAGGGCTGAACGTCTGGGTCTCGGGGGATGCTGCCACGGCCACGGACGTGCTGGGGCTCCGGCTAGAGGGCGCGGTCCTGCGGACGGAAGCTAACCGCTTGTCTTTACCAGGGCTCGCGACCCGGTCCGGGGTCTCCGCGCCCGGGCGCGGCATCTCGCGGAGGCGCGCTGCCCGCCCTCGCCGGGCGGGTCGCCTCACGGGCCGCTGTCGTTGGCGCCGTACGACGTGGTGGGTAGATTGCCCCGCGCAGGCTTCTGTCCAAGGGAACCGCGAGCCCTCTCGCAAGAGACCGTGACGGCAACGCGCCCGCTCCGCAGTCTGGCTTCGGAATTCTGCGCAGACATCCGGTCACCGAAGGGGTCTCCCGCGCTGACAGCCGGGCTCACGGCCCCCACGGTGAGCGCGGACGAGGCCCGCGAGACGATGTTGCTGACTCCCGCGGCCCGCCGTCGGCTGGAGGAACTCGAAGGGCGGCTCGCGCTCGAGCTGTACCGGTACCTGCCGGCCGGACGCTTCGAGGCCGAGCCGGAGCGTTCCCGCCGGGATGACGCCGCGAAGTCGGGGGCCGATTCCCAGTCGGGGTCCAGTCCATGAAGCGTCCGGGCGCCAAGACCGCCCTGTCGGTCGCCGGAAGCCGAACGAAGCGGACGCGCCATGGACGGTAACACCGCCCGCCGGACCATGCCGTGCCCGCCCTAGCCGAGGCCGGCGTTACCCGCGAACTCGCCGACCTGCGCGCCGGCACGCTCGGCGACGTGCGCTATCTGGTGCGGCTGAGCGTGCCACAAGCAGCTTCGAGTCCGGTCACGGGCGAGAGCGTCGTGCGATTCCGGTGGGACGACCCGCTCGGCCGGGACGTCGTGCTGGATTTCCTCGAGCCGGCCCGGCGCGTCCGCCTGCTCGAAGCCAACGGGATGGCCGCGCGGTGGCGAGCCGAGAACGACCACGTCGTGGTCCCTGCGAGCGCCCTGCGGGCGGGCGACCACAACGAGATCCGCCTCGCGTACGCGGCGGGCGACGAGGCGCTCAATCGATCGGACGACTTCCTCTACACGCTGTTCGTGCCCGCGCGGCATCACTTCAGCCTGCCGGTGTTCGACCAGCCGAACCTGAAGGCGCGCTGGCGACTCGAGCTGGAAGTGCCGGCCCGGTGGACTGCGGTGGCCAACGGAGCCGAGGAACACGTGGAGGGGGTGGACCACCCGGCCGATGCGGTGGCCGCACCGGGCGGGACGGGTGCCCCGGGCCCCGTCTCGGCGCCCGAAGCGGCGGCCCCGCGTCGCCGGTACCGGTTCGAAGAGACCCGGCCCCTGCCGTCCTATCTTTTCGCGTTCGCGGCGGGACGCTTCGCGGTCGAGGAGTCGGAGCGGGGCGGGCGGCGGCTCCGGATGTACCACCGGGAGAGCGACGCGCGGCGGATCGCGCGCAATCGCGACCGGGTCTTCGAGTTGCACCGGACCGCGCTGGCGTGGATGGAGGACTACACGGGCATAGCGTATCCGTTCGGGAAGCTGGACTTCGTGCTCGTACCGGCGCTCCAGTACCGCGGCATGGAGCATCCAGGCGCGATCTTCTACCGCCAGAGCACCGTCCTCCTGGACGATTCGGCGACTGAGGCCGATCGCCTGCGCCGTGCCGACGTGATTGCGCACGAGACCGCGCACATGTGGTTCGGCGGCCTCGCGACCATGACCTGGTTCGACGACGTCTGGATCAAGGAGGCGTTGGCGACCCATGCGGCCGCCGAGATCGTGCGGGCCTCCTTCGCGGCGATCGATCACGATCGACACCTCCCCCTGACTCACCACCCGGCCGCATACGCCGTGGACCGTGCGGCGGGCGCGAACCCGGTCCGCCAGGGACTGGAGAACCTGCGCGACGCGGGCGCGCTCTACGGGCCGATCATCTACCACAAGGCCCCGCTCGTGATGCAGCAGCTCGGGCAGCGCATCGGCGAGGCTGCGCTACGGGACGGCCTGCGGGCCTACCTCCAGAGGTTCGCCTACGGCAACGCCGGGTGGCCGGACCTGATCGAGATCCTGGAGGAGCGGAGCCCCCAGGGGGTGGAGGCGTGGAGCCGGGTCTGGGTGGAGGAGGCCGGCCGGGCAGCCGTCCGCGTCCGACGCGAGCCTGCGGCCGGAGGGACGCGCTTCGTTCTCGAGCCGGTGGATCCGGCCGGCCGGGGACGCGTCTGGCCGCAGATTCTCCGCGTGGCGTTCCCCGGGACGGGCCGACGAGCCCAGCCCGACGCCCCGAATCCGCGGAGACTCAGCTCTCTAAGTGTCTCGCTCGCGGGCGAACCGGCGAGCGTGGAGCCCGGCGGCGATCCGGCCTGGCTGCTTCCCAACGCCGGAGGACTCGAGTACGCGCACTTCCGACTCGACGCAGTGAGCCGGGAGGCGTTGCTCGAGGGCGTCTCCGAGATCGGCACGAGCCGGGTGCGGGCGGCTGCCTGGCTGACCCTGTGGGAGGCGGTGCTGGCGGGCGAGATCGCGCCCTCGCACTTCCTCGGGTGCGTCGTTGAGAGCCTCGGGACCGAGCCTGACGAGCGGATCGCGGCTCACCTGCTGGACCTGGCCCGGACGACCCACTGGAGGCTTCTCCCGAGCGTTGAGCGAGCCCGGGGTGGGCCCGGCGTGGAGCTCGCGCTCTGGGGCCGCGCCCGCGGCGCAGGCTCGCCAACCCTGCGCGCCGCCCATTTCCGGGCGTGGCGCGATGTCGTCGAGAGCCCCGAGGGAGTCGCTCGCCTGCGTCGCCTCTGGGCGGGCGAAGAGGCGGCCCCGGTCCCGCTGGCCGAACGGGACCTTACGCGCCTCGCGGCCGCGCTGTGCGTGCGCTCGGCCACGGATTGGCCAGAAGTGCTGGAGTGCGAGGAGGCGCGGATCGACGACCCGGACCGCAGGGCCAGGTTCGCCTTCTTGCGGCCGGCCCTGTCCGTCGATCCCGCCGAGCGCGAGCGGTTCTTCCTCTCGCTCGAGGATCCGCGCAATCGAGAGCGAGAGCCCTGGGTCCTGGACGGCCTCGGGTATCTCAACCACCCGTTGCGGGCCCGGCACGGGCGCACGCTGCTGCTTCCTGCCCTGGCCCTCCTGGAGGAGGTCGAGCGCACGGGCGACGTCTTCTTCCCGGGGGCGTGGGTCGAAGCGATCCTCAGCGGGCACTCGCATCCCGAGGCGGCCCGCGCGGTCGGCTCCTTCCTTGAGCAGCGCTCCGACTATCCCGCGAGGCTGCGGGCGAAGATCCTCCAGGCCTGCGACCTCCTCGAGCGCGCCGCCCGCCTCGCGCACGGCTGGCGGGGCTGAGACTTCGCCGCCTCCCGCACGTAGTCGTCACCGTTCGCACCTCTTGTCACTAAACAGGGTTTCGCACCCGGTACGGACGGGCTCTGTCATCGCAAATGAATGCAGGTAAATGCGATAGCACCATGGCATTCCGGTTACGGGTTGACGGGATGGCCGACAATGGTTTACGTGGTTCACCGATGAGCGAGCAACGAGAGAAGATCCTGACGTGTGCCTGCGAACTGTATCTCGCCGACGGGCTCGACGGCTTTTCGATGCGGAAGCTGGCCCGGTCGCTGGGCGTCACCGCACCTGCCCTCTATCGCCACTACGAGAGCAAGGAGCGCGTGCTCTTCGACGTCGTCGGCGAGGGATACCGTCAGCTGGTGCAGTACCTGTACCGAGCGCTTGAGGCGCCCACTCCCGAGGAGCGGTTCCGGCTCGCCAGCGACGGCTATCTGGAGTTCGCGCTCCGGCATCCGCGCTACTACGAGGTGCTGTTCACGGGGTTGGGGGCCCTCGGCGAAGACCAGGTCCCGAAAGAGGTCGCGGCGCAGGGCTGCGCGGTGGGCCAGTTCTGGAACGACCGCGTGCGGGAGTGCATCGAAGCGGGTTTGCTGCGCGAGGGCGACCGCGAGGCGATCGGGATGACCCTGTGGGGCCACGCCCACGGCCTGATCTCCCTCTACCTGAAGGGGATGCTCCGGATGTCCGAGGCCGAATTCCGCAGCCTCCATCGCCGCTCGTCCGCTCAGGTGCTCATCGGGCTGGGCACCGAGAGCTACGGGAAGAGGCTCAGGGAGAAGATGCTCGCGGAAGAAGCGGCCGGCGTGCACCAGGGTGCGCTCCGCGGCGCACCGACCGGTCTGTCCGCCTAGGAGAGGAAGTCAAGTGGACATAGGGTACTGGGCAGTACATAGACGGGGCGCCGCGCTGGCGGCGCTGTTCGGGATGCTCGCCCTGGCGCCGCCGTCGGCCTCGCTGGCCGCCCAGCGGGCCTCGGCCGAGCCGGAGGTCCTGAGCCTGCCGGACGTGATCCGCCGGGCGCTCGAGCGCAACCGCGAGATCCGCCAGGCCCGCTACACGCTGGACGAGGCGGAGGGGCAGGTCTCGGAGGCGTGGAGCGGCATCTACCCGACCGTCGACTTCTCGGCCAACTACGTCCGGAACCTGTCGCCGGCCGTCAGCTTCATACCGGCCATCTTCTTCGACGACAACGCGAGCCCGGGCGAGTTCGCTCCGGTCCAGTTCAGCGCGGACAACATCTGGTCGACCTCGGTCGACGTGGACCAGACCCTCTTCGATGCCCGCTCCTTCATCGGGGTGGGTGCGGCGGGCCGGTACCGAGAGCTCCAGGACGAAGCACTCCGTGCGCGGATCGCCTCGGTCGCCACGGCAGTGCGTCTGCGCTACTACGAGTTGCTGCTCGCGCAGGAACAGCAGCGGCTCACGGACGACTCACTGCGTCGCGTTCGCGAGAGCCTCGCCCAGGCGAAGGCACAGTACCGCGCCGGGCTCGTGTCGGAATACGACGTGCTCCGTCTCGAGGTCGAACTCGCCAACCTCGAACCGAATCTGCGGCGGGCCGTCAACGCCGTCGTGCAGGCGCGGCGGCAGCTCGCCGTGGAGCTCGATCTGGACGAGGCGGAGACGCTCCGCGTGGCCGGGTCGCTCGCGGAGATGGACCTTGCGGATCCCGGAGCCAACAGCGCGGACAATCGGACGATACTCGAGTTCGGGGGCGTCAATCCGGCGGTGGACCCGAGCGAGCTGGTGGCCGCGGCGCTGGCCTCGCGCTCCGACCTCCGTCAGCTGGAGCTGACCGAGGATCTGCGGCGCACCGAGCTGAGGCTCGAGCAGGTCGAGTACTTCCCGACCGTGAACGTGTTCGGGAGCTACACGATCAACGCCCAGCAGAACGGCAGGCCGGACTTCTTCGGGTCGATCCGGGCCTACGGGCGCACCATCGGCGTGCGGGTCTCGCTGCCCGTCTTCAACGGATTTCAGAGAGAGTCGCGCATCGACCAGAGGCGGGCGGCGTTGCGGGCAGCGCAGGGTCAGACGAGGCTCGCCGCCGACCAGGCCGCCGCGGACGTCCTGACCCTGGCCGAGCAGGTCGAGGAGGCGCTGCTTCGTTCGCGGGGCCAGGAGCTGGCCGTGCGCTGGGCGCGGCGCGGTTTCGAGATCGCGAGTGCGCAACACCGCGAGGGGCTGTCGAGCCAGCTTGAGGTGACGGACGCGGAAGTCGCGCTGCGGCAAAGCGAGTTCAACTACGCCCAGGCGGTGTTCGACTACCTCACGGCCCGCGCGCGCCTGGACGAGGCCGTCGGAAGGGTGCCGTTGGTGGACGGAGGACTTCGTTGAACGCGGCGGGGCGGGCGCGGGGCCGGAAGCGGCGTCCATGGAGAGAGGCCATGTCGGCATACCGGAGATGGGGCGGCGGCCCGGCCATGCTCGCCGTCGCGGCGGCAGGGCTCGGAGGGTGCGGGCCTGCGGAAGCGAACGACGCCGGCGACGCGCTCGCCGTAGCAGGCCGCGTGGTCAACGTTGAGGTCACGAGGATCGCGCCGAGCGACTTCACGGACGTCATCCGCCTGACCGGCACCGTGTCCGCCAACCGCGACGTCATGGTCTCCGCAGAAGAGAGCGGGATCATCACCGAGCTCCTGGTGGCGAAGGGATCGCCGGTAGGCGCTGGGCAGCCGATTGCAAAGATCGACGACCGGCTGTTGGCCTCGGAGACCGCCCGGGCGCGCGCGCAGGCTACGCTTGCTCGCGAGCTGTGGCAGCGGCGAAAGCGCCTGTTCGAGGAGGACCAGGTGGGCTCGGAGCTCGCCTACCTCGAGGCCCGCTACCAGGCGGAACAGGCCGAAGCCGCGCTCTCCGCCCTGGAGAGGCGGCTCGAGCGCACGGTCGTGACGGCTCCATTCGGGGGGATCCTGGAGGATCGGCTCGTGGAGGTGGGCGAGATGGTGAGCCCGGGCACGCCCGTGGCTCGAGTCGTGGACCTTGATCCGCTCGACGTGGCGGGCGGCGTCCCCGAGCGGTACGCCCCCGACATCCGCGCCGGAGCTCCGGCGACGGTCACGTTCGACGCGCTCGGGGGGCAGTCCCATTCGGGGACGATCAGCTACGTGGGGGCGGCGGTCAATCCGTCCAACCGCACGTTCCCCGTGGAGTTCAGCCTGCCCAACCCCGGACGGGCGATCAAGCCGGAAATGGTGGCCAACATCGAGATCGTGCGGAGCGTCTCCGAGCAGGCCGTGGTCGTCCCGCAAGACGCTCTCATTCGCGTGGAAGACGGCTACCAGGTGTACGTCGTAAGCGAGGAGGACGGTGTGCCGATCGCCCGGACGCGCGGCGTCAGCGTCGGAGCATCGCAGCGCAACCAAGTGGTCGTCACGGAAGGGCTGGACATCGGAGACCGGCTCGTGGTCGTGGGCCAGCGCCAGGTGGCGGCGGACGACCGCGTTCGCGTCGTGAATGAGCGCTGATGTTGCCGGCGCGGCCGTGATCCCGACCACAGTGCGCACGATCGGCGCGCCGGGAGCCTGCAGAGGACTATGAGCGAGAACCGGGCGCGGCAGGGGCAGGGCGGGGGGAAGCTCGCCAAGGACCCGGCCTTCCTGGACCGCTTCAAGGAGTTCGGGCCGACCAGCTTCGCGGTGGACCACCGCACCAGCGTCGTGGTGCTGCTGGTCATCATCGTGGTACTGGGGCTCTACTCCTACGTCACGACTCCGCAGGAGTCGTTCCCCGAGATCGAGATCCCGACGCTGGTCGTGAACACCCTGTACCCGGGTGTAGCCCCCGCGGACGTGGAGAGCCTGGTCACGCGACCGCTGGAGGAGGATCTCAGCACGATCAGCGACATCAAGGTGATGACCTCCACCTCGGTGGAGGGCTACTCGAGCATCGTGATCGAATTCGAGACCACGGTGAATCTCGACGAGGCGCTGGCCAGCGTGCGCGAGAAGGTCGATCTCGCCGAGCCGGACCTACCGCCGGAGGCGGAGGAGCCGATGATCGTCGAGATCAACTTCTCCGAAGTGCCGGTCATCCAGGTGAATCTGGCGGGTGCCTACAGCCTGGTCCGGCTGAAGGAGGTGGGCGAGGATCTCCAGGACCGGCTGGAGCAGATCCCGGCCGTTCTGCGCGTGGACCTGCGTGGCGGGCTGGAGCGGGAAGTGGCGGTCAACGTCGACCTCTCACGCCTGCAATACTACAACGTCTCGATCTCGGACGTCATCGAGGCGATCGCCTCGGAGAACGTCAATATCCCCGGCGGCGCCATCGACGTCGGCTCGTCCAATTACCTGGTGCGGGTGGACGGGGAGTTTCGCGACCCGGCGCTGATAGGGGACGTCGTCGTCGCCCTGGTCGACGGCCGGCCGGTCTATGTGCGCGACGTGGCGAGCGTGGACTTCGGGTTCGCGGATCGGACCAGCTTCGCCCGGCTGGACGGCTTGCCGGTGGTGACGCTGGACGTGATCAAACGCTCAGGCGAGAACGTCATCGAGACGACCGCCGCGGTCCGGGCCGTGGTGGCCGGGGCGGCGGCGACCTTTCCGCCCAGCACACGCGTGGAATACACCTCGGACATCTCCGAGGACATCTCCATGATGGTCTCGAGCCTCGAGAACAACATCATATCGGGGCTGATCCTCATCGTGGGCGTGCTGCTGTTCTTCCTGGGGCTGGGGACGTCGGTCTTCGTCGCGATCTCGATCCCGACCTCCATGTTCCTCTCCTTCATCCTGATCAAGGCCTTCGGGATGACGATGAACATGGTCGTCTTGTTCAGCCTGATCCTCGCCCTGGGGATGCTGGTCGACAACGCCATCGTCGTGGTCGAGAACATCTACCGGTACATGGAAGAGGGCTGGGGCCGGAAGTGGGCCGCCAAGAAGGCCGCGGCCGAGGTGGCGTGGCCCGTGATCGGCTCCACCGCGACGACCCTGGCGGCGTTCACGCCCCTCATGTTCTGGCCCGGGATCGTGGGCGAGTTCATGGGCTTCCTGCCCCGTACGCTGATCATCACGCTGGCGTCGTCGCTGTTCGTGGCGCTGACGATCGTCCCGACGCTGTGCTCGATGTACATGAATCTCGAGGACAGGCCGCGGCGCGCCCTGCCGCCGGCCGCTCGCTGGACGATCCTGGCCGGGCTCGCGCTGGTGTTGTTGGCCACGCTCGTGGCCAATCCGCTGACCGCCGTGCTGTTCGTGGCCACGGGCGCCGGCCTCTGGTGGTTCTGGCGAACGGTGCTGGCCCGGCTCGCCCGCCGTTTCCAGTTCGAGTGGGAGCCGCGCCTGGTCCAGCGCTACGAGCGCGGTGTGCGCTGGGCGCTGGACCGGCGCTACCGGGTCGCGGGCGGGGCGTTCGTCGGGCTCCTGGCCACGTTCGTCGCGTTCTCGCTCTCGGGCACGCCGGTCGAGTTCTTCCCCGAGAGCATACCGCCCAGGCAGGTGTTCGTGGACGTGAAGCTGCCTGCGGGGAGCAAGGTCGAGGCGAGCGACGGGATCGTGCGCCGGATCGAGCGCGAACTCCAGGACGTGCCCGGCCGGACCGACTGGAAGTCGTCCGTGGCGATGGCGGGAGGCGGAGGCGCCGGAGGCGCCTCGGAGATGATGGGCGGAGGGCCGGGCGGCCCGGAATCCGGTCGCGTCGCCCTCACATTCGTGAGCTTCCAGGACCGGGAGTACGACTCGTTCGAGACCCTCGGGTGGCTGCAGGAGAGGATCGGCGCCGACGTCGCCGGCGCGGTCGTCAGCTCGGAGCAGCTGCAGGAGGGCCCGCCCACCGGCGCCCCGGTTACGATCGAGATCGTCGGAGAGGATCCCGCACAGCTGAAGCGACTCTCCGACCGCGTGCTCGAGGTCCTGGAGGACTCCCCCGTGTACGAGAAGCTCGTCGGCCTGGAGAGCGACCTGGACGAGGCGCGTCAGGAGCTGGCGGTGCGGGTGGACCGAGAGAGGGCGGCGCTCTACGACCTCTCGACCTCCGAGGTTGGATCGGCCATCCGGGGCGCCATCCAGGGCGTGGAGGCGGCCAAGTACCGGACGGGCGAGGACGAATACGACGTCATCGTGCGCCTGGCTCCCGAGTACAGGGGCGAGCTCGAGCGCCTGCGCGACCTCACCGTGATGAGCGAAGGCCGTCAGATCCCGCTCTCGTCGGTCGCGAGCTGGGAGGTGCAGGAGGGCTACGGCAGCATTCGCCGGAAAGACCAGGACCGGATGGCGACGCTCACCTCGGACGTGGCGTCGGGGCTCAACGAGTCGCAGGTGTTGGGCGACGTCCGGCAGACCCTCTCGTCATTCGTCGCCGACGAGTTGCCGCCCGGCTACTCGCTGAACTATGCGGGGCAGAACCAGGAGCAGGAGACGGAGCAGGAGTTCCTGAGCGCCGCCTTCATGACCGCGGTAATGCTGATCACGCTCATCTTGGTGAGCCTGTTCAATTCCGTCGTCAAGCCCTTGATCATCATGACGTCGGTCATCATGTCAACGATCGGAGTTCTGCTGGGCCTGATGGTGTTCCGCATGCCCTTCGTCATCATAATGACCGGCATCGGAATCATCTCCCTGGCCGGCGTGGTGGTGAACAATGCGATCGTGCTGATCGACTACATCGACCTTCTGCGCGAACGTGACGGATTGAACCGCCGGGAGGCGCTCGTCAGAGGCGGGATGACGCGCTTTCGGCCGGTGATCCTGACGGCGACCACGACGGCGTTGGGTCTCGTGCCGCTCGCGGTCGGTCTGAACCTCGACTTCTTCGGGCTCTTCGGCTCGCTCTCGCCGGAGCTGTTCTGGGGCGGGGAGCAGGCGGCGTGGTGGGGCTCGATGTGCGTCGCCGTGATCGCGGGCATCCTGTTCGCGACGTTCCTGACCCTGGTGCTCGTCCCCGTCATGTACGCGATCGTGGACGACATGAGCGCCTGGCTCCGGCGGACCTACGCCCCGGCCGAGCCAGACGAGGGCTCAGGTCGTGCGCGCGGGCCGTTGCCCGAGGAGGAGCTCCCGACCTGGGGGGCCGGCCAGCGGCCCTCCGCCGAACCCGAGGCCGCCGCGGTCGTCGCCCGTGGCTCGCTCGGCTCCGTCGAGGGTCTGAGGCCCGCGACCGAGTAGGGCGCGGCAGGGACGCCGCCGCCGGCTTCACGGGCGGACGCGGGCACACGGGGCCCGGCTAGAACTCGCCCACGAACCTGATCTCGGGGACCAGCTCGTAGCCGAGTTCCCGCCGGACCGTCTCCTGCGCGAGCTCGACGAGCGCCCTGACGTCGGCGGCGCGCGCACCGCCCAGGTTCACGATGATGTTCGCGTGGCGGTGGAAGATCATGGCGCGTCCGCTCTCGTGGACGTGCCCCCTGAGCCCGCACTGGTCGATCAGCCGGCCCGCGCCGATGCCGTCGACCTTGCGGAAGATCGAGCCGACGGAGGGATACAGGCCGAGGTCGGGATGGCGGTCGTCACGCCACTGCAAGTTCTCCCGCATGATGCGCCGGAGCTCCGGCTCGGGCGCGGGATCGAGCCGGAAGTCCACGCTCAGCACGACGTCGGCGCGCTCGTGCAGGATCGAGTAGTCGTAGCCGAAGCGGAAGTACTCCGCGTCCACTCGACGTCGTTCGCCCTCGGCACTCAGGATGTCGGCTCCCTCGACGACCTCGGCGATGAAGCACGTGCGCTCGCGCTCCGGCGCGGGCGACAGGAAGTGCAGGTTCTGCCAGATCGCTCCGCCCACCGTGGACGGGATCCCTACGTAGTGGTGCAGACCGCCCAGACCGCGCGAGACGGTCGCGTTGATCAGCTCGATCCACGTATCCACGCCTGCACCCGCCCGTACGCGCCGCTGGCCCATGAACTCGATTCCCCCGGCCGCGCTGTGGATGACGAGACCGCGGACGCCGCGGTCGCCTACGAGGATGTTGGCGCCCCTGCCCAACAGCACCGAGGGCACGCCGAGCTCGCGCGCGACGGTCACGGCGGCCGCGAGTTCGTCGGGGGTCTGCGCCCGGTAGAGCAGTTCCGCGGGGCCGCCGATCCGAAACGTCGTCATCGGCGCGAGGGGCACGCCGCGCTCGAGCCGGTCGGCTCCTAGGCGCCGGGCGAGAAGGTCGAAGGGGAGGTCCGTGCGTGTGGCCAGCGTGCGTGCGGGGTTCGGATGAACGCGGCCCGGGCCGCGCCGTTGCTCCCGTTCGCACGGTCCCGTGGGGATCGCTGAACATAGCAGCGGCCGGCAACCCGGGCATGCCGCGCCCGGCGAGGTCCGGCGACGGCAGTGGGGGAGGACGCGAGCCTACGGGGTTGCCCGCCTCCCGCTCAGCTTCGTCTCACCCGAAACCCGGGCCCGGGATCGATCCGGAGTACGGGACGCCCCGCCCGGCATCACCGGGTGCGCGGGACTGTACGTATCGGGCGCCCGGGCACAGGGACAGCCATGCATGCGCGCGGCCGCACGGCACCCGTTCAGCAGGCGATGTCCCGGGCGCGCGCGACGCCGCTCAGCAGCCCCCACGAGGCCTGTGCCCCCGCTTGAGCGCCGTGGGCGGCCTCTGCGAGCGTGCCCTCGTCCCGCGCGACCTCGCCGACGGCGGCGAGGAGGTCACGGGCGTGCTGGACGTCGAGGCCAGCGTGCAGCGAGAAATACGACACGCCTGCCCCGTCGATCCCGTAGCGGCCCCTCAGCCCGGCCACCTTGGCCTCGGCGACCTCGGGCGTCTGCGACTCGTAGCCGTAGATCATCCCCAGCGCGAACGGCACCGGCGCCCGAGCGGCGCCGCGCGTGAACGCGTCGACGCACCGCGCGGTCTCCGGCTCCGGAACGGAGACGCGGCAGCGCTCGGGCGAGGCGCCGACCGCGCTCGCGAAGGCGAGCCAGAGCCCCGTGTGGTCGCCCTCCAGCTCATCCGCCAAGTTCTCTTCCACGATCGTCCTCGCGCGCCCGGCGGGGAGGCGTCCGGCGATCGTCTCGAGGTATCCCGGGAAGGCCTCCACCTGCCTCCAGTATTGCTCGGCGTAGGTGGCGAGGTCGGATGTCGTGAGGGCGCCTTCGACCCACGCTCGGTAGAACGGATGACTCAACAGGCGGTGCGTGGACGTGGCGCCGTCCAGTCGCCGCCGGATCTCGGAGATGCGCATGTCTGCCGACCTCGTCGATGGGTGAGAATCCTTCACCGCTCCCGGGGAGATTATTCGTTGCCGATCACGAGCTGTCGGCGCAGCAACAGGTGGATCGCTAGGACACCCAGGAGAAGGACGCCCGCGATCACTGGAGCACGCCAGTCGCCGGCCCCGAGCCGGGCCACGAACATTGCGAAACAGACCACGGCGCCGAGCACCGGTATGGCGATCGGCAGTTCGAAGGCGCCGTGGGGCTCGTCGGGCCTGAGCTTCAAGACGACAAGCGCGGCATTGACGACCGAGAACACCAGAAGCAGCAGCAACACCGTAGCCGAAGCCAGCTGCGAGATGTTGCCCGAGAGGATCAAGAGCACGATGATCGCCGCGATCAGTCCCACGGCCACGTGGGGAGTGCGGCGCTTCGGATGAATGCGCGAGAGCGCCTTCGGCAGCTGTCCGTCGCGCGCCATGCCGTACAGGAGGCGCGAGGCCGTCACGTAGTTGATCAGCCCGGTATTGCCGACCGCGAAGATGGTGATCGCGATGAACATCCAGGCGGGGAACCAGGGCGCGGCACGGGCCACGACTTCGGCCAGCGGCGCACTGGATCCGGCCAGTTCCTGCCACGGCACCACCGAGACGGCACTGACCGCCACGCTCATGTAGATGACGACCGTCAGCACTAGAGCCATCACCAGGCCCAGCGGCATGTCGCGTCGCGGATTCTTCAGTTCCTCGGCGACGTTGATCGCGTCCTCGAACCCGAGGAAGGAATAGAAGGTGAGCACGACTCCGTTCACGAGAAACAAGAGGGGCAATCCGGCCTCCGTCTCCGGAAGCGTCGGGAATTCCATCAAGTTCGCCGAGCCCCAGAAACGCAGGCAGACCGCGATCACGAACAGCAGCCCCGCCGCTTCCACCAACGTGAAGACGACATTGGTCCACATGGATTCGCGGATACCGCGGTAGACGATGGCGCCCACGACGGCGAGATAGAGCACCGCCAACGTGCCTGTCGGCAGGCCTTGGAGAGCGGGCAGAGACTGCAGGTTCTCACCCACGACACGGGCCCCGGCCGCAATCGAAGTGAAGCCCGAGCATGCCACGCTGAGACCTACCACGTGGGTCAGTAGGGTGCGGCGATAGGCGCGGTGCGTGATGTAGGCGGCACCGCCTGCGCGCGGATAGCGTGAGCCGAGCGAGGCGTAGGACAGCCCGGTCAGCCCCGCCGCGACCATGGACATGGCGAAGGCCAGCCAGATCGCCGAGCCCATCTCGGCGGCAACCTGCCCCAGTAGGCCGTAGATGCCGGCGCCCAGCATGCTGCCGGCGCCGTAGAGCGTCATTTGCCACAATCCTATGCTGCGCCGCAGCGTAGGTTCGCTGGCCGCCGCTGCCTGCGTGCTGGGCTGTTCCATGGGCTCTCTCTCGTTGATTGCCCGGTTCCGCCGGGTCGACCTGTCCGCGGGAGCAGTGCCGGCCGCGGCGCTGGAGGGCCCAATGAATAGCCCTGCGCCCCGTGGCATGCCAGCCCGAGGGCGGATCTGCACGTGCGCGACCGCCGAGACTGGTCCACCCCGCAGGCCTGCCGACGGTGCACGATGTCGGCCGACTCGGTTGCGGTCAGAGGAGCCTGCGATTGCCTGGTGGTTCCGTGCGCGACAGCTGACCGAACTGGAGCGCGAACTCCCGGATCGCTCGGTGCTCTAGGTACTGTCCCGGTCGCTCGATCCTGCCCGGCTACGGGTGGCTGGCCGCGGTCGACGTCAGCGGGCGCGCCGGCGCTGGAGCTGGCTCACGGCCGGAAGCGACGGACCCATGTTGGCCCCGTAACGTGCCCGCGTTGATCGCGCCGCGCGCGGAGTTCTACGTGCGAGCGGCGGAGCTGGCGTGGCCGCCTCGTCAGTTCGCTTTTGCCACCATCATCAGCGTGAGGAGAGCACGGAGGAGTCCCTCCGGGCCCCTCTCGTTTCGGTACCACTCTTCGGTTGTGTGCGCGAGCCCCGCCACCCCGCCCGCGCCCATTGTCACTGCCGGAATCCCGAGCGACATCGGGATGTTCGCGTCCGTGGAGGAGACGTCGAGCTGGGGCGCCGCGCCGACCGCTCGCGTCGCCGCCACGGCGGCGCGGACGAGTAAGGCGTCGGAATCGGTACGGCCGACGGGACGGTCACCGATCACTTCCACCGTGAGCTTCAGGTCTCGCCGCCCGGTCGCGGCACCCCGGTCGACGGCGTGCAACGCCTCGTCCGCCCGTGTCCGGACCTCCGCCTCAAGGCGATCCAGCTCGGGGCGTGACTCGCTTCGGATCTCGACCTCGACCCAAGCATCCTGTGGGATCGAGTTCACGCTGGTGCCGCCGGACCACCGCCCGACGGTGAGCGTGCTGCGCGGTCGCTCGCACAGGCGGAGTTCGGTCATGGACGTGACGGCACGGCCCAGGGCGTGGATCGGGTTGGGCGTGCCCCAGTCCACCCAGGAGTGGCCGCCGGGCCCGCGCACCCGCAGCCGGAATCGGCGCGAGCCCAGCCCGCGCGTCACCACCCGGCCGAGGCCCGCGCCATCCAGTGACAGGAAGGCGCTCGCCTCCCTGGCCGGCCCTCCCTCGCGGAAGAGGTGGCGCGCACCGCGCAGGTCGCCTTCCCCTTCCTCTCCCGTGGTCGCGGCGAACAGGACGGGGCGCTCGAGCTCCAGACCCGTCGCGGACAAGGCTCGGGCAAGTCCGAGCAGGGCCGCGAGCCCGCGCGCGTCGTCGGAGATCCCGGGCCCGACCAGGCGACCACCCCGCTTTCGTACATGCACGTCGGTGCCTTCGGGGAAGACCGTGTCCAGATGGGCCGACACGACCACCGGAGCCGCTCGACTCGCTCCCCACCAACCGAGCACGTTTCCCGCACCGTCCTTCTCCGCCCCGTCGAGCCCGGAATCCGCCATGAGCTGGGCCATGCGGTCGGCGCGGGGGCCCTCCCTGAAAGGCGGCGCGGGAATCTGGGTGAGCTCGCACTGCTGACGGAGCGTCCGGGCGTCGTCTGCGACGATGAAGGCGCGCGTCGGGGCGAGCTCGCGGGAGTCGAGCAAGCTCCGTGAGCGCGCCTCGAGCGCGTGCTGTTCCCTCATCCGGGTCCGCGACATGGCCGAAAGCTCTGGGTGCGCGGGGGTGCAGTCAACGAGCCGACCCACCGTCCTCGGGGACCCGAGCTGCCTGATCGGAAGGTGACGCGCTGCACGATGGTGACCGCGTGATTCCCCGACGAAGTCGTCCTCGAACCTGCGGCGCGTGCAGCCGCGCCGGCAACAACGGCGCCTTGCCGGGGCGACCGTCGAAGGCCTGGGGGACATCGTCCTTCCCTCGCCGCGAGGAAGCGAGGCGGCACCGAACTGTCGACGAGACGAACAGGCGGAGGAACTCCTCCGACATGTCGCGAGCGGCCTCGCCGGACGACGGCCCGCCGCGATCTACTGGCATTTCGGGCGCCGGAGTTGCCGCTCAACCAGTGTCCGTCCCGATCGGACAAGGAGTCCGAGCGCAACAGAGGCGCTAGACGGTGCGGGCCGCTTCTGCTAATTCTCGGCTGTGTCGCTTCCCGATTTCCACCCTGCCGTGTCCCGCTGGTTCAGCCGGCGTTTCGAGTCTCCCACCACGGTTCAGCAACACGGCTGGGAGTCCGTCCGCGCGGGCCGGCACACGCTGCTCTCGGCACCGACCGGATCCGGCAAGACGCTCGCGGCGTTCCTGAACGCGCTCGATCAGCTGTTGCGCGAGAGCATCGAGACCGGCCTGCCGGACGAGACGCGCGTCGTCTACGTCTCACCGCTCAAGGCTCTGAGCACGGACGTTCACATCAACCTGAGCGAGCCTCGCCGCGAGATCCGGAAGATCGCTGAAGAGATGGGATCGGAATGCGTTCGCGTCTCCGCCGCCGTGCGGACGGGCGACACGCCTCCGTCCAGTCGTCAGGCGATGCTGCGAGCCCCGCCCCATATCCTGGTCACCACGCCCGAGTCCCTGTACCTGCTGCTGACGGCCGAGAGCAGCCGAGAGATGCTGCGCACCGTGCGGACCGTGATCGTGGACGAGATCCACGCGGTGGTCGAGTCGCGGCGAGGCGCGCATCTGGCGCTCAGTCTCGAGCGGCTCGAGCACGTCGCGGGGCGGCGCCTGCAGCGCATCGGCCTCTCGGCGACCCAGCGTCCGCTCGAGGCGATCGCGCGGTTCCTGGTCGGTACGAGGTCCGTGCTTGCCGACGGGAGGCCCGATTGCGCGATCGTCGACGAAGGGCATCTGCGCGAGCTGGATCTGGACATCGAGTTGCCCGGCTCGGCGCTTGAGGCCGTGATGGCCGCCGAGGTCTGGGGCGAGGTGTACGACCGCCTTACCGCGCTGGTGCAGCGGCACCGGACGACGCTGATCTTCGTGAACACACGGCGCCTGTCCGAGCGCGTGACGCGCGATCTTGCCGAGCGGCTGGGTGAGGACGTCGTGGCCGCGCACCACGGCAGCCTGTCCAAGGAGACGCGCCTCGACGCCGAGCGTCGGCTCAAGCAGGGCAGGCTGCGGGCGCTGGTCGCCACGGCGTCGCTGGAGCTGGGAATCGACATCGGCTCGGTCGATCTGGTCTGTCAGATCGGCTCGCCCCGTAGGATCACGACGTTCCTGCAGCGGGTCGGGCGGTCGGGCCACACGGTGCGCGCCACGCCGAAGGGCCGCCTCTTCCCGTTGACGCGCGACGAGCTGGTCGAGGGCATCGCCTTGCTGGACGCGGTTCGGCGCGGCGAGCTGGAGCGCGTGCGCGAGTACGACGAACCGGTCGACGTGCTCGCGCAGCAGCTGGTTGCCGAAGTCGCCGCCGAAGAATGGGACGAGTCCGCGCTGTACGAGCTGGTTCGTCGGGCACACCCGTACCGGGGCCTGAGGCGCCGCGCGTTCGACGAAGTGCTGCGGATGACGGCGCGAGGCTACGCGACAATGCGAGGCAGGCGAGCGGCGTACGTGCACCACGACGTGGTCAACCGGCGGCTCCGGAGCCGCAAGGGTGCCCGCCTGACCGCGATCACGTCGGGCGGCGCCATTCCCGACAACGCCGACTACCGCGTCGTACTGGATCCGGCCGGCACGTATGTGGGCTCGGTGAACGAGGACTTCGCCATCGAGAGCCTGCCGGGCGACATCTTCCAGCTCGGAAACGCATCGTGGAAGATCCTCCGTATCGAGCCCGGCACGGTGAGGGTGGCGGACGCCCACGGCGAGCCGCCCACGATTCCGTTCTGGCTGGGAGAGGCGCCCACGCGGAGCCCCGAGCTGTCGGCGGCGGTATCGCGACTGCGTAGTGATCTTGAGCCGCGCCTGCGCGACCCGGCGGCCGCGGTCGCTTGGCTCACCAGCGAGCGGAAGGCGCCCGAAGCCGCGGCCGTACAGGTCGTCGAGTACCTGCGCGAGGCGGAGCGCATGTTGGGCGCACTGCCCACGCGGGAGACGCTCGTGCTCGAGCGCTTCTTCGACGATTCCGGCGGGATGCAGCTCGTGCTCCACGCGCCCTTGGGCGGTCGCGTCAATCGCGCGTGGGGGCTGGCGCTGCGCAAGCGCTTCTGCCGTCGCTTCAACTTCGAGCTGCAGGCGGCTGCCACGGAGGAGGGGCTTCTGCTCTCGCTCGGGCCGCAGCACTCGTTCCCGCTGGATGAGGTGTTCCGCTACCTGCATGCCGACACCGTCGAGTCGATCCTCGTCCAGGCGCTCCTGGACGCGCCGATCTTCCAGACGCGCTGGCGCTGGAACGCCACCATCTCGCTCGCCGTGCCGCGCAGCCGGGGCGGGCGCAAGGTGCCGCCGCAGCTGCAGCGGATGCGGGCGACCGACCTGCTCGCGGCCGTCTTTCCCGATGCTGCCGCTTGCCTCGAGAACATCGCGGGCGACCGCGGGGTGCCGGACCATCCGCTCGTGCGCCAGGCCGTGCGCGATGGTCTGCACGAAGCCATGGACCTCGAGACGCTCACGCGCGTGCTCGACGGCATCCACGAAGGCGAGGTGCGCTGCCTGGCCCGGGACACGCCCGAGCCGTGTCCGCTCTCGCACGAGATCATCAACGCGAAGCCGTACGCGTTCCTGGACGATGCGCCGCTGGAGGAGCGCCGCACCCAGGCGGTCTACGCTCGGCGGGCGCTCGAGGTGTCGTCCGTGCGTGATCTCGGTGCGCTGGATCCCGACGCGATCGAGCGGGTGCGCGAGGAGGTGTGGCCCGAGGCGGGGAGTCCTGACGAGCTGCATGACGCGCTGGTGGTCAGCGGGTTTGTGACGGACGCCGAAGGGTGCAGGGGCCGCGGCGGCGAATCCTGGGCAGGGTTCTTGTCGGAGCTCATGGCCGCCGGGCGTGCGGCGCGAGTGAGCGTGCCGGGGCGCCCGGGCGCGGACGGGGCGGCTCACGGGCCGCCGCTCACGCACTGGGTGGCGGCGGAGCGACTGGCGGAAATATTGACGGTATTTCCGGGTGCAGTCGTCGAGCCGCCGATTCGGCCCGTGTCGTTCGGCGGGGCGGAGCCCGAGGGACGCGAGAAATCGGTCCTTGAGCTCCTGCGCTCGCGCACGGAGGTGCTCGGCCCCGCGACCGGGCGCTCCCTGGCCGAGAGCACGGGCGTGAGCGAGAGGGACGTCGAAGGCGCGCTCATGGCGCTCGAGGCGCAAGGCGCCGTGCTGCGGGGCTCGTTCACGCCCGGCTCGGAAATGCGGGAGTGGTGCGACCGCCGCGTGCTCGCTCGCATCCACCGCTACACGCTGAGCAGGCTGCGTGCGGAGATAGAGCCCGTCGCCAGCGCCGACTTCATGCGCTTCCTCTTCGACTGGCAGCGAGTGCTGCCGGAGCAGCGGGCGGCGGGCGTGGACGGCCTGGAGGCCGTCGTCAGGCTGCTCGACGGTTTCGAGCTGCCTGCAGGCGCGTGGGAGAGCGACGTACTGGCCGTGCGCTGTGAGGGCTACGAGCCGGATCTGCTGGATGCGCTCTGCCTGACGGGCCGAGTCGCGTGGGGCCGCCTCTCGCGGCCGGGAACGGGACCGGCCGGCACGCGGACCTCGGGTCCGCTGCGTTCGAGCCCGATCGGACTCTTCCTGCGGGCGCACATGGACATGTGGCTCGCGCTGGCGGCACGGGCCGAGAATCCGCGGCTCAAGGCCAATGGCACGGACGTCTTCCGGGCGCTGGAGTCGCGCGGCGCGTCGTTCTTCGAGGATCTCGTGGCCGGGACGGGCCTTCTGGCCGCGCAGGTGGAGGACGCGCTCGGCGAGCTGGTCGCGCTTGGTGTCGCCACGTCCGACAGCTTCGCCGGACTGCGCGCGTTGCTCACGCCGTCCAGTCGGCGGCGGCCCTCATCCGGCGGACGCCGGCGCGGCAGGACGGTCGCCTTCGGCTTCGAGGCGGCAGGCCGCTGGTCTCTGATCGCCACGGCCCGGACCACGACAGACACGTTGTCCGGCTCGTCCGCCGTCGAAGAGTATGCTCGGGTGTTGCTGCGCAGGTACGGAGTCGTTTTCCGCGCGCTCCTGGAGCGCGAGGCGAACCCCGTTCCGTGGCGTGAGCTGCTGCGCGTCTACAGACGGCTCGAAGCGCGGGGAGACGTCCGCGGAGGCCGCTTCGTCGCCGGGTTCGCGGGCGAGCAATTCGCGTTGCCTGAAGCCGTGGGCAAGCTGCGCGCGGTGCGGCGAAGCGAGCCAGCGGGCCGGCCGATCGGCATCAGCGCCGCGGACCCGCTCAACCTCGCCGGTATCGTCACGTCGGGCGAGAGGGTGCCCGCTCTCGCGAGCAACCGGGTCGCCTACCTCGACGGCGTACCCGTGGCGGCTCGCGTGGGCGGCGAGGTCGTTCAACTCGAGCGTTCGGGCGGCGAGCCGGCCGCAGCAGGTGCGGTCGACCGTGCGCTCACGCGTCGACCGATTCCGCCCGCTGTTCGGGCCTATCTCGGTGTCGGATAGACCCCTGCGGAAAGCGGCGGGAGGCGGCTTCGAGCTTGCGCGTACGACGCGCGAGCGTCCCGGAGAGGCGCGATGCTCTCGGCGGTTCATCTGGGAGCGGTGCTGAGAGGCGGGGCCGCCCAAGCTGGCCAGGTTCCCGGTGGTCGCCGGCCTGGCGGGCGAGTGACGTCTCGGTTGCAGGCCGTCGGTGACCTGCTCCGACTCCCCGGGCTCGGTCGGGGTCAGTCGAAGAGTAGTCCTGTCGCGCCAGGGCCGGGCACCCACGGATCGATCAGCTCCCGGCCCTCGTTCTTCGAGTTGTTGACGGTCGTCGATACCCGGTAGGCCTGCATCGCGCTCTCCGGATACGGCCTCAGGGCCTGCAGCAGATCGTCCCCGGGCCGGTCGCGGTCCAGCCATGCACCCAGTTCCTGCCGCCCCAGGATCACCGGCATCCGATCATGGATCGGCCGCATGAGCGCGTTCGCCACCGTCGTGAGGATCACGTAGGCCGGCTCGCCGCGGCATACTTGCCAGATCCCCGTGAAGGCGAATGGCTCGGCGGCCTCGAGAACGATCCGGTACGGCCGCTTGCCAAGTCCGGTGGCCTGCCATTCATAGAATCCGTCCGCGATCACCGCGCACCTTCGACGGCGGAGGGCATGCCGGAAAGTCGGCAACCGGCTGGCGGTCTCGGCCCGCGCGTTGATCAGCATCCGGTGCTGCCGACCGGGCGAGCGTGCGGGGATCCCCCAAAGCGCAGGGCGGACCTTCCGCGGCTCCGCGTCCAGGATGACCGGCAGCTGCTGGCCCGGGCTCGCGTTGTAGATCGGCAAGTGAGTTTCCGAGAAATCGGCTCGGAAGTGCCGGCCGAGTGCTTCCTGGTCCTTGGCTACGGTGTAGCGGCCGCACATGGCGCTAGGATCGTGTGGACTCTACGCATGAACGGGCCGACTGCAGCCTCGCCGCAATCGTCCAAGACGCGGCGAATCACTTGAGGAACACCGCCAGTATTCGATAGGCCACCCTTCGCTGGCAGCGGAACGGCGTGGCTCTATCAACGTCGCCCGCTGATCTGTTGTCGACACTCCGAAGGACCGCACTATGTTAGCCTCGGTGCTGGCGTTACGCTCACCGTCCGGTGGGCTCCGTGTCGGCTGACGAGGAAACGCGAGTCCGCGGGCATGACGTTCAATCCTCGGGGCGACCTGCGCCTGCAGGCCGGCGACGCGCTCGTCGTCATGGGGGAGCGTCCGAACCTGAAGCGCTTGGAGGCGGAGAAACGCATCACCCGGGCGGGTGTGTGATGCCGGTCGGCTGTATGAGGCCCGGGTCCCTCGCGCCCGCCCGCCGTCGCCACACTCCGCTCGCCTCCGAAGGGAAAGGGAGGGGGCTCTGGCAGCCTCAGTCGAGAAGCAGGATCTCGGCGAGGGTCTGGAGCTGGTCTGCGAGGACGTGCCGGTCGGTGCCGAGCGTGAGGCGGGCCTCGAGCTCCGGGTCCGTGACCAGCCCGCGGGCGCGATAGAGCTCGAGGATCGGACGGGCGCGGGCGCAGTACTGCTGCTCCAGTTCCTGGGATTCGCCCAGGTACTCCGATTTGCCCAGGTCTATGTCGGCCTCGTAGCGGCCGGAGCGCACGTCCGCGCTCAGGTCGAGCGTAAGCTTCCTGAGCCTTGCGGCCGTGGTCATCAGAAGGGCAGCTCCTGCCGGTACTGTACGAACAGGTACGGATCCACGCCCTGCTGAGTTGGCGCCTCGAAGTAGACACTGAGCGGCGGCAGGCCGATCTCGCCCACCCACGCGTTCGTGCCGGCCCGGGTCTTGCGAAACCCGCCCAGCATGATCGTCGGCAGTACGCGGCCGACGATGTAGCCGGAGAGGCCGGAGCGCACAACCCCTTCGGCCTCTCCCGACAGGGAGCGCAGCGCGCGCATGGGAAAGACCCGCACGTCGAGCGTGAATTCGCTCTTGCCGTCGCTCACCTCGTAGCGGCCGCTCACGGCAGCGGCGCCGGAGGTATATCCGTGAAGGAAGACGGGCGGTCGCACGTAGCGCATGATGTCTCCGACGGCCTCGAACGCCTGCCGGTGGGGCCATTCGTCCATCCCGTACTGCCCCCACACGGCGAAGTGGTTGAAGTCGGCGCGGTCCACGAGCATGAGTTCGGCGAAATAGCGCTCGCGGCTTCTGCGTTCGGCGATCAGCCGGGCGCCGGGGGCGGTGCCCCGACGCTCGGGGTGCCAAGTGGCGGCGAGGTGGGCGAAGTCCACGCCGTCCCGTCCTCTGGATCCGCCCACGGCGGCGCTCCAGCGTGCCCCCTTCACGTAGAGTGCTCCGTGGCCGACGAGGTTGCCGTTCAAGTCGCCTCCGCCGGCGGCGATCTCGGCGTCGGGATGGCGCAGTTTCAGGTAGAGACCGGCGAAGCGGTCCGTGCCGCGCTCGATGCTCCCTCCGAGCAAGGGCACTCCCCGACCGATCTCGAACGCGGTTCCCACGTCGGTGCGGTCCGGGCGGTCCTCGAGGAAGAGCGAGAAGTAGCCGTCCACGGCTAGGAGTGCACCGGGGAGGCGGAGGCCGATACGCTGGAGTGGGGCGCCGTGCAGCTCGCGCTCGGCGCGCAGCACCGGCACCGTGCCGTCGTAGACCTCGACGCGCGACATCGTGCGGCCCTCGCGCTCGATCTCGACCTCGGCCCGGCGCTGGGCCGCCACGCTGGCGGGTGCCCAGACCGCGACGACGAGCGCGAGCGCGAGGTGGGACCGGCTCCGGCAGCGTTCAGGCAGCATCGATTCGCTCCGGCGGTGAGAAGGGAGTCGTAACTACGAAAGGGCTCGACGCTTGAGGATATCGGATGCGGCGCTCTGCTCGCCGGGCTCTGGCGTCCCCAGTGGCTACGCTACCGGCTGATGGTAGCGGGTCTCTAGTGGTCCATGACACGGCTGCCGGGCCGCGTTGACCCCCCGATACCCACACAATAGATTGTCCGGTTCGTCCTCCGCGCCCGGACCCGGCGTCTCCTTGGGCTTGGGGGAACGGCATTTCGAGCACAGTCCAGTCGGGCTGGTTTCTTGATCCACCAGACAGGGTGACACCGGGGAGAACATTCACAATGATTGGACGCCTGACTCGGATCTTCCTCCTGACGGCGGCGGGGGTGTTGACGGCAGTGCCGTTGGCGGCGCAGCAGCGTTTCCGCGTGCTGGTGCCCGACTTCTACGCGCCGGACGGCACGCGGCGCAACTTTGGTCGCGATGCGGCCGAAGAGCTCCGTGAACTCCTCAATACGCTGCCGACCCATCAGCCCATCGACGAGGACGAGATCGACGACCAGTTGGACGAACTAGACCTGGACATGGAGGACCTGGACTGTCTCCGTACCCGGCAGTTCGCCACGCAGATCAACGCCAACATCGCTCTCTGCGCCACCTACGCGGAGTCGGACGATCGGCAAACGCGGGACGTGAGCGGCATCCAGTTCTGGGACATGACGACCGGCGAGCCGCTCGACATCGAGCCGTTCACGGTCACCGGGGAAGAGGGTGAGGAGCAGGCCGCGCAGCTGATCTTCGAGGCGTTCGACCGGATGGTCCAGTTGACGCGCGCTCAGCAGTTCTGTGCCGAGTACGCCCTCAGCCGCCAGTGGGACAACGCGCTCAACAACTGCGTGCAGGCTCTTGAGCTCAATCCATCCGCGATGGCGACCCGTCTGCGCAAGGCCCGCATCCACTTCGAGCAAGCGCGCGACGAGGACAGTCCGCCCCCCGAGGCTGAGCGCACTCAGTACCTGCGGCAGGCGCTGGAGGAACTGGACAGGGTGCTCGAGGGCAATCCGTTCCACGAGGACGCGTTGCAGCTTGCGGGCTTCGTAGCCATCCAGCTGGGCGACGAGCAGGCCGGGCGCGAGTACTACTACCGGTACCTTGAGGTGAACCCCGGCGCCGACGCCATCCGCCTCCAGATCGCCTACGAGATGGCCGACGCGGGTGACCCCACGGGCGCCATGGACCTGGTGAGGCAGGGTCTGGAGTCCGCACCCGACAACCCCGATCTGCTGACGCCGTACGCCACGTACGCCTATGCGGCCGCTGACAAGCTGGTCAGGGAGGCGCAGGGCCCGTCCCCGTCACTGCCCGCCGAGGCCGAATCGCTCTACCGGGAGGTCATCGACAATCTCAACCGTGCAGCGGCGGCCCTCGGAGCCGATACCCCGCTGCAGAACCGGCGCACGGTGATGGCTTCGCACATGCAGCTCGGCGAGGCGGCCGACGCCGAGCGGGTCGCTCGGGAAGTCCTAGCGACCGATCCGGAAGACGTGCTCGTGATCTCGATCCTGGGCGACGCCGTCCACCGCCAAGGCCGGCTGGACGAGGCGGTCGAGGTCGTCGGCAGCCTCAGGCGCATCGCGCCCGACCAGGGGGCCGGCAACATCGAGGTCCGGCAGGGGAACTGGTTGATGAGCGCGGGCCGCTTGAACGACGCGCTGCCCTTCTTCAGGCAGGCGGTCCAACAGGGCGCCGACCCCAACGAGATCGCCAGGATCGTGTTCGGTGAGGCCGTAAACAACGGCGTCCGTCGGGAGAACTACGCCTACGCGGTCACCGGGCTCCAGGCTGCCAAGTCATTCCAGGTGAACACCACTACCCGCCAGGAATTCGACTTCTGGCACGGCTACACGCTCTACAACCAGGCGATCCAGGCTCAGGCGCCGCAAACGCTCGAGAGCGCGCGCGCGGCGCTGCCCGTCTTCGAGCAGGCACGTGACCTGTTGAACGCGGGCCGGGCGGCCGCAGGTCGCTCCGGCGTGAACATCCAGCAGCTGCTCGACGCCGTGGGTCAGTACATCGAGATCCAGCAGGTGATAATCCGCCGCTACGGCTGAGAGCCCGGCAGGGCTACCTGACCGGCCGGAAGAGAAGCGGGGGGGGGGCGGGGGGGCCCCCCGCCCCGGGGGGTTTTTTGGGGCCCCCCCCCCCCCGCGCCAAGGGGAAGGGTTTTTTTTTTTTTTTTTTTTTAAAACCGAACCCCCCGGGGCCG
>JAPPGF010000031.1:0-19317 GCA_028875075.1 Gemmatimonadota bacterium | reverse complement strand
TTTGATCTTCCTCTCTTCTCCGTCTTTCTTCTCCCCCTCATCTTCGTCGTAGTCCCGCTGCCGCGCCCCCCCCCCCCCCTCTGCGGGGGGGGGGGCGGGGCCCGCCCCCCCCCCCCCGGCTCTTTTTTCCGCCTCCTCCGCTATCCGCGACATGGATCAGGCTATTTCGGTTTTTTTTCGGAAATCGCCGAAGGCCGCTGCGGCCGCCGATGCCGCACGGCTAGATCCCATCACCAGTTAGGCCGGCTTGGCCAACTCCCGAAACCACCGAAATCCGGAAAAAATCCTTCTTGACGCCATTCCCCTTGGGCCTTAGTTTGCCCCATAATCCCCCACTTATCTCCACTTTAACCCATCGACCGCCACTTGGCCGGATACCTCGGAGTGTTCGAGCACCAGCTGGACGAGAAGGGGCGCGTGGCCCTTCCGGCCGCTTTCCGCCGTGGGGCGGAGGGTGAGCCGCTCGTTCTCATGCACGGGTGGGAAGACCAGCATCTGACGCTCCTGCCGCAGTCGGTGTGGCGCGAGCTGCTCGAGCGGCTGATGGAGGTCCGCCGAGGCGATGAGGTCGCCGCGAACGCGGTGCGGCGCCTGTTGGCTCGGGCGACGGAGGTCGTGCCCGACAAGCAGGGCCGGATTCTGCTTCCGGCGGCCTTGCAGGCGGCGGCGGCCCTCGCCGGCACGGTCATGTTGCACGGCAACATCGACCGGGTCGAGCTGTGGAGCCCCGCCCGCTTCCGGGCGGTCGTGGAAGTCGTTCCGGAAGAGGAGCGCGCCGCCCTCGCGCGCTTCAAGAACCGCCTGATGCTCTAAGAGACTCCCATGAGCCGTGAGTCGATGGACACGCCATGGACGACCCAGCCGGCGACTCCCGCTATCACGAGCCCGTCTTGGGCGGTCAAGTCATGGATCTCCTCGCCCTCCGCGCCGGTGGCCTCTACCTGGACGGGACGGTCGGAGGGGGCGGCCACGCCCGTCTGCTCCTCGAGCGTTGCAGCGGTTGCCGCATCCTGGCGGTGGACCGGGACGCCGAGGCCCTTGCCCATGCCCGGCGAGTCCTGCGCCCCTACGGGAGCCGGATCCGGTTCCTGTGCGCTCGCTTCGATCGCGCGGTCGAGGACGCCGAGGTAATGGAGCGTGGATTGGAGGGCGCCCTGCTCGACCTGGGGGTGAGCTCGCGGCAACTGGACAGCGACCGGCGCGGCTTTTCTTTCCGCCCCGGCACCGCGCTCGACATGCGCATGGGGCCCTCCGAGGGGGGAGCCACGGCGGCCGAGCTGTTGTCCGAGGCGGATGAAGGGGAGCTGACGCGCATCTTTCGCGAGCTCGGGGAAGAGCCGCGCGCCCGCAGCCTCGCCCGCGAGGTCGTCAGGCGCCGCTCCGCGACCCCGTTCCGGACCAGCGACGACTTGGTGGCGGCGCTCGCCGCCGCGCTGGGCCGCGCTCCGTACCGCCGGGAAAAGGCGCGCGTCTTCCAGGCTCTCCGCATCGAAGTGAACCGCGAGCTGGAAGCGCTGGCGTCTGGCCTGGACGGCCTGCGCGACGCTCTCCTCCCCGGAGGCGTGCTCGCGGTCATCTCCTACCACTCGCTCGAGGATCGGAGCGTGAAGTACGCCTTCCGGGACTGGAGCCAGAACTGCGTGTGTCCCCCGGACTTCCCGGTCTGCCGCTGTCGCGGCCGCGCGCTGGGCGAGACGCTGACGCGGCGCGCGGTCAGGCCGGGGCCGGACGAGCTCGAGCGCAACCCGCGCGCGGGCAGTGCTCGGCTGCGGGCGTGGAGGAAGGCCGCGTGAGCGGGACTCCGTTCTGGCTGAGCAGCCTCAGGACCGCAGCGGCGATGCTCGCCCTCTTGCTCTCGCTCGGGTTCGTGGTCTGGCGCCAGGCGCGCGCGCTGGAGGCGCTCGCCGAGCTCGACCGGATTGGCACCCGGCGGATGCTCTTGGTCGCGGAGCTGGCCGAACTTGATCGCCGCGTGCAGATGTTCGAGAGCCGTGCCTGGGTGTTGCCGCAGGCGGAGCGCCGGCTGGGGCTTCGCGCTCCACAGGCGGACGAGATCGTGATCCTGCCGGCGGTGAACTTGTGAGCCCTGTGCGCAGGGCCAGCGGCGTCTCTCGCCGGTCCCGCCGGAGAGGGCGCTCGGCCGACCCCGGCCGAGAAGCGCGGCAGCGACGGGCCCGCGCCCTGGCCTGGCGTCGCCGCACGCTCCTGTTGCTGTGGTTCGCGGCCGCGGGCGTCGTGCTCGGGCGGGCGGTACAGCTCCAGGTGTTCGAGGCGTCCGAGTGGCGCGAGGCGGCGCTCCGGCAGCACCGTACGAGCAGCGAGGTCCCCGCACCCAGGGGTCGGATCCTCGACCGCGACGGCGTCGAGCTCGCGCTGACCCGCGAGCGCGTGCGGGTCTCCGTTGCTCCACGCGAACTGGGAGACCGTGACGAGGCGGTGCGCTTGCTCCGCGACGCCCTCGGTCTGTCTCCCCGCGAGGCTCTCCGGCTCACCGATCCGGGGCGCCGATGGTCGGTCGTGCGGGGTCGCTATCCTCCTGCCGTGCGCCAGGCGCTCGCAGGCGCGCGGGGCGTCTATCTGGAGCCCGAGTTCGAGCGGTTCTACCCGAGGGGCGACCTAGCGCGCGGCTTACTCGGGGCGGTCCTGGACGGCGTGGGTCGAGGCGGCATCGAGCAGAGCTACGAGGACGTGCTGCGAGGCAGCCCGGGGCGCGAGGTCGCCGGGCGCGATCACGCGGGGCGGACGATCCCCGGCCAGGTCGTGCGGGTGGAGGAGCCGGTGCAGGGCGGAGACGTGCGGCTCACGCTCGACCTGGACATGCAGGAGCTCGCCCACCAGGCCCTCGCGGACGCGCTCGAACAGACCGGTGCGCTGGGCGGTGACCTGGTGGTCACGGACCCCCACACGGGCGAGGTGCTCGCGCTCGTGTCGATGAGGGACGGGGACGCCGGCTCGCTGTCGGCCATAAACACGCCCTTCGAGCCCGGCTCGACGCTCAAACCGTTCACGGTCGCCGGCCTGCTCGCGCGAGGGCTGGCCGAGCTTGAAGACAGCGTCGCCACGGCCAAAGGCTCGTGGACCGTCCACGGACGCACGATCAGCGACGTGTACACCTATCCGGACATGACCTTGGCCGAGGCGCTTCGCGTATCGTCCAACGTCGGCATCGCGCGCGCGGCACAGGCGTACAGCCCGGGCGCCCAGTACGAGACGCTTCGCGACTTCGGGTTCGGGCTCCCGACCGGGATCGAGCTTCCGGGCGAGGTGGCCGGCACGCTGCGACGGCCGGATCGCTGGTCGCGGCAATCCCCCGCCTCGCTGGCGATCGGCTACGAGATCGCCGTGACGCCCGTGCAGATGGCGCTCGCCTACGGGGCGCTCGCCAACGGCGGAGTGCTGATGGCGCCGCGCCTGGTGGCGGAGATCCGCGGCAGCGAGGGGCGCCTCGCCGGGCGGCTCGGGCCGCGTCAGGTCCGCCGGGTGATCCCCGCAGACGTCGCCGGCCGGCTGGCAGGGGTGCTCGAGGCGGTGGTCGAAGACGGCACAGCCACCGCGGCCCGGCTCGCCACATTCCGTGTGGCGGGCAAGACCGGAACGTCGCGCGTCAACGTGGACGGCGACTATCTCGACGGACGCTACTACTCGTCGTTCGTCGGCTTCTTCCCGGCCGACGCTCCGCAGATGGTCGTGTTCGTGAAGCTGGACTCGCCCCGGGGCGTCTACTACGGCGGCGCGACCGCGGCGCCCGTGACGCGGGCCATGATGGAGGGCGCGCTCGCCGTGCGGCAGTCGCCGCTCGATCGTGCCGCGCTGCTCAGGTCGCTCAGGACGGTGTCGAGCCCGGAGGGGACGCTCGCCGCCGCTCCGTCGGGACGGAGCCCCGCGCCAGCGGACGCGACCGGCTCGGGCGCCGTTCCGTCGCCGCTCCGCTTGGCCAGCTTCGACCGGCCTCCTCCTGGACTCGCGGCCGATTCGGCGCCTCCCGCTGACCGCGTACCGGGCGACGACCTCGTCTCGGTTCCCGACCTCGCCGGGCTGCCGTCACGGACCGCCGCGCGCCGCCTGCACGCTCTCGGATTCCGCGTGCGCTGGCTGGGCAGCGGCCCGGTGGCGGCGGTCAGTCCCGCGCCCGGGCTGCGCCTGGAGTCCGGAGACACCGTAACGCTGCACGGAGTCGCGTTCCCTTGACCGGGCTCCGGTTGTCCGAGGTGGCCGCCGCCCTCCGGGCCGCGGAGTTGTTGATGGACAGCCGAGGCCCGGGGGACCCTCTCGTGCACGGCGTAGCGCAGGATTCGCGCACGGTCGGCTCCGGCGACCTGTTCGTCGCCTGGCGGGGCTTCCACGCCGATGCGCACGACTTCCTCGCCGAGGCCGCCGAAGCCGGCGCGGTCGCGGCCGTGGTCGAGCGGGCCGTTCCCGAGGTGCCGGTCCCGCAGCTTCTGGTGCGGGACGGGCGGCTGGCCGGGGCGCTCGCCGCCAACCGCGTGCTCGGAGATCCCTCCGCCGAACTCTTCCTGGTCGCGATCACGGGCACCAACGGCAAGACCACCACGGCCCTGCTCGCGCGGCACCTCCTGAGCGGCGCCGGGCCTGCGGCGGCGATCGGCACGCTGGGCGTCCTTGGGCCCGACGCGGCGCTCTGCCCCGACACGGAAGGGCTCACCACGCCCGGCCCGGTCCAGTTGGTCCGCTGGCTCCGCCAGCTGTCGGACGAGGGCGTCCGCTCCGTGACGATGGAGGCGTCTTCGCATGCGCTCAGCCAGCGGCGCCTCGACGCGCTCCGCTTCGACGTAGCGGTCTTCACGAACCTGACGCAGGATCACCTCGATTTCCACGGCGACCTCGAAGCGTACTTCCGCGCGAAGGCCCGCTTGGTTGAGCTGCTGGCAGGGGACGGAACGCTCGTCGTCAATCTGGACGCCGGGGCCTGGGACAGGATCCGGTGGCGAGGACGGACGTTGACGTTCTCGCTCGAGCGCGACGCCGACCTGAGGGCTCGGAACGTGCGCCTGGACGCGGCCGGTTCGCGCTTCCGCCTCGAGACCGTGCGCGCGAGCGCGGAGGTGGAACTCCCCCTGCTCGGCCGCTTCAACGTGGAGAATGCGCTCGCCGCGGCGGCGGCCGCGCTGGTCGGGGGGCTCACGCTCACGGACGTCGCTGCCGGGCTGGCCGACGCGCCCCAGGTGCCCGGACGGCTCGAGCGGGTCAGCTGGACTCCAGTGCCCGTGCTGATCGACTTCGCGCACACGCCCGACGCCCTGGCCGGCGTGCTCGCCACGCTGCGCCCGCTCGTCGAGGGCCGGTTGCTCGTGGTGTTCGGAGCGGGCGGCGAGCGCGATCGCACGAAGCGCCGCCCGATGTCCGAAGCGGTGGCGCGTGTCGCGGACACGGTGATCCTTACCTCCGACAACCCGCGCAACGAGGACCCGGAGCGGATCCTCGACGATCTCGAGCCGGGCCTGGAGGGCGTCGCCTACGAGCGGATCGCCGACCGGCGGAGCGCGATCGCGCGTGCGCTCGAACTGGCCCGACCGCGTGATCTCGTGCTGCTGGCCGGCAAGGGCCACGAGCGCTATCAGCTGGTGGGCAGCGAGAAGCGGCCGTTCGACGAGCGCCTGGTGGTGCGCGAGTTGCTCGAGGGAGCGGCGTGATACCCGCCGCGTTCACCTGGACCGACGTGCAGGTGCGGGCCGCCCTGGGCATCGCGGAGGCTCCCCGGCCCAGGCTCGCCTTCACCGGTGTGAGCACCGACAGCCGCACGGTGCATCCCGGCGATCTGTACGTGGCTCTCGTCGGTCCGCGCTTCGACGGCCACGACTTCGTCGAGGCGGCGCTGGCCGCGGGGGCGCGCGCAGCCGTCGTGTCGCGTTCCGTGCCGCCGACCGAAGCTCCCCTCTACGCGGTCGACGACACGCTGGTGGCGCTCGGTCGGCTCGCCAGCTACCGGCGGGCCCGGCTCGACGTGCCCGTGATCGGGATCACCGGCTCCTCCGGCAAGACCTCCACCAAGGACTTCACCCGAGGCGCCCTGGGCCGGGCGCTCGCCGTGCACGCCACCGAGGGGAATCTGAACAACCGCATCGGCGTGCCGATCACGCTGCTCGGGACGCCGGCGGGCGCCGAGGCCGTAGTGGTCGAGATGGGCAGCAACGAGCCGGGTGAGATCGGGATCCTCACCGACATCGTGCGTCCGACGCTCGGCCTGCTCACCACGGTGGGCGAGAGCCACCTGGAGAAGCTCGGCTCGCTCGAGGGCGTGCTCGACGAGAAGCTCGATCTGCTGCGCGGCCTGCCCGGGGAAGGCGCCGCGGTGGTCGGCGACGTTCCGGCCGCGCTAGCGGAGCGCGCCCGCTCGCTGCACGGACGCACACGCGTCGCGGGCTGGAGCGAACGCGCCGACGCGGAGCTCCGCCCGGCGGACGTGACGGTCGACGAGCGCGGAGCGCACAGCTTCTCCTGGCGGGACGCGACGGTGTCGTTGAGGGTGCCCGGCCGGCACGCCGTCGAGAACGCCCTGCTCGCGCTCGCCGCGTCCGAGGAACTGGGCGTGGCGGCCGCCGCCGCCGCCGACGGCGTCTCGGCGGTCGAGCCGGGCTGGATGCGCGGGCAGGTGGCCCGCATCGGGAGCCTCACGCTGCTGCTCGACTGCTACAACGCCAACCCGCAGAGCACGCGGGCGGCGCTCGACACGCTCGAGCTGCAGGACGGCGCCCGCGTGGCCGTCCTCGGTTCGATGCTCGAGCTGGGTCCGGACTCCGACGCTCTGCACGAGGACGTCCTGCTGGCGGCGCTCCGGCGTGACCTCGACGTGGTCGTCGCGACCGGGAAGTTCGCCCGCGCGGCGCGCGGACTGGATACGGGCCGGGGCCGGGCGGCGCTCGTGACCCTGGACGACCCGCTCGACGGGTACGCCCGGCTCAGGGAAATCCTCACGGGCGAGGAAGTCGTGCTCCTCAAGGCCTCGCGCGGTGTGGCCCTGGAAGGGCTGCTGCCCCTGCTGAGCGCCGACTTCGGGGGCGAGTGATGCTCTACCACCTGCTCCCCGATCTCACCGACGTCCACATCGTCTTCAATCTGTTCCGCTATCAGACGTTCCGCGCCGCCGGCGCGGTCGTGACCGCCTTGCTCCTCTCCTTCCTGCTCGGCCCCGCGATCATCGGATGGCTGAGGAGGCTACGCGTCGGACAGGTCATCCGCAGCGACGGCCCGGAGAGCCACTTCGAGAAGGCCGGCACGCCGACGATGGGCGGCGCGCTGATCCTGTTCTCCGCGGGGCTGTCCACGCTGTTGTGGGCGGAGCTGTCCAACTGGTACACGATACTCTGCCTGACGGCGCTGCTGTGGCTCGGGCTTCTCGGCTTCCTGGACGACTACCTCAAGGTCATACGGGGCAAGACCGAGGGCTTGGTGGCGCGCTACAAGCTGCTCGGTCAGTTCGCGTTCGGGATCGCGATCGGGCTCTTCCTGCTCTTTCGTCCCATCTCGCCGTACCCGTCCACGTGGACCGGCGTCCCTTTCTTCTCCGACTACATGCTCGTCTTCTCGGCCCCGATCTATGTCGCGTTCGTGGCGATCGTGTTGGCGGGGGCTTCGAACGCGGTGAATCTGAGCGACGGCCTGGACGGGCTCGCGTGCGGGCTTGTCGCGATCGCTGCCGCCACTTTCGCCGTCTTCGCGTACGTGACCGGACGCGTCGACACGTCCGCCTATCTGGGGATCTTCTATCTGCCCGGCGCCGGCGAGATGGCGGTCTTCGCCGTCGCTCTCTCGGGAGCGGCGCTCGGTTTCCTCTGGTTCAACTCCCATCCCGCCCAGGTCTTCATGGGCGACACCGGGTCGCTCGCCGTGGGGGCCGCGATCGGAGTGATGGCGATTCTGCTGAAGGCGGAGTTCCTGCTCGTGATCGTGGGGGGCGTTTTCGTGCTGGAAGCCGCCTCGGTGATCCTGCAGACGGGTTACTTCCGCTACACGGCGCGCACGACGGGCACGGGCCGCCGGATCTTCAGGATGGCGCCGCTGCATCATCACTTCGAGAAGCTCGGCTGGCCCGAGACCAAGGTAGTGATCCGGTTCTGGATCGTTGGGATCCTGTGCGCGCTGCTCGCGATGAGCACGCTCAAGATCCGGTGATCGGGGGGAGGTGTGGCGCGGCAGAGGCAGGATGAAGCAGGAGCGGAGCAGAGCGGGTGAACTCGGTTGCCATCATCGGCGCGGGGGCCAGCGGCGTAGCCGCGGCGCGGCTGGCCTGCGCCCAAGGAGTGAAGACCTATGTCTCGGATCTGCGCGCTGAGGCCGCTGTTGCAGCCGGTGCAGAACGAATCCGCGCCGTGGGAGCGGACGTCGAGCTGGGACGACACGACCTGGAGCGGATCGGCCGCTCGGACACCGTTGTGGTCAGCCCCGGGATCCATCCGGACGCTCCGGTGCTCGCCGCCCTCCGCCGACGGGGAGTGCGGCCCATCTCCGAGCCCGAATTCGCCTTTCGCTTCTTCCAGGCTCCACTGATCGCCGTGACCGGCACGAACGGGAAGACGACCACGGCGGCCCTCGCGGCCCACCTGCTGCGGGAGGCCGGCGTGGAGGTCGGGCTCGGCGGAAACGTGGGGGGCGGCTTGGGGCCCGCCGCCTCGGAGTTGGCGCTCGCGCGACCCGCACCGGCGTGGTACGTCCTGGAATTGAGCTCCTTCCAGCTCGCCGGCGTCGAACGGTTCCGGCCGGACATCGGCGTGCTGACCAACCTCGCGCCCGACCACCTCGATCGATATCCGAGCGTGGCCGCGTACTTCGCCGACAAGGCTCGCCTGTTCGACAACGCCGACGAACGAAGCAAGTGGGTGCTGAACGGCGACGACGAGAAAGCGCTCGAGCTGGCAGGCGAGGCGCCCGGAGAGCGCTACACGTTCAGCGTCGAGCGGAGCGACGCCGCCGGCCGCATCGAAGGGGACGATCTCGTGCTCGACGTGGGGCGGGGGAGGGAACGGCTGCTCGGGCTGGACGAGCTGCCGCTCCTCGGGGCCCACAACGCGGGCAACGCCCTCGCGGCCGCTCTGGCGGCGCGCCTGGCCGGTGCGGGGCGTGAGCCGGTGGCGCGCGGTCTGGCGAGCGCGCGGCCGCTGCCGCACCGGCTCGCGCCGGTCGCGGAGGTGGAGGGCGTACTGTGGGTCGATGACTCCAAGGCGACCAACGTGGCGGCCGCCTTGGGCGCGATCCGGAGTCTCCGCGACCGGCGGCTCGTGGTGCTGCTGGGCGGCAAGGACAAGGGAGAGGACTTCCGTCCGCTCGCGGCCGCGCTGGCGGAGTGCGTACGCTTCGCGGTCACCTTCGGCGCCGCGGGCGAGCGCATCGCCTCCGCGCTCGGCGCCGGCGGGGTGCCGACAGAGCGCGTAGCGCCCGGCGCGCCGTTCGAGGCCGTGGGGGGCCCCGGGCGCGCGGGGGCGCGCCCCCGCGCCCGCGGGGGGCGGTGCCCCCGGTTGGGCACCGTTGGCAATTTTAACGGGAAAGAAGATCGGGGGGGGGCGTTTGCGGGTCTCGCGCGCGGGGACTGATGCGGAACCTCGACCCGGTTCCCGCGGGTGCCGCGACGCCGCCGGATGCCGGAATCGGCCGCGGCTGGGAGGGCGGAGTGCTCCTCACCGCAACGCTGCTGCTCCTCTCGTTCGGCCTGGTGACGCTCTACTCCGCGAGCGTGGTCATGGCGCAGCGGCAGGGGCTGCCGGACTGGCACTACGTCGTCCGTCAGGCGGGCGGCGCCCTGGCGGGCCTCGGGGTGCTCTGGGTGTGTGCCCGCATGCCCTACCGGACTTGGCGGCTCGCGGCGTGGCCGTTCGTGCTGGTGGTCGCGGCCCTCTTGGTCGTCGTGATCCTTCCGTTTACGACGGCGCTGGCTCCCGAGATCAACGGAGCCAGACGCTGGCTCGTCCTGGGCGGCGTCACGGTGCAGCCCTCCGAGCTCGCGAAGCTGGCGATCGTGGTGTGGACCGCCTCCTTCGCGGTCCGAAGGGCTGAGCGGCTCAACAGCCTCACGCGCGGGCTGCTGCCCTGCCTGCTGGTGGGGGCCCTGCTGGTCGCGCCCATCGTCGCCGAGCCGAACCTCTCGGCCGCGTGTCTGGTCGCGCTCCTGGGCGGGATCGTCCTGTTCGCGGCCGGCGGCCGGATCGGGCACTTCGTCTTCCTTGCCCTCCTCGCCCTGCCGTTCCTAAGCGCACAGTTCGCCGTCTCCTTCCGCACGCGCCGCATCGCGACGTTCCTCGAACCCGGCTCCGATCCGTCGGGCGCCGGTTTCCAGGTGCACCAGTCTCTGGTGGCGATCGGTTCGGGTGGGCTCACCGGGGCCGGCTTCGGAGAGGGGCGGCAGAAATTCGGCTTTCTGCCCGAGGCGCACAACGACTTCATCTTCGCCATGGTGGGCGAGGAATGGGGTCTGCTGGGGGTGGTGTTCCTGATGACGCTCTATGCGGTCATCGTGGTCGTGGGCGTCCGTGTCGCCCGGAGCGCACCGGACGAGTTCGGCCAGCTGCTCGCCCTCGGGCTCACCGGGATCGTCGGCCTGCAGGCGCTGCTGCACATGGCCGTCGGCCTGGGTCTCGCACCCGTGACCGGTCTGGCGCTGCCCCTCGTCTCGTACGGCCGCTCCAACCAGATGGTGACCCTCGCGGCGATCGGGATCTTGATGGCCGTCGTCCGGGCGGCGGACCGGATGCGGGCGGGCGCGGGGGGTGAGCGTGCATGAGGAACGGGGCGCGGTGGTGCTGTTCTCGGGAGGCGGCACGGGGGGGCACCTCTATCCCGCACTGGCGCTCGCCGACGCGCTGGTCGGGCTCCGCCCCGACGTGCGCCCCTTCTTCGTGGGCTCGGAGCGCGGGCTGGAGGCACGCGTGCTCCCCGAGCGCGGCATTCCGCACGCGCTGCTGCCCGTGCGCGGTCTCGCCCGCGGGGCCCTGCTGTCGAACTGGCGCGTCGCCCCGGCGCTGGCGCGCGCGCTGCTGCAGGCGGGCCGCGTGTACCGCCGGCTCGATCCCGTGCTCTCGGTCGTGACCGGCGGGTACGCGAGCGGCCCGGCCGGGCTGGTCGCGGCCGTTCGCGGTGTGCCCCTGGTCGTGCAGGAACAGAACAGCGTGCCCGGCCTCACCACGAGGCTGCTCGCCCGGAGCGCGCGCCAGATCCACCTGGCGTTCCCGGAGGCGGCCGCGAGGCTGCCCGCCCGGGCCCGCCCGCGCGTGCGCCTGAGCGGCAATCCGGTCCAGCCGCCCGTGCCGATCGAGCGCGCGGAGGCGCGCCGGGCGTTTGGGCTCGCGCGCGAGTCGTTCACGGTCCTCGTGCTCGGAGGCAGCCAGGGATCCCGGGCGCTGAACGCCGCCGTGCTCGAGGCCGTGCGCCTGCACCCTGAAGGAGGGGTGGCCGACGACTCCCGAGTTGCGCTGGAGCTGCTCTGGTCGACCGGCACCGCGCACGCGGTCGGCGTCAACGAGGCGCTGGCCGAGCTGGGCGCGCCGTCGTGGGTGCACGCGCTCGACTACATCCGCGACATGCCGCGCGCCCTCGCGGCCGCCGATCTGGCGGTGAGCCGCGCCGGCGCGATGGCGACCTCGGAGTTCCTCTCGTGGGGGCTCCCGGCGCTCTTGGTCCCGCTGCCCACCGCCGCGGCGGACCATCAGTCGTACAACGCCTTGGCGCTCGCCGCTGCCGGTGCGGCGCTGCACCTGCCCGAGGCGGAGCTGTCGGGCGAGCGGCTCTGGTCCGCACTCACCGCACTGGCGCTCGACCGCGGCCGGCTGGCCGAGCTCCGCGCCGCTGCGCGGGCGCGTGGGTGGCCCGACTCCGCGCACCGGATCGCGACCGCCCTGGCCGAGCTCCTGCCGTCTCCGACAGGCGCGGTGTCCGCATGAACGCCCCGGACCTGATCGGGCTCGCTCGCTCGGGGTCCGCGCACTTCGTCGGCATGGGCGGGACCGGCATGTGCGCGCTCGCCGAGCTCGTGCTCCGCCGCGGGGGCCGCGTTAGCGGCTGCGACCTCGAGCGGAGCCCGGCGGTCCGGCGGCTGGAAGGACTGGGCGCTGAATTCGAGGCCGGACACGCCGCGCAACACGTGGACGGAGTCGGCGTGCTGGTCGTGACGGCCGCCGTCGCGGACGATCATCCGGAGGTCGTGCGTGCGCGCGAGCTCGACATCCCGGTGCTCAAGCGTGCCGTCGCCCTGGGCTCGCTCGTCAACCGCGGGCGCGTGGTGGCGGTCGCCGGCACGCACGGCAAGACCACCACCAGTGCGATCGCCACGGAGATGCTCGCCCAGGCCGGGCTGGATCCGACCGGCTTCGTAGGCGGGACCGTGGTGGGATGGCAGGGCAACCTGCGCCCCGGAGGCGGCGACCTCTACGTGGTGGAAGCGGACGAGTACGACCGATCGTTCCATGCGCTCGAAGCCGACGTCGCCGTGATCACGAGTGTCGAGGCCGATCATCTGGACGTGTACGGCGACCTCGAGGGCGTGGAGGAGGGCTTTCGCCGCTTCCTCGACAGGGTGCGTCGGGGCGGGCGGATCGCCGTGTGCGCCGACGATCACGGTGCCTCGAGGCTGCTCGCGGGCACCGGCGCCGGGGGTTACAGCTTCGGGCTCTCGGCGGGATCGCAGCTAAGGGCGCTCGACGTGCACGCCGGCAGCTCGGGCACGCGCTTCCGCGTGATCGAGGACGGGTGGCCGGCCGGCCCCTTCGCGCTCCGCGTGCCGGGCCTTCACAACCTGCGCAACGCGCTCGGCGCGGCGGCGGCCGCTCGCTGGCTCGGGGTCGGCTGGGATGCGGTCGGCGCCGGGCTGGCGGCGTACCGCGGAGTCGAGCGCCGCTTCGAGCGGGTCGGCGAAGCCGCCGGTGTGACCGTCATCGACGACTACGCGCACCACCCGACCGAGATCCGCGCGACGCTGGGAGCGGTCAGGGCGATCCATCCGGGCCGCCGGTTGGTGGCGGTCTTCCAGCCGCATCTCTTCACTCGCACGCGCGATTTCCATCGCGAGTTCGGGGCTGCTCTCACGGAGTCCGACGTCGTGTGGCTGACGAGCGTGTTCGCTGCGCGCGAGGAGCCCATAGCAGGGGTCACCGGCGAGTTGGTCGCGAGTGCGGCGCGGATGGCCGGAGCCGGAGAGGTGCACTACGAGGGCGCGCTCGACGAGCTGCCCGCCGCGGTTGCCGGATCGCTCGAGCCGGGGGACGTGGTGGTCACGCTCGGGGCCGGGTCCATCGGGGAGGTGGGCCCCGCGCTGCTCGAGCTCGCCCGCAGTGCCGGGGCCCCGGAGCGGCACCATGCGTAGGCCGGGGCGCTTCGTGGGATGGGCGACTGCAGCGATCCTGCTCGGCTGGGCGCTCTCGTGGGCACTGCCGCTCCTGCCCGGAGCGTTGGCCCGCTCGGGTGTCTTCCTCGTGCAGGACGTTCGCGTCGAGGGGGCCCGGCGTCTGAGCGAGCGGCAGGTCGTCGAGCTGGCGGCCGTGCCGGCGGAGGCCAGCCTCCTCGACGATCCGGGTCCCGTGGCCGAGAGGGTCGAACGCCATGGGCTCGTCCGCGAGGCGGTTGTCGTGCGTCGTCTCCCGGCCACCCTGGTCGTGAGGATCGTCGAACGCGAGCCGGTCGCGCTGCTGTCCGACTCCGTGCTGGAGCCCGTCGACCGGGAGGGACGCCGGCTTCCGATCGATCCCACCCGGCTGCGCGTCGATCTGCCCCTGCTCAAGCCCGGGGAGTCCTCGAGGGCGGTGGCCCCGCCCGCCGCGCTGGCGTCGGCCGCAGGCGAGATCGCGCGCCTGGCAGAGGCCGAGCCGACGCTGTGGGCCAACATCTCCGTGGCGACGGCCGAAGGCCGGCGCCACGTGGTGCTGGACCTGGCGGAGCCGCCGGTGCGGCTACGCGTGCGGATCCCGCTCACGCCGCCCCGTCTGCGCGAGGCGCTGGCCGTCCTCGCCGATGCGACCGGCCGGACGGGTGCGCCTCCGGCGAGCCTCGACCTGCGTTTCGCCGACCAAGTCGTGGTCGCGCGAGGGGAGAACGACTGAGATGCGAACTAACCTGATCACCGGCCTCGACATCGGTGCGACCAAGACCTGCGCTGTGATCGGCGAGGTCTCGGGCGAGCCCGGGCGCCAGCCCCTGCTCAAGATCTGCGGCGTCGGTGCTGCCCGCACCACGGGAGTGCGGGGCGAGTTGATCACGAACATCGAAGCCACCACCGAGGCGGTCGGCCAAGCGCTGCAGGAGGCCGAGCTGATGGCCGGCGCGACGGTGGGGCGCGTCTACACCGGCATCGCGGGCGAGGACATCGACGTGCGCCAATCGATGGGCGTCGTCGTCGTCGCTGGCGACGAGGTCTCGGCGGGGGACATGGAGCGCGTGCACGTCGTCGCCCGGGCCGTGGCGCTTCAGCCGGACCGCGAGCTGCTGCACGCGATCCCCACCGACTACCGGGTGGATCACCAGGGCGGCATAAAGCACCCCATCGGGATGGCGGCCGTGCGACTCGAGACCGAGGTCCATCTCGTCGCGTGCTCCGGCGCCGTTGCGGCCAACATCCGCAAGGCGGTCGGCAAGGCCGGCTACGGCGTGCAGGAGCTGGTGCTCGAGCCGCTCGCCGCCGCGCGCGCCGTGCTCGCCGAGGACGAAAAGGAGATCGGCGTGGCCATGGTCGACCTGGGCGGCGCCGCCACGGAATTCGCGGCCTACCACCGGGGGCGCTTCCAGCACGTCGCCGCGCTCGACATGGGAGGCGACAACGTCACCGCCGACCTGGTCAAGAGGCTGGGCGTCCCCTGGGCCGAGGCGCAGAAGGCCAAGGAATTCTACGGCGTAGCCGTCGCCACGATGGTCGATCCCACCGAGATCGTGGAGATGCCCGGCCCGGCGCCGGGGCAACTGCGCAATGTCTCGCGCGAGCTGATCGCGCAAGTCGCCGAGCAGCGCTTGGAGGAGATCCTCGGACTGGTGCGCGAGGACCTCGATCGCCAGGGGCTGCTCGACGAGCTGGGAGCGGGGATCGTGGTCACCGGCGGCAGCGCGGCGATGCCCGGCGTGGCGGAGCTCGCGCAGCAGATCTTCCCCACGCCCGTCCGGGTGGGGGTGCCGAGCGAAGGGCTCACGGGGCTGGCCGACTCCGTCGGCCGCCCGCGCTTTTCCACTGCGGTCGGCCTCGCGTTACACGGGCTCGAGCGCTTCCGGGAGACCGGAGAGGGCGCGTCCACGGTGCGTTCGGGCGTGCTCACCAAGTTGGGTGCGTGGTTCAAGGAGTTCTTCTGACGATAGACGGCGCCGCGCGGCGTCCCCATGTCCGACGGCGTGACCTTTCGAGGTCGCGCGAATAGGCCATCCGTGGAGACACTACCGATGATGACATTCGAATACGAGGAAAGCGCGATTCAGACCGCCCGGATGAAGGTGGTCGGTGTGGGAGGGGCGGGGGGCAACGCCGTCAACCGCATGATCGACGAGAACTTGGAGGGTGTGGACTTCCTTTCCCTCAACACCGATGTGCAGGCGCTCACGAGCTCGCGTGCACGGGTCACGCTGCAGATCGGGAAGAAGCTGACCCGCGGACTCGGCGCCGGGGCTCGTCCGGAGGTCGGGCGCCAGGCCGTGGCGGAGAGCACCGACGACGTGCGCCGTGAGCTCGAGGGCGCCGACCTCGTCTTCATCGCGGCCGGGATGGGGGGAGGAACCGGGACGGGTGCCGCCCCCACGGTCGCGGAGATCAGCCGTCAGCTGGGTGCGCTCACCATCGGGATCGTGACCCGTCCCTTCTCGTTCGAGGGGCGCAAGCGCGATCGGCAGGCCGCGCAGGGGCTGGCCGAACTGCAGGGCGCCGTGGACACGCTCATCGTCGTGCCGAACGACCGCATCCTGTCCGTGGTTCCGAAGGGCACGACCTTCAAGCACGCCCTGAAGAGGGCCGACGAGGTGCTCCTGCACGCCACGCAGGGCATCAGTGACCTGATCCGTGTGGGCGGGGAGGTCAACGTCGACTTCGCCGACGTGCGCACGATCATGGCGTGCCGTGGCCCGGCGCTCATGGGCTCGGGGTTCGGCGAGGGAGAGGGCCGTGCTCAGCAGGCGGCGCGGGCGGCGATCAGCTCCCCGCTGCTGGACGACGTCTCCATCCACGGAGCCACGGGCGTGTTGCTCAACATCACCGGAGGGACGGACCTGGCCCTAGAGGAGGTCACGTCGATCTCCACGCTCGTTCAGGAGGAGGCCGGAGACGAGGCCGAGATCATCTTCGGGGCCGTGCACGATCCCGCACTCGAGAACCGCGTCCGCGTCACGGTGATCGCGACGGGCTTCACGACCGGGAAGGAGGAGAAGCGGGCGGTCCGGGCCAACTTCCGGCGCGCGGCCGAGCGTTCCCCCTCCCCCCGGCCGTTGCGGGAGCCGGTGCGGGCGGGGACGGCGGTCGGGCACGCGGCAGGCGGCGGGGCGCGCGGGTCTTCGCTGAACAGGCTCGCCGAGCGGCCGCACCGCCTCGTGACCCGCGAGCAGGTCCACGAACTCGACATCCCGACCTTCGTGTGCCGCTAGATCGACTGACGCTATGGCGGGACGCCTAACGGGGACCTAGGATTCGACATCCTCAACCACGAATCGATGGTCCGCTTCTTCTCCCGCCAACGCCTGCGCGTGCTGTTCGGCCTGGGCGGCGTGCTGCTCGGCCTGGGCGGCGTGCTGCTCGGCATCGGGTTCCGCTTCCTGACCCCGTCGCCGGTGCCGGATGCGGGCGTCCTGGAGCCGGTGTACGCAGTGCCGGTCGAGCGCGTGGAAGTTCGCAGGCTCGGGACCGACCAGACGCTGGGGCAGGTGCTCTGGGAGTTCACCGACGCCAACGAGCAGCACGCGCTCCTGGTTGCCTTCCGGGAGCGGGCCAGCCCCCGGCGGATGCGGGTCGGCACGGAGATCAAGCTGCGCTATCACTCGATGGACTTGTCGTTGCGCGGCGTGGACGTGCTGCTGAACCCGGACTCGACCGTGCGCCTGGCCAGGGACGACACGGGGTGGACGTCCAGCGTCGTGCGGACCCCCACGCGGACTGACACGCTGCTGGTGGCGGGCGAGATCGAAGACGCGCTCTGGAACGCGGTCGTTGGCAACCCCGCGCTGGCGCGGCTGCCGGTCAAGGACCGGGCACTGTTGATTCACCGTCTGGACCAGGTCTTCCAGTGGCAGATCGACTTCTCTCGCATGATTCGCGCGGGCGACCGCTACCGCGTCGCGTTCGAGCGCGAGGTCAGGCCCGACGGAAGCATGCGCTCGGGCGCCCTGATCGCGGCGGAGCTCGTGAACAGGGGCACACGCTTTCACGCTGTCTGGTTCGACGCGGAACGCGACGGTAGCGGCACCTACTTCGATCTCGACGGGCAGTCGGTCCAGCGGGCGTTCCTCCTGAAGCCGCTCGAGTACCGCTACATCTCGTCGCGCTACACGAACTCGCGTTTCCATCCCATCCTGAAGACGTGGCGCTCACACCGGGGTGTCGACTACGCGGCCCCCCGCGGAACCGAGATCATGGCGACGGCCGACGGCGTCGTCACCCGGCGAGGCCCGCGGGGCGCGCTCGGCAACTCGGTCGAGATCCGCCACGCGAACGGGTTCACGACCCGTTACGGGCACATGAGCGGCTTCAACGCGGCCGTGGGGGTCGGCACGAGGGTCCGGCAGGGGCAGGTGATCGGCTACGTCGGCTCGACCGGCCTGGCGACCGGCCCGCACCTCCACTACGAGCTCCGGCGGAACGGCCGCCCGATCGATCCGCTGGGGGTCGACCTGCCGCCGGGCGACCCCGTGCCGCAGGATCAGCGAGCCCGTTGGGAGGGGGAGCGCACCGCCCGACTCGCGCTGCTCGATCGCGCGCCGGCGGGCGTGTTCGCGGGCGCCGACGCTGCGGGGGATCCGTCGGTCGGCCGCGCGGGCGCAGCCGACGAGGAGGCGGAGGAGTAGACCGGAGCCTGCCGGGGCGGGTTTCGTCTATCTTCGGGCCGTGAAGCTGCTGCTCTTCCTGGTCCTGGGCGCCGCCTCTGTGGCGTTCGCCGCCTGGGTCTACCGCCGTCGCGAGTTGCCCGTTCCGGGTCGCTGGATCCCGGCCACGCTGCGTGCTCTGGCGCTGCTGCTGGCCCTGCTGCTGCTGCTCGATCCCCGGCTTCCGGGCGCGGAGGGCGGCGACGTTCGCTGGGTCCTCGTGGACAACTCGATCAGCATGTCGGCCGGCCCGCCGGGAGCTGTCCCCTGGGACAGCGCGCGAGTGCTGGCCGAGGGTCTGCGAGCCGAAGGTGCCCGGCTCCTGCGCTTCGGTCACGCGCTCGTCGAGGCGGCAGGCGACAGCGCGCTGGCGGCTCCTCCCGGTGACCTGCGCTCGCTGCTCGTTCCCGGGCTCGAGCGGGCCGCCGAGCTGGGCGCGCGCGAGGTCGTCGTGCTCTCGGACCTCCGCCTGGAGGACCCGGTCGAGGTGCGGGGGGCGCTCGATCGGCTCGGGCTGAGCGCCCGCTTCGTCCCGCTGGGGGGCGAGGTCCGCAACGCGGGCGTCAACGAGCTCGCGCTGCCGGCCGACCCGAGGCGCGACGAGCCCGTCGAGGGCCAAGTGACGGTCTTCGCGAGCGGTGCGTCGGCCGCGGATTCCCTCGTGGTCGAGGTGCGCGAGGAGGGGCGGCTCGTATGGAGCGCCCGCGCGCCGGCGCCGACCGCCGGACGCCTGGTCCGCCTCCCGCTCACGCTGCCGCCTCCTGCCGCTGCAGCGGGCGGGGGCGAAGTGCGCTACGAAGCGCGCGTGGTGCTGGAAGGGGATGCGTTCGGGGACGACGACCGGATGGTTGCATACGCGCTCTTGGACGCCCGGGAGGGAGCGCTCGTCGCGGTCTCGTTCTCCCCGGACTGGGAGCTCCGGCACCTGCTCCCCACGCTCGCGCTTGCAACCGGCCTGCCTGCTCGGGGCTTCGTGCGCGTGGGCGACGGCTTTCTCCCGACCGGCTCGGGCGGCGGCCCGCCGCTCGGCCAGCAGGAAGTGGCGGCGCGCGCGGAAGGGGCGCGCGTGGTCGTGCTCCACGGGCTCGGAGCCGGGGCTCCGGCCTGGGCACGGCGGATCGCGGCGGACGCCCCGCGCGTGCTGATCTTCGCGAGCGACCCGGACGGAGCCCGGGCCGCCGGCATCGGGGCGGGCGGCGCACAGGCCGGGGAGTGGTACGTCGGCCGGGAGCCGCCGCCCTCGGCCATCGCCGCGGAGCTGGCGGGGCTCGCCTATCCGGTGCTTCCCCCGCTCGGGGAGCTGCTGCGCTGGGGCGGCGGCGACGGCGCGAGCGCGCCGCT
>JAPPGF010000036.1 GCA_028875075.1 Gemmatimonadota bacterium | reverse complement strand
CCCGCGGCCTCCGGTGTGACAGACCGGCACTCTAACCAACTGAGCTACAGCCCCAGAGACTGTGCTTGCTGCATCCACATCGGCGGACGCCCCCACGGGGAATCGAACCCCGGCCGCCACCTTGAAAGAGTGGTGTCCTAGCCGTTAGACGATGGGGGCCATTGTACGCCAGCCGGCTCCCCATACAGGCCCGGAGGGAATCGAACCCCCAACCCCCGGTTTTGGAGACCGGTGCTCTACCAATTGAGCTACGGACCTATTCCTTCAGCATAGTTCGAATCCACCTGCCGACCGCCCAGTGGCCAGGGGCGGAATCGAACCGCCGACACCACGATTTTCAGTCGTGTGCTCTACCGACTGAGCTACCTGGCCGAACAAAAAAACCGCCCGGGCCACGGATGGGCTCGGGCGGGAGCTTCAAAGGATCGCCACGACCGTTACCGGCGTCCCCCTCCCGCCCAGCTTCGCGGGCTGGACCACGCTTCGAACAGACTCGTCATCCGCTGCACGTGATCGCCTCGGCCTCCCCAACATGGCAAGCGCCGCCATCGGCGGCGCTATTTCTTCACTTCGCATAGCGGGGGCGGGATTCGAACCCGCGACCTTCGGGTTATGAGCCCGACGAGCTACCAGACTGCTCCACCCCGCAATGAAGGCTTCAAGTATACCGAGCCGCTGGGTTTAGGGTCAACCCTGGGAAATAGCCGTTTTCTGTCCGGCCGGCATGCTGCTGTCCCAGCGGCCTAACGGCCCGTTGCGCACCATGCGTGCCCGCGAGGCATCATAGTGCGTGGGGCAGAAAGTCGTACGATAACGAGCTGATGGCCCGCCCGTGTTCCGCCCGCCGAGGCGAGACAACCCACAGTCTTCCTACACCGGGCGACGCGCACTGCCCGCGCCCACGCTGGTTGAGCACCACCCGAGCCCCCCGTTAGCTTCTTGGTTCCGGGACGTAGCGCAGTCCGGTAGCGCACCTGAATGGGGTTCAGGGGGTCGCGGGTTCAAATCCCGCCGTCCCGATTCTGTGTCCAACAGACCGTGCGAAGTGCTCACGACGGCACGTCGTGGCGTCTGCCTAACACAAGATCTTCCGCTGACACCACGACGACGCGCGGTGTAGCCTAGGCCGATCGCCCCAGAAGGCTCGCAGTTCGGTTCGCGTCCCGAGCTTCCCACGGGGGTCGGGATCAAGTTCCCGCAGCGCGCGACAGTGTCCGGAAGTACTCCTCGACCAGATCCCGGAAACCTTCGGGCACTTGGTCTGAACCCTGTAGAACCGCACGTTCAGATCCATCGCCCTCAACTTCCCGGCGGAGACGGAACTCGAGCCGTTGAAGCCCTTCCCTCAGCTCGTTCTGCAGCCGCGCCAGCTCGGGCAGATCACGGTACGGGCGCCCTGCGGTGAGCGCCTGCAATGCCTCCACGACCGGATCCAGCTCGTCGGGAGCGACGCCCGTGCTTTCTAGGTAGTCGCGTAGCGCGCGGGCGTCCCCCAGCCGTTCCTGGAACTCGCGGCGGTAGGCACGAATCTCCTCCGGAGTGAAGGGTCGCTGGTTGTAGCTTCCCGCTGGGCCTCCTAACGTGCCGTCGAGCGGAGCATCAACAGGGTCGTCCGGGGCCCCGTCCTGGGCGTCTGGGTCTAGGCCGTGTCCGCCCTGCTGGGCCTGTTGATCCTGCTGCCCGTTGTCGCCCTGCGGGCCCTGTTGCTGTCCCTCTCGGTCCTGCCACACTACCTGCCGCAGTCTGCGATCAAGTGTCTCGGTACCTCTCACCAGGTCCCGCGCACGCTCTAGCGCCTCTTCCACAGGGTTGGGTTGTGCGTCGTCGAGCGCTTCTCCCGCGTCCGCGATTCGGTGCTCAAGTTCGTCCAAATCCATGCCGATCTCCGCCTCGAACGCGCTCGCGAATCCTTCCTGAAGACGCTGCTGCACGATCCCCTTCGAATAGGCGATCTTCTCGCGGATCTTCCGCTCCTCGATCTCATCCGCTGCGCCTGCGAATCCCTGCGCGGCGTCCCGATCCCCCTCACGCTGTGCCTCGGCGCCCATTCGGAGCAGTTGCTCGCGTAACTCCTCCACCTCCTCCAGCATGCGGTCCTTGCGCTCGTGTAAACGACTTACCCGATCCGCTCGTTCCACGCCTCTCAGATCGCTCATGTTGCGCACTTCACGCCGCACTTCGCGCTGCTCGCGGACGAGCGCTCGGGCGCGCTCCAGCGCGTCCAAGGCGTCCTCGCCAAGGCGCTCCTGGCGCTTACGCTCAAGGCGTCGTTGCGCGTCGGCGAGTCTTTCCGCGGCAGCCGATGCACCGGCCGCCCCGGCGCTAGCGCCCTGCGCGGCCGACCGACGCATCTGTTCTGCGATGTCCTGGAGCTCCCGCGCCGTCTGGGCAAGCCGTTGATCACGGGTTTCCCGGGCAAGCGTCTCAAGCTGACGAGCCACCTCCTCGGTCTGCTGCGCGAGGACACGCTGCTGATCGGTACCCCGTGCTCCGCCCCGGGCCTCGAGCCGGCGGCGCTCGGCCGCTTGCTGCTGCCGCTGGGCGAGCTCCTGGAGCCGCTCAAGCACCCCGTCCACTTCATCCGACTGCTCCTGCCGGGCACTCCGCTGCACTGTCTCGTACTGGTTGCGTAACTTGTCGAGTTCCAGCTCGAACAAGTCAGCGAGATCCTCTGCATTTGGACTCCCGCCACCACCACCGCCACTGCCTCGGTTTCTGAGGGCGACATAGCGCTCGTATGCCTCTTCCGCCCGTTGCAAGTGCTGGAGCGCCTTCTGCTCGTGCGGTAGAGCCCGTCCGACATCCTGTTCAACCAGGGCGCCTTCGGCAGCCTCCATCTCGGCTACCGCCTCCGGCAGCATCTCCGCGATGTTGCGGAACTGTTCCTCAGCGCCGGCCAGCCCACGATTGCTCATCCGCTCGACCAGCGTGGCTACCTGCTCGCGCACTCGCTCCTGAGATAGCCGCACACTGACCACGTTCTCAGCGAATTCCTGGTCGGTGTATCGATCCCGATCCCGACCCAGGTTGAACGTGGCCGCGACCACCTGTTTCTGGAGTTCAGAGAGAGACGTCTCCGCACCTCCCGTACCGTTGCTACCACCGCCGCCACCTGCTGGGGCCTCGGCTTGCCGGTACTCATTGCCCAGTGCGCGAATACCTAAGAAGTAGATGTCGCTGCTCACCTCGCTCCCGCGCACAGCGTCTTTGGTATCGCGGGCGACGGCCCAGTAGGTGACGAGGTCCCCAGGCTCCAGGTCCAACTCCTCCAGATACACGGTGTGGCCTGCGGAAGCCTCCGCAAGCGGCGGCCGTGAACCCTGGAACAGCTGCACGGCCTGCGGCTCGTCCCCGTTGACCGCGTAGACCAGCGAGAGCTCGGCCACCCCGTAGTCGTCGAGGGCCTCGACCTCGAAATAGACCTCCTCGATCGGGCTCGCATTTCCGTCGCGCCCGGGCTCGGCCACCCGCACACTGGGGGGCTGGTCCGTGAGCGCGTCGATCGTGTAGCGCGGCGAGCCCTCGACGAGGCGGCCATCCGGCGCGGCCAGCTCGATCCGGTAGAAGCCATTGCCGTCCACAGTGAACTGTGCCGTAAGCGAGCCGTCTTCGTGGGCGACAAGATCGATCGGCGTCTTACCCTCTACGACGAGGCGTCCGGAGCCTGTTGGGAGAGTGGGGTGCACGGTGAGAGACACGGTCGTACCCTCCACCGCAGCCACGTCAGCGCCGTCCTCGACAACCCGATCGGGGAGGGCGGTGTAGGCCGGAAAGCGAAGCACCTGTCGGAGACGGTCAACATACGGAAGGTCGGCGACATCCAGCCGAGAGACCGGCGAGCGGGTCCCCTCCGCCTCTGCGAAGTAATCAGTCCCGTCCGTCAAGTTGAGCAGGAGCACCTCAAAGGAACCGTCCGTCTCGCCGGGGAGCATAACGACTTCCCGGAACGGCTCGCCCTGCCGTTCACGCAGGTAGAGCGTGGTCTCGACGGCACTGAACCCGTGAAGAGCAGCCGTGACGAGCTGGTCCGATCCCCGGGCAATGACGACGTCACCCGGGCTGAGCGTGACGGAGTACGGGTTGACCTCAACAGTGCTAGTAGTGGGACGGAGCAGTGCCGATAGACCGTGGCGCACACCCGTGGGCGCCAGCATCAGTAATACGAGCGCGAGCGCCATCATACCGGCCAGAGCGCCACCTGAGCGATAGAGCGCCCGACGCTCAATCCGGCGTCCGTCCTCCACGGCTGCGACGCGCTGAACGGCAGCACGCACGACGCCGCGTACGAGATCGGGGGAATAGTGCCGACCCGCCCGATCGGCGTCGACTGCAGCGAGCAACGTCGCCTCCAGGCTCGGCTCGTGCTCTTCAAGGTAGAGGGCCACCTGCTCGTCGGTCACTCGCCAACGTAGAGGTCGAACAAGGTACCAATAGGCGAGTCCGGCAATTGCCAGCCAAGCAACGATACGAAACAAGAGGACCGCCAACGGACCAAAGCGAAGAACCTCTAGCGCAAACGCCGACAACAGGAAGGCAGCGGCACCCGCACCCAACACGATCGCTGTGCCCCGGAGCGCGATACGGAGTTGCCAACGCCTCCGCACGCGGGCCAGAGTCGCAACGATTCGTCGTCCGTCACTCATTCGATGCATGTCTATCGCGTCTCCTGTGGCGAACGACCTCCCGCCTCCCCCCTGCACCGGGTAGCCTGCGTCGATGCCGCTTCCGGCTTCCTGCCTACACGAACGTCCGCGTGTCAGCCTCCCCCGGGCGCGGGCGAGCGTCGATTGGCCATCAGCGCTTCCACGGCGAGCAGCGCCACGACTGCGACCATCAGCAATCGCCAAATCGACTGGCGTCGCTCAATGTCCGCCTGCTGGAGCGCCATGGCCGAATTTGGCGTGCTTGCTTCTCCACTCGCCACGGTGGCCGCTAGGGCGGCGCCGACTTCCTCAGGGTCCATCGTGACCGGGTCTGACTCGGTCATGTCAACGTTCACCGCCACAGCCAGTGGACGCCCTTGGACGTCACCGGACGGTCGCATGGTATAGAAACCCACCTTGCCCAAAGTCAGGTAGTACGGGCCAGCCCCGCTTCGTAACTGCACAGGTTCTCCAGCAGGATCAATGACGACACGATCCCCCTCGAAGGCGGTTCCCTGCTCGCTTGCTTCGAGTAGACCTGCTGTGGCCATCGCGGGTGCGTCGGAGACGTCCAGAACTTGCCCGACCGTGAACCAGGGAAGCGTTTCGTTACGCCTCGATGCGTACCGCACGAGTTGGTGCACGAAGGGCAGAAAGACGGGCTGCAGCGCGAGATCGTTCCACACCGCGTCCATCGTCGATGTCCAGATAAGCACGCGCCCCTTCCCAACACGGCGCTCCACCAATGCCGCCCCCCCGTCATCGAAGCGCGCGAGGACACCAGCACCGTCAGGAACCACCAGGGTGCGGTAGCGAAAAAACCGGCTTCCAGTGAAGTCACCGCCGCGGGGGCCTCGGAATACCTGAAAGATCGGGTGATCGTAGTCGACTTGGCCAATGCGGCCTCCTCCACGGTCGACTCGATCGACCGCTGCCCCGATGCGGGCACCGATCCAAGCATCCTCGTTGCTTCCCCAGCCGCCCGACTGGCCCGCGATGATCACCAAACCTCCGCCCGCTTCAACAAACTCGCGTAGCTCGGCGCCGGCGCCCCCGAGTGGGAACGGCACGTCTGCCAGTATTGCGACCTGACCCGGCTCCAGCCCGTCGACGGCTCCCACGTCCCACGTGCGAGCGGTCACATCGAACGCTCCCTGTTCGGAGATGCTGAGCGCGCGATCGAGGAAGAGAGTCGTTTCGCCAAGTATGCCGGAACGCGTGAAAACATAGACGGGAAGCGCGCTGCCGGGTGACAATACGAAATAAAGTGCGTTGTCGCGGGCGAGATCGTCGGAGGGGACGCGTACGGTGCCGCGCGTGTGTCGCGCGGCTAAGGGTATTGGTGCGAAGTCGACGGCAGTCGCGCCCGCTGCCGGCATCGTCACGTTGCGGCGTTGAACCTCGCGACCATCTACTTCCAGTGTCACCTCGATCTCCACCGGTTCTTCTCCGCTGGTCCGGACCAGACGAGCACGCGGCGCCACACGTTCGAGCCCCGAGAACCGGTCCATTCGAAGCGCCACGTCGGCCACCGCCACGTTCGCGCCGATGTCGCCAGTGACGGGGATCACGCGCACTTCTGTACCCGCCGGCAGACGTATGCCCTCCTCGCCGGTCCAGCCACGTCGCTGGAAGTCACTCACCACCACCAGTTCGCGCACCGGGTGTCCAGATTCCTCAAGGATGGTTTGCGCCAACTTCAGGCCCGGCCCGAACTGCGTGGTTCCCGACCCGGGCTCAAGTGTGTCGAGGACAGCACGCAACCGTGCCGGATCGCTCTCGGATCGGACGAGAGCGTCGGCGCCCTGGTCGAACACGATGAGGTTGCCGCGATCCAGCGGACCGAGTCGCGTTATTTCTCCCCGTGCGGCTTCGGTTGCCGCTGCCCAGCGTTCGCCTGCTCCCATGCTGTATGAGCGATCCAACAGTACTACCACCTCCCGCGGGCCCGATCCCACGACTGCCAGCGCGGCACCGCCGCTGAAGAACGGCCGAGCAAACGCGGCCACGAGCAGCACGATCGCAAGGGCGCGCACACAGAACAGCAGCCAGTGGCGCAGCGTACGTCGCCGATCCTCCTTGAATGGGATCTGCCGAAGGAACATGAGCGAAGGAAAGGGTACTACCAAGCTGCGCTGTTTGCGCGTGAGGTGCATCCAGATCGGAATCCCCACCGCAGCTAAGCCGGCGAGAAACAGGGGGACCAGGAATCCGATAGGCATGGCCTACATCAGGCGGCGCCTCGGCCGCTCCGTGCCTTCTGGCGGGCGTTCAGATAGCTGAACAGTGCTACGTCGAGCGGTTGTGACGTGTCCAGCAGCAGACACTCGGCACGCTGGCCTACCAGGCGGCGCTGGACATCGCTGACGTGCGCCCGCACGACCTCCCGGTAGTCGTCGCGGAGTTTCTCCGGCACGACCGGGAATTTCTCCCCGGTCTCCAGATCCTCGAAGCTGGCCGACCTCTCGAACGGAAAATCTAGCTCAGCCGAGTCGAGGACGTAGAAGACCAGGAGATCGTGGCGACGTCCGGCCAGGGGACGGATCGCTTCCACGATGGCTTCGGGACTCTCGTAAAAATCGGAGATCAGCGCTAGGATTCCGCGCCGGGGGAGGGTGCTGGCCACGGTGAAGAGCGGTGGTCCGAGCGATCCCGACCTAGCGGGGTTCGCCCGCTCAAGGGCGTGGAGCACCTGATCTAAGTGGCGTACCGAAGGGCGTACGTGCTCGACGACCTCCGAGTCGAACGTGTAGAGACCCACCCGATCGCGCTGACGCCGCGAGAAATAGGTGAGTGCAGCAGCCAAGAAACGAGCATAGTCGAATTTGGTGACCGGGCCACTGCCGTACGACATCGATTTCGACACGTCGAGCAGGACAACGAAATTCGCGTTGGTCTCGGCCTCGTACTGCTTCACGTAGTGGCGATCCGTGCGCGCGAACAGTCGCCAGTCGATCTTTCGGATGTCATCGCCCTGCATGTAGGGTCGATGCTCGGCGAACTGCATAGACAAGCCCAGGTAGGGCGAACTGTGGAGCCCGTGCAGGAAGCCGTCCACCACCGTGCGCGCCAGTAGCTCCAGATTGTCAATTCGTGCTAGCACGTTGGGATCGAGAAACCGCGCTCCGGGCGTGTTGGTGTACGCGTGCGTCAAGTGCCGAGCCACGTTACATGCCCGATTTCGGGACCGGGACCGTCTCGAGCAGCTTGTCAATCAGCTCGCCCGGCGTGCGGCCCTCGGACTCGGCGTGGAAATTTGTCAGGATTCGATGTCGCAGTACGGGGTGGGCCAGGGCTCGTACATCCTCGAAGGTCGGCGCGTAGCGGCCGAGGGTAAGTGCTCGGGCCTTTGCGCTCAAGATTAGGTACTGGGCAGCGCGTACCGACGCCCCGTAGGCGATCCATTTCTTCACGAAGTCGGGCGACGCACCGTTCGGGGAGGGACGACTCGTACGCGCAAGCGAGACGGCGTAGCGCAGCACCGCATCGGGTGCCGGCACACAACGAACGAGGCGCTGGAAGGAGATCAGGTCGGGCGCCGTGACGGCATGGCTGAAGACTGGTTGCTGCACGCCGGTCGTGGTGCGCACGACCTCGAGCTCCTCACTCTCCGTGAGGTGCTCTATCACGATCTCGAACATGAAGCGATCGAGTTGTGCCTCCGGAAGCGGATAGGTTCCCTCTAGCTCAATCGGGTTCTGGGTCGCGAAGACGTAGAACGGCTCGTCCAGGGTGTAGGTAGTGCCTTGGACGGTGACCCGGTGCTCCTGCATCGCCTCAAGCAGTGCCGCCTGCGTCTTAGGCGGCGTGCGGTTGATCTCGTCCGCCAAGACGATGTTGGCGAACACCGGGCCCGGAGCGAACACGAGCTGACGCCGGCCAGTGCCAGGCTCTTCATTGATGATGTCGGTGCCGGTGATGTCGGACGGCATCAAGTCCGGGGTGAACTGGATGCGACTGAATTTCAGATCCAGTACCCTGGCCATGGTCGCGATGAGCAGCGTCTTGGCGAGTCCCGGTACCCCAACGATCAGGCTGTTGCCACCTACGAAAAGGGACAGCAGCACCTGTTCGAGCACGTCGCCTTGGCCAATTATCAGTTTACGCATCTCCCGCAGGATGCTCTCACGACCAGCCTTCATCTTGTCAGCTAGCGCGATATCGTCCTGGTGCTCGAGTCCCAAAGCGTTCGTCTCGTTTTCCTTCACAGATGGGCTCCCGGGTTTGCGCTGCCAAAGACAGTAGTCGAACAGGAACTAGCTCGATTCATCCAAGCGATTCTCAATGCGTAAGGCCACAGATCACGTAGTTGACGTCGCGTCTGTACGCGCTGTTGGAGAGTTCAATCGCTAGTATCCATGGTCCAACACTCCGAGTACTCGGCGAAATCGGTGTTCTAGTTCACGGACATCGTCAATCTTCGGCTGAAGCCATCGTCCTTGAAACGGCTCGCTACTCTGGCGGGCTTTGGCCGACGGATCGCTGTCACGGGTCCGTTCCCCGGAGTTCAAGCAGAAGATCCAGCGCGGCCTGGTAGGTGGGGGCTACCTCCAGCGCACGCAGCACCGCGCGTCTAGCCTCGTCATTCTGTCCAACTCCGAGAAGGGCTCGCCCCATCCGGTACTGTGCCTCGGCCAGGTCGACCGGATCAAGCGCCAGTATTGCGCGGCGTTCACGCACGACACGTTCGGGTGCTTCGAGTTCTTCGTACAGCTCGGCCAAGCGCTCGTGCACCTCGACGTCGTAGGGCTGGATGAGCAGCGTTCGCTCAAGCGCAGCCGCAGCCCCTGCCCGGTCCCCCAGCTCGGTCCGGACTTCCGCCTCCAGAAGGTGAACCTCAAGCGCGTCTTCGCTCAATGCGCCTAGCCGGGCCAGCGCGCCGGCAGCCCGCCCGAGTTCGCCGCGCTCACGGTAAATTCGAGCCAAGTACAGGTAGGGTCCGTCCAACTCGGGATAGGCTGGAAAGAGGCGTAACGCCTCCAGCAGTTCGGTCTCGGCCTCCTCATAGCGTTCTGCCGCAACCAACTTCTGGCCGAGCACGAGGCGCAGTGCGAAGCTCCCCGGATGTCGCGCGGCAGCGCTGTACCAGGCGCCGATGGAGCCATCCCTCGGTGGCGTATCCTGGACCGGCTCGATTGCCCGGAAAGCGTCGGCGAAACGGTCGCGGATGTAGCGGTCCACCACACGATCTAACGCGGACAAGCTGAGGCCGAGCACCTCGCGGACAAGTCCCTGGGTGCTGCGATCCTCCTTGTACCCGTCCAGCATGCTGAGGGCCGCTCCCGTCCCGTGCTCCTGTTCCATCCAAGCGAACACCAGCGACGCCATGAAGTAGCTATGCACGACTTGTTCGGGATACTCCGGTCGCATGAAGCCCCGGTTCAGCTCGCTGGCCGGAGGCACCCGGCCGGCTTCGTAGGCCTGGAAAAACGAGAGCGCGGGGGCATGCCCCCATCCCGGACGTGCCGCCCGCTGCTCGTGCACAGCTAGCCCTTCGCTGAACCAACGAGGCACCTTGTTGTCCGTCATCCCCAGGTGGAACGCGTGTGCGATTTCGTGCCACAGGGTCGAACCCCAGTTGAATTCGCCCGACTCAAGTGCCGAAGGAGAGTCCATTGCGAGCACGGAGCCGAATGCCACACCCAGCGCGCCAAGGCCCGTGAGTCCCAGAGTCCGCACGGAGAAGTCGGCGTGCCTCGGGAAGAGCTCAACCCGAATGGGCGTGGATGGCTCGGTCCCGTAGCGTGCTGTGAGCGAGTCGAATGCCTCCTCCGCGAGCGCTTCCACGTACGGAGCCAGCAGGTCGGCCTCGTCCTCGCGCAGGAAGAGCACGAAGTGGGACGTCGAAATGCTCTCGTACTCCGCGAACGTGTCCAGCAGGTCGAGGCTGTTCTTGAACCAAGGGTTATACGGGTCGCCCTCAAACGCGCGCTCCAAGTTGGCGCGACCATCCTCGATTGCGCCTATGCGCGTCTGGTTCATCCCCAGCAGACCGAGCGCTGCGAAATGGAGGCTGTCCAGCTCGGCCGCGTTCATCGCCATCTCCACCGCTACTTGGTAGCGACGGTGCCGGGCCGCCATATCCGCCACCGTTGTGTAGAAATCCGCGGCGGCTGGGTTGATCGCGAGCGCGCGCAGCCGCGCCGACGTGTACTCCGCTTTGTTCCCCACCAGGAAGTGCGCGGCACCGAGAATTGCGAGGGCCTCGGGCGAGTTCGGGTTGATCTCCAGCGCGGAGCGCGCCGCCTCAACGGCAGAGCGGAAATCCTCCCCTGAGAGCGCGAGTCGGGCTCGCAGAGCGAATGCGGGAGCAGAGCGTGGGTTGGTCTCGAGCGCATCGCGGATTGCGTCGGCCGCACCCGGCTCGTTCCCGAAGTCGAGCGCTCCGGCAACGCCGAGCAAGGCACGGGGGTGCCTGGGGTTGCGGTGGAGCGCGTCCCGGAACGACTGGTGCGCCTCGGTCCCGTTGTATTTTTCCAAGAAGAGTTCGCCTGCAAGGACTCGGGGGAGGGGGTCCTGGGGCGCCGCCTCCGCAGCCCTGTCGAACGCCAGGAGCGCGTCTTGGAATAACTGCGGGTTCGTCACCGCTAGCCGTCGCACCGCGCGTCCGACTGCCATCAACTCGTACGCGTCCAATCTCCGCGACGAGTTGTAGAGGTCGATGAACAAAGCAAACATGGGGAGCGCCTCAGCATGCCTTCCGCGATCCCAGAGCAGCTCAGCCAGATTGACACGAGCCACTTCGATGTCCGAGGCGGCCGCTTCCACGGCGATACGGAACTGCTGCTCGGCTTCTTCCCCCCGGCCCGCCACCAGCAGGACCTCGCCGAGCACATTGGCGATCTCGGCACCCCCAACCTCTCGCAAGTGCTGCCTGGCTTCGCTGCTGCGCCCCACCTCGACGAGGACGCGCGCGTAGGCGCGGTGGACCTCCGGCGGCGCGGCGCGGTGGTTCGCGAGATCTTCGAGCCCACGGATCGCGTCTTCGTAAGCCCCTGCGTGCCATGCCCGGACAGCGACTTCGTAGGACGTTGACTGGGCTCCCAACGGCACCGTCGGAAGCAAAGCCAGCGCAAGGAGCGCCGCATAGCGCCGCCGGATGCTTGGACGGACACAAGCCGCACAATGGGAAGCTATCGACGAGTATACCTTACAGTTCACCCACCCCCCTCGCGCCGCCGGATCTCACGGGCCTTGAGTGCGAGCTCTACAAGCATCTCCTCGAGCTCGCGCTCATACTCCGCCGGATCCATTTGCTCGCGACGCAGTCGGTGTCCCACGACGCGTTGCTCCAGCGCCTCCCGCTCCTCGTACAAGCGAGCGAGCACGGGGTCCTCGATCTGGCTGGGGCGCTCCGAGCCCGCGGCCGACGCGAGTGGCGGACTGCCGACGTAGAAGGTACGGGCGAGGAATCCGTCTTCCGTGACGTCGCCCGGCTCCATGGTTCCCTCGCCGTCCCCGTCGTCGTCGAGCAGCGCGTGCTCGGTCGCTAGAAGGTTCCTCTCCTCGAAGTACCGCTGGACCTCGCGGCGGGAGTATCGGAACGCCTCAAGCAGCGAGATCCGCCCGTCCTTGTCCAGATCAGAGCTGTCGCCCGCCAGTGCCTCGGCGAAAAAACCTGCGAACCAGGTCTCGTTGTTCTCGCGGCCGGAGCGCGTGGCCGTGATCACCGTGCGACCCGGCCCTGACAACGCAGGCACGAACTCACCGCTAGCGCTGCCGGTGTGGACTAGCGCCACGCGCCGGGGCGCGAACTCGTCCAACATCATGTCCAACGCCTCGGGGCTCAGGTCCGGGCCCGAGAGGTTGAAACGCGCGCCGGCAGCGCCCGTTGTGCCGTGTCCGATCAGCACGATCAGCACACGATCGTCGGCCGCTGCGTGACGGGCGATATCGGACACAGCCTTCTGCATGCTCGCGAGCGTGGCCCGTTCTCGTATCTGTTCCGGCGACATGGCAGGATCGTCGGCCAACCAGGTGACGTTCTCCGCGGGTACCGAGAGCCGTTCCACGGCGGCGGCGCGGATCGTGCTGCCCCAGTCATGGAAGCGTTCCCTGTATGTCTCCTGGCCCGGCAAGCCAGCGACCAGCAGCAGATGCGTTTCCTGGGCGCTAAGCGAGGCGCGGCAGGCCATCAGGACCGCCACCGCGAGCGCGGCTGCCGTACCGTGGTCGAACCAGGTCCTCAAACCAATCCTCGCTGGCGCCGAAACGCCCATTCACCGCCTATTAGGCCGACCATGAGGAAGAATAGGACCGGCATGTCCCAAAGGTCACGCTCCTCGATCATCGTGACTCCACCACCGGTGAACTGCAGGTCCTCCGGGAGGTCGCCGACGTTGTCAGACGTGTAGGCCCTCCCTCCCGTGGCCTCAGCCAGGCGCTCAAGCAGGGCGGAGTGCCGGCCTGCGTCGAAGAACTCGTCGTCACCGGGTTCCACACGGAGCCATCCGTTGTCCGCTCCGATTTCGGCGCCGTCCCGCACGGCCGTGACGGCCACCTGCCAGGTTCCCTCCTGAGCAGGAACAAAGGAGCCCGCGTACGAGCCGTCCTCCTCCACGGTCCACTGGAGGGGCATCTGGCGCTCCTCACCCACGGGTGAGATCAGCTTAGCTACGACGCTGGCGTCGTTGAGCTCAATGTACGTGGAATCGTGTACTAGCGCGGTCACGCGCACGACCTCGCCCGGATCCGAACGCTCACGATCCAGCGTGACGGCGACCGGATCCGGCACACCGTCCACGAGGCCCCTCAGAAGCTGCTGCCAGAAGCGCTCATGGCTCTGGTCCTCAAGAGGGACGTCGGCGTGCATCTGCCAGAGCCAGGAGTCCTGGATCGGAAGTGAGAAGGCCTTGCCCCGCCCGAAGCGCTGCCAAGCTAACACGACGTGCTCCGTCGCCGGTTCTCCGGTAGACCGACCGGTCAGGAGGGCTGTCGCGCCGGGCTTCACGGCCGTGACGTTGTTGAGAGTAGTGACCGGCGGCAGCCGCTCCCACACCTGCTCCAGCGACTCCTCCGACCCAGCAAGTTGCGTAGCGGGGTGGAACGTGCCGGCCGGCGTGGGAGCCACGCTCAACGCGATGGCACGAGGCGAAGGGCCGTCGTCCGACTTATCCATGACGATCGGGAGCACGTCCGCCACTGGCGTGCCCACGTATCCGCCCTCGGCGAATGCGTTGCGTCCGCCCAGCGTGAGGAGCCCTCCGCCTCGCTGGCTCACGAAGTCCTGGATCATAGTGAGCTGGTCGTGGGTGAAGAATCCTGCTTCCACACTGCCGATGATGAGTCCGCGATAGCGGAAGAGCTCCTCTCGCGAGCGAGGGAAACCGCCCGCGAGTTCGTCGGCGTCATCCACGTCCAGGCGCAGGAACTTGTCAGGCGCAGTGCGTTGGAGCACGACGACTTGGACGTTGTCGTCGGCCTGCACAGCCCGTCGGAGGAACTTCACTTCGAAGCGCGGCTCGCCCTCAAAGTAGAGGATCTTCTCCCGGGTCCGACGGACCTCCATGGTGATTTGGCGACGGTTGTTGCCCACGACGCGCTCTCCCTCCGAGATCGGGATCCGGAACGAGATGCGACGGGGCCCTACCCTGTCGGCGGTGAAGCGGACACGCGCGACCACCGGCTCTCCGTCCTTGCCCAGCTCCACGTCCTGGCGAGCGAGGATACGCCCATCGTCTTCGACCTCGAGCGTGACGCTGCGGCCCTCGTACCCTCGTTGCGCGACTACGACGTCTACCATGACGGCGCTTCCGAGCAGGACGGAGGCCGGTACCTGAACACGGTCCAGCTGCACGTCGGGTACCAGGGCTTCGTCGCCCAGCCCTACTGTGAAGACCGGGATCGAGGCAGCCTGGAGCGGTACGAGGGATTCCGACAGCACGCGGCCGCCGTTGTCGGCACCGTCGGTCACAACCACAATCCCCGAGAGCGGGACGGCTGAGAGGTCCTCGCGAACGTGGTCTAGCGCGCCAGCCAAGTCGGTGCGTGTACCTGCAAACGTGAGGGTGGCGGGGTCGTCGACGCGTCCCGCAGTGGAGGAAAAAGAGAACATGCGTATCGTGAACCGCTCGGAGAGCTCCTCGACCAAGCCGCCGTCAGCGCTCAACCGCTCGGTCACGAACGCGCTCCCCTGTTCGCCGCCCCGACGGGAAAGACTCATGCTCTTCGAATCGTCGATCAGGACCCCAACGAAGTTGCGCTGCGGTACGACCGAACGGAGTACGAGCGTTGGCTGGAGCAAGCAGAACATGGCGACAGTGAGAGCCCCGGTCCGGAGAGCCGTCATCACGACACGGTCGAACACGGTCGCGCGTCCTCGCGGCTGCAAGTATCCCAGTACTACGATTGCAGCGGCCGTAAGTCCTCCCACCACAAGGACCAGCGTCGGCCACGGGTTGCGCAGAGCAATATCCCCTTCCTGGAAGAGGACAGGGCGGTACTTGAAGAGGAATTCGAAGATCGACTCCACAGTGCGCTGCTCTCGGTTGCAACGGGTGAGGGTCTAACCCTGGCGACGACTCATCTCAGGCGGCCCGCCTCGGGCTCACGCGCAGCCCCTTCCCTAATGGCTCATCGCGTACACGATCATGTTGATGCCCATCTCAAACGCGTAGGTAGAGAACTTGAGCGGATAATAGGGATTCTCTGCCCACTCCCATGCGTCGCCCAGGTCGGTGTTCCAATTGATCAACACCATGAGCTCGCCACGGTCGTCATCGATCCCGTAAACGTGCGGCATTTCGGATCCGCGCCCCTCATGAGTCGGCGTGCCGTAGAGACCGTGCATCTGGCCTCTCCTGACGTTGGGCACTTGAATCACGTTTGCTACGTCGTACACGTTGTTGAATACCGGGTGTGTCGTAGGAATCTCGTAGATCGGCCGTCCCGGGAGCACGCGCCCGATCTGCCGCTCGAACACGGACCATTCGTCCAAACCCCAGAAATCGTCGATTACGAGAAAGCCTCCCGCCGCCAGATAGTTCTTGAGCCCTTGCACTTCGCCGTCGGTCAGTGTCATGCCTCCCACTTCAAGGGCGTAGAGAAACGGGAAGCGCCGAACATCTGGATCGTCGAGCCGGATGGCGTTTTCGTACGGCGACGCATCGATGTCGATCAGACGGTTCAAGACGACCATGAATTGCCGGTCGGCCTTGGGATAGTCGATGGCCCAGCTTGCTGCCCCTCGCCCGCCGAAGAAGCCGAATCTGGAGCGCGCGCTGCTAGAGTACGCCGCGCGCGTGAAGTAGAATTCGTGGTACCGGCGCGCCCCCTGCGCAGGACTTAGGAAAACCGCACCGCCTTCACGCCGGACCGTAGCGGAAGACGTCTCTCCTTCACGCAGCCCACTCGCCAGCCCTCTAGACAGAGGGAGTGCCACCTCGGCCACGCCGGCGAGCACAACGCCCAGCAAGATGGCCGGCCGTAGCCGAAACCGCATGAGAGCCTCCGGCGAGAGGGTAGGCCGTGGTGAGACACATTCAATCTCGGTCCATGCCCCGAGGCAGGCCAGTCGTGCGGATCCGGTCTGGCCCGGCGAGGCGTTCTCGTGCCTCTGGTTGGGGCCGTGCGACGGGCTTGGAGAGCCTTGGACACGTTAGAACCCCAAGGCCGTGCCGCCTGAGCGGTCGCTCCAGTGGCCTCCAGGGCACAGCCTCGATTAGTGGCCCGACTCCGGTTCGGATCCGCGTCCTGAGCCGGCTCCCCGCGCCCGCTCAATGCGTTCGCGGTCCAGCACAGCAGTGGCGCCGCAGTTCCCGCATAGCAACCACACGCGGTCTCGGACGTAATAGACGTCGGGGCGGGGAGGGACTGCTCGTTGCTCGAACAGAGCATCGCAGCGGGGACAATCGCTTCGTCCCGCGGCGAGTCGACGCTCAAGCACGTGGCGCTCGTTTGCAGAATAGTGCGCAGGCATCAACGTTAGCCTACGCTACGTTGCCCCGCTATGCGACCGGTTGTAGCGTTTGGGTGCCGCGATAGAGATAGAGACGGTCGGAGTTCGACGACCACGGAGGCGTGTGGCGAAGGAAGCAATCGAGATCGAAGGTACGGTGCGCGAGGTGCTGCCCAACGCGACCTTCCGAGTGGAGCTGGAAAACGGCCACGAAATCCTGGCCTACCTCTCCGGCAAGATGCGTCAGAACTACATCCGCGTTCTCGAGGGGGACCGAGTGAAGGTCGAACTCTCCCCCTACGACCTGAGCCGCGGACGGGTAACCTACCGTTACAAGTAGCGCCGCGAGCTGCTGTTCTCAGCCGTGCAGCCGTACGCCCGTCTCGTGGCCGCGATGTCGGTGTCCGCCTGAATCCGCGACGACTCCCGAACAAGAGAAAGCCCGGCGCTCAGAGAGCCCTGCAAAGGGTTGACTCGCTGAGTCACGGTACGCGTCGCGGTGTGGCTCCTCGGCCGGACGGAAGGCGCTGGGCCTGTCATCGAGCGTGTTCCACGGTGGCCAGCTCTCGAGGCACATCCCCGGTCTCGTAGCACACGCGCATTGCCTATGGACTCAAGACGCCCCTGGCCACGCCACCGGATGGAGGCGTCGCTGCCTGCTCTTGATGAGCGACCCGCTGAATACTTCCGCTCCTGCATGGCGTGTGGCTTGCCGATACCGAGAAACGCCGGTTAACTACCAGCGTCGCATCGCCGTCCTGCGGAAGGTCGAGCCGTGCTGAACTACATTTGGACGGGCCTTATCGTCACGAGCTTGGTGTTCGCGGGCGCCTCGGACGCCCGCGACCTAGTGCTCGATCCCTACCGGAACGGCAGTGCGCTGCCGGTCGTGCTCGATTTTCCTGAAGGTTACGATCCGGATGTCCGCGAGCAGTCGGTAGAGATCCGCATAGATCCTGAAGCGTACGGTCGGTTATATGGGACCGCCGCGCGACCGCAAGCCAGTTACCAGGGTAGGTTGGTCCAGGGCGACGCGGGGCAGGTGCTGCGGTTCGACGCGCGTGCGTCGCTGCCAGAACCGCTCGCTACGATCGCTACGGTATCGCGATCGAACGATCAGGAACTTCAAGGTGTTCTCGTTCGATTCGGCCCTCACGGCCCGGCTCCGTCAGACAGTCAGATGACGGCGGCCGGTGCCGTGCGCTTCGAGCCTGTGCGCTTCGTCAAGTTGAGCGCTATCTCGGCAGCGGCGCTCGATTTCGCGGGCACGGCGGCGGAGATCGCGTTAGGCCTGATCGGGGTGCTCGCCCTATTCCTCGGTATGATGAAGATCGCCGAAGCGGCCGGTATCATTCATGTGTTGGTAAGACTGGTCCGTCCGGTGCTGCGCCCCCTGTTCCCCGATATTCCGGCAAATCACCCGGCGCTGGGAATGATCGCGCTGAACCTTACCGCCAACGTGTTGGGACTCGGCAACGCTGCGACGCCATTCGGGATCAGGGCGATGGAAGAACTCCAGACGCTCAATCCTGCCCGAGATACTGCGACCAACGCCATGGTGACATTCCTGGCTGTGAACACCGCGAGCGTGCAGCTCGTGCCTCCCGTGCTCCTGATCGCCCTGATGGGGCTGCAGATCAACCAGCTGATTTTCCCCATTATCGCGACTACAACGGTGAGCCTAGTCGTCGCGATCGTGGCCTCCCGACTGTATCAGAGGCTCCGCGCAGTCCGGGCGTCCGACCCACAGCGCGCGGATAGTGCTGTCGGTTCGACTCCGCCCCGGAGCTAGACGGATGGACGCGGTGCGTGCCGGGATCACATTGCTGTCAGCCTTCGTCATCCCGCTCATCTTGGTTGGGTTCCCGCTCTACGGCCTCTACAAACGAGTGCCCGTCTACGAGAGTTTCGTTGAGGGCGCGAAAGAGGGGTTTGCCGTCGCCGTCCGGATCATTCCCTATCTGGTTGCGATTCTGTTCGCGATCGCGATGTTCCGGGCCAGCGGCGCTATGGATTTTCTGGTCGCCGCACTGTCGCCGGTCCTGGGCCTCATCGGCTTCCCGGTTGAGGTGCTGCCCATGGCCATAGTACGCCCGCTCACAGGTTCGGGCTCAGCCGGTCTGGTCGTCGACATGGTCAACGAATACGGTGAGGACTCGCTGTTTGTGAAGATGGCGGCGGTGATGTTCGGCTCCACAGAGACGACGTTCTACGTGATCGCAGTCTACTTCGGAGCCGTGAACATCAAACGTACTCGGCACGCCGTAGCCGCCGGGCTCACCGCAGACGCTGCTGCGGCCCTAGTGGCAGTGTGGATAGTGACTCTGCTCTACGGCTGAGCGGGTCGCCACAGATCCATGCACTACCACCTGATCGGCATCGCGGGTGCTGCGATGGCTTCGCTCGCGGGGCTGCTCCGGGCAAAAGGTCACCGTGTTTCCGGCTCTGATCGGGGTGCTTATCCGCCCATGTCGGACATGCTCGACAAGCTCGGAATCGAGTACGCACGGAGTTTCGATTCTAGCAACCTGCAGCCCGCGCCCGATCGGGTCGTTGTCGGGAACGCCGTGAGCCGGGGAAATCCGGAGGTGGAGGCCGTCCTTGAGCGAGGGCTTCGCTATGTCTCGAGTGCAGCTGCGATCCGGGACGAATTTCTGTGGGGCAAACACGTCCTCGCTATAGCTGGCACCCACGGTAAGACAACCACCGCTGCGATCCTTGCATGGCTGTTGGAGCGTGCGGGTCTTTCCCCGTCGTTCCTCGTCGGGGGCGTGGCCGAGAACTTTGGTCGCTCGTTCCGATTGAAGGATTCCAAATACTTCGTGATCGAGGCGGACGAGTACGACACGGCGTTCTTCGACAAGGGCCCCAAGATGTGGCACTACCTGCCACGCACGGCAGTCCTGACCAACGTCGAGTTCGACCATGCCGACATCTATCGGGACGAGGCAGCGTACCGGTTCGCGTTTGCGCGCTTCGTGAATCTCCTGCCTGCGAACGGTGCGTTGGCGGTGGGGTGGGAAACGCCTCTGGCGCGAGACCTGGCGGCGGAATCGCATGCGCCGGTAGCGTCATATGGCCTTGAGACTTGCGGCACTGCCGGACACCCACGCTGGCGTGCGCGCGAGATCCGGGATGGGCGGGACGGGACAATGTTCGAGGTCTCGCGGGGCGATCGTCGACTGGGTTCGGTGGCGACTCCGCTCACTGGCGCATTCAACGTGCGCAATTGTCTTGCCGCGATCGCGGCTGCAAACGCGATTGGTGTATCATGGACCGCCATCGTGGAGGGTCTAGCAACTTTCCGGAATGTAAGGCGGCGGATGGAGCGCCGCGGCGAGGTTGGCGGAATCGCGGTCATCGACGATTTCGCCCACCATCCAACGGCCGTCCGTGAGACGATCGCAGCAGTGCGGCAACGTTTCGGCGGCGGACGTGTCATCGCGATCTTCGAGCCGCGTAGCTATACGGCCCAGTTGCGCTCCTTCCAGAGCGCTTATCGGTCGGCGCTTGCCCATGCCGACCGCGTGGTTCTCGCCCAACTGTCTCATCCGGAGCGCTACAACCGTAGGACGGGAATGGATCCCCGCGAGCTGGCGGAGCAGCTGCGAGCCGACGGTGTGGACGCCGACTACATCCCTACAGTGGAGCGGATCGTGCCCGCAGTAGTCTCACACGCCATGCCCGGTGATGTTCTGCTCGTGATGTCCAACGGTGCGTTCGGGGCGATTCACGACAAGCTTCTGGCTGCCCTGGCGCACCGTCGTTGACAACTCCTTCCAGAGTCAGCGACTGAGGGCCACGCCGTCTAGGCGGAGATCGGCGGCCACCTCCAGGGTCCGACGGGCCGGATCAGGATGGCCTTGCCGTCGCCAAGTGGTGCACACGCGGGGTGAGCAAATGGAGATCAATGTTGCCTCCGTATCACGCCGCGTACGCGGGCGAGCCGAGCACGTTGAGCCGGGGCGGCCCCAAATCGGGATCCGTCAGTTAGGGACGGTGACGTAATAGTGTGACCTCGGAAGGGCTCTCGGGAGGCGCCCCGGCACCTAGCCAGGCACCCGCGAGTGACCAGCCCGCCGCTGTCCTCCGCGCCTCTTGGAGCAACCAGTCCGTCGGACTGTTCGCACGGCGTGGAAACCCCGACCTTGCACGCGGACGTGCACGGAACACAGCCTTGCCAGCACGGCGGGCATTCGCGACAAGTGGGCATCGGGCTGAATCCATGACGATCGACACATGAGAGCGAAGGGGACCGCATCACGGAAGCCGCTGGCCTTGAGCCCGGGAGCAAGGGTAGCGCTGGTGGCGCCCGCCGGACCGTTGAACGCCGAGCATATCGAACGCTCGCGAGCGCGCTGTCAAGCGCTCGGCCTGGAGCCGGTTGTGTTTCCGGCTGCCGCCTCCCGCAACCGCTTTCTGGCGGGCACGGACGCCGAACGCCTGAGCGACCTGCAGGCCGCCTTCGACGACCGTACGATCGATGCGATCTGGGCGTTGCGCGGGGGTTACGGGACGATCCGGATAGTTGATCAGCTGGACCTCTCGCGTCAGCTAGACTCGCCCGCCGCGTACATCGGCTTCAGCGACAACACCATACTGCATGCGCAGCACGCGGCCCTGGGGGTCGTGTCGTTTCACGGCCCGCACCCAGGAGCGGACTTCCCCCCCCAAACCGAGGCCGCGTTCCGACGTGTGCTCTTCCAATCGAGCCCGGCGGGGGTTCTACGTCCGTGGCCCAACGATCCCTCACCCGTCTCGCTAGTCGGCGGAAGGGCCGAAGGTGCGCTGGTCGGCGGCAACCTCGCCACGCTGGCCTCCTTGTGCGGAACATCGCTCGCACTCCCGGCCGCGGGAAAGCTGCTGTTCCTGGAAGACGTCAGTGAACCTGCTTACCGCATCGATAGGATGCTCATGCAACTCGAGCGCAGCGGTCTCGTGATTGGCGTCGTCGGTCTCGTATTCGGCCGGTTCACGAATGTCCCGCGCGGGGATGATTCGGTCACGGAAGTGCTGCGGGAGTTCGCCGAGCGGATGGGCGTGCCGGCTGTTGCCGATCTCCCGTTCGGACACGTCCCGCACAACTGGACGCTCCCGCTGGGTGTACGTGCGCTCTTGGACGCCGACGCGGGCACCCTGTCGCTCGAAGAGTCAGCCGTCGCGGCGCGTTGCCAGACATAGACCTCTCCCCAATGAAGTTGGACAAGGAAGCCCGCGCCGAAACGGTCACTGTCCTTAATCGCCGATCAGCTATTCCGTTAGGGAATTCCCGTTGGTATCAGTTGAGGGAGTTGCAGTGGCCGTATCCGGGGCTTGTCTCGATAGCCTCGGATGTGGCCAGTCCAGTGGTGCTGCTCGGCGAAGTGGTCAGTCCGGTCTTGGGAGAGGCGCTATGCATTTTCCCGGAAGGGCTGGACCGTTCCCTTGGCAGACGTCCCGGGACATGGGCAGGGCGCTTGCTTGAGCATCCGGGAGTGAGGGGCATAGGCCTCATCCCGGTCGAGGTGGCCGATGTTCGCTAGCCCAGTGTCTTCCGCAAGGCTCACATGTGGTCGGCAATCCGGAACTGATGAGTCACAGTCATGCCCGCGTGAATGCTGAGCCCCCCACTTGTGGTTTCTCTCTTGTTGCAATCCACGCCCAACTTCACGCTCGTTCGTTGTTGGAATAAGACTTCGACTTGCCCGGATACGAGTCGGCCATTACAATTTGCGATCCTTGGGAATTACCTGATTGTTCAGATCTGTCCGGAACGTCCATTCACCTTACCGGTCCAATCCCGCTTCGGTTCTCCCCAGTTCCCCAGTAACGGATTCCTGAGTCACATCACGCTGGTCCCGTAGGGACCGTTTACCAAAATGCCGAGCGAGCGTGGTCCCTCGAGGGCAGCGTCGTGGACATTACCGAACTCAAGAGCAAGAGCGTAGGGGAGCTCCACGATCTGGCAGAGCAGCTGAAACTCACCAACTATTCGGGGCTCCGCAAACAGGATCTTGTCTTTCGAATCAAGCAGAATCTGCTCGATTCGGATGTCGCGCTACGCGGACTCGGCGTCCTTGAGATACTACCCGAGGGTTATGGTTTTCTGCGCCCGCAGGACTGGAATTACCGCTACGGCCCCGACGATATCTACGTAAGCCCGTCACAGATTAGGCGTTTCGATCTGCGCACAGGTGATACGATCCTGGGTCAGGTACGTCCACCCAAGGAAGGCGAGCGGTACCTCGCGCTACTCAAGGTCGAGAGCGTAAATGGCGACGAGCCCGACAACGCTAAGCATCGGGTCGCGTTCGATAACCTGCGGCCGCGCTATCCGGATAGGCGACTGCATCTGGAGAACCGCGCGGGCGATCTCACGATGCGCGTGATCGATCTGATATCGCCCATCGGGATGGGGCAACGTGGGTTGATCGTGTCGCCACCGAAGGCGGGAAAGACAACGATTCTTCAGAAGATCGCCAACTCGATCGTGGAGAATCACGACGACACACACCTCATCGTGCTCCTGATTGACGAGCGCCCGGAAGAGGTTACCGACATGGAGGAGAACGTCAACGCGGAAGTGACATCCTCCACATTCGACGAGCCCGCGGATCGGCATACGCAGGTGGCCGAGATGGTCCTTGAGAGAGCCAAGCGCTTGGTCGAGCATGGCCGTGAAGTCGTGGTACTTCTGGATTCGATCACACGGCTGGCACGTGCCTATAACGTGACGGTGCCGCACTCGGGGAAGATCCTCTCAGGTGGTGTGGACGCGAATGCGCTGCACAAACCGAAGCGTTTCTTCGGTGCTGCCCGAAACATTGATGCAGGCGGCTCACTCACCATCATCGCCACTGCCCTAGTCGAGACCGGCAGTCGCATGGACGAGGTGATCTTCGAGGAGTTCAAGGGCACCGGCAACATGGAGCTGGTGCTCGACCGACACATCGCTGACAAACGTATCTTCCCGGCGATCGACATCAACCGTTCCGGCACGCGAAAGGAGGAGCTCCTGCTTTCCGACCACGAACTCAATCGTGTCTACCTGCTGCGCAACTTCTTGGCCGATATGCCTCCTGCCGAGTCAAGCGAATTCTTGCTCGAGCGTATGGAGCGGACTGAGACGAACCGCGAGTTCCTGGACAGCATGGCGGAGGGCTGAACGCCGTATACTACAGCGCCCGCGGGCTCTGCCATAGTGAGCGAGTCAGGTGCTGAAGCCCGTTGACCAGCGGAGCCTCCACGCACAACGTGGTTCATGGACGATCTTCAGATCCAGGCCGACCGTCAGCTCGAAGCCGCGCTCGCCGAGGTAGGCGCGCGCGACCCCCGAGAGTTCTATCGAGAGCGGTTGCGCGATCTCAAGCGCACCAACCGGGGAGCCTACGAACAGGCGGCAGCGTACTATCGAGACACGCTGGTCCCATCAGTTGCGAGCGGTGCGGACCCACTGCCAGCCTGGACCGAGTACGGGCGCCGGCTGGCAGCACTATGGGCTCCGGGATACACGATGATGATAGATCGTTCGGGAACCGCCGCTCCCTACGAATCTCCTGCTCCGCTCGATCAGCTTGTGTTGCATCTACCTGACACTTCGCGAATGCGTCCGGTTGTCGTTGGCATACCGGTGGAACTCTCCCGCGCCCAACGGGCTACGTTCGACTTGCTAGTCCGAGGGCAGCTCACATTGAAGAAATGACCATGGACAAGACGGAAGGACATCGCCACCGACTGCATACTCCTACGAACATGGCGTGGTCACCTCGGCCGGGTTGGTCGACTGTACGGCTGGTCGGCACGTGCGCTGATCGTTCCCTACGCCGCGGCCAAGTCGTCTTGCACAATCCCGGCGAGGACTACGGCGTCGTGCCCGGGCAGGAAGAGGGTCTTCATTCCGGAACGATGGTGATCATCCTTGCGGATGCGGCGCGACTCGTCGAGGACGACCTTCACCTCGTGCCGGAGAACGCGATCGTTGCCGTGGGTGAGTCGTTACCGTAGGCAAGGCCACGAGAGTGTCTCGATCATGTACCCGGATGAACCAAGGAGAGCGAGCCGTTGGCACGGTCAGGGCCAGTTGTCGAATACTGATCACACCATGCACCGCTGATCCGGATGAGCTGTTACTGACCGAGGCGAGCTGCTGCGGGGTCAGACCGGCCAACCCATCGCACTCTTTGCTGCGCATCGGCTCCATCGTGCGCTAGCGTAGCTACGTGCCTCCTTAGGCATATTACTGAACGGAAGTCCGGACGGGCCGTACCCTGCTCCCGGATCCCAGGACACCGATGCTCGAAGTAATCAATCCCGCGGACGGTACGCTCGTGCGCCGCTATCCAGAAGCGAACCTGCGCGACGCGCGCGACGCTGTGGCAAGGGCCCATAGAGACCAAATTGTCTGGCAGAAGACCGGGTTCACCGTGCGCCGACGCTGCATGCAGACCGCGGCCGCAGTGCTGCGCCGACGCAGTCGGGAACTGGCACAGCTGATGACGCTGGAGATGGGGAAACCCGTGAGTGACGCGCTCGCGGAAATCGAAAAGTGTGCCTTGGTATGCGAATACTACGCGGAAGGAGCCGAGGCAATGCTCGCGGCCGAGATCACCCTGGCGAACACCACGAGGAGCTACTGGGTCCACCGCCCACTCGGCGTGGTGCTCGCCGTGATGCCCTGGAACTTTCCGTTCTGGCAGGTCTTCCGTTTCGCCGCTCCTAACCTCATGGCGGGAAACGCAGGCGTGCTCAAGCACGCGTCGAACGTCCCCGGCTGTGCGCTGGCTATCGAAGAAGTATTCCGGGAGGCCGGTTTTCCGGAACACCTCTTCCGTGCCGTGCTGGTAGGAAGCGACGTCGTGGGCATGCTTCTGGAGGACGAACATGTACGTGCGGTCACGGTGACCGGGAGCGTGTCCGCCGGTCGCGCCGTGGCAGAGCGGGCGGGCGCCTTGCTCAAGAAGAGCGTGCTTGAGCTCGGCGGGAGCGATCCTTATCTCGTGCTCAAGGACGCCGACCTCGACCTTGCGGCCGAAGTGTGTGCGAAGAGCAGGCTCATCAATTCGGGCCAGAGCTGCATCGCGGCCAAACGTTTCATCGTCGTGGGAGAAGTATACGACGACTTCCTACAGCGATTCGTGGCACACATGGCGGCCGCCCGTGTCGGCAACCCGATGGACGAGCGAACCGAAGTAGGTCCCCAGGCGCGCGTCGACCTGCGCGACGATCTCCACGATCAGGTCGTGCGTAGCGTGGGGGCTGGCGCATGTGTCGTGCTCGGAGGAGCCGTACCAGACAGAAACGGAGCGTGGTACCCGCCCACAGTGCTGATCGACGTGCAGCCGGGGATGCCAGCCTGGGAGGAGGAGCTTTTCGGCCCGGTGGCATCGGTGATCCGTGCGCGCGACGAGGAAGACACGATCCGGATTGCGAACGCGACAATGTTTGGGCTAGGTGCTGCCGTGTTCACGCAAGATTTGGAACGTGGCGAGCGCATCGCTCGTGACCACCTAGAGGCAGGATCATGCTTCGTCAACGCCTTCGTGCGCTCAGACCCAAGGCTGCCTTTCGGCGGCATCAAGGAGAGCGGATACGGGCGCGAGCTGTCTCCGCTCGGGATACGGGAGTTCGTGAACGTCAAGACGGTGTGTGTGAGCTGAGGTTGACAGTTCGCCGGTACGACGCTAGTCGAACTTCGTGCCCGGAACAGCCTCCTCCATCTCACGACTCACGTCCTCGGCCGAGCGCATGCGCGAGAGGTCTAACTCGAAATCGGGCCGCTGGGGCTCCTGGAGCTTCTCCATCAACTCCTGGATCTCGCGGCCCGACATCCCTAGTTCGGTCAACTCGGCCCTCGAGAGCGAGGCGTCATGGCGTGCGCGCAGCTCCTCTGGACCCAACTCTACTAGCCGCGCGAGCACTGTGCGCTCTACACGGGTGAACGCACTGGCGCAGAGATCGTAGTCGATCCACGCTTCGTACGTGAGCGGAGCCACGCGTTTCATCATGCCAGCCATCACGCGAGCGAACTCCCGAATCTCCCACTGCGCCCGAGGGTCCACTCGCAGGGTGAGAAAGTGCAAGAGATTGTGGAGATCGATCTTCCAGTACCATTGCGTGTACGTGGATAGCGGTAAGTCAATGCGGGCAAGTTCGCGTGCTATATCTTGCTCAAGCATCCAGGAGTACGTGCCCCCGGCGTCCTTGCGCAGGGCCTCCCAACGTCGGACCGCTTCCGTGTAGATCTCACGAGAAGCACCGCTCTCCCTGCCCTGCCGGTTCGCCAGACTCTGCAGCGCGAACTGCTCTCCCTCCGGCCGGTAAAACAGTAGCGGCATCAGGCTATAGCGCGCCGACAGTTCGTTGACCGAGGCCGTACGATGCCGTACCCACTGCCGTGCGACGAAAATCGGCATCACACAATGGAACTTGAGTCCCACCATCTCCGAGGGTGTCGTGTGATGGTGGCGCCGCAGGTATCTGATCAGCCCGCGTGTTTGCGAGGTACGGCGTGTGCCATACCCGTAGCTAACTCGGGCCGCGCGCTCGACGTCCTGGTCGCTGCCCATATAATCGACGAGCGCCACGAAGCCATGGTCTAGCACGGGGAAGTAGCCGCCTAGGATCTCCTCGGCAGCAGGAATCGTGGTACGATTGGTTTCCATAGAAGTGAGGCGGCGAAGCGGGAAGAACGAACGCCAGCGCCAATAGACGCTGGCGTTCATCAAGCGGCAACCAATGTGGCGGCGAAGAGCTCTTCACCGTCCTGCGCGCTGGCGAAGTCTCCCCGCATCGCAAAGCGACACTCCAACCAGCCACGGCACATCTCCAAATATCGCGTTCGCTCTGCCCCCGCGCCGCCCTGACGTCGGGATCCACCGGACCGCAATGCCACCATCGGGTTAGTCGTAGAGCCCATGAGTGAAGCACGCTTTTCCGCACCGAGTGCTTTGGTCGACCAGCTCACGGAGTGCGCGCGCACACGCTCCGACCGAGTTGCGCTTATCGCACCGGAGGGTGCGAGCACCTACGCCGACCTGTTGGAATCATCTGGGCGGGTGGCCGGGGCACTGCTCGGCGGCCAGCTGGATATGAAGGCGACCCGGGTCGCCACACTTGTCCCGCCCGGTTCATCTTGGACCGCAACCGCGCTCGGCGTCTGGCGTGCCGGCGGAGTCTTGGTCCCACTGCCACTCACCGCTCCCGCCCCGGAGTTAGGACAGGTGCTCGGGGATTCGCAACCCGAAGTCGTTATCGCGGCGGACGAACTTGTCCGTGACGTGGCTGGGCCCGCATCGGACAATAGGGTCGTAGTACGTCGGGTCGGTGAGCTCCTGGCGACCGAAGCGCCTGCGCATTTGCCGGTAATCCCGCCCAATCGGGACGCGCTCATGCTGTACACGTCCGGCACAACTGGCCGCCCCAAGGGCGTCGTGCACACCCATGGGGGTCTCGCATCACAGGTGGGTTCGTTGCACAAAGCATGGGGATGGCGTAAAGACGATCATGTCTTGCTGGTGCTCCCGCTCCATCACGTGCACGGGATCGTGAACGTACTGGTTTGCGCGCTCGCTGCGGGCGCACGGTGCACTATCCACCCGAAGTTTGAGTCGACCGCGGTGTGGGAAGCTCTCGCGAACGATAATCTCACATTGTTCATGGCTGTGCCCACGATATATGCCAGGCTCGCGGATGAGCACGCGCGCGCGGACGCCGCGACCGGGAAGAGCTGGGCCGCCGGTGCACGTAGACTCCGGCTCCACGTGTCCGGCTCCGCAGCACTACCGGTGCAGCTACACGAACGCTGGGAGGAGCTTACCGGCCACCGCCTACTTGAGCGCTACGGGATGACAGAGATCGGGATGGCACTCTCGAGCTTGGTTGACGGCGGGCGCTGGCCCGGCCACGTGGGGTGGCCGCTTCCCTATGTGGAGGTGCGCGTCACCGACGATGGCGGATCCGTGCTCTCGGCAGGCGAGGCTGGCGAGCTCCAGGTCCGCGGACCGCTCCTGTTCCGCGAGTACTGGCGTCGGCCTGAGGAAACCGCCGAAGCGTTCACCGCTGATGGTTGGTTCCGCACAGGCGACGAGGTCGTGGAGATGTCGCGGGGCTTTCGCATCCTCGGACGACAGAGCGTGGACATCCTGAAGAGCGGCGGAGAAAAGGTCAGCGCGCTAGAGGTTGAGGAGATGCTCCGCACCCACCCCGAAATCGCCGAGTGTGCTGTGGTGGGCGTGCCCGACGAAGAGTGGGGAGAGCGCATATGCGCTGCGGTGGTAGCAGGGCCGGGTCACACGCCCGATCCAACTGCGCTGCGCGCCTGGGCACGTAAGCAGCTTTCTCCGTGGAAGGTCCCCCGCGAGATTCGCGCTGTCACCGAGCTGCCCCGAAACGCGTTGGGCAAGGTGGTCAAGCCGAGAGTGCGGGGCCTCTTCGGTTGAGGACTGCGGGTAGCCAGCGATGTTGGCACCTAGCGTGCGCCCCGGAGGGCGGCGGGGCCACGCACGTGATCAACTGTTGACGTAGCGCTCCTCCAAAATCCGAGTAACCCAGAGCTTCCGGGCGCCCCTCTTCACGCCACCGGGCCACCGGCCGGATCCAGCGGTGGAGTAGCGACCCTCTGCCGCCACGCCTCCGTATCGTACACCGAAGGGTTCACGCACTGCGGGGCACGTTCCCTGCGCAGGTGATGTAGCGCATTAGTCGCTGCGATTGTGGCCATCCGGTCACGCGTGTCGTGGCTCGCGCTGCCGATGTGGGGCACCAAAACGACATTCGGTAGTTCGTCCAGCCCCGGCTGCATCGTGGGCTCCCGCTCGAACACGTCGAGCGCGGCGCCTGCGATCCATCCCTCACGCAACGCACGGACGAGCGCCGCCTCATCAACGACCTCGCCTCGCGAGACGTTGATCAGATAGGCGCTGGGCTTCATACGGCGCAGGCGGCGCCCGTCGATCAGGTGACGCGTCTCCTGCGTGAGGCGCGCGTGCAGGCACACGAAGTCCGCCGCCGCGAGCAGCCGGTCGAGCTCCAGCCAGGTGACCCCGGCTGCCTCAACGACCGCGGGCTTGGGGTCGTGCGCCACCACGTCCATCTCGAAACCACGGGCCCTCCGTGCAACCGCCTGACCAATCCTGCCGAAGCCCACGATTCCCAGTACTTTTCGTTGCCCGTTCGGCCCCGGCCCGACGTCCGCGCCGAGCAACGTCTGCGGCCCCCAGATACGGTAGCGTCCAGCCCGCATGTATGCGTCTGCCTCGGGGACGCGCCGAGAGACCGAGAGCAGCAGCGCCCACGTGAGGTCGGCGGTCGTCTCGGTGAGCACGCCCGGCGTGTTCGAGACCGGGATGCCGAGCTCGGTGGCGGCCGCCAGGTCTACGTTGTCGTAGCCTACGGCGTGGTTCGCCACGCCGCGGAGCCGAGGGTTCTGCTCCAGCACCTCACGATCAATCCGCTCGGTGAGGAGCGGCAGTAGGACGTCGGCGTCTCGAACACCACCAAGCAGTGCGTCCCTCTTGAGCGCGCACTCCTCGTCCGCCTGGCCGATGACCACCCGGGCCCCCTCGCGCGCGAGCAACTCGAGGCCGGCCCTGGGAATGCGACGGGTAATAAAGACGTTGGCCATAGCACCAAGATGGGGCGTCATTGACCGTCGAGGTCTACCACGGGCGGCCGAGCGTGATCTACGAGGGCCCTCCGCTACTGGTTAACGACACCGTGAGGCAATAATGTTTCTAACATGCGCGGGCGCCAGCTCGCCAGCGTTGACTACGCTTTGGGCGCGTCTAACGTTTGGCGAGAGAGGGCCCAGGTCCCCACGCATGTCCGTTCCCTGGGCGGTGACTTTCCGTCCATCGCTTGCTTCCCGGACGTACAGAATGGAGTTTCCCCCCGGGACGAACTCCAATCCGAGAGAGGATGACCATGACTGCCCGTTCCCTAGCGATTCTTCTCACGGCGACCGTTATCGGCTGCGGCGGTGATGAGGCCGCCGACGCCGAGAACACCATCGTCGTGACCGAGGTAACCGATGTCGGGTTCCAGACCCCGGAATCCGTAATCCACGACGCAGCCGCTGACGCTTATTTGGTGTCAAACATCAATGGTGCACCAACCGACGAGGACGACAACGGCTTCATCTCCAGAGTCACTCCCGACGGCATGGTCGAGGATATTGCCTGGATCACCGGTGAATCCGACGACGTCACGCTGAATGCACCGAAAGGGATGGCAATCCGGGGCGATACGCTGTACGTAGCCGACATCACGTGCGTCAGGATGTTCGCACGCCCGACCGGAGAGCCCGCTGGCGAGGTCTGCATCGACGGTGCGACGTTCTTGAATGACGTGACTGTGGCCGAAGACGGCGCTCTTTACGTCACCGATTCGGGGTTCAACGCGGATTTCACGGCCTCCGGCACCGACGCAGTCTGGCGCTTCACGCCCGGAGGCCAAACGAATTCGTTCACCTCCGGCCCTCAACTTGGCAACCCCAACGGAATCGCCTTCACCGGCGACACCGCCTACGTCGTAACGTTCGGCAGCGGTGAAGTTTATTCGCTGGCGCCCGAAGGAACACGGCGCGTGCTCGTGGCGCCCGACATACCTGATCGGCAGCTCGACGGAATCGCGTTCGTGAACGAGGGCGGCTACATCTTCTCAAGCTGGGGCGACGGAGCGGTGCACCGTGTGAACGTGGCGGGTGCAGTTTCTACCGTGCTGGATAGCCTTGACGCCCCCGCTGACATCGGCTACGACGCTCAGCGGAACCGCGTCCTGGTGCCTCTGTTCAACCAAGACATGGTTATCTGGGCCGAGGTCCCACCCGCACCGGCTCCCGCAGCGTTCTAGAATCCCAGTGCTTGTGAGCGTCGTGTCGGACGACCCCACCGGCTCTTTAGGCAGGGGCGAGCCGTGTTCTTGTGGCTCGCCCCTCTCCGGGGAACTCTCCCACTGAACGGATCTCTCCGGAAAAGCCGGGGAGTGCCCATGGATCACTCTCTCGTCGAAGTACTGATGGAGGGCTCTTGGCGAACAGGAATGGGACGGCCCTCACCGAACGGGAATGTTGGATGGACTGGTCCTCTCCAGTATCAACTCCGGCGGTCAAGCCACCACCAGGCGGTCCACACCGGAAGGCTGATTAGTGCCGCATAGACGGCGATGGCAAGGGGTCCGAGCAGGCCTGCTACCAACGACGACAACACTGTGAGAGTGCCCAACACGATGCCTGTGGCCCAAGCTGTTCGGCGGTAGTCCAGACGCCACAGCCTCCGACATCCGAGCGCCAGCGGCAACCCGCAGGGCGCCACCGGCACGAGCGAGACCAACATCATCGGCAGGGTCGCCAGCCACATCGGGCCAGCTTCCGGCACAAAACGCACTACGGCAGTCGCGACCACTCCAGCTGGCAGCCACAGCAGCGCCAGCATCCAGAAGCGATAGCGCCTCACGATCTGATGTCCATGGGAGCCTCATTCGTCGTCGGCGGATCTGTGAGCATCGTTCCGTCTTGCGCAGTGGCGGACCCGGCCGACGGATGCAGCACCGCCATGGAGGGTCGTCTTAGCTAGCGCTGAGCCCCATTAGCCTAATGCCCCCGCCGTTCCCACAGATCGACGTGCACCTCTGACTGTCCCCTGGCTTCCAAGCAAGGGCGTCTCACGGGCCAAACTCTGTCCCAGGGAATCACGAGCCCAGCGCGGGGCCTGGGCCAGCGGTCGCGGCGCATCGCCCAGCGACCTGCCAAGTGCTACTGCGCCGGCGCCAACAGCTTATCGACCTCTGCCATGAGATCCTGATCGCCGCCAACACCCGCATAGACCACGTTCCCGCCCGCATCGAAGAGCATCACGATTGAGGTGGTCAGGGAGTTATAAGCACGCACGGCTTCGCCGCGTGGATCGTAGACGTGGGGATAACCCGGTTGATGTTCCTCCACGTGGCGCTGTACCCGCCGCAGATTTTGGCCCACGCCGACGCCGATCGCGACCATGTTCAATCGACTTCCGTACTGAGCATGGATCTGGTCCAACTGCGGCTGGAGCTGTTCGCACAGCTCACACCAAGTGGCCCAGATCTCCACTAGCGCGGGCTTTCCGCTGATCAGGTCGAGTAACTGGACTGACTCACCCTCGAGATTCTGTACCGTCGCGGCAGGCGCCTGGGTGCCAAGCGGGAGCCCGACATCGCCCTCCACGCCCTGGGCAACCGCGACAGTCGGAACGAGAAGGGCAAGGGCGAATCCAGCCGTCAGGAACTGACCACACATGCGATTCATGGCTTCACCTCAGAAGTTGTAGCCAGCCTGGATGAAGTAATACTCCGCCATCCCCAACATGATCGCTCCGGCCCCTCTTTTGATCCATACCATCCATCGCCCCGAGCGGGGCAGGGCGGCGAGAGCCCCGGAGAATAGCCCGACGATAACCAACAGCGCGGTCATGCCTAGCGAGAACACAAACAGATAGACGAACCCCATGAGACCCGCGCCGGTGGCTGCGACCCAGGTTAGCACAACGGCGAATGCGGGGGCCCCACAGGGGGCAACCACAATCCCCGAGGTCGCACCCAGCAAGAAGACCGGACCGTACGAGCCGCCCCGCTGCTTGCCTGCGAACTCCGTCAGCCGGCGCAGCGCCGGCATAGGCACCACGTCAAGCATGACCAAGGCAAACAGCACTAGCACGTTACCGATCGTTAGGAGTGCATAGGGGTTCGCGCTTACCGTCCCGAAGATCGTGCCCGTCAGGCCAGCCGCTGCACCTAACACCGCGTACACCATCGCGAGCCCCATCACATAGGCGAGCGTGAGCCCCACCGTGCGACCCTTGCCTTGATCGGTCCGTGCCGTACCTGAGATCACCGACACGGTGATCGGGATCATGGGATAGACACAAGGCGTGAGGCTAGTAAGTACGCCAGCCCCGAAGAGCGCTATGAGCGCAAGCACGGGACTTCCAGAAAGGTCGCTCACCAGCCCGACCTCAGTACCCGCTTGGAGCAATGCTACAAGTGTGGCCATGGAAACAATTTCCCCCGCGTAGACGTCGACCGCCAGCCCAGACCTTCCCCGATGCAAATCAAGCTCACGGGGAGGACCGTTCGCCGCGAGAAAAGAGGCTGAAGGGCAAGGCCCCCGGGACCAGCGTCTGTCCCGGCACTCACTCGCCACAGGGTGCACGAACGAGACGCCACTCCTCGCCCCAGCCGAGCCCCGTACCGCCACAGGCCTGAGTTACTGTGGTTCAGGCCGCCAGCTAGAGGATTTCTGCACGCCTCGAGGGACATAAGTGCACCCGCGACCGGCAGCGAGCAGCGACGAGAGCCCGCGCTGCCCGGGTTGATGCGCTAGACCCCGCTCTCCGCTCGACCGTCGGCCCGTGTGTGCCCGTACACTATTACGGCCCGGAGCCTGCACCCACCGGATCAGTGTCGTGAGAATCGAGCATATGGCTCACTTACGCCGAGGCGCCGTCGGCCAGTTCGATTCACTCCGTGTGTGTCCGAGATCAGACCGACGAAGCCGCCCTCCGGCGGATCCCCTCGTCGTTGACGAGTGTCGCAGTTGGCCGAACGTCGCTCACGGATCTGGCTTAGGCCATTGCGGCGTCGCGACTCCGTCGTCGGTCCGCCATAACCCGAGGTCCGTACCTGACCGGGCCTTCGCGATCCAAAGCAACTGGCCCATGTGGTGGGACACGTAACACGTACTCCACTACATGAAGAATTGCCTCAAGCACGCTCACCCGCTGACCCGGAATCACTCGGCCCTCCATCACTACTGCGGAACTGACGGCGGACAGCTCGCGATCCACGTCCGTGAACGTGCGCACGATCAATGCCGTAAGCTCCGCGCGCGACACGCCGCCCCGGGTATCAAACTCGTCTTGACGGCGGCGCACATCGGGTTTACCGCCGATCCCCGCAACAATCCACTGTCGAGCGTTGCCACCCAGTTGAAGCACGAGGTTACCGGCGCTGTTGGACTCTTCGTTAGGGCGCCACCAGAGGTCACTGTCCTCAAGGTGCTCAAACGGCGAACTCACTGGCGTTGCCGAGAGCGGGTGTCCGGAAACGTCAGAGGTATTCGTCCATCAGCCTGTCGAGCCCGGCGGTGCCCGGACAAAGCTCGTCAAAGGACAGGTCACGCAACGGTGTCGCGACCGTCCGCTCGCGGTCGTGCATGTCCCCACCGTCTTGCTTGATGTGGAGCAAGCCGGTCACAATCTCACCTTTGGCCTGGCGCTCCGAAACGTATGAGAACGCACCCGCGCGATCTGTTGGATCGTAGTCCTCGTCGATCTTGCGCAGATACAGGACTGTCCCGTCGTGCATGGTTATGGGTTGTACCGAGCCTGCCCCGTACTGGGTGGCGATCTCTGCCTGGTATGGGACGAAGCCCGCCGCCTCCTGCCGTGACTTGCGAATAAACGTATAGCTCTTGGTTGAACCCTCATGATCGTTGAATGTCACGCATGGGGAGAGCACGTCGACAAAGGCGAAGCCCTGGTGCTGGAGGCCAGCCATGAGAAGCGGCACAAGCTGCTCTTTGTCACCGGAAAAGCCGCGCGCGACGAACGTCGCCCCGAGCGAGAGCGCGAGCAGGACGGGATCAATCGGCCCTTCTTGGTTTGACGCGCCCCGCTTGCTCTTGGATCCCACATCGGTCGACGCCGAAAACTGTCCCTTGGTAAGCCCATAGACCCCGTTGTTCTCCAGGACATAGAGCATGTTGACGTTTCGCCGGATCGCGTGGCAGAGCTGGCCGAGGCCGATCGACAGCGAATCGCCATCCCCCGAAATCCCAACGTAGGTCAGGCTTCTATTGGCCGCGTTAGCGCCAGAGGCCACTGCCGGCATGCGTCCATGGACTGCGTTGAGTCCGTGCCCCTGTGAGACGAGATAGGCAGTGGTCTTGGACGAGCACCCGATGCCGGAGAGCTTGACAGCGCGATGGGGTGGAAGCGCCAGATCGAAGAACGCTTGCACGATCCCTGCAGTGATCGCGTCGTGACCGCACCCGGCACATAGCGTGGACATCTCGCCCTCGTAGTCGAGTCGGGTCAGGCCCAGCGCATTTCGCTCAAGCTTACGAGTGACGATCAGGGGCTTCGTGATCGAACTCATCGACTCATGATCCTCAAGGCCTCAAGAGGAGGCTCGGTCGAACGGTGAGGCGGCCGGCGGCGCGCATCGTGCGGCTCGAGCACGGGCAGCACGTCTTCCAGAACGTGGTCGGCGGAGAGTGGAGTTCCGCTGTAGTGCCGGATGGAGTGCACCTTGGTCCTGTCGGTGTGCACTTCACTGAGGAGAAGCGTACGTAGCTGACCATCGCGATTCTGATCCACCACGAACACAATCGCGTGCCGCCGAAGGAAAGCGCCCACGTCGTTGGAGAAGGGGAAAGCCCTGACCCGCATCTTGTTGACCTGGTGGCCGCGCTCAGCCAGCGCGGCGATTGCTTCGCTGCAGGCAGCGTCAGAGCTCCCGAGGCATACGAGCCCCGCCACCGCACCTTCATGCTGCTCGATCACCGGAGCGGGCAGAACACGACGCGCGGTCTCGAGCTTCACCAACAGACGATCGATGACCTCCTGATAGCCCTCTTCAGTTTCGGTATAGCGCCCATGCCTGTCGTGTCCGGAGCCCCGCGTGAAGTACGCGCCCTCTGCGCCCACCCCCGGGACCGTGCGGGCAGCGACTCCGTCCCCGTCCACATCTAGGTAGCGGGAGAAGGTCTTGAGCTGCGCGAGCTCCTCTTCGCCGAAGACCTTGCCGCGATCCCAACGGTAACTCTCATCCCAATGCAGGCGGGGCGTCCGCCAATCATTCATGGCAATGTCCAGATCGCTCACAACAAAGACCGGCGTCTGAAAGCGCTCGGCCAAGTCAAAAGCCTGGACTGACAGGTAGAAGCACTCCTCCGGACTACCGGGAAAGAGCGCGATGTGCTTGGTGTCGCCGTGCGAAGCGTATGCGACGGAAAGAAGGTCACCCTGTTGGGTGCGCGTAGGCATACCCGTGGAGGGTCCCGCACGTTGGATGTCAAAGAAGACGCACGGGATTTCCGCGTAGTACGCAAACCCGACGAACTCGCTCACCAGATCCAGCCCTGGACCGGAGGTCGGCGTGAAGGCGCGTGCACCCATCCAGCCGGCGCCGACAACTATACCGGCGGCTGCCAACTCATCTTCCGCTTGAAGGATCGAGTAGCGCCGGGAACCGTCCGGTTCAGTGCGGAATCGCTTGCACAGTTCCCGGAAGTTGTCCATAAGGGACGTGGCGGGCGTGATAGGGTACCAGGCGGCCACGGTGGCGCCAGCGTAGATACAGCCCAGCGCGGCAGCAGTATTGCCGTCCATCATCACGTACTCGCCGTCCGGTTCCATCGCTTCCAGCCGTACGGGCAGCAGCCCAAAGTTCTCGCGCACGTAGTCGTAGCCCACCGTGAAAGCCGTATGGTTCGAACCGAGCAGCGCTTTCTTGCGGGCAAAGGTCTCCTCAAGCAGCTGCTGCATTATGTCCACGTCCATGCCGATAAGCGCCGCGAGCGCACCGGCGTACGCGATGTTCTTCATGAGAATGCGCTCGCGCGCCCCGGCGAATTTCTCGACGCACATGCGCGCGAGCGGAGCGCCTATGTAGGTTACGTCCTGTCGGATCAGGGACTTCGCGAGAGGCCAGGAATCGTCGTACAGAATCCAGCCCCCCGATACCACCTCGGAGATGTCCTGGGCGTACGTTGAGGGGTTCATGGCAACGATCAGATCGAACCGGGGAGTACGTGCGACGTGACCGTTCTTGTTGACGCGAATCTCGTACCAAGTCGGTAGGCCCTGGATGTTGGAAGGAAAGACATTCTTGCCGGATACGGGGATTCCCATCCGGTAGATCGCCTTCAGGATGAGACCGTTCGCGCTCGCGGAACCGGTGCCGTTGGCAGTCGCGACCTTGAACGCGAAGTCATTGACCCGCGCTGGTGGTTCCTCTTCGGGAGCCTCCGATCGCTCCGTCCTACCGTTCCCGCTCATACGTGTGTCAACTCCTCAACGGGTTCGATCGATCGTCCTGCGTACGGTTGCAGGAACTCAAACTTGCGCATGTCCCACGCGGCCGTCGGGCAGCGTTCGGCGCAAAGACCGCAGTGGATGCAGAGGTCCTCGTCCTTTACCATGATGCGCCGAGTCTGCGGAAGTTCACCCGAAGCGAACAACGGCTGATCCAGATTCGTTGCCGGAGCCGGCACCTGGAGGCGCAGCTCGGCCTCTTCAGCGTTGTGGGTGATAGTCAGGCAGTGCACCGGGCAGATGTCCAAGCAGGCGTCGCACTCAATGCAAAGATGGTCCGTAAAGTGGGTCTGAATGTCGCAGTTTAGGCAGCGCTCCACTTCCTCGAGCGTCTGCTCCAGGTCGAATCCCTTTTCGACCTCGATGTCGAGCGACTCGAACCGCGTGGACAAATCCACGTGTTCCATCTTGGCGCGGAGTCCAAAGTCGTAGTAGTTGGAGTAGCTCCACTGGGCTAGACCCATCTTCTGGCTGATCAGGTTTAGCCCAACGGGTGGCCGCTCCTCGATGGGTAACCCCCGACAGTACTGGTGGATCGAGATCGCGGCCTGATGCCCGTGCTCGACCGCCCAGATAATGTTCTCTGGGCCCCACGCCGCGTCACCTCCGACGAACACACCTGCCCGGGTCGTCATAAAGGTGGTCTTGTCCACTCGCAACATGCCCCACTCGTCGAACTCGATACCGATGTCGCGCTCGACCCACGGAAAGGCCGCCTCTTGGCCGATGGCCAGGATCACGCGATCCGCCGGGAGGAACACCTCCCCCACTGGCTCTTGGCGCTCCTTGCCATCCTCTCCCGTCACCCACTCGTGGACCGCGAAGGTCATGCCCTTGAGCTTTCCGTTCTCAAGCACGAATTCCTTGGGGGAGTGGTTTTCGACAATCTCGATCAACTCCTCCTCGGCATCTTCGAGTTCCCAAGGAGAAGCCTTGAAGTGCCTCCGGCCCCGGCGTCCCATCACCTTGATGTCAGTCGCCCCTAGCCGCTTGGACGTACGGCAGCAATCCATGGCGGTGTTGCCAACGCCGATGATCAGCACTCGCCCCTCGATCTCGGTCACATGACCGAACGCAACAGACTCGAGCCAAGTGATCCCGATTTCGATGAACGGTTCGGCCTCCTGACGGCCTGGGATATCCAGGTCCTTGCCCTTGGGGGCGCCGCTGCCAATGAATACAGCGTCGTAGTCGTGCTCGTCGAGGAATGCCTCGAGTGACGTGATCTCATGACCCAAGCGCAGGTCGACGCCCATGTCTAGGATCACGTCGATCTCCTCGTCGAGCACGCGCGGAGGCAGGCGAAACTTCGGTATGTTGGTCCGCATCAGGCCACCGGTTTCGCCAAGCTTGTCGAAGATCGTCAGCTCGTATCCCAGGGGGGCGAGGTCGTTCGCAACCGTGAGCGAGGCGGGGCCGCAGCCAATCAGCGCGATGCGTTTCCCGTTCCTTTGCTCCGGCGCGGTTGGCAGCTGCCCGGTGATATCACCCCGGTAATCCGAAGCCACCCGCTTGAGGCGGCAGATTGCCACTGGCTTCGCCTCGATACGACCACGTCGACACGCAGGTTCACAGGGCCGGTCACAAGTGCGGCCGAGGATACCCGGAAAAACGTTGGATTCCCGGTTGAGCAGGTACGATTCGGTGTAACGGCCCTGCGCAATCAGCCGGATGTACTCGGGTACGTTGGTGTGGGCCGGGCAAGCCCACTGGCAGTCAACGACGCGGTGATAGTACTGCGGATCCGAGACGTCTGTAGGCTTCATGTTGGGAGCCGCTCACTTCTTCGGCCTCGTATGTTTTGTCCTCAGGGGGGGTCGGCGATCCGCCACCCGTAGCTCGCGTTCATTCCGGCGAGGGACCATCTGCAGTGGGCAGCACCGGGCTGTGATAGGGGTCCTGTTATGATCAAACTCAAGCGAGCGCACGACAAGGGTCTCAGCTATCGACCTCCCCCAGGATCTCGATTTGATCTGGGGAGTTCGGCACTACGCAAAGGAACTCGAAGGGCTCATCCCCGAGGGTCTGGTACCAGTGGGGAGTTCCTGCGGGGACGAAGACGACGTCGTCGGCGCCGACCTCAAGCAAGTCCTCGCCGATTCCGATTCGCGCTCGCCCTCGCAAGACATACTGCTCGTGCTCAACTGTGTTCTTGTGGGGGGGCATCCTACCGCCTGGCTCAATAATGAAGCGGCGTAGCACAAAGTTGGGCCCCTCCCCGGGCCCGATCAGTACTTGGCGGATGGTTCCTTGGCCAACCCCGATCGGTTCGCAAGCAACGTCGCTCGCGCGCTTCACGGACATGGATGATCCTCCGCTCTCCGCGCACAGACCACTCGTCGGCGAACTCTTACCCCAAAAGAATTCAGATGTCGCCAGTCGAGGACAGGTCGGCGAGGCGCCGGTGCACTACCGGCCCGGGGCCTACCCTCGGCGGTCCTTCCCCCTTCGCCGACACCGGCCTGGCCAGGGCTACCTCCTCGTACAACACTGCGCAAGTTACTTGAGGATCGCGAACGCGGGAAGAACCGTGCCTATCAATGCTTCTTCCCGTGCGGTTGGGGACACGAGACGAAACGCGCGCGCGCGGGACGTCGAGCTTGCCGGAGAGCAGTCCGCTCACTTCGAGCCGCGCAGGCTGCCCCTGAAGCGCTCGCGGAACCTGGCCACCTTAGGACCGATCACGATTCGGCAATAGGGCTGATCGGCGTGTCTCCGGAAATAGTCACTGTGGTACGACTCGGCCGGCCAGAACTCCTCCAACTTCACGATCTCGGTGACCAGCGGGCCAGGGTACAAGCCCTCAGCCTCGACCTCGCTTGCGACGCCGGTCGCCGTCTCGCGCTGGGCGTCGCCACGGCAGAAGATGATCGAGCGGTACTGCGTACCCACGTCCGCGCCTTGTCGGTCCCTTGTAGTAGGATCATGAACGACGAAGAACACGCGTAGCAGTTCCGCGTACGTGATCGCTCTCGGATCAAAACGCACGCGTATGACCTCTGCGTGGCCGGTCTCGCCTGTGCAGACCTGGTCGTAAGTCGGGCTCGGAGCTGTACCCCCCGCGTACCCCGGCTCCGTCGACCGTACTCCGGCGAGTTCCTGAAAGACCGCCTCAAGGCACCAAAAGCACCCGCCGCCCAGCACCGCCTCCTCATGCCCTTCCATCTTCGTTACTCCGTGCAGACGAGTAGCGAGCGCATCCGCTAGGGCAACGAGCAGCTCGCAGTCAGCTGCCAGATCGTGGGCGCCTGAGACCGAGCCGCCTCTCGATCCACACACGCGTAGTCTCCGCCAACTCCTCGATGACCGCCGGCTCGTCACGACCAGAGCCCTTGGGGACGTGGAATCCGTGGTCCGCCCCCTCCACTACGTGCAGTGTAGCGCGCTCCGCGAGCGCTAAGCACACCGCACGTATGGATTCGAGCCGGGCGAGCGGATCGCGGGTACCTTGCAAGAAAAGCATGGGCTGGCTTACGCTGATCAAGTGCTCGGCCCGCTCTACGCTAGGCCTGCCGCTCGCGTGCAGCGGAAAACCGAAGAACACGATTCCTTCGGCATCAAGACCGGCCGCCGCCGCCGCGCGCGACGTCATCCGCCCCCCCATAGACTTTCCTCCAGCGAAGCGCGGGAGCGCTGGAACTAGGCTCGCTGCAAAGGTCACGGCCGAGCGCGTAGTAGCCTCTAGGACAGCCCCGGAGTCCGGACGCTTGCGACCCGCCTCGATATAAGGGAAGCAGTAACGAAGCGTCGCGATTCCGTGCTCTCCGAGGGCTCCGGCAATGGAACGCATGAATGGATGCTCCATGCCCGCCCCAGCTCCGTGTCCGAGCACAAGCAATGCCCACGCCGCCCGCGGTCGAACGAGGAGGCCGCGCACCTTTCCTCGTGACTCAGTTGCGACGAATCTCACTTCCTGGATGTCCATCCCCATCCCCCAACGACGTTGAGCCACGGACGCGAAGACTGTAGCGGGCCATTACACTGCTGGCGACTTGGCCAGAGAGAACGTACAAGCCTCCGACCACTCGTGGCCCCATCACCGCCCAGACTGTTGTCGCCGCCACGCCAGGGCTTGGAGCGAATCGAACAGAACGCAGGCCGCAGCCGCGGACTACAATGATGCCTTGTCGTGACAACGACTCCCGGAAACAGAATGGCCGCCCGATTTCTGTGCGGCAGACACCATAACTGCCAGTCACGGATCAACCGCCCCCCTCGAAGAGGTCAAAGACGCGCTCCACAGCCAACACGCTAACGCCGCGCGAACGAACGGAGGAAAAGCTGCCGGCGTGGTCACGCATGTCGATCCGTCGTGCCGCTTCCGACGCTCCGACACCGGCACTGTGCAACTGCCGAGCGCGGGCCCAGAAGTCGCGGAGGTAAGCCTGGAGCTAGTCGATCTTGGCGCGGTCTTGGAACGCGGGACCGTGCCCAGGCACGATCCAGTCGAACTCGAGGCGTTTCAGTTGCTCAAGGGTTTCGGTCCATTCGATAGGATAGCTGTCTCCCATGTAGGGCGGGTTGCTGCCAAGCATGTCGCCGGTAATCAACACGCCGTCGTCCGGGAGGTGCACGATCACGTCGCCGCCGGTGTGTGCACGACCCAGGAACAAGACCCGGACCGTTCGGCCGTCCCGGTGCAGCGTGAGTCTCCGTGTGAGTGTCGTCCGAGGCGGGACCGGAGTGACGGCATTGAAGAACAGCGTGCATGGACCCTCCTTGTGCTGAAGTTACAGCGGTAGCGTCGGCGCGCACTACGGCTCGCCCGGTACCGAACCCGCTACGGGGACGGAGGTCCTAGGAGCAAGTTGGCCAGCGAACGAGCACGGGCGAATCGGCCGGGGAGACCGGGTCGGCTCTCCCAGTTCGCGGTTATGTGTAAGCCTCGGGGAACGGGCAGGTTCGTGAGCATGCTCCAAGTGTGATCCCAGGCGGGCATCGCCTCGCGCGCCACGGCCAACGGGCGGCTTTCGTACCCGGTGCAGTGGCGAAATTCCTCCACTGCCAAGCAAGCCAGTGCGTCGTCGTCCAGGTTGACGACATCAGGACGCTCACCACCGCCGAGGTATGCCGTGTAGACCCCTTCCCGACCGAACAGGCTGTCGTTGAATGTCACGCCGCGAAGCGCGAGCGGCTCGCCAAGGGATACCTGAAAACCCATCCCGTGTAGATCGGTCCGGGCAAGCAGATGAACGACACCGAGCGGATTGTACCGCAGGAACGCAATCCGTCCGGCGGTGATGGCGGCAATCGGCTTGAGGAGGTGTGCAGCCACATGAGCGGGCACCGCCAGCACAACCTGAGTCGCCTCGAGCGCACCACCCTCCACCCTAACCGACCACTTGGTTCCAGCGCCGGATCTGTCGGTTCCCGCGCGAGGCTGGAGACCAAGCACAGGTGTGGCAGTGTGCACGCGCCCTCGGAGGCCCCGGCCCAGGGCGTCCGGCAGCGCCTGCATGCCGTCACTGAACGAACACACTGGGGGAGGGCGGAGCGCCCCGCGACGGCGGAGCAGGTGCAGCAACAGGCTCCGGCCAACCCCGAACTCGCTCAGAGCGTGCTGCAGCGAGAGGCCGACCCGCATCTGCTCGGGGTCTGAAGCATACAGTCCGCCGTAGAGAGGCCCTGCAAGCGCCTCGTATACTTCTTGGCCGAGCTTGCGGGTAAAATAACGCGCCACGCTCTCTTCCGGATCGGGACCCGGCGTGAGGGGCTCCAATGCGGCCCGCAACTTGGCCACAGGACCGACGATGTTCGATCTCATGAACTCGGCGACGCCGAAGGGCACGCGGTGCAACCGACCAGACCGGTACACAAACAGGTCTAGGTCCGCTGGCGCAGTGACCAGCTGGTCGCGCAAGCCGATTTCGTCGATTAACGCCGCGAACCCTTGGGTTAGGCGCGCACGCTGAGGACCCCAGTCGAGAACACGATCCTCTACGCGGCCGCTCCGGATCACGCCGCCTACGCGCGATTCCGCTTCCAACAGGACGAAGTCCGCATCTCGCGCCGCGAGCTCACGTCCGAGGGCAAGCCCGGAGATCCCTCCTCCTACGATCGCGATCATGTGGCGAGTGCCGACGGAGCGGCCCAAGCCCACGAATGGAGACTAAAGGACAAGAGCGCGGGAGCGTGATGTCTCTATGGTAGTGTCGTCCGACCGCCTGTCGGGGGCGGGTGCAAGGGCAGACATCCGCACGAGCGGCTGATGCTCCATCATGGTGCGAAGGGACGACGGATCCAGCAAGACGGGAAGGCACCCGCTCGGCCTCCGGGAGCGGGGCACCCACACCGCCACCAAGCAGCGGATCCTCGGACAGTGTTGTTCGGAGACTGTGTTGGGTTAGGCGCGTTCACCTAGGAACGAGGAATGGAACTCGACGCGGTATGTTGGATGAACCCGCCAGCGAATAGCTGTCGGGCAGTCGAGGGCCGGTGCAGGCTGTGGGACCGACGCGTATCCGGATCGGTGGCGTCAGCTCGGCGCCTAGGCATCGAGGCTGGACGCCGTCACACGGGGTATACAAGCGCATGAAGCGTTGTACGCGTGGCGCGAAGTCGCCCACGGTAGCCAACCTTGGTTCGCTGGTCGGCGGCGTGTCCGGTGCCGTCGCCGGAGCGATGGCATGGGGAGTCGGCATCGAACCCTACCGGGTCGCCTACCGGCACGCGCGCGTCGGCCCTCAGGGTCCCTCGACTAATGCCGGCAGCCCCACTCGGGAGGGACCGACAATCGTCCAGCTGTCCGACCTTCACCTGCACCGGATCGGACCCGTGCATGAGGAGATCGTCGGCCACATCAGCGAACTGCGGCCCGACCTGATTGTTTTCACTGGCGACACACTACACCATCGCTCTGCGCTCCCGGTGCTCGAACGATTCCTGGCGCTGTTGGACGCGGAAGTGCCCAAACTCGCAGTCATGGGGAACTGGGAATACGCTGCCGGCATCGGCAAACACGATATGGAACGCCTGTTCGAGCAGGCCACGGGCATGGTCTTGGTCAACCGTTCCGTACGCGTCGGCACGCCAGCGGGTCTCGTTCGTGTGACCGGTCTGGACGACTTGCTGAAGGGTAAGCCTGACTTGGCAGCTGCACTGCACGATGTTGAGGAGGAGCCCGCACCGCACATACTGCTAGCGCACTGCCCGGCCCAGCAGGACCGACTGCGTGCATCGCTGCGTGGGATCGAAGCAGACCGGCGCGCAGAAGGGCGTCCTCTTCCCACACCCCCATTCCTGACCCTTTCCGGTCACACCCATGGCGGCCAAGTGAACGTGTTCGGGCTCACGTGGACGCCGAAGGGGAGCGGGCGCTATGTGCGCGGTTGGTACCTGGAGCGCGGCCTTCCGGGGCTGTTCGTGTCGCGAGGAATCGGGACCGTGATCCCGATCCGTCTAGGCTCCACACCTGAGGTCGCAATCTTCGAGTTGGAGGGGCGAGACTCGTCCACGCGCCCGCCCAAAACGCGACGGGCATCGCAATGAGCCATGCGCCGCCGACCCTCGATTCACTCATCGCTGTGGAGGCCGCTGTCGTCCATTGTCGCCGCTGCCCACGCTTGGTCGCCTGGCGCGAGGAGATCGCGCGTACGCGTCGAGCCCAGTTCCGCGACCAAGCCTACTGGGGACGCCCGGTGCCGGGCTTTGGCGACCCGGACGCGCGCCTCCTGGTCGTGGGCCTTGCCCCCGCAGCGCACGGGGCGAACCGAACCGGCCGCATGTTCACCGGCGACCGGTCAGGTGACTGGCTGTACCGCGCGCTGCACCGCGCCGGATTCGCGAATCGAGCGGAAGCGGTCGCGAGAAACGACGGACTGACGCTCTTGGACTGCATGGTCACCGCGACCGTGCGCTGCGCACCACCGGCAAACCGGCCGCTGCCACTTGAGCATGCGAACTGCCGATGCTACTTGGCAGCCGAGCTCGCGCACATCAGGCGAGTGCGAGTGATGGTCGCCCTGGGTGGTGTAGCCTGGGCGCAACTGCTCCGAGTGTTGGACGCAACAGGGTGGCGGTTGCCGAAACCCCGCCCCCGTTTCGGGCATGGCGCGGAACTCGAGCTTCTACGACCCGTCGCACAGACTCCTGTTCTGCTGATCGGGTCCTATCACCCGAGCCAGCAAAACACGTTCACAGGCACGCTAACGGAAGAGATGTTCGACCGCATATGGGAGCGCGCGCGCGCAGTCATTGCAGCTTGAGGGCCACGCGCCCGGAGGCGGGGGCGGGCACACACGAGGACGCTGCATGGTGCCTATCGTAAACCGGTTCCAGCACAGGAGTGCGCCGTCATCACGCGGGGGCCGAGGCTCCCCGGCCCGGTCGTAGTGCCCCAACGTCGGCTTCAGTCAAGCAACGACAACGGAGCCCACCCCAAGTGTCGCTCCGCTTCCGTAGCGCCCTCGCGCGCGTGTCTGGCCCCGGCTTATCGAGTTCACCGTTGGCGTTTTCCAACTACTCCTTCTTTCCTCTCCTCAACACGATTTGCACGAGTTTTCCCAGCGGATCGTACGCGTGATCCACCACACGCTCCTTCAGGGGTATGATGCCGTTGTCAGTGATCGTGATGTGCTCGGGGCACACATCCGTGCAACACTTGGTGATATTGCAGTATCCGATGCCGTAGTCCCTACGCAGGTCTTCACGCCGGTCCTCAGTGTCGAGAGGATGCATCTCGAGTGCCGCGGCATAGATCAGGAAACGCGGGCCGACGAAACTATCGTGATAGTGATGCTCCCTCAGCACGTGGCAGACATCTTGACACAAGAAGCACTCGATGCATTTCCGGAACTCCATGACTCGGTCGACGTCACGCTGGTCCATCCGCCAGGTGCCGTCGTCAGCGTCCGGGGGGCGCGCTCTGAATGGCCTCACCTTCTTCTTGACCTCGAAGTTCCATGAGACATCGGTAACCAGATCGCGAATCAAGGGGAATGTCCGCATCGGCTCCACCCTCACGGGCTGGTCGTCCGGGAGATCAGACATCCGCGTCATGCAGGTGAGGCGCGGGCGTCCGTTCACCTCGGCCGAGCAAGAGCCGCACTTGCCCGCTTTGCAGTTCCAGCGCACCGCAAGATCAGGGGCCTGTTCCTTCTGGATCTGGTGGAGTGCGTCGAGCACGACCATTCCTTCCAAGATCTCGGCCTCGTAGGTGCGAAATGCGCCGCCTCCCGCATCACCGCGCCATACTTCGAAGGAAGTCCGTCTTGAACCTTGGCTGGCGTTCGCGGCGATAGTTGTAGCAGCCATGTCTAGCCGATCTCCTCGATGATAGCCTTTAGGTCGCCACGCAACGGAGGCACGCGCTCCCGCCGGAGCCTCATGGCCCCGTCCTCACCCTTGGTGATCACGAGATTGACCGTTCCCCAGTCGCTGTCCTTGCCTGGATAGTCGTCGCGCGTGTGTGCGCCACGACTCTCTCTTCGCTCGAGCGCAGCGCGCGTAACCGCCTCCGACACCGTCAGCAGGTTCTCCAAGTCTAGTGCGGTGTGCCAGCCTGGGTTGTACTCGCGATTGCCAGTAACCGCGACGGCTGCTGCTCGCCGCTTGAGCGTGACAATTTCCTCGATGGCTTCAGCGAGCAGATCGGGCGAGCGGATGATCCCGACCTTGTCCTGCATCAGATCCTGGAGATCTGACTGGATCTGGAAGGCGTTCTCGCCACTGTCGGAAGCCTTCCTCTTGAACGGAGTGAGCGCGTCGGCCTCGGCCTGCCGCACCTGATCATCGGGGACGTAGGATTCTCCTTGCGCGCAAGCGAATTCTGCTGCGCACTTGCCCGCGCGTTGTCCGAACACGAGCAGGTCGGAGAGCGAGTTGCCACCCAGCCTGTTCGCACCGTGAAGCCCGGCTGCGCACTCGCCTGCGGCGAAGAGTCCGGGGATCGAAGACATTTGCGTGTCGGCGTCCACGCGCACTCCGCCCATCGCATAGTGCGTGGTGGGGCCGATCTCCATCGACTCCTCAGTGATGTCCAACTCGGCTAACTCCTTGAACTGATGGTACATCCCCGGGAGCTTGCGTCTGATGTGCCCTGCTCCGTCGCGTACACGGCCCTTAATCCAAGCGATGTCCAGGAACACACCGCCGTGCGGGCTCCCACGACCTTCGCGTACCTCACGTAGAATCATGCGCGCGACATGGTCGCGGGTGAGCAGCTCAGGTGGCCTCCTCGCATTCTTGTCGCCTTGAGTATAGCGCCAGCCCTCCTCTTCGGAGTCAGCTGTCTGCGGCCTGTACGCTTCGGGGATGTCGTCGAACATGAAACGGCGGCCCTCACTGTTGCGAAGCACCCCGCCTTCCCCGCGCACGCCTTCGGTCACGAGGATCCCGCGTACACTTGGGGGCCACACCATGCCAGTAGGATGGAACTGTAGGAATTCCATGTCCATCAGCTCGGCACCCGCCTGATAGGCAAGCGAGTGGCCGTCTCCGGCATACTCCCAAGAGTTCGAGGTGACACGGTAGGAGCGCCCGATCCCCCCGGTGGCAAGGACGACCGCACCCGCTTGGAACACAAGAAAACGCCCGCGTTCGCGGTCGTATGCGAAGGCACCCGCCACCCGCTGTCCGTCCTTTAACAGGCGAGTGACGGTGACCTCCATGTGCACGTCCAGGCCAGCGTGGATGCCGTGGTCCTGGAGCGTACGGATCATTTCCAAACCGGTGCGATCGCCGACGTGTGCCAGGCGTGGGTAGGCGTGGCCGCCGAAATTGCGTTGGAGGATCCGGCCGTCGGGTGTCCGGTCGAAGAGTGCCCCCCATGCCTCAAGCTCACGCACCCGGGCGGGCGCTTCCTGAGCGTGCAGTTCCGCCATTCGTGAGTTGTTCAAGTACTGCCCACCGCGCATCGTGTCAGCGAAGTGGACCTGCCAGTTGTCGCGCTCATCCATGTTGCTTAGTGCAGCTGCCACACCGCCCTCCGCCATTACCGTGTGTGCCTTGCCGAGCAACGACTTGCACACAACACCCACGCGGACATCGGCCGCAGCCGCCTCCACAGCAGCTCGCAACCCGGCGCCACCGGCGCCGATCACCAGAACGTCGTATTCGTGGACTTGATGTACTGCCATCTCCTCAGCCCTTCTGGTCTCGGTAGTTCGACGCCAGTCGCAGGGTGATGCGGACCCCGACCGGGCATTCCATCACAGGATTCTCCAGTCGGTCCAAACACCCATCGAGCAAAGGCGCACGTAGACATCGGTGAAGCCAACCCAGAAGAGGCTCATCCAGGCCCAGAGCTGATGTCTCCGGTTGAGCGCGCTACAACCCGTGTAGCACTTGTACTGTAGCGGCCTACTCGAAATCCGGGTGAGCCGCCCGCCAATCAGATGGCGAAAGGAGTGGCAGCCCAGCGTATAGCCGCCGAGCAGAATCACGTTCGCGGTGAGAACGAGCGTGCCCACGCCGATCCCGAACGCCTCACCCCCCAGACCATCTTCGAACCAGAGAGCATTCCAAGCGTCGATCGAGAGAACCACCAGGAACGCGAGGGCCAAATAGAGGAAGTAGCGGTGAACATTCTGGAAGATCAGCGGGAACGACCTCTCGCCCCGGTACCCACTGCGAGGCTCGCCCACGGCGCACGACGGCGGGTCTGCCCAGAACGCCTTGTAGTACGCTCCGCGGTAGTAATAGCAGGTGAGCCGGAATCCGGCCGGCGCCCACAGGATGAGGAGCGCCGGGGAAAAGAGGAGCCAGCCCGGCCACCACGCCGGTCGTGGCCCGCCTAGCCATGCGTGGTGCGACTCGCCCCATAGCTCAGGCGAATAGAACGGGGACAGGTAGTTGCCGAAGTGGTAGTGTTCGCCTTGAAACGCGGCCCAGGTGGAGTAGACGATGAAGGCAGAAAGGCCGATCAAGACAGCGAGCGGCTTGACCCACCACGCGTCCCTGCGCGAAGTCTCGCCGAAGCTGCTGCGCGGCAACTTGAGTAAGGAGACAGCGGTTTCGTTCATGAGGGTCGCCGAAGAAAGACAAGGAATCGACGCAGGTGACGTGACCGGATCGGCGCGCCAATGATAGGGCAACGTCTGGCCGGGAAGCAAAGGTGACAAGCACAAGGCCTGTTGGTCGCCGAAGACGAACGGAAGTCTCAGAAGTAGGGCGCATCCTGCGGAGCCACACAGCCCACACCGGCAGTGAACCAGCCTGCTACCGGACGAGCGTCTAGAGCCGAGGAGACCGGCGCTGGGATCCCGAGCCGGGCGCTACTGGCCGCCCGCATACGCGGAATCCCGCTCGCGACGCCTTGCTGTGCGCCGGCGCCACACCCATCCGTATGCCAGCGCGTTAAGGAGAACCACGCCCAGCCCAAGCCCGATTTGGATCTCACGGGTCAGCGCCCCCGGATACAATAGCGGAATGACGTAGTGCTGCAGAAAGGATGCACCGAAAGCACCCTCCCCCGCCTGCGCCCGGAACGCTTGTTCGATCGGGGTGAGCGGGCAGATCCACCCGAGCAGCTCCACTAACGCCCCCCAGAGCGCACAGGGGACGTGCGCCCACGCCACGCGTGGCCAGCGGAGCACAAATAGTCCGCCCACCACGACGAACCCTATGAATGCCAGGTGTAAGGCGAACGTAGAGTTGGCCAAGAAAGCGTACACGACGGTCACGTCACGGCTTCTGCCGCATCAGAGACCCGTGCCGACGCTAGTCACAGCGGGCACGAAGAACCCTGGTTAAGATGACTCGGACTGAGTGACTCCGCATCGATCCATCCTGGTTGCACACATCGGCAGCACTCACCCACCCGGGAAGTCCGGCCGTCGGAGAAACCGAACGCCGCGACACTTCTCCTGGTTGTCCATGTCCATCCGAACGTTATCGGCGCACGCGTGTCAAGTTCGCTGTGCCGGATCCCTATGAACTCTTGCGCGGGCCGGTGTAGTCTAGCCCGTAACTCCCATCACGGGATGCACTCGCCGACAACGTGTGTATTCCCCGCTCGGGGTCAGCTTGAATTCCATCATCGGCCGCGCGGCATCCTGGACACGGCCAGCTATTCTTGTCCTCAATCCAGATGTTCGACCATATGACGTGGGAAGGGTTCATGTCTCAACCCACCCGGCACGGTATTCATCGAGCGAACTCCGAGGCGCTGATTCCAACCACTCAAGGAGTACCGGGTACCCGAGATCCCGTATCGGACCGTCGCCGGTCACACGCAGGCCAGGCTGTTTTCCCCCATGGCTAGGGGGCCGTTACTATACGACTCGGCGACTCTGCACGATTCCGTAACTAGAGAACCTCGTTCGACTGCTTTACACCACCGGGCCTCAAGCGAGATGTCACCGAGACCGAGGACAGCATCGAGGTCGTGCTCGACCTAGCCGACCGCAAGGGGGGCGACGTGAGCGATGAGATCAAAGTGCTTCACGGCGAATTAGAGCGGCTGCGCGAGGACATCGCCAGACCCCTCAAGCCGATCGAACAGGTGCAGGTAGCACGTCACCCCCAGCGTCCCTACACGCTGGACTACATCGAGCGGTGCTTCACCGATTGGGTGGAGTTGCACGGTGACCGTGGCTTCCGCGACGACGAAGCGATTGTGGGCGGATGGGCTCGACTGAACGGCGAGACAGTCATGGTGATCGGCCACCAGAAGGGCCGCGACATGAAGGAGAACCTGCTTCGAAACTTCGGCATGCCGCACCCGGAGGGCTACCGCAAGGCGCTGCGGCTCATGCGCCAGGCAGAGAAATTCGGTCGCACCGTGATCACGCTTATCGACACGCCCGGGGCCTATCCAGGAATTGGGGCTGAGGAGCGCGGCCAGGCAGAGGCCATCGCTATGAACCTGCGGGAAATGGGGCGGCTGCGGACGCCACTCATTTCGGCGATTATTGGCGAAGGCGGATCCGGAGGGGCGTTAGCGTTGGGAGTGACGGACCGCATCTTGATGTTTGAGCACGCCATCTATTCGGTCATCTCGCCCGAAGGCTGCGCCGCTATCCTCTGGCGATCGGCCGAGTATCGTGAACAGGCGACAGAAGCACTGCGGCTTACGTCCCGCGATCTCTTGAAGCTCGGGATTGCAGACGAGGTCGTGGCGGAACCCTTGGGCGGCGCGCACGAGGACTGGGACGCGATGGCGGCTGGGCTCCGAGATGCGCTCCTGCGGCATCTGGCCGACGTCAGAGGCCATGGCATCGAGGAACTGATCGAGCGCCGCCGAGCCAAGTTCGAGGCGATGGGGGCGTGGCGACAGGCAGACCAACACCCGCAAGGGTAGGTCCTGCGTGCCCGCCCGAGACGGCCCGGATCACTGACGACTAGGTGCCGATGGCAACTAACCCGGGGTTCGCTGAGGTCCGGTTCAAGGGGACCCGTAAGGACTACTTCACCTACGCGGGAAACGAACTCGCCCCAGGCCATCACGTTGTCGTCGAGGCCGACCGGGGTGAAGACCTGGGTACGGTCAGCGCCCTGGGCGCGATCGCTCAGCGCAAGTGCGGATCCTCGGGCAGCTGCGCGACACCAGTCCCGGAGAAGCGCATCCTACGGCATGCACGTCCCGACGAGGTCGGACGACTCTCTTCGCTCCGCCGCGACGAGGAACGGGTCCTTGGCGAGACCCGTAAGCTGGTCGGGAAGCACAGCCTCAAGATGAAGGTGACCGAAGCCGAGTGGCAGTTCGATCGCAACAAGCTCATGATCTACTTCACGGCCGAGCGGCGTGTTGACTTCCGCGGGCTCGTGCGCGATCTCGCGCGCGGGTTTCGGACGCGGATCGAACTCAGACAGATCGGTGTGCGGGACGAAGCGGCGCTCCTAGGAGGGGTCGGTCGCTGTGGCCGGGAGCTCTGCTGTTCAACCTGGCTGCCCGAGTTGAAACCAGTCAGCCTCCAGCTCGCCAAGGATCAACGCCTCTCACTCAATCCAGCTCAAATCTCGGGCTGCTGTGGCCGGCTTATGTGTTGTTTGATGTATGAACATCGCGCGTACGTCGAAGCAAGGCGCCGTTTCCCTCGGGAGGGCAAGAAGCTCAAGACCTCCAGAGGCGGAGAACGCGTGGTGGCCGTCGACATCTGGCGCAGTCTAGTTACCCTGCGTGATGACGAGGGCATGCGTCGCATCGTCCCGCTAAGCGCACTCAAAGAAGAGGTGTCTGCTCGCACTGAGGAAGGCCACGGCGTCCCGTGAGCCGCCCTCAGCGTTATTACCTCACGACGCCCATATATTACGCCTCGGGCGATCCCCATATCGGGCACGCCTACACGACCATCCTGACCGACGTGCTTGCTCGTTTCTGGCGTCAGCAAGGACGCGAAGTGTTCTTTCTGACCGGCACCGACGAACATGGACAGAAGATGTTTGAAGAGGCCAGCCGCAGGGGCCTCACCCCCCGTGAGCTATGCGATCAGATGGCGGTGAGTTTTCGTGCGGCTTGGCAGGAGCTCGACATTTCGTTTGATCGTTTCATCCGCACCACCGATGCGGACCATGTCAGTGTAGTGACGGCGTTCCTTCAGCGCCTGTGGGACCGAGGAGAGATCTACGAGGGGGCTTATCGGGGCTGGTACTGCGTGTACGAGGAACGGTACTGGACAGAAAAGGATCTCGGTCTAGACCGTACATGTCCAGACTGTGGAAGACCGACACACAAGATCGACGAGAAGAACTACTTCTTCAGGATGAGCGCCTACCAAGATCGCTTGATCCGGCACATTAAGGAGAACCCTCGCTGGATCTGGCCCGAAATGCGGCGAAACGAGGTGCTCGGCTTCTTGGCCCAGCCGCTCGCGGATCTGTCCATCTCACGGCCGAAGTCACGACTTCCGTGGGGCATCACGCTGCCATTCGATGGCGACCACGTCGCATACGTCTGGTTCGACGCGCTCATCAACTACCTCACTGCGTCGGGGGCTATTGACGTGGATGGACCTCCGGGCGAGGAGGGGTTTGAGGACACAACCGGTTCATGGTGGCCCGCCCACCTGCACATTATCGGTAAAGACATCCTGACCCCCCACGCCGTCTACTGGCCCGCCCTGCTCATGGCGGCAGGCCTCCCTCTACCGGCCGGAATACTGTCGCACGGATGGTGGGTGCTCGGTGACAGGAAAATGTCGAAATCACTCGGGAACGTGGTGGATCCCCTTGAGCTCCGGGGACGCTTCGGTACTGACCCGGTGCGCTGGTACCTGCTGCGCGAAATGCCGACCGGACAGGACGCATCGTTCACCGCCGACCGTTTCGTCATCCGCTACGAGGAGTTGGCTAATGTCCTCGGCAACTTGGCCAGTCGCACCCTCGGGATGACTGAGAAGTACAGGGATGGCCGAGTGCCCGACAGCGCAGGAGGGGGGCTGGACCCGCAGATTGCCGAGACGCTCGCCCGAGTCTCCGGTGCTGTGGCAGACTTCCGCCTGCACGAAGCCCTGGCGGGTGCGATGGAGCTGGCGCGCCGCGCGAATGGATACGTTGAGGAACGGGAGCCCTGGACTCACGCCAAGGAGGAGGCGTCGGATCCCGCCCAGGCCGCCAAATTGGATGAGACGCTCGCCACGCTGGTCCGCACGCTCGCCGTGCTAGCCGCGCTCTTCGAGCCAGCCTGCCCAGGCAAGATGAGGGAACTTGCCACCCGCATGGGCCTGGATCGAGTACCAACGCTCCGGGAAGCCTCCGCCATGCGCCTCGGCGGCAGGCGCGTGAAAAAGGGCGAACCCCTTTTCCCTCGGGTCGGGTTAAGCACGGGCTGATGCGCCGCCTATCGTTCGTGGAGAGTGCCTGTCAATCGTCGTTCTTGCCCAGGACTGCGAGCGAGCGCGTCTGACCTGGGTCCCGGAGAGGTATGTTGCCTGTTCCAGGAAGCGCTGAACCGCCCCCCTGTGAACGCCGCGCCCCCCACTGGAGGCTCCTCTCTCGTTGCAATCACGCGCCCACCTCAGGCTCTTTCGTGATTTGACAAGATTCGGGGTGGTATCGTGACAGTCGCCACATTAGGTTCGTTTCGACCCCCCACAGCTCCATCTCGTCCCGGAGGTTCTCCGCGATGACAAAGAGACTCCTCAGCTCAGAGGAGTACGACGAGCGCGCACGTAAGCTCCAGGATGACTGCGACTACGAAGGGGCCCTCGAGATACTCAAGGAGGGCCTTTCGCTTTATCCGAGCGCCGTGGAATTGCACGTCGGGCTCGGGTATGCACGGCTTGCGCGCGAGGAGTTTGCCTGGGCTCAGCAGGCGTACGAGCGAGCGCTCGTGCTTGATCCCGGGCATGAGGAGGCGCTAGTGGGGGTGGGCGAGGCGTTCCTCCGGTTGGGGCACCGGGACCAGGCGCTTCTCTTCTTCGGACGTGTCAAGGCGACGGGGTACGATGATGTGGATCTGATGCTGACTATGGGTCGTGCGCTCTATCGTGAGGGGATGTACTCGGAGTGCCGCGACGTGTTCGCCAATGCGACTACGCGTCGGCCGGACGACGCCGAGGCGGCTGCCGCGTTGGGCTATACGCTCCATCGGCTCGGCGACGAAGTAGGCGCGGGACGCCAGATCCGGCTTGCACTTCGATTGAATCCCAAACTGCATGAAGCGCGCGTTTACCTGAGCCACCTACTATACGACCTAGGAGATTGGGAGAGTTCCCTGCGGGAGTTTGAGCGGGTTCCGCCTGCAGACCACTGGGATGCACTCGCCGTGTGGCGAACAATCGAACTCAAGCGCGCCCTCTGTCAGCTGGAGGAAGACGATGCGCAGCTACTTCCCTGGCAGGCGCGGCTGCGTGAGCTGGAGGCCGTATCCGATCCCCTCGACTTGCTCTTGGCCGAGGTTGAGACCGAGTTCAACGGCAGTCGCAATCATCAGCCTTGCCACCCCAGCCAGCGTGAGCTCTTCGATTCTGGCCAGGAGGTAGGGGACGTGTCACATCATCAGGTGCGCTTGCCCAACGGTTACGTCTTTCAGGGCCCATGGCACGAGATCGTCCGGCAGATGCGCGACGGGGCGGGCTTCGACCATGAACCGTTAGCGCGCTACATGCGCCGCCTCGCGGAGCGGTGGAACGAGGAGCGCGGAGTCGAGATCCCGTTTCAGGATCCCGAAGCGTTTATTCGGGCGGCCATCCAAGAGGGACTAATCACACTGGACGACGAGTGACCGCGGAACCTCACCCGCGACGCTTGACTCCCTGAACTGCTCCCACCGTGCGCTGGTGGGAGGGAATCCTACGCACCCGTCCAGTGTATTGGAACGAACCGTTCACGGCCTCGGAGATCTATCGGAAGGGGACTATTGCCCGTTCTGGGGACAGATCTGCACAAGGCGCCATGCCATACCTGCGGCGAAGAAGTGGAAGTGCGCTGGCGCTTCTGTGTGGCATGTGGTGCCGACCCAACATGAGCAGCGGTGCCGACCCCCAACGCTGCCATCGGACCTAGTAACCTCCGATGGACCGCCGCCCGCCTTGATGATCCGTGGTGTCCGCCCGGACACACTCTTGCTGACGGGGTTGACGATCCTGCTGACCGGCTGCGATCGGACCAACCCCGATCTCTTCCCCGATACGTTTCTGCGGGACTCACTGGGCCTGGGCGAGCGTGATCCCGTGCATACCGTCCAGCTGGAGAGCACCGAAGACGGCGAGCGTGTCGAGCCCGCCCTGGTCACGGTACGCGCGGGGGATCTTGTCCAGTTCGTGACCCGTGACCGGCAGGTGCACGTGATCAGCTTCATTCTTGACAGCCTCCCGGCCCCCGCAGCGGACTTCCTGCGAGACTCCTGGCAAGAAAGCAGTCCGCCGCTCGTCGAGATGGGGGCGCGGTTTGTCGTGACGTTCGCCGGAGCACCGCCCGGCAACTATCCCTTTGTGGTCACCGGCAGCCGCGAGGAGGGCCGCGGAGCTGTCATGGTGGTGCCCCGGGACTGAGCCCGCGTTCCGCACTCCGTCGCACAGGCTTACCCGTACCGCTGGCTCCGCATGCCGGATTATCGGTGGCCCTGCAGCACTCTGCAGAACAAGGCCTATGCGAGCCAGATGGCCAGTAGGCGCACTAGCAGCTGATTCCGACGAGCTTCGGCCGTATCTGCGAAGCCCGAGCTGCCCACACAGCGCAGACTGTCAACGCCGGTACTGAGGTCATTCAACAGACGCGCGGCTCCTCCCGGACTCGCACCGCAGTAGAGGCCAGTGCGCGACATTCCGCAGCGGATGGAGATTTTGCCTAGGTCGTAGGCTATGCCAGCTGTTCGAGGCCTAGGGGCGGACCGCCCCGGCTCGGCGGTCGGCTCGCCCTGCCCTCGGGGCCATTCCTAGAGGAATCGAACAAAGTGCAGCCGGGTAGCCGGAGCCATGGGAACACAGGGGCAAGACCGCGAGGTCGTTTTTCTCTCCGGCAAACGAACGGGATTCGGTGCGTTCGGAGGATCACTCAAGAGTCTCACCGCCACCGAGCTTGGCGTGTTCGCCGCCCAGGCGGCGCTCGGCGAGTCAGGTGCCACGGCCGCCGATGTCGGCCACACCTTCTTCGGCAACGCGCTTCAGACTTCGGCCGACGCGATCTATCTCGCGCGTCATGTAGCGCTAGGTGCAGGAGTGCCAGAGGAAGCGGGCGCACTCACGGTGAACCGCCTTTGCGGTTCAGGTCTCGAAGCCATTGTACAGGGGGCGAAAGAGATCCTGCTGGGCGACTCGGATGTCACTCTGTGTGGCGGCACCGAGTCGATGAGCATGGCACCGCATGTCGTGCGGGGCGCACGCTGGGGTAGGCTGAGGTTAGGCGACGCCGGTGGTTTCTTCGAGGATTTGCTCTGGCAGGCTCTGATCGACGCGCACTGTGGAATGACGATGGCCCAGACCGCGGAGAACTTGGCGGAACGCTACAGCGTGACACGGCGAGAAGCGGACACGGTGGCGTTGGAGTCGCAGCGGCGTGCCAAGCGAGCATGGGACGAGGGTCGCCTCGATGCCGAGATTACGCCCGTCAAGGCGCGCACGCGCCGGGGGGAGGCTGAGTACCGGGCAGACGAACACATGCGACCAGAGACCACCATAGGGGATCTGGCGACTCTCAGGCCGTATTTCAAGAAGGATGGATTGGTTACCGCAGGCAATGCTAGCGGTATTGGTGACGGGGCGGCTGCGTGCGTACTAGCCGATGCCGCTTGGGCGGAGGCGCGCGGGCTCCGCCCGCTCGGCCGTCTGATCTCCTGGGGTTTCGCAGGAGTGGATCCGAGCGTCATGGGAATCGGTCCCGCGCCAGCGACCCGCATCGCGCTCGAGCGGGCCAGGCTCAGTGTGACGGACATGGATCTGGTCGAGGTCAACGAAGCGTTCGCGCCCCAGTATAAGGCAGTCGAGAGGGAGCTGGGGTTGGATCCCGCGAAGACTAACGTCGATGGCGGGGCAATCGCACTCACGCATCCTCTTGCCGCGTCCGGTACCCGCATCATCATACACCTTCTCCATGAGCTACAACGCCGGGGCGGCGGCCTAGGCCTGGGTTCGGCGTGCATAGGCGGGGGCCAAGGGGGGGCTATCGTGGTGGATGTACGGCCCGACTGAACCGCGGCTCAAGGCAGGCCACATTGGGACCGAGGGGACGCAACGCTCGGGCTTGGGCAGCTACTCGGGTCACTGCCCGCTGGCGGGCACTCGTGAGCTCAGCGGCACTTCCATGGCATGGCTAGGCACATCCTGGGTGGTCAGGGACGACTGAGAAGGAGGAGCTCATGGGGAACGTGGTTACGATCGAGAAAGTTGGCGTCGTGGGCTGCGGGCTCATGGGGAGCGGCATCGCCGAGGTCACCGCTAGAGCCGGCTTCGGCGTGACAGTTTTGGAAATCAACCAACGGGCGCTCGCCCGCGGTCGGAAGCGGATCGAGGGATCACTCGGGAAGGCCGTCCAGAAGAATAGACTGACGGCAGTCGAACGCGATGCCGCACAGGGCAGGATCCTCTACACCACCGCTCTGGCTGATCTGGCCGACCGCGATCTCGTCATCGAGGCCATCGTCGAGGACTTCTCTACCAAGCGCAAGCTGTTTGGGCGTCTACACGAGGTATGTGCCGAGCGCACCGTGTTTGCGTCCAACACCAGCTCGCTGCCGATCACTGACCTGTCGGCAGGTACCCGGCCCGGTCGCTTCGTCGGGCTGCACTTCTTCAATCCCGTGCCGGTGATGAAACTAGTCGAAGTTGTACGAACAATAGCGACCACTCCTGACACGCTGGATGCCGCGCTTGATTTCGGCAGACGGCTGGACAAAGTGCCGATCGTTGCCAAGGACAACCCTGGATTCGTGGTGAACCTGCTTCTGGTCCCCTACATGCTCGATGCTATTCGCCAAGCAGAGCGCGGGGTGGCAAACGTGTCGGACATGGACAGGGCAATGATGTTGGGATGCGGGCACCCGATGGGCCCGTTCGCCCTTTGCGACCTCGTGGGGCTGGATACCATCCACAAGATCGCAGAGATCATGTTCGGGGAGTACCGCGAACAGCGCTACGCTCCCCCACCACTGCTACGGCGGATGGTTACTCTGGGACGATACGGGCGGAAATCCGGGCTGGGTTTCTACGACTGGTCAGGCGAAGAGCCAGTGCCGGCACCGCTCTGAGCCAAACATCGTCTGTCCGTTACCACCCAAACTCAGGCGGCCTGACCCGGCCCGAGGGGCATGTCTACCTAGCAGGGAGTGTCATGGGGCTTCCGCAAGCACCGAATCTGGCCACGGCTCGTCGCTGAACTCCCTCACCAAAGAACGGCGCGCCTCCCCAGGAATCCCGGAAGGAGGGCCGCCATTGAGCCCGAGCAGTATGGTCGCGCGGTTTCAGCTGTGGTTACGGACACCTCGGCGTTGGCGCCGACGCTCCCGGCGGATGGCCGCTTCGCGCTTCCGTTTACGCTGCGCGCTCGGTTTTTCGTAGAAGCGTCGCTTACGGAGCTCCGAGTAGAGGCCCGAACGCTGTACCTTCCGCTTGAAGCGGCGCAGGGCGCGCTCCAAGCTCTCGTTGTCTTGAACGGTTACTTCCAAGGTAATGGGCTCTCCGTCGACATAATTCACAGAAGGAAAAGGTAAACGGCCGCATGTAAGGGCAGCAAGAGCAAGCGAGGCCCCTGAGGCAGTTCCACTCGCGGCCAGGGCTGTTTCCCGAGGCCGGTGAATCAGTGTTCATACGGCGGCCCAGCAGAATCGAAGTGGACGACGGCCGAGGCTCTAAACGTTGTCGACGCTCAGTACCAAAGATACTTCGTCGAGCCGCAGCACGACTTCGATACCGGGCGTGAGCGTCGCCAGCAAGGGGCTCTCGATGAAATGATGTACGTGCACCGCGCTGTCGCTTGCGCCCTTCCCACACTTACACGTCATACTGTGGAGTTCAGCCGTTGTCAGCACACCGTTTAACTCGACTGTAAGCTGGGGACCCGCCGGCGCCAGATCTCTTGCTAGCGCCTCGGAAATAAGCAGACGCCCATCACTTGGGGTCTTCCGCGACACCACCACTGTCTCAAATTGTGGCACGTTCATAGGGGTAACCCAGTAGTTTAAATCGGTCGACAATTATCGGTACTTGCCCGAGCAGGGTCTGGCCGTAATCGCGTAGCTGCCCCATGAGTGTATTATGGAGTTTCCCACTGTCCGTTCGGCAATCGTGAGGTTCAGACTATGCGTAAGCGCTCTGGGCGTCCATGCCGCTCCGCACTGCGCCCGCGGGGCGTATACCCTTTGGGCCTCGTTGTCACCGTCGCAGTCCTGACACATGCAGGCTCGGTTGCTGCTCAGACCGATTTCAGGCTGTCCCCTATACCGATCGACACGTTCACGCTAGCCAACGGGCTCCACGTGATCGTATCCGAGGATCACTCGACGCCGGTCGTAGCGGTATCGATGTGGTACTACGTCGGGAGCGCGCACGAACCGACAGGACGTAGTGGTTTCGCCCACTTGTTCGAGCACCTGCTGTTCGAAGAAACCGAGAATCTGGACGACGGCGAGTTCGATCGGCTTATCACGCAGGCCGGCGGCGTGCTGAACGGGACGACCGATAACGATCGCACCGCATATTTTGAGATTCTGCCCGCCAACCGACTCAACCTTGCCCTCTGGGCGCACGCCGAGCGTATGGACCGACTCGTCGTAACCGAACGCGGCCTAGAGACGCAGCGAGAGGTGGTGAAGGAGGAACGGCGCTTCCGGATCGACAACCAGCCATACGCGCACGCCCAGCTTGCGCTGGACACGCTGGCGACGGATTACCCGCCGTATCGGCATCTTACGATCGGCACCATGGACGATCTGGACGCTGCGACCGCCGGTGACGCGCTGGATTTCTACGAGCGGTATTACGTGCCCAACAACGCAGTGCTGGCGGTTGTGGGCGACGTGACCCCGAGGCAGGTTCGTACGCTTACCGAGGAGTACTTTGGGGCGATCCCTCGGGGTACGGAGGTGCCGTCGCTTCCGCCGGTTCCTACAACACCGCGTACCGACGGCGAACGGCGGCTGGAGCTGCCCGATCCTTTGGCCCAGCTTCCCCGGATCTGGATGGCTTACAATACCCCGCCTGCCGATCATCCGGACGCTTACGCGCTCGACTTGTTGGTGGGAGTGCTCAGCGGCGGCGAGAGCAGCCGGCTGGAGCGGCGTTTAGTCCAAGACGAGCAGGCCGCCCTAGCGATAGCCGCGTTCAATAGAGACCGACTCGGTGGGGGGATGTTGACGATCGGAGCGATCCCCAATGTGGGCGTCGAGGTCGAACGCATCGAGGAGCTCGTGGCGGCCGAGATCGTCACGCTCCAAGAGGCGGGTATAACCGACCGCGAGCTGCGGAAGGCCAAGAATCAAGAGCGGGCCGACGCCGTCACTAGTCGACTTCGCGTGCAGTCGAAGGGCAACCTGCTGCAGGCTGCGCAGCTCCATTATCGCGATCCGTTTCGGGTCAATAACCAAGTCGAGCGCTACGAGGCAATCACGCTGGAGGATCTCCGGCGTGTCGCGCGAACATATCTGACATCGGACAACCAGACCGTTGTAATCGCCCGGCCCGCGGCCGCAACGGGGAGGTGAAAGACGCAATGATGGCTCCCGCTTCGGCCGCAGCTTTCGTGACTCTGATCTTGGTAGTGGCTGTCCCGGCGTCCGCCCAGCAGGAGGCGCCGCTTCCGCTACCCACGGAAGACGTAGCGTTTCCGTCGTTTGAGGAACGCACGCTCGCGAACGGAGCTCGCTTGCTCGTGGTCACACAGGACGAGGTACCCTACGTCACCATTCGGGCGGTGCTCGGAGGCGGAAGTGCGATGGACCCGGTGGACCGTGTAGGGCTCGCTGCCTTCACAGCCCAGCTTCTGACAAAGGGCACAGCAAGCCGTAGCGCCGATTCAATTGCCGAGGCGATCGACTTTGTCGGCGGCTCGTTGGATGCCTCGGCGACCGCCGATTGGATCAACGTCACGCTGGCGGTGCTGGAGCCCGACCTGGGTACCGGCCTAGCACTGCTGGCTGACATAGTGATGAATCCCATGTTCCCCGAAGAAGAGCTTGAGCTCGTGCGAACGCGTGCTTTGTCCGGGCTCCGAGCAAGCTTGGCACGACCGTCCGTGCTCGCGAGCCGGGCGTTCACCCGTGCGGTCTACGGCGGGCACGGCTACGGAAGGCTGGAGACCGAGGAGACGCTACGGACGATCGACCGCCAGTCGCTTGAGGCGTTCCACGACCGCTGGTTCCGCCCTATCAACACGGTATTTGTCGTAGCCGGATCGGTCACGGCAGAGGAAATCGCACCCGCCCTTGAGGCCGCATTCCAGGGCTGGGAACCGGTGTCCGTTCCTGAAGTGGCGTATGGTACGCCTCCCACCCCGCGACGTGAGGTCCTGCTGGTGCACCGCCCTGGATCCGTGCAAGCTGTTGTGCGGGCCGGCCACCTGCTTGCGTCAGGTGCTCACCCTGACTGGACCGCCCTCTCGGTGGCCAACGAGCTATTGGGTGGCGGGATGACCAGCCGCCTGTTTCAGATTCTTCGAGAGGAGAGGGGCTGGACATATGGTGCGTACTCTGCGGGTACGCGCCGCCGCGATCTTGGCGTCTGGCAGGCCGCCGTCGAGGCGAGAAACGAAGTCGTGGTGGACGTGATCGCCGAGCTGTTCGCCCAGGTGGAGCGCCTGCGGACCGAGCTTGTGCCGGCCGAGGAGCTCAATGTAACACGGAGCTTCATGATCGGCTCGTTCCCGCTAAGGATCGAGACACCGCAGCAGATCGCCGGACAAGTCGCCAGTAACCGTCTACTCGGCCTGCCCGACGACGCGCTCGAGACGTACCGCGATCGAGTTGCCGCGCTGGACGCCTCTGATATCAGGCGAGTTGCGACAGATCACTTACTGCCGGAGCGGATGGTGCTCGTAGTCGTGGGCGACGGCACCCAACTGAAGTCCGAGCTAGAACGCTTCGGTCCCGTGCGTGTCATCGACATGGACGGCGAACCGCTGGCGCTTGCCGCACTGTTTCTGGAGTCCTGGGGAGAGCGCTTCGACACGCTGCCGTTGGGGCCGCGGCAAGCTACGAGTATCGGGCACTCGCCGAGGGCCGGACCGTCCGTGCGATGATCCGGGAGTTCGTAGTGTCCAGCGCGATGGGCAAGCCCATACTGGCGTACCGTAGCTCTATGGGGGAGCCCAGACGGTCGTGTCTGACGTAGTGTTCGGCGTGCCGGGACCTAGGGCACACCGAGCGAACATGGTGATATCGATGGACGCCCCGGACACGGCGACGGGGGAGTGGACCGGGAACGGTTGACTGGTCGGTAATCTCAAGTCCCCCGGCGGGGACGCGCACGCTCGGCTCGGAGCCCCGGACGGTGTGGGCGAGCCACGAGCACCCGGACGCACTCTTTACGCTAGTTCCGGTCGAACAGCTGCTCATCACCGAATTGGCGTCACTTCCTCAATAGAGGAGTCAGTTAGACACTGAGCACGCCGTCTGTCTCCGTTTTGCTTCCCGTGCGGGATGGCGCCGACCACTTGGCGACCTGTATCGACTCACTCGTGCGGCAAACCGATGACGATTTTGAAGTTGTGGTCGTCGACGACGGGTCCCGTGACGCCACGCCGCGGCTACTCGAAGATTGGGCCACTACAGATCCGCGTGTGCGTGTGTTCACCCAAGATCGGCTCGGCTTAGTTGCCGCGTTGGAGCGGGCACGCTACGCGGCACGGGGACGATGGTTGGCACGCATGGACGCGGACGACATCGCCCTTCCGGCGAGATTGGCCCGCCAACGCGAGCTGGCCGAGCACGACCCGACACTTGTGCTCGGCGGCTGCGGTATTCGCTACATCCCGCGCTCGGGTCTCGGGCGCGGCGCTCTCCGCTACGAGCGCTGGCTTAATGCGCTCGTGGAACCGGCAGATCTCGTGCGGGACCTGTTTGTCGAATGCCCGCTCGCACATCCGACATTCTTCATGCGCGCAGAAGCCGTGGCAAACGTCGGCGGCTACCGTGACCACGGGTGGCCGGAGGACTACGACCTACTTCTTCGGCTGTGGAGAGCCGGTGGACGGCTTGGGACCGTACCCGAAGTTCTGCTCGAGTGGCGTGACCGGCCGAATCGGCTCTCACGCACGCACAGGTCGTATGACGCGGACGCCTTCCGCCGCTGTAAGGCGCACCACCTCACCCGATCACTGCTTAAGGGTCGGGACGGTGTGGTGGTCTGGGGAGCGGGTCCCGTAGGCAAGGCGTTCTCGCGGAGGCTAACAGCCGAGGGGGTGAAAGTTCGCGCGTTTGTGGACTTGAACCCGCGTAAACTCGGGCAGGAGATCCACGGCGCGCCGGTCATCCCACCGCCTCAAGTTACCTCTTATCGAGGGGCCTTCTGCGTGGTGGCAGTGGGTCAGTTCGGGGCACGGGCAAGAATCCGTGCTTGGCTCATACAGTTGGGCTGGAAGGAGGGGAAGAACTTCGTGGCTGTGGCGTAGGAGCGCCGTGGCGGCCCCCTCGGCGGACGACGCCGAGCCTCCTTCGCGACCGCCCGACAAGCCTCATCGTGGCCTCTTTTCTCCGTTGATGGGATCCTTCGAAAGCCGTTATATTTTTTTGTTTATGGAATCTACGGACCCCTCCCGCCGCTAGCCCGTAAACGGAGACGGCTCACGGGCGCTCTTGTACGGTTTTTCTGAGGCTTCCGTAACCGAAATTACCTTGGAGTTTTTGCTTCTCGGTCTCAAGGTCGGGGCATGATCCGTGCCGTTCGCGGTAACCTGCTCTGGACCGGATCGAGGGCAGTCATCGGCAGCCGCAGTTTCAACCTTGCCCGACCACGCTGCCTGTGTAGCGTCAAGATGGCAGGCGCCACACCGCATAGCGGGCTGTTCTTTGCGTAGTTGTTCGGCCAGCAGAACGTGGCCGCGTGTGTGCGCCTACTCGGGTGCACACACGCGGCATTCATGGTGCCAGGATCCTCTTCCAGACCTCACGCGTGGCCGCCTGGGAGGGCTGTGGTTGGGGCGGCCTCGCCACCTGCTGCAAACGGAGGGATAGATGGACGAACGGGACGACGGCGGAATCGGCCTGGAAGGCGACGGCCAGAAGGTGATGGCTCGCCTGATCGAGGACGAGATGCGCGAGTCGTTCATCGACTACTCGATGAGCGTGATAGTGCAGCGGGCCCTCCCCGACGTGCGCGACGGTCTGAAACCTGTACATCGGCGCATTCTGTACGGCATGAGTGGGCTTGGCCTGACGCCGGGGCGCGCGCACAAGAAGAGCGCGACGGTCGTTGGTGAGGTTCTAGGTAAGTATCATCCGCACGGTGACGCCGCCGTCTACGACGCCCTCGTCCGCATGGTGCAGGACTTCTCACTCCGCTACCCGCTCATCGATGGCCAAGGAAACTTCGGCTCGATCGACGGCGACTCGGCGGCGGCCTATCGCTATACCGAAGCCCGCCTCACGCCGCTCGCGATGGAGCTGTTGGAGGACATCGACAAAGAAACCGTGCCCTTCGTCCCTAACTTCGACGGTCGGATCGAAGAGCCTACGGTCTTACCTGCCAAGCTACCCAACCTTCTGGTGAACGGATCCTCCGGGATCGCTGTGGGCATGGCCACCAACATCCCGCCGCATAATCTGTGTGAAGTGACAGAGGCCTGCATCGGATTGATTGAAGAACCCAACATGCCACAGGAAGAGCTCGAGACGCTCGTTCTGGGACCCGACTTCCCCACTGGTGGATACATATGCGGCCAAGCCGGCATCCGCGACGCCTACCGTACGGGTCGCGGGCGCTTGGTGACGCGTGCCCGAGTGGAGACGGAGGAGGACGACGGGGGGGAGCGTATCATCGTGACTCAGATCCCGTTCATGGTCAACAAGTCTCGCCTGATCGAGCAGATTGTTCAGCTAGTCCGTGACAAGAAGATCACCGACATAAGGGACCTGCGCGACGAGTCCGACCGTGACGGGATGCGGATCGTGATCGAACTCCGACGCGACGCGATTTCCCACATCGTTCTAAATCGGCTTTATAAGCACACACAGATGCAGGTCACTTTCGGTGCCATTATGCTCGCGTTGGTCGACGGTGTCCCGCGGGTGATGTCGTTGCGCGATATGCTCTTGCATTTCGTAGAGCATCGGCACGACGTCGTCGTCAGGCGCACCAAGTACGATCTCGGCCGGGCTCGCGAACGCGAGCACACACTGGAAGGACTCAAGATCGCGGTCGATAACATCGACGACGTGATAGTGCTCATCCGGGCCTCGCCCGATGCCGAGGTCGCAGGCACGCAGCTGCGGGAGCGCTTCGAGCTCACCGAGCACCAAGCCAAGGCGATTCTCGACATGCGGCTCGCGCGCCTCACGGGATTGGAGATAACTCGGCTCGACGAGGAGTTGGCCGAGGTACGCGACGGGATCCGCGAACTCGACGACATCCTCGGGAGCCGCCCCCGGCGAATGCTCATCGTTTCCGGCGAGCTGCGCGAACTCGCGGAAAAGTATGGCGACGAGCGCAAGACCGAGATCGCCGCCTCGGTGTCCGATTTGGACGTGGAAGATCTCATCGCCGAAGAAGACATGGTCCTCACCGTCTCTCGCCAGGGTTACGTCAAGCGGGTTCCGATCGACACGTACCGCGCGCAGAAACGAGGCGGGAGGGGCATGCAGGGAATGGGCACGAGGGACGAGGATTGGGTCGAGCACCTGTTCGTGGCCTCCACCCACGACTACCTGATGGTCTTCACGCGCTCGGGGCGCTGCTACTGGATAAAGGTGTGGGAAATCCCGGAAGCGCGGCGCGCGGCACGTGGCAGACCTATCGTTAATCTCCTAAGCATCGAACCGGGTGAGGAGATCGCCGCGTTCGTGCCTGTCCGCGAGTTCCGTGACGACAGTTACCTGCTATTCTGCACGCTCAAGGGCGTGGTCAAGAAGACACCCTTGTCCGCCTACAGTAACGTCCGGTCGGTTGGATTGAACGCGATCAACGTGCGCGACAGTGATGAGCTGATCGACGTTCAGATCACGGACGGAGGCGACGAGGTCGTCCTGGCCACCCAGGATGGGCTCGCGATCCGCTTTCGGGAGGCGAATGTGCGACCCATGGGTCGCGCCACGGAGGGCGTGCGGGGGATCAGGCTTGCCGGAGACGATGTTGTGGTCGGCATGGTCGTCGTGCACCGGGACTCCACGCTGCTGGTCGTCACTGAGCATGGCATGGGTAAGCGCTCACACGTTAAGGGATACCGGCTGCAACAGCGTGGCGGGAAGGGCGTTCTCAATCTGCGCGTGACCAAGAAGACGGGCCGCGTGGTTTCGATCAACGCCGTGGATGAGCACGAGCAACTCATGGTGATCACCCGCAATGGGGTCGTGAACCGTCAGCCGGTCGCCGAGATCCGCGTCATCGGCCGAGCCACACAAGGAGTGAGGTTGGTGAACCTAGACGACGGAGACACGGTCATGGACGTGGCCCGCGTCGTCGTAGAGGACAACGGAAACATGCTTGAGCGTGTCGGGCCGTCGCCCGCGACCGGGGGTGGAGCGTCCACCGAGCCTCTGGCTGACGACAACGGCTCGCGGTGACTGCCGGGCTTCCATCGCCGGTGCCCGGCGGTCTAGTCGGTCTTGACGACGTAATGGCCGCGAGTGGCCGTCTGGATGGGTCGGTCGTTCGCACACCCTTGGTCGAATGTACGCAGTTGTCCGACCTGGTGGGCCATCCGGTGCAGCTGAAGAGCGAAAGTCTCCAGCGCGCGGGCTCGTTCAAGGTGCGCGGCGCCCTCAACTTCGTGCTTAGCCTCCCGGCCGAGGCCGCCGAGCGCGGGATCATTACGTACTCGTCGGGGAATCACGCACAGGCCGTCGCGTTGGCCGCCCGGCTCGGAGGCCTCTCGGCGGTCGTTGTCCTGCCCACGACCGCGTCGCGAGTGAAGGTGGATGGCTGCATAAGGTGGGGCGCGCAATTGGTGTTCGAGGGCGTCACGTCTGAACAGCGCCGGCAGCGAGCCGAAGTGATCGCAAGGGAGCAGGACCTCACCGTCGTTCCGCCGTTCGACCATCCTTGGATTATAGCGGGACAAGGAACCGTCGGTCTCGAGATCTACCAGGACTGGCCTGAGGTGGAGACAGTGCTCTTTCCGATTGGCGGTGGCGGCTTGGCGAGCGGCGTGTCAGCCGCGCTCCGGCGGCTCCGCCCAGGCGTGCGGTTGCTGGGCGTCGAACCGGCCGGTGCAGCCAGCATGCGTGCGGCGCTGGACGCCGGTCGTCCGGTTACGCTGCCAAGCTCCGAGAGTGTGGCAGACGGGCTCCTGCCCAACCGTGTGGGAGAGCTGACGCATCGCCACGTGTCCGCGCTTGCTGATGATGTCGTGACAGTTGACGAGCGGAGCATCCGTGAAGCGGCTCGTTTTCTGTTGCTTAATTCCAGGCTCGTCGTCGAATTCAGCGGTGCCACGGCGCTGGCCGCTTTGCTAAGCAATGCCGTGCCCTCACCGGGCCGCACCGTGGCGATCGTATCAGGGGGTAACGTCGACCCCGAGATCTTGGTCGACTTGGTAGGTGGGTCCTGAAAGAGGCAACCGACAGCCGTGACAATATGAGGCAATGGGACGTGAATCCCGTCGTCTCGGGCGCTTGGTGAGGCTCCAGTGCGTCGGTTGATCCTGTTTGACGTCGACGGTACGCTCGTCCGTGGTGGCCCGGCTCGCGTCGCGTTCCGGGTCGCAATGGACGCGACCTTCGGGACCTCGGGTGCGATCGACGGGCACGATTTCTCGGGAAAGACGGACCCTCAGATCGCGCACGAGCTACTGGACGGGACCGGGCTCAACACTGCGGTCGTGGAGGCGGGTTTGCCCGCCCTGTGGGACCGCTATCTGGCCGAGCTAGAGTTCCGCCTCGTCGGGACGCCCATGCAGGCGATTCCGGGCGCGGGGGAGTTGGTGCGCGCACTCGAGGAGAGTGGGCTCGCCGCCCTCGGCTTGGTCACCGGCAACATTGCGCGGGGGGCACACTTGAAGCTGCACTCCGTCGGGCTCGGCAACCGCTTCCCCATCGGTAGCTTCGGCTCTGACCACGAGGTGCGCCAGCACCTGCCAGCCATAGCCATTCGTCGAGCGAGAGAGAGATGGGGCGTCGATTTCGGATGTGCGGACGTCTGGGTGATCGGGGACACACCGCTGGACATCGCCTGCGGGCACCACCAGGGTGTGCGAACGTTGGCGGTGGCTACGGGTCGACATCCGGTTGAGGAGCTCGCCGCCTGTGGGCCGGATGCCGTCGTAGAGGACCTGCGTGACGTGACTGGCGCTCTGGCGACTCTATTGGATTGAAGCTTGCCGAAGGCCGGTCGCCATTTGGCGATCCGTGAAGGGGACGGGGATGACGGCCACGTCTAGCCGCTCAAAGGTCACACCACGCTTCCTCGTCCTCGGGCGAGTTCCATTCCCTCATGACGCCAGATAGAGCCAGGACGTAGTCGTCCTTTCCCGACGTCACCCTGTACATCACTAGATGCTCGTCCTCGATTTCGAAGCGATCACGTCACGCGCACGCTGGAGACGATCAAAGAAGGGTCGTGAACGCCACACTACCACTTGCTGTTGTCACCGCGAATCGGAGGAAGCTCATGAACGCCACGGCAAAGGATCTTATGAGTCCCTCTGTCGTCACGACACAAGCTAGTGCCACCTTAGACCGGACCCGTCGGCTACTGCAACGCAACGGCATCGGATCGGTGCCGGTCGTCGATGCCGAGGGTCATCCCGTTGGGACTATCTCGTCGAGTGATCTGATTGCGAAACTGAACGGCAACTCACCGATTCGGTCCATCATGACCGAAAGGGTCTATACCGTTCCCGAGTACGACGATGTGAATGTGGCCGCCCGGATCATGCGCAACCACGGGATTCACCATGTGGTGGTTACGCACGAACAGAAGACCGTGGGGATCATCAGTTCCTTCGACCTCCCGAGACTCGTGGAGGATCACCGCTTCGCAGCCAAGAACGCCCCGACCCCCTCGCGTCGGAATGCGAAGAAAGACCGAATGACCCGCTCCGGCAAGGAGACGACTTGCCGAGTTGGGCCGGGAGAGCGCCGACCGAGCTGTACGGTGAGCGTTCGTCACGTTCCTTCAGTACAAAACGGAATAGAGGGACTCGCCCGGGAGTCGGGGTAGCGAGGTTGGGCGCCCGAAGGCATCTTCGGTGTACGATGAGGAATCGTTAACGGTCCGGTGGTCAAGTCGGCTATCTGAACGAGCGGACGCAGCACGCACCCGCCTCAATACAGGAGCTGGATCGGTGTCCAAAAAGAAGCGCCAGCGCAAGTACGGTGCGGAGGATCATGATACCTCTGCGAACTCGTCCGAGATGACACGGTTCTATTGGGTCCTAGGCATCGTTGCGGTGCTCGGAGTCGCAATCGTCGGCTACCAGGTCGGATCCAGCGCGCTCGGTGACACCGTCACGGAGCCCATTACGATACAGGGACTCGATGACCCAGCCCGCCTCATGGAGATCGCGCGCGGCATAGAGATGGGCGATCCGGACGCGGAGATCACGATTATCGAGTTCGCTGATTTCCAGTGTCCGGCGTGTCAGGCCTTTGCAGCCCAAGTGAAGCCTCTGGTGGAAGTAGAGTTTGTCCAGACGGGCATCGCCAAGTTCACGTTCTACACTTTCCCCCTCGTTGCGATGCACCCGAATGCGTTCCTCGCCGCCCGAGCGAGCTACTGCGCCGACGATCAGAGCCGATTCTGGGACTACCACGACGGGCTCTTCCGCAATCAGACCCGTTGGGCCGGCCAGCAAAACCCGGCCAGAGCTTTCGAGAGCTACGCGACGGACCTCGGGCTCGACCGGCGCGACTTCGCTGAATGCCTGCGAAGCAATCGGCACGCGGAAGTCATAACTGCGAACATGGAACTCGCACGTCAGATGCAGGTGCCCGGGACACCGACCGTAATCGTTGGCAGAGGTCGGGGCATGCCACAACGGGTGGAGAATACAATCGAGGGTATCCGGGCCGGGGTCGCGGCGCTACGAGGGGCTGGGTGACTTCTGGAGCCGCCGCGTAGGGCGGCATAGAACGCGCCGTGAGTGCGCGCGGATCTCCTAGTGTCGGTCCACTGTGGGAGCTGCGATGCCGTGCGGCGTTCCATGCGGAGGTGACCCGACTACGTATGGGCTTGCGGATGCGGAGTGGAGAGGGCTAACCGGAGGACTCAGGGCTCAAGCGCGGCTAGCGCCCGATCGAGGCTCCACTGCTCCACTACAGGCGGCGGCCAACAACCTGCTTCGGAGAGTGCCTTGAGGGACTCGACCTCGGCCCGTGCCCGCTCCGCCGTGACTGCGTCGACCCACCCGCGCGCGTGGGCCTCCTCCAGCTCATCGGCATCCAGAACGCACACTCCCCGCTCGTCGAGCCAGAGGTCAAGAAAAAGGTCTGTCGTATCCCAACGGTAGTCCGGACCGAAATCAACCGGCGTAACGATGTTCGCGTAGATGCCGGTGAATGCGCCCTCGGCGGTGTGAAAGCGGCCGAGGTCATGCCAGACGCCTGGGAAAGTGAACCAAACCACTGCCGATCCGTCCTCAAGGACCGTACGTCCGTCGATCACGATGGGCGTGGCACGCCGGACAGCGGATGCGAGCGTAACTTTTACGTCCGGCCCGTCGTGGACGAGATGCTGGTCGAAGATATCCAGCCGATCCGGGGGTCTATGGTAGTGGATGTGGACCAGTGGGGAGACTGTCACCCGTCCCCGAACGCGTCGTAGAAGGATCGCTCCTGGGCGGTGAGCTCGACAAGGAGCGGAGCCGGCTCGAAGCGAGAGCCAGCCCGCCGGGCCAGGTCTTCGAGATATGCGACGATCGTCTCCAGACCCATCGAGTCCGCGAAGCGCAGCAGCCCACCTGTGAACGGAGGGAAACCGGTTCCCATGATCATCGCAAGGTCGAGCTCGCTCGCTCGCTGGACCACCCGATCGCCGAGCGTGCGCGCGGCTTCGTTCACCATCGAGAGGGTAAGTCTCATGCGAATCTCGTCGTCGTCCGGGCCGTCGTGCTCGGTGGCTGCGAGGCCGAGATCGGCATAGACCGTCTCGTCGACTCCGACATCCTGTCCCTTTTCGTAGCGGTAAAACCCCTTAGCGTTCTTCACGCCTAACCGGCCGGTGGTCTCGAGTGCCCTCAGTGGAGGCGCCGATAGCAGGCGATCCCCGAAGGCCTCATGCAGCGTGGTCCCCACGTGACGTGCCACGTCGAGCCCGACCTCGTCGAGCAGGCGTACGGGGCCCATCGGCATCCCAAATGCCTTCGCGGCGTCGTCGATCCGCTCGATAGCCACACCATCGACGAGTAGCCATCCCGCCTCGTTCAGGTAGGGGCCGAGAATCCGGTTCACGACGAAACCGGGTCCGTCTCCGACTACGACAGGCACTTTTCCTAGGTCGAGCGCAAGCCGGTAAACGCTGGCCACGGCCTCATCGGACGAGCGGGTCCCGCGGATTACTTCCACTAGCGGCATGCGGTGGACGGGGTTGAAGAAGTGCATTCCGCAAAGGCGTTCGGGCCGCTCGAGCACTTCCGCTATCGCGTCGACCGAGAGTGACGATGTGTTAGTGGCGAACACGCAGTCCGGACGTGCACGATCTTCCACCTCACTGAACACCATGCGTTTGACGTCCATCCTTTCTACGACCGACTCGATCACGAGGTCTGCTTCAGCAATTCCGTGATACCCGATCCCGCCTGACACGAGCTCCATGCGCTGCTGCGCCTCGTGTCGCGGCAACTTGTGCTTCTTGACCGCCACGTCAAACAGTCGGTGCACGTGCCGGAGCCCGCCTGCGATTGCCTGGTGGTTCACGTCCTTCATGCGCGCGCGCATCCCCTTGTACGCGAGCAGTTGCGCGATCCCACCACCCATCGCTCCAGCGCCTAGCACGACGGCGTTCTTGACCGTGCGAGCCGTACCCCGACCGATACCGGTCCCTTTCCTTGCTCGCTCGCGCAAGCGGAAGACGTGGATCAGGTTCTTGGACACGGAACTCGCAATGAGCTCGCCAGCCCGATCGGCTTCAACGGCGAGTGCGGCCTCAACAGACGTTCCTAGACCCTCGGATAGCACGTCGATCAGCGCGTTTGGCGCCGGGTAATTGCCACCCGTGCGCATGCGTATCCGTCGGCGCGCGACAGCCAGAATCAAACGGCGCCCGGGTGCCGTGTTTTCGGCTAGACGGCGGGCAAGAGTGCGTCTGCGCCTGCGGGGTGCGCTTCCCTCAATCAGCGCCTGGGTGAACTCACTCACGTGATCGCGGAAGCCTTCCTCGGGCACGATGTCGTCTACTAGGCCGATATCACTAGCCTTCCGCGCGGAGACCGGCGTGCCGCTGAGCAGGATAGGTAGCGCGGCGCCAAGACCAACCAAGCGGGGAAGGCGGATGGTCCCTCCCCAGGCCGGAATTATGCCAAGCTGCACCTCCGGCAAGCCGATACGGGTCTTCGACGAGTCGGAGGCGATCCGGTACCGGCAGGCGAGGGAGAGCTCGGTCCCCCCTCCCAGACAGACGCCGTCGATTGCGGCGACCGTGGGTACGGAAACGCGCTCAAGAGCCAGGAAGACCGTCTGACCCAGTCGCGCAGCAGCTTCTCCCTCTCCCGAGTCCCGAATCGCGGCTATTGCGTCCACGTCGGCGCCAGCCACGAAGCTGCCGCCCTTTCCGCTAGCGACCACAATCGCGCGCAACTGCCCCGCGGCGGTCAGTCGGTCCACCTCTTCGATGAGCATCGCGAACCGGTGCATCACAGCTTCGGTCAGGACGTTCAGCTTGCGTTCGGAGTCATCAAAGACGATCCATCCGATTCCGTGCCCGTCGATTTCGAGCACGGGGTTGCCGGGTGGATGTATTGGGGGGCCCTTGCCCAACGAAGGTGTGGTCTTAGGGGCTTGCCGGCTCGGCTCGACGTGGTCGTGGGCCATCGAGGGTCTGGTCCTTGAGGGTAGCGGTACTAAGAGACCCCGGTTGCCACGCCGGGTGCCTCGCTCCCATCGTGGCGCAGCGGTGTTCCTGCCATGCCTTGCACTCGGGAGCTGCTGGCCCCGCTGGACAACGGGATACTGCGCCAAACCCAGTTCCTCTCGGGCCGCAATAGACCCAGAGACATGATTGGTCTTCCGGCTTCAGGGCGTCGGCAGGTCCGGACCCATTAATAGGATGCGCGGGTTCGCTAGGCTGCCTACGGCGTCGGTCAGCTCATAGGCGTCGATTTCTGGAATTTCCTTCGGGAGCGACCGTGCCCGCCCCTCGCGCACTAGGTCCAGCGCCATCCTGAGCGCTGTCGCTTCGGGCTCAGCTTCCCGTAGCAGACTTGCACTTCGGAAACGACGTCGCCGCCAGCGGAAGAGCGCGTCGTCGTTCTCCCCCAGCCGTTCCATCGCTCGAAGGATGCGTTCTTCCCATCGTCCGGACGCCTCAGGCACAACCGCGGCCTGAGCGACGAGTACCGGTCCGCGAGGAGTATCTTCTATGTGTACGGTAGCGCTGTATAGCCCAGGGTCTGGCGGTAAAGAGTTGAGCTCGTCTTGAAGCTGGAAGGCAAGGAACTCGAGAAGCGTGCGGCGTTGGTCCAGTGGGGAGGGGAAAAACACGCCGATCCATGCGTTGGTGACTTCCCGCTCCAACACCAGACGGTCGCCTTCGGTCCAAGCGGGGTCGCCGCCGGGTACGATAGCTCCACGCGCGTCCTGGCCCACCGGAAACAGGGCTTCATGCGCCGCTTGTTCGGCGACCGGCCCGACTACAGCCGCTACCGCGAGTTCAGCCACATAGTGACGAGCACGGAATTCCTCCAAGACACTGGAATCGACGGCGTCGATTGTGCTCCGCATAGCGCGCGGGTCGCGGTTCCACGGATGCCCAGTCCCCACGAGGATGCGGTGTAGCTCGCGTTGGAACTCGTGTGCGGGAATGCCTTCTTCGAACGCGAACCTAGCCAGCAGCCGGGTTCGCACTTCCTCCCGAGCCACGTCTTCCAACGGCCGGCGAAACATCGCACTCTCTAGCGCGACCCACGACCGCGTCCAGGCGTCCCCGGTCGAAAGCAGCGTGAATGCCGTCCAACCGCGCTCTACACGCAGGTCCAGACGGGAAGGGTCGGCATCGGTACGTCGACGTACCGAGTGTGCGATGATCTCCGCTAGGAATCGAGCCGTGCCGGGCGCACCCTCCGGATCGTGCAGGGATCCCACGGGGATCACGACCGTGACGGCTACAAGCGTAGCGCCCGGACGCTGAGCAACGTGTACGCCGCGTGCACGTACGTAGCCGTCGACCGGCTGGGCAGCACCAAGGATTGGGAGTGCGAGTGTCCATGCTGTGAGCATGGCGCCGACCAGAGAACCACGCCATCGCTTGAAGGCATGCGCGCGAATCCTCACGGCTCCACCTCGGCGTGCGTGACGGGCCGCGCAGTTAGTTCGTCGAGGTAGCGGTAGAGGGACTCCGGGCTCACGCGGTCGAGCGCCCTGACATACTGGTAGCCTGCGTCTGGCTCTCCTGTCGCATCGTGGTACCGGCCCGCGTGCATGGCGAGACCCCACGGTGTGCGCGCCGCCGCGAGCATGTCGAAGCGGAGCGCCGCCAGGACGGGTGCCAGGATCTCCGCACCGATGTTCGCGGTCGCCTCGCTCAGGGCGCCATGCACCTGTCGACGCATTGCCGCCGCGTTCGACGGATACGCCGCACCGATCACGGCCAGTACGTGCGTGCGGCCGATGTCCCAGAGCTGTACGCTGGTGTCGAAGCCGTGCTGTAGCTCACGTAGCCAGCGGGAGACGAGCAGGGCAAGCACGGTGCTGTGCGGATCCGTTATGTCGCCAGCCACCCGTGCTTCCCCATACCACTGCCGGAGCACCACGGGCCGTGTCGACTCAGTTTCCACCAGCCCACGATACGTGTCCAGCACTTCGCCTGTGCCTGTTGTACGCGACCCAATCTCACGCAGCGAAGCTAGCGCGACTTCCGCGGGCACTGCGCCCACGAGCACTACTGACATTGCTTCGGGCCGGTAGATGCGCCGCCAAAGAGCTGGGAGTGTCAGCTCGGTGACGCTCTCCAGCGCCGTAGTCGCCCGCACGGTGTGTGACGCGGTCGCCACTACATCTGCGCGCAAGTCGGCGGCCAGGCGCCCAGCAGGGGTCTCGAAGACGCGTTCCATCTCGGCCATCACCCGTGCGCGGGCGCGCTCAAGCTCGACTCGTCCCGGTCCCGGCTCGGCGACGGCTTGGCGGAGGACGTAGGCCAAGTAGTCGAACTCTTCCGACGGCCCGACGATGGTGTATGCGATGCCCCACGGAGTGCGGCTTCCCCCGACACGCACGCCGAGCGGGAGGGCGGCAGCGCGGGCCTGCTCAAGCCCGAGTGCATGAAGTATGGCCGCAGTACTTGTCTCGATAGGTGTTGCCTCTACGGCAATCGACAGGCGTAGGGCGGCGAGCCCGGAGCCCGGGGCCGGGAGACGGATGATCCGGGGACCCCCAGGAGGGGCGAGAACGGTGTCCGGGAGAAACACTTCGGTCGGGGGAACCCGCCTCGCTTCTACCGTCGCCCCCGACGCGTCCACCGGAGCGGCCTGGGCGGCTAGCCCGAGCGCTGGGCTTCCTATGTGCAGACCGACCATGAAAGCGGGAGCCCACCGGAGGCCCGAAGTGACGAGTGCTGGCCAGATGGAGTGTTGCACGCGAGTAGGTTCCCCTGGGGCACGAGTGGGTTCCAGGGTCCGCCCTTCCCTGAGGTGTCCCCGGTGCCAGAGCCGATACATGCGGCACGTGATCACGAAAAAGGGGCGCCCGCCAGGCGCCCCTCCGATTGACAATAGTTGGTGGCCGGGCTAAGGGACTGTTCCGGAGATCACGTAGTTCATGGGATTTTGCGGTTTCCCGTTTACCCGTACCTCGTAGTGCAGGTGCGGAGATGTCGCAATTCCCGTGCGCCCAACCAAGGCGATACGCTCGCCTCGCTGGACGATATCACCGACCCGCGCTAGCAGACGCGACGCATGTCCGTAGCGCGTCGTGTACCCGTAGCCGTGGTCGATCTCCACCATCAGACCATACCCGCTCATGTTCCCCGCGTAGACAACCTTGCCCTTTGCAGCCGCCAAGATGGGCGTACCCAGAGTGGCGGCGATATCCACGCCCTCGTGAGGCAACGGGCGATGGTGAATCGGGTGAAAGCGTCGTTGCGTGAAAAAGCTGGAGAGTGGACCGGAGGTGGGCAAAATCGACGGAGTGGACTCAAGCAGGTCGCGGTGCGCCATCAGCGAGTCCGCAGCCTCGCCCATGCTGGCCTTGAGCAGGCTGGCTCGGCGCTCAAGGATGTTGAGGTCATAGCGCACCGCGAAGGCCACCTCAGAGAGGGCTGGGTCAATCGCCCACAACGCGTTGGTCTCTGGAAGCGGATTGCCGGGGCCGCCAACCCCCACCTGAAACACCTCCCTGTCGATCGAATCGAGACCGGCGATCAAGCGAAGACGCGAGTCCATCTGGGTCAGCTCCCCGATGCGGCCTTCCAGGTTATCCACGCGACCGTGGATGTCGGAGAGTTCTTGGGTCAGTGCCGCGTTCTCTCGCGCTAGGCGGTGAGCCTCGAGGCGGGCACTGCCGTTCATTCCCGCCGTCAGGGCGACGCCGGCAAGGGTGAGGCAGAGCGCTGTGAGGCCGCCAATCCCCAATTGGATGGCGCGACGGGACAACGTGAACTGTGAGATGGGGCTGTACTCACCCTTGACCAGCAGGAGCGTCCAGCGGTCTCCGGTCATGGGCTAACGCTCCAGGCGCAAACGAACTGTGCTCGCACTCAGTGCGAGCTCGGCCAGGTGGCCTTGTCGTCGGGAACCGCCAGACGATGCATGGCAGCTAGGCAGGACACAGCATTGGGCAGGTATCCGGTTCCTGTCAAGTGACTACAACAAATTAGCATTGCGTCCGGCGTGTACTGCAACTACGAGGGCTTTCGTGAATGGTGGCGTCCTCATCTATTGGCTCTCAAGCGGGTCTTTGTCTCAGGATATCTGACAAGGGAGCAGCCCAGCGCTCACTGAAGAACGCGCCGGGCCTCTACGGGACCCAGATCAGGTGCCTCATCAGGCAGCACTGTGGAACCGGCCACATCCGCGACTGCCGCGACAAGTCCACGGCGATGCCCTTGGCGCGCCGCTACACCCCCTGCAGACATCAAGCTCCCGGCCAAGGGGACGAGGCCTACTGCCGGCTCTCCAAGCCCGCCACCAGAGACCCCCTTGCGCGCGTTGGCGGTATCACTCTCGTCGACCTAAGGTCCTCACTCTTACGACCGTTGGCGCAGCCTGCCCACGTCGAGCGCTCCCTCAGACCCAACGTCCCCTGGGAGGCCGCCAACCAGCTTCCCCTCGCAACCACCCCCTTCGAGGCTCGCGGCCCTGCGCTTGACCTGAGACGAATCCGGCCTGCCACAGGGGCCCGGGTTCCGGCATTGGCCACGAACTCGCGCTTCTGTAAGCACTCGAGCTCGCAGAACGATTCGACAAACATCGCTCCCGAGCGCCGTCGATCTACTCCCGCGCCCTCCAGCTCACCGGCAAAACAGACTCCCTGGACATGCTGATCACGCCCGTCCGTAGCGGACTCCGCACAACGGACATACGAGATATGGTCCCACGCGGTTCAACCACTGGGAGGGGTCGTGTCTCGGGCAAGTCGGATCGTTGCCGTCGACCTGACTCTTCTTGATGGTTCTTCTTTCGCTTCGAGTTGCTGCTGGAATAGGAAGGACAAACCTGAGCGACGACGCACTGCACTCTAGTATCAGGGTGCCCGAACCGTCGTCCTCAGTCCGAACACGAAGAGGCTCAAGGAACCCGCCCACCGGAGATGGCATTCGAGCACCTTGATAGTAGCGTTTCAATTGGGCTCTCTGATCAGGCAGTTCGAGCGCGTCCCAACGTGGCTCAGACAGACCGGCGGGGCGGAACGTCGGTCGCGGTCCTGGGCTTGGTGAGGGTGGAGAAGAGGAGTGCGACTGCGCTTGCGGCGACCCGGTGGGGTCTCGGTTGTCCTCCGTCGACTGCGGACCGGGCGGAGCCTTGGGCCCAGCCCACTGACCCCCCCCCTCGCCACTCCGGCCCGTGCCGGCCGACCGTCTGCCAGGAGACTTGCGAGTGCCGGCTGGCTTCGGCGTCTGGGCTGTCCGCGCCGCCTTCTTCGCAGCCCGCTCCTGGGGGTTCCTGGCGGAAGTCTCTTGCTTGGCGGACTTTTCCTCGGTCGTCGTCTTTTTCTCGGCTGTGGTCTTCCCACCGGACGACGGCTGTCGAGCCGCCTCTCCGGGGGTACCGGCCCCAGCTTCCGCAGCACTTCTCCCTTCCCGGCCCGCACCGCCGGGGGCTGACGTCTTCTTCCCGGCCCCCTTTGCGGGGGAATTCATGGATTCACGAAGTGCCGTGGGGTTCCGGGTGTCAAGGTGACAACCGGGCGAAAGTATAGGGAGGCCTCCGTGCACTCGCCAGCGCTATCCTAGGTCAAGCTGACGGGCCCCTTATGCAAACTGCGTGCTTAGGTAGTGCGCTGAAATCGAGGCGTACGAGAGCGAAAGTACGGCGCCCAGATCGGGGTTCATCCACTCCCCGCCACAACCCTACTGTCCACAACGGTACCAGCGAGGCCATGCTCCTCGAAGGCACCGCCCGGGAGAGTGCGGAGGGGAGTGCGCGCTTGGCATACGAGGGCCTATCAAGGTTCGGCCCCGACTTCACCTGCGCGATGCTAAGCGTCGTTACGCGCAGGGCATTCAGTCCCTTCTGGCAAATCCAAGCGGCTCATCCCGCTTATCCGGCTCAGGCTTTCGATGACACGGCACGGACACCACGATCCCTGCATCGACTTCTGCACAGCTCAGGAGAGACCCTCGCGGACGCCCGAAGCCTCATGGAGTCCCGCCGAGACTCACCTTGCCCTGACCGGGTCAATGCCCAACCAGGCGCCAAGTCCCGGCTCAAGTAGCGAATGCGTCCCTTTCCGCCCTAGAGGGTGTTGTCGCCGCCACGGGTGAGCGCTGGCTTGCAGAAGCAGATCCCGATACCGCGAAGCTCACCGAGATCCCCTTCGGTAAGGTCAGGATAGCGCTCTCCGATGTAATCCATCGTCTCGTTCATCCAACGTTCCTGGTCCTCAGGGCTGGCCTGTAGGACCCCGCACCGGTTGATATGGCTGAATAGTTCGTCCCGCGCGCGATCCCTTAGTCTTTCGTTTAACACGATCTCCACACTCCTCAACATACGGGCACAAACGTGCCGCATACGGCACGGCTTACCGCGGCAAGTGTTATGCTCGGGCAGGCAAACATAACCGAACCTCCGGGGGCGGAAAACAATCCCCGTCCCTCCCCGGGACCGAGAGCCACCAGCCGCTGGGCCGGAGTGTTTCGACCGCCTCGCGGCATCCCCAGATACCGTTCTCGGGGCGCATACAGATACTCGTGGGAGCGCGTGGCTACCTCGACCACGTCGAGGGGCAGCAGCGGCACGCATGCGCTGCCCCGAATCGCAAGAAGGACTGGCCAGCGGCTCGTTACCGTCCCCTCGCTTGGGTTCTCACAGACATCGGTTACCGTATCGTCCTGATTGGGACACCGGGCAACGTGAACGTGACGTGGGTGAGTGCTCGCCAGGGATCCGAGGACACGATCCGTGTCGGGTCTGTGCGACCCCGCCCACCGTATGATGTGGTTAGTGGCAAGAGTTGACCTGCTCATCAGCCCGGACACCGGTCTCCTCCATGTCGTGCACTTGCTTGGAACACCGGTGATCGGCCTCTTTGGGGCACAAGAATCCCGCCCAGTCGGACCCCAGCGCCAGTTCGGGGAGCTTGCGATAGACCGCTACATCGAGCCGGGTGCGATACCGGAACCGACTAAGTACGATACCAAGCACGGACGCATGGAGTAGATTCGCGTGGCGGATGTCCTAGAAAAGGTGGACCAAGCGCGAGCGACTTCCGTGCTACAGCGTGATGAGGCCTGGCGATCAGCTCGACGCGTTTCTAAACACGGCCGCCGGGCTCGGAATCGTCAGATGACTAGACTGACGGGACAGGTTCCCGAGACCGGACGGATGCCCCGGAAGATCTGCATCGTCATGCTCTCTGCCCTCGGGGACGCCGTGCATGTCCTGCCGGTAGTGAATGCACTGAAGGCAAGCTGGCCCGCGTGTGAGATTACGTGGATAATCCAGACCCTGCCGCACCGCTTGGTTACTGGCCATCGCTCCGTCGATCGCTTTCTGGTTCTCCGGCGGCGTAGGGGTCTGGGCGCGTGGCAAAGCTATCGCAACCTCGTACGTTCCTTCCCTGACGAACCGTACGATCTGGTGCTCTCGCTCCAGGTCTACTTCAAAGCCGGCATCATCGCTGCGCTGGCACCCGCCTATCGTACGCTCGGCTTCGATCGCACCCGCGCGCGTGACCTAAATTGGCTCTTTACAGACGAACGTCTCCCGTTTCGCGGGGAACGCCATGTTCAAGATCAATACTTTGAGTTCCTAGAGCACCTAGGGATCGCAATAGACCCCATCGTGTGGGATCTCGGAATCCATCCGGCAGAGCGGATAGCCCAGCGCGCCTTCTTCGAGCGTCTGGACCGGCCCGCGTGCGCTGTGGTCGTGGGCACCAGCAAGCGCGAGAAGAACTGGAACGCCGAAGGGTACGCGCGCGTCTTGGAGGCGCTCGAGTCCGAACACGGACTACAGCCGGTGCTGGTGGGCGGTCCCTCGGCCGGCGAACGCGAGATGGCTGAGCGCATCCGCTCGCTCACTAGGGCACGCGCCATCGACGCGCTCGCCGATGACCCTCGCAAGCTGGCTTGGCTCCTCGACGGTAGCGCGCTCGTGATCAGCCCCGATACCGGTCCCCTGCACATCGCCCGTGCCCTAGACGTGCCGGTCGTCGGGCTCTACGGCTATACTAACCCGAAGCGGAGTGGCCCCTACCGGCGCTACGGGGACTTAGTGGCGGACGGGTACGCGCGGTTCCCGGGTGAGCAGTACGCGGTCTCTAGTACATGCCGGGACGGCATGCGACGAATCACCGTCGAGATGGTTCTGGACAAAGTGGCTCTGGCGAGAGAGCGCTATCCTGGCACGAGGGGACAGTGCTAGCACAAGAGTCCGCATGAGACAACAGAACAAACAAGAGCCGTACTACGCGGTCTCAGCGACCCGCCGAGGACAGCGAATCCCCTTTCTCGGGCTCCATGGGCGCCGCCACGTCCGAGCGCACCGCAAGCGGCGTCCCCCGTCGGACCTCACGCAAGTGTAGCGTCACCGATCCCACAATAGGGATCTCCGATCGCAGATACACGAGGAACCGGTCGGCGTCGTCCGTAAGATAGATCTCTGCTTTGCCACCCTCGCCAAAAAGACCGCCGGTACGGATAATGGGCTGGATGACGATCGTGTCAAACTCCCCGGCCGGCACCTCTCTGCGCTCACGCCGGAGCACCTTGAGGATCACCGGGTTTCCGTCATCCTTGAAGTACCGATGATACGTGTAGACCTCACCGACCTCGAGGGGCAGGGTCCGCATCCAGAAGATGAAGGCCAGCTCGTCCAGCGGTTCTGTCGCGACCATCGTCTCGGATCGAGACTCGTCCAGCCGCTCCCAGTACCCCAGCTCCGGATAGATCGCCCATTCGCGGTAGCTCTTATACCCTACCTCGTGGATGTCACGGATGAAATGACGGCTCACCAAAGAACGAATGTCCAGATGCGATTCGTAGCGATCGTCAACTTTGGCAAACAGTAGGCCGCCTTCGAGTCCCATACCGAGTCGGTAGGTTTCTCGACCACGTGTGGTGTCGACACCCTCCACGGCAAGATAGCCGTCGCCGGCAGAGAAGACACCGAGCTTCACCTGGTAATGGAGTCGCTCACCCGGGCCGAAGGGCACGGCCACGACCGGCTCATCCGTAGGAGCCGCGTGGGTTGCCTCCATGACCAGTACCTCGGGGCGTACGGGCACCGGCTGCGCAACGGCTGGAGCCCAGGGCGCCAAGACCAGCAGCCCAAACGCCCGCGCCAGCAGGCCCCCTCCACGGAGGCCCCGCGACGACACCGAGTCAACGTTCGGCACGTCAGCCCAACGCTCTCGCGAACCAGGGACGTCTTCGCACTCTGAGCAGCTGTCGTAGCACCGAGAACACACGCACCCTAGTCGGCCGCACTTGGTGATCGTAGCGGGGGACCAGCGACACCTCCTCGATTCGGCGGGAATGCGGGGCGAGAAGACCCAGCAGCTCGACGTTGGCTGTCCATCCTTCCGTCGAGAGCAGCGGGCCGACCCCCTCGCGCATCACCTTCTTGAGTACAATCACGCGGTACGCACGAAACCCGCAAAGTGGGTCGGACACAGGCGAGCGTCGATACAAAGGGCCTAGCGCCAATGGGGCGAGGGCACGGGCCCACCAGACGGGCCGCGGCTGCGGCCGTGTCGCAGTGGGCTGATGCACCCTGCCTCGTGGCACACAACCAGCCACGATGTCGGCACCACCTTCGATCGTCTTCACAAGGGTGGTCATGTGGCTAGGGTCGTCTGTGAAATCGCCCTGGAGCGTGATCGCTACGTCGCGCTTCGGATACGACGCACGGGCTACCACGGTGTGCAATAGTTTCTCGGTGGCCCGCGCATATCCGACACGCCGGCTCACGCGTACGACCTCGATTGGCATCACCTTGCGATAGCGCCGAAGCGTTTTCGGCGTATCGTCCGTGGACGCGTCGTCGTGCACCAGGATCTCATAGTCCCGCACTAGCTCCGCCATCACCTTGCGGATCTTCCAGAGAAGGAGCCCGATGGCCCCCCCCTCATTGTGGACTGGGATGCATATGTAGATCAAGGAGAAGGCCTATCCGACAGAGGCGGTGCGGGGACGAGAGCGCTTCACGGGACAGGGTCATACAAACCGAAGGAGGACACATGAAGCGGTGTAAGTCATACCACCGGAGTAACTTCGCGTTCCCACTGCGCACGAGTGCAGAAGCCGCGAGCGTAGGCGCTAGCAGGGCAGGGTGCGCACAAGGTGTCGCACTAGCTTTGTCGAGATCCAACGTAAAAATCGCAGCCGTCGTCGACGAGGAACCGCTCGGCCCGCCCGTTGCGGAACGTGCGGCGAGACGCTCCTCCATGCCGCACGAACGGATGCGCAAGACCGTTTGAGAGAGTCAGGCAGGTGCGCCACAGGGCACCGTCCTCCGTCGCACCGAGGGGAGACTCGGGATACCTCAATGCCGACCCTCAGTGCGGTTCACTCAAGGCGTCGTGAGAGAGGCGAATGGCATCAGCCGGTGCCATCCGCCTTAAGGGTCGCTTCGTTCTCAGGTGACACCGCGCTCGAGCTGGATGGATCAGGCCCCGCCGGTGCGTCTGCGAACTGAAGATCGTGCAGCCTGCGATACAGCCCACCCCGAGCCAGCAACGCATGGTGATCCCCGTGCTCGACCACACGCCCCCGGTTAAGGACCACAATTTGTTCGGCACGCTGGACCGTGGAGAAGCGGTGTGCGATCACGAACACGGTACGACCAACGAGCAGGTGTTCGATCGCAGCCTGAAGGAGTCGCTCGGCCTCGGTATCGAGGGCGCTGGTCGCTTCGTCGAGGATCAAGATTGGCGAGTCGCGTAAGATAGCTCGCGCGATGGCCAGTCGCTGACGTTGGCCACCCGAGAGCCCGGTCCCATGCTCACCCACCACGGTCTCATAGCCGCGTGGGAGCTCCTTCACGAATTCGTGTGCGTACGCTGCACGGGCGGCACGTTCCACATCGGCAGTTGATACGTGGGTCCGACCGTACGCGATATTGGCGCGCACCGTGTCGTGGAAGAGCACCGTCTCCTGAGATACGACTCCGAGGTTCGCTCGAAACGAACGTAGGGTAAACTCTCGCGTATCGACCCCGTCAACCGTAATGCGCCCTTCAGTCGGATCGTAAAACCGAGCAATCAGGTCAACGAGCGTGCTCTTTCCCGCACCACTGGGCCCTACCAGCGCCACTACGCTGCCCCGTGGGACCACCAGGTCCACCTCCTGCAGGACTGGGTTACCGGGACGGTAAGCGAAACCCACACCCTCAAGACGTATCTCCTTCGATAGCCCTGGGAACCGCCTTGCACCTGTGTGGTCCTGAATCTCAACGGGGGCGTCAAGGAACTCGAACACGCGCTCCGCGCCCGCTAGGCCAGGCTGCACGATCGCGGGAAGCTTCGACAGGTACTTGATTGGAGCGTATAGCTTGGTCGAGAGTGCCACGAACGTGACGAAGGCCTCGGGCGTCAGCTCACTGCTGATCAGGACGAGGCGCACTCCGTACCAGAGCAGGACTACCGTCCCTACGGCTGCGAGCATTTCGGTGAGCGGCGCCGCCAGCGCACGTAATCGTTCCGTACGAACAAAGGTACCGAAGTAGTCACCCGTGAGCGCGCGGAAACGGGCGCATTCGTGTTCTTCGGCAGCGGACGCCTTGATCAGTCGGATTCCAGAAAGCGTCTCGACGATGTGTGCGTTCACCTCGCCGGCCAAGTCCAGCACGTGGCGATCCCCCCTGCGGAGCCTCCGGACGAGCGGGCCCCAGACTGCCATGGTCAGAGGTACGATCACTAGGGCGGCTAGGGTCAGCTTCCACGAGAGCGCTACCATGAACACGACCGCCGCCGCCAGCTCGAAGAACGAGCCGGCCGAACGTGACAACTCGCGAGTGACCAGCGTACGCAGTTGTTCGATGTCGTGGGTGAGCCGTGAGACGATCTGGCCCGCGCGCGTGCGGCCGAAAAAGACAAGATCGAGCTCAAGCAGATGGTTGTAGACCTGACGGCGCAGGTCCCGTGTAACGCTCTGTTCGACGCGTGCGACCAGATAGCCGCGCAAGAAGTCGACCAGATTCTTGAAGGCAAACACGACAAGGATGAAAACGATGACGGCTTGGATCCTGTCAAGCGGGTCGGCGCCCGTGCCAGGCCACCGTCCTACGGTGGCTGCCAGTAACCGGCCCAGCCAGCCAGAGCCAGACCCCATCTCCTCCTGTGCATCCCGGAAAAGAGCTTCTAGGAAGGGGATCACGAGCACTAGCGAGAACGCGTCCAGCGCCGCGAACACAGCGGTCGCGACAGCGGCAGTCGTGAACACCATGCTGTGGGGTGCCAAGTAGCGCAGAATGCGCAGGTACAAGCTCACGGCGAGGGGCCACCGGTGGTTCGCCAAGCCACCTGGTCTCGACGGCAGAGGCGGCGAAACTCCAGGGCGTGCCGGGCTAACCCGCTCCACGCCGCGATTCGACACCGATCCGGGTCGTCGTCGAACTCGGGCCGCCAGCGCTACGGAGACGCGCGACAGGAACGATCATTTCCTCGGGGCTAATGCCACCGTGGAGGAATGAGTTCCGATACCGCTGCTGGTATTCCCGCAGCTTGGTAGGGTAGACGAAAAAGTAGTCTTCCAGCGCGATCACGTAGCGCATGCCCAAGCGCCCTTCGGGAAAGTGGAGCTCTCGCTCGTTGCGCGTCGTGAACGCGTGACTCTCGTTCTCGGCCAGGAGATCTTGGCCAAACTTGTAGCGCAAGTTCGTGGTCGCGTCTTTGCGCGCGAACACTGTAGTCGGGCGATGGCACAGGATCGAACCGTGGTCCGTGGTGAGCACGACACGGTAACCGGATGCGGCCGCCTCACGCAGAACCTGATATGCCGTTGATCGCTCGAACCAGGAGCGCGTCAGGTCGCGCAACGCGGCCTCGTCCTTCGCCACCTCCATTAGGATGGGAGACTCAGATCGCCCATGCGTCATGAGGTCCACGAAGTTGAAGACGAGCGCGACTACGGTTCCGGGGGTCTTGACGGCAGCATTCACACGGGCACGAACCTGATCGGCTTCCCGGTCGCTGAATATCTTCTGGTAGTGGACCGGTACGTTCCGGCCAGTGAGTCGCCTGAGCTGTTCTTTCAACAACTCGTCTTCGAATGCGTTGAGGCTGCCCTCGTCGTCCGACTGATCCCACCAACCGGGGCGCTCGTGCGCGATCTGGTCCGGAAACTGCCCACTGAAGATCGCATTACGCGCATACGGTGTGGCAGTAGGTAGGATCGAGTAGTGCCAGCTCTCCTCAATCTCGAAGTAGGGGGCCAGTAGCCGACTTATCACGCGCCACTGGTCGAGTCGCATGCAATCGAGGATCACGACGTATGTTGGATCTCTGCCCAGCCACGGCAACACATACTTCTCGACGATATCGACGGACAGGTCCGGTCGCGGCACCTCACCTCGCATCCAATGCGGATAAACGCCCACGATCCATTCACCGAAGTCTCGCCGCAGATCGCTCAGCAGCTGCGTCACGGAGTCCAGCAATGCGTGCTCGCCTGCCTGCTCTAACCGGATGTGCCAGTCGACCAGCTCGGCATAGACCTGGGCGAATTCTCCTGCGGTAGACGCCTCTTCACGCTTCATTGAGAGGCGACCGAAACGAGCCGCGAAGTCCTGCGCAACTCGCTGCTGGCGGATTGATGAACCCTCCAGTATGCGCGTCACGACCGAGAGCACTTGCCGCGGACTGGTCGGCTTGACCAAGTACTCGGCCACGCGACGGCCGATGGCCTCGGTCATAGTGCGGTCTTCCTCCGACTTGGTCACCATGACCACGCGCGCGTGCGGATCGGAGCGACCCAGCGACTCTAACACCTCAAGGCCACGCTTCCCGGGCATTTGCTCGTCGAGCAGGACCAAGTCGTAAGGGGTAGCGCGAAGCAGTGCGACAGCGTCGTCACCGTTCGAGATCGTGTCGACCTGGTAACCACGCTTCTGGAGGTAGAGCACATGCGGGCGCAGCAGCTCAATTTCGTCGTCGACCCAAAGGATACGCTTGGCCGCCCTGCCCCTGACTGTCTGAGTTGAACCCATGGGCGGAACGTAGAACCGGGGACAAGCGAGGTCCAGCGCACCGCGTTTCGCTCGCGCGCTGGGGTGCGATGTAGGGTGCCTAGGCGAGCACTCTAGGCTGCCAAGCTGGTACTCGCCGTCCAGTTGGTGCCCTACAAAGAAGTGACCGGCCGCCTCCTGGGGGAACCCGCGAACAAGGTTCAGGCGAGCGACTCACGGTGTACCACTTGGAGTGCAGGTCACGGCGCGACTCAAGTCCTGATGCGATAGCGAAGGCGATTGGCTCGGTCGGATCGAGATCCGTCGCCCAAGACGCACGCAGCTGTGTGGCTGTAACCCGGCCGCACGTGGGACCCGGGCGCGGGCGCCCACAAGTCCAGCGCTCGTTTCCGGCCCGCCAGCGAACGCCTCTCAACGCTCCGGCTGCGACGCAGGGGTTTGGTCTACAGGCGGTCGACAAAGGTGCCAGCGGGTGACTCCCTGATAGGCGTGGGCGACCTGCAGCACCGTCGTTTCCGCGCCCGGCGCACCGGTGACCTGCATGCCGATCGGTAGTCCGTGTGCGGAGAAGCCGCAGGGGATTGAGATCGTCGGCAATCCCAAGATGTTGAATGGACGGGTGTTTTGAAGCGCGACCAATTCCCGGACGCGCAGCCCATGGCTCTCCCCACTCGTATCTGCCACGCTGAAGGGGAGCACCACCGTAGTTGGCGTGACAATGACGTCGACATCCGCAAATAGCGCGCCCGTGCTCCCGCGCAGGTTGGCCAGCCGACGGAGCTCTTCCACGCGTGTGGCCTCGTCTAGCGCGCCACCTGCGCGCAGACGCCGAAGCGTCTCGGGTTGAAATAGCTCCGGCGCGCGCAACGCACGTTCCCGGTGCAGCGCCCACGTCTCCGCCTGGAACAGGGTCGTATCGGTGAGGGCGGGAACGACTACTTCCCGCTCGATCGAACCGAGCTGGCGAAGAACACCCCGCGCACTGCCGAGTGCGTTCGAGATCTCAGGATCGAGACTATCGAAAAAATGCTGCTGCGGAATACCAACGCGTAGACCCGGCGCCAGCCCCTCGGCGTCCTCTAGTACACCCGCGTAGTCGGGCGCACTCAGATTTGATCGCGCCGGGTTGTCGGGATCAGGCCCCTCCATCACCTGGAGCATCAGCGCTGCGTCCAGGGCAGAAATGGCGACCGGACCCACGTGGTCGTACGATCGTGACAACGGCATCACGCCCCGCGTGCTGACACGCCCGTAGGTAGGCTTGAGGCCGGTGACTCCACAGAACGCGGCCGGTTGCCGGATCGAGCCTCCGGTGTCCGTGCCAACAGCGCCGTAGCACATCCCGGTCGCCACCGCGACCGCGGATCCGGACGACGAGCCTCCCGCCGCGTGATCCCGACTCCACGGGTTCCTTACCGGCCCGAAGGCACTGACTACAGAACTCGCCCCATAGGCCAGTTCGTGAAGATTGAGCTTGCCCAGGATGACCGCACCCGCAGCCCGCAGTCGGCGCACCACCTCTGCATCCCGGTCTGGTGTGCGGTCGCCGTAGGCCGCGCTCGCAGCGGTCGTGGGCATGCCCCTGACGTCCACGACGTCCTTGAGCGCTATGGGAATGCCATGCAGCGACCCGCGATAGTCTCCGCGTATCAATTCGAGCTCGGCCGAATGCGCCTGGTCCAGCGCTTCCTCCCCGTTAACGCTGATGAACGCATTCAGCTGTCCATCCAGACGTTCAATCCGCTCCAGACAGCTTCGGGTCAGGTCAACCGGTGAGAGAGCGCGGGCACGTACCAGGCGGGCGGAGTCGTAGAGCGTGAGAAGCTGCGCGACGGCACTCATGGATCCCATCAATCGCCGACACAGCGCGTGGGATTCTCCTGCTGCCTTGCCCAGTGCCGCGCCATCAGGCGAAGATTCGGCATGACCGACACCACCCAGAAGAATGTCGCCCGCGGCGTGCGACCGGGACTGCCCAAGCGCCCTGTGCTGGGAGAAGACGCCTGGACCCGGATCCAGCGCGAACAGGAGAAGATGAAGGAGCGCGAGTTCGTACGCTTTGCTATGCTCAAGTTCGACCCCATGTGGCGTCGGCTTCCCGGAGCCGAGCGGAACGCGCACAAGCGAGAGCTAGAGGCTTTGGCGGGTGAGTGGGTACGGAAGATGATGATCTACTCCTACTCCTTGATCGGCACTCGAGCTGACGCAGACCTTATGCTGTGGCAAGCAAGCCGCTCCCTCGAGCAGATCCATGCGTTCGCGGCTGCCCTCAATCAGACGGCGATGGGCAGTTGGTCCCGGCTCGCGTACTCCTACTTCGCCATGACGAAGCGGTCTATCTACGTGAACCGCTACGAAGAGGACTATATCAAGAAGTACGGGGGCGACGAAACGCTCGATCGAGCCCGGATCGCCATCAATCCCCAAGGGTCGAAGTACGTGTTCGTGTATCCCATGGCCAAGACCCGTGCTTGGTACGAATTGCCGCACGCAGAACGTCAGCGGATGATGGACGAGCACATCCGCGTGGGCCATGAATGGCCTGACGTGAAGTTGAACACCACATACAGCTACGGACTGGACGACCAGGAGTTCGTGGTGGCGTTTGAGTCCGACCACCCAGGTCGGTTCCTCGACCTGCTGATGGCACTACGGCTCACTGAGGCGTCGTCCTACACCCTCTTCGACACGCCCGCGTTCACCGGCCTCGCGCTCCCGTTAGGTGAGGCACTCGATGCTGTCGGCTGATCGGGCACGGCCGAATCGGGAGCATGAGGTTCGGGACCCGCACACCGTGAAGACCTCGTCGGTAGAACGGTACGGCTCGGAAACCACGGTGAGGCATCACCACTCAGCCACCGACACCGCTAGAGGAGCGTTGGCTACTCGAGCTTCCTCGTACTACGAGCTCACGAAGCCAGGGATCGCGACCTTCGTCACCATTCTAGCCGGCGTAGGCTTCTACATGGGCGCGCGCGGTCGAGCCGACATATCTTCGCTCCTGCACGCGCTGCTCGGAACCGCCCTCGCGACTTCAGGTGCGCTGGCGCTCAACCAATGGGCAGAGCGTAAGGCGGACGCGCGCATGGTCCGCACACGCCTGCGTCCGCTCCCTTCCGGCCGCGTGGCGCCGCTCGAGGCCCTGGGTTTCGGGGCTCTGCTCCTCGTGGTCGGTGTCAGTTACTTGGCCGCGACGTCTGGGTCACTGCCTGCGTGCCTGACGGCGACGGCTGCCGCCACGTACCTGCTCGCGTACACCCCGCTCAAGTCACGTTCCTACCTTGCGACCCTTGTCGGAGCCTTCCCTGGGGCATTCCCCGCCGTCATCGGTTGGACGGCTGCGACCGGTCGCATTGAGTTCGGTGCCGTTGTCTTGTTCGCAATCGCATTCCTATGGCAGCTTCCGCATGTGCTTGCACTCGCCTGGCTCCTGCGTGAAGACTACGCGCGCGTCGGGTTTTTCCTGACCCCGCCGACCGACGGGAGCGGGGCCCGTATCGGTCGACACATGGTCTATCACAGCATCTCTCTGCTTGTGCTCTCGGGGTTTCCAACGTTGCTGGGACTGGCAGGCCTCATCTACTTGGGAGGAGCCACCGTGCTCGGCCTTGTGATGCTCGCACTTACGAGTTTGGCCGCGGCAAACATGACCGTGACTCGCGCGCGGCGGGTATTCGTCTATTCCCTGGTCTACCAGCCCTTTTTGATGGCCCTCTTGCTCCTCGATACCGTACGCGTATGAGATGGCGTTTGCTCTCGATCCGGCTCCTCGTCGGCGTAGCCGGCCTCACGCTGCCGCGTGTGTCCGCGCTCGCTCAGCAGGCATCGCCGACGCCGAGCACGGTGCAACTGCATTTCGCCTGGCCGGTGGGCACTGAGGCCCGGGTCCGCTACGTGAAGATCATGGAGCGGGAGGAAGGCGCGCCACCGTCGACAGTCGAAATCGAGGGCGAATACGTGGTCCACGTGCACCCGCACCCATTGGGGCTAGTCATCGAACATCTGGACCCGGTGGCGACGCGCTTCGTGGCGACACCAGCGCTCCCGCCCGAAGACCCACGTCGAGCAGTCTGGTCCACGATCGGTGCGCCACTCACCGACTGGGTAGTCTCGGAAGACGGCGAGCTGCTTGGCATCACTCGTGAAGACGTCCTCGTAAGGCTACTGGTGGAGACGCTCCGTCCGCTTGAGCTGGAAGACGCGGAACTCCAGGTAGCCCTCGACGAACTCATGAGTGAGTCCGAGCTAGTCGGCCATGCACGAGAGCTCTGGCGTGCTATGGTTGGCGCGTGGGCAGACACGGAGTTTGTGATGGACGAGCCACAGATGAGTGAGGCCGAGGAGACGAACCCCCTCATACCATCAGTGGTGCTCTCCTATCGGCACGAGTATCGCTTGGCGGGTGTGGAAGACTGCCCGGCGCCCAGCGGTCGGTGCGTCCACCTTCATCTGACTTCGTTCCCCGATCCCCGGGAGCTAACCGCGGTGATGAGCAACGCCCTCCGAGAGCTGGGGTTGGCCGCGATGTCGTTCGATCGCCTGATTCAGCTGACTCGGATGGAGCTAGTGACCGACCCCGAAACGCTGTTACCGCACGCGTTAGAGGTGAGCAAGCGCGTGGACGGAATCCTAGTGGCCGACGGCGAACGCAGGATCTTCCGCAGGTCGGACGAGACTCGTCTCGTGTTCACCTATTGATCTCCGTCCCGCAACACCGTGTGGTTGTGACGCTGCCCCTTGGCAACTCCGAGCCCGTCTCCGGCTAACCCAGCTGCACGAGCCGAGCGTCGATGATCTCGGGCAGTCCACACAACTCGTCGAGCACCGCGGTCTCGACGGTTCCGTCGACGGCGACCCCTGCCAGCGCTTCGCCACCGGCGGCCAGCCGGGACTGGTGGTACTCCGCGATGTTCAGGTTCAGCCTGCCCAGTAGCGTGCCGACCTTGCCGATCACGCCGGGCACGTCCCGATTGCGGAGCACGAGCAGGCTTCCCTGCGGCACGATATCGACGTGATAGTCCGCGATGCGCACCACTCGCGGGTGCTCGTCGCCAAGAAGGGCGCCGGCCACTCTGGTGTAACCCCTGTCACCGGACACCCTTAATTCGACGAACGACATGTAGTCGGGGCGGCGCGCAAGCTTGTGCGTTGAAACACCGATGCCGCGGGTCTCCGCCAAACGGGGCGCGTTGACGAAGTTGACCTGATCGTCACCAACGATGGCACCGAGCAGGCCCATGAGAACATACGAGGTGAGCGGGAGGGGTGCGTCCGCGGCATCGCCCGCATAGCGCACCTCCAACGCCTTGATTCCTCCCTGGGCGAGGCCTGCGCCCAAGCGCCCGAGCCTACGACCCAACTCGAGCAGTGGCAATAGCTTCCTGAAGGTCTCTCCCCCGATGGCCGGCGCGTTGAGGGCGCGCGACAGGTCCCCCTCGACGAGCGCCGCCCGTACAGCCTCCGCAATTTCTTCGGCCACCAACTCCTGGGCCTCTGTTGTGGATGCTCCCAAGTGCGGCGTAAGCACCAAGTTCGGTGCCTCTCGAAGTGGGCTCTCGGATGGGAGCGGCTCACGGTCGAACACATCCAGGGCAGCACCAGCCAAGTGGCCGTCGGTCAACACGTTCACGAGCGCAACCTCATCCACAACCCCCCCTCGTGCGACGTTCACGAGAAACGCGCCCCTCTTGAGTTGTCTCAGCTGGGTTTCCGCGAACATGTTGCGGGTCCGGTCCGTGAGCGGCACATGCAGCGAGATGACGTCTGCGCGTAGCTTGAGTTCGTCCAGCTCAACGCGCTCCACACCCAGTTCCCGTGCCCTCTCATCCGTCAGATATGGATCGCTCGCCAGCACGTGCATGCCGAAGGCCTTGCAGCGCCGAGCCACCTCACCTCCGATCCGGCCGGCACCCACTAGTCCTAGGGTACGACCGCGGAGTTCGACGCCACCAAACCGCTTGCGTTGCCACTCGCCCGCTCGTACCGACCGATCCGCGGCTGCCACCTTGCGGACGACGGACAGGATAAGCGCCATCGTGAGCTCGGCCGCCGACACGGTATTGCCCGCCGGAGCGTTCAGCACTGCGGCACCCATCTCGGTGGCGGCGTCTTGGTCGATATTGTCAACCCCCACACCGGCACGACCGATCACCTGGATTCTTCCCGCCCTGCGGATCAGAGAACGCGTCACCTTGGTCGCGCTACGCACTATCAGGGCATTGGCTGCGGGCAGCGCGGCCTCAAGAGCCTCCCCGTCGGCCGCGATCAAGACATCGAAGCGTGGGTCGTCTAGCAGCGGACGCAGCCCGGACTCCGAGATTCCGTCCGCCACCACGACTTGGTATCTGCCGCCATTGTTGGGAGTTGCCGTTTCCGATGTGCTCACGCCGTCAACACCTCCTCCAAAGCATCCAACACGGCCTCAAGCTCGGCAACAGTGTGGTCGCCCATGTGGCCGATCCGGAACGTCAGCTCCTTGAGCTTGCCGTATCCGCCGCCGATCACTATGCCCGCTTTCTTGAGGGCAGCGACCACCGGCACAGACGAACTCCGCTCCGGCATCCTCACGGCTGTCACCGTCGGTGAACGGAATCCCTTCGGGGCCAGCACACTGAGACCGACACCCTTGTCCGCCCGCATCTCCTCCACCCACTTCACCGTGGCTTCGCGCATCGCACGGTGGCGCTCCCAGCGACCCTCCAGGGTTTCGGCCGTGATACGCTCAAGCTGTACGTCGAGGGCGTACATGACAGAGAGAGCCGGAGTATTGGGCGTCTGCATCTGTTCCTGGCTTTTCTGGAACTGCAGGAGGTCGAAGTAGATGCCCTTGTTCCTCGCAGCCCGGCTGCGCGCCATCATGCGCTCAGAGGCCACTGCGAACGCAAGGCCCGGAGGAAGGGCGAGTGCCTTCTGCGACCCCGTGAGCACAAAATCCAACTGCCAGCGGTCACTCCATAGCTCGGCACCGGCGACCCCCGTGACAGAGTCAACAAGGATGACAACGTCGTCGAACTCGTGCGCTACTCTTGAAATCTCCTCAATCGGGTTAAGCGCACCCGTGGAGGTCTCCGAGTGGACGACGGTGATCGCGTCGATTCCGCCTTTCCCCAGGCGGTCGCGAACAACCTGAGGATCGTGTACTTCACCCCAGGGAACCTCGTAGCGCTCGGACTCCAGGCTACATGCCTCGACGATCTGGGCGAATCGTTGACTGAATGCGCCGTTCACGAGCGACAACGCCTTGCGGCGCACACCGTTACGGGCTGCGGCCTCCATGAGCCCGGTGGCGGACGAACTAGATAGGAACACCAACCGTTCGGTTCGGAAGACATCCTTGAGCCCGACTTGCAGCTTTTCCATGAGCGCTTTGATGTCGGCTCCCCGGTGCCCGATCATCGCCCGCATTTGAGCGCTGAGCACTTCTGGCCGAACTTCGGTGGGGCCTGGCAGAAAAAACCGCCCGAAGCCTGTGGCATCGGGGGTTGTCGCCAAGGCAGCCTCCGAAGACTTCATCACCATGTATCCCTCCAACGCGTGACCCGAGAAGATTGCCGGAAGAGCGAGAGGGTGCAATCGGTTGCGGGAGTTGTTCGATCAGGGTCGAAGCGCCGGCAATGGATAGAGCGTTTCCTGATTTGGTCGCCGGGGGGACGGCGAGTAGCCGGTTTGCGGTGTTAAGCTACCGCGTTGCAAGTCGTTGTTTCTCAACTTTCCGGCGCCTGCTGGCGTCGAGAATCCGCTTACGGAGTCTAATCGCGTCGGGTGTGACCTCGATCAGCTCGTCCTCCTCGATGAACCCAAGGGCGAGCTCCAAAGTGATCGTACGCGGCGGCCTGAGCCTGATATTCTCGTCCGCCGTGGTAGTGCGCATGTTGGTGAGTCTCTTCTCCTTCGTCACGTTGACGGGCATGTCGCCGGTGCGTGCGTTCTCGCCCACGATCATGCCCATGTACACAAGGTCTCCAGGTTTCACGAACAAGGTCGCACGCTCCTGAAGTCCACCCAAGGCGTAAGCGACGACCTCGCCCTCACGATCGGCGACGAGGACTCCCCGCTCGCGTTCTTGGAGATTGCCCGCCCAGCGTGCATGCCCGACGTACTGATGGTGCAGGATGCCTTCCCCTCTGGTGTTGGTCAGGAACTCAGAGCGGTACCCGAACAGCCCACGCGCCGGGACCTCGAAACGTAGCCGCGTCGCACCCGCGCCCATCGGCCGCACCTCGATAAGTTCCGCCTTCCGCGGACCCAGTCCCTCAAGCACCGCGCCGACAAGTTCAGATGGAACCTCGATCACGGCCTCCTCGAAGGGCTCCAAGAGCTGCCCGCTCGGGTCCCTTCGGGTGATCACACGGGGACGGGAGACCTGGAACTCGTAGCCCTCGCGACGCATGTTTTCCATGAGGATGCCGAGGTGCAGCTCACCCCGGCCACTTACCTGGAAAACGTCGGGCTGATCAGTCTGCCGGACCCGAAGCGCTAGGTTTTTCTCAAGCTCCTTGAACAGTCGCTCACGCAGCTGACGCGTGGTCAAGTACTCACCCGACCGCCCGGCAAACGGTGAGTTGTTGACGTTGAAGTCCACCGACAGCGTTGGATCCTCGACTTTGATTCCGAGTAGGCGCTCCCGGTGCTCACGGTCGGTCACGGTCATTCCGATCTCAACCCCCGAGAGCCCCGCCAACGCGACGATGTCGCCGGCGTGTGCGATCTCCACGTCCGCCCTGCCAAGGTCCTGGAAGGTGAACAGCTTGAGGACCTTCGCCTCTTCCACCACCGCCTCAGGCACGGTCCCGGGGGCGCCATGCGGTAGCAGTGCGACCGACTGGCCGACGCATACGCTGCCGCGTTCCACCCGCCCGACCGCGATCCGCCCGATGTAGGGCGAGTGGTCGAGCGTCGAGACGAGCATCTGGAACGGGCCGACCCGATCAACCTCGGGTTCGGGGAAGTGCTCCACAATCGTCTCGAACAGCGGCAACAGGTCGGCCCCCTTGCCCCCCACCTCACGCACTGCCCAGCCCTCACGACCCGATGCGTACAGGAACGGAGCGTCGAGTTGCTGGTCCGTCGCTTCCAGCTCCATGAGTAACGCGAGCATCTCGTCATGCACTTGGGCGATCCTCGCGTCCGTCCGGTCCACCTTGTTTACCACTATCAGGGGGAGGAGGCCCAGCTCAAGGGCTTTGCGGGTGACGAAGCGGGTCTGCGGCATCGGACCTTCGGCAGCGTCGACTAGCAGTACGACGCCGTCTACCATCCGCAAGATACGCTCGACCTCGCCCCCAAAATCGGCGTGTCCGGGGGTGTCGACGACATTGATCTTCACGCCGCTCCAGTGCACCGCTGTATTCTTGGACAGGATCGTGATGCCCCGCTCGCGTTCCAGAGGAGTCGAGTCCATCACACGTTCTTCGACGTGCTGGTTGTCGCGGAAGACTCCAGCTTGGCGGAGCATCTTGTCCACGAGGGTGGTCTTGCCGTGGTCAACGTGTGCGATGATGGCGATGTTACGTATGGACATCGATCGGTGACCTTGAGTTACCGCCGGCGCGACCGTGATTCGGCTCCGATCCGGACGGACGAGTCGGCTGCCGCGCGCGGATTTCCTCACCACGTCCGGGCGAAACGGTAGCCGATAGTCCTGCGGACCCGAATGTGAAGGGACGTTCGACTTGGGCCGCCTCCAGGGTGGTGCCGTGAGAGTCCAACTCCACAGATTCGCCTTGGCGTCCCGATTACGTGTGCTTGCGAATCGACGCAACTTAGTAGCTCTGGGGAAACTACGGCCACATGACTGAACCCAGCGTTCTGTGCGTCATCCCCGCTAGCGCCAACTCCAAGGGTGCTGCCCGGAAGACTTTCGCCGTCGCGGCAGAGCTCCCCCTAGTCGCCGACGCTGTAGATCAGGCCCGGGCCAGTAAGAGCGTGAGTCGCGTCGTCGTCGCGACCGACGACAAGGAGACCGCGGTCGCCGCGGCCCGCTCCGGCGCTGAGGTCTTGCAGCGACCAGCTGCGCTGGATGGCGATCAGGACGGCTCCGAGGCAGCCCTCTTGTACGTGCTGGAGACGCTCGAACAGACCGAGGGCTATCGACCGGAGCTGCTCGCGTGCGTCCAGTGTACCGGCCCCCCCAGCACGGCGGCTGACATCGACGGGACCATTCGCACGCTCCTGGAGCTAGGGGCCGATTCCGCACTCGCCGTAGTGCCTTCGCACTTGTCGTTGTGGCGACGCGCATCGGACGGCAGTGCGGCAGCAATCAATCACGACCCGACAGTCTGCCGCCGCCAGAATCGTGAGTCTGAGTTCATGGAAGCTGGCTCCGTGTACGTGATGCGTGCAGGGGGCTTCCGCCTCTCGCGTTATCGGTTCTTCGGCAAGACCGCGTTGCACGTGATCCCCCGTGACCGGCTGCTCGATGTCAGTGATCCCACCGACCCCCCGCGCGTACAAGTCGGTCTCGCGGAGCGGGCGCGGCGTGAGCGACTGGCGTTGCTCCCCGAGCGGCCTGCCGTACTCGCGCTAGATTTTGACGGCGTCATGACCGACAACCGCGTGTTGCTTTCCGCAGACGGCACGGAATCGGTCGTATGCCACCGCGGCGACGGCATGGGGATCGAGCGGCTTCGGCGCGCCGGACTCCCGGTGGCGGTGTTCTCGAACGAGACGGACCCAGTGGTCGGGGCGCGTTGCGCTAAACTACGGGTACCCTGTCTTCAGGGGCTTGACGACAAGGGCGCGGCATTGCGTTCCTGGTTGGCGGAGCAGGGCATCGACCCCGCGAACGCGGTCTTCTTGGGGAACGATGTCAACGACAGGGCGTGCCTGCGCGCGGTGGGATGCGGGGTGGTTGTTGGGGACGCACATCCTGCGGTGAGGCCGTACGCTCGTTTCGAACTCGAAGCCCCTGGCGGACACGGAGCAGTTCGCGAACTGACCGACCTCATCGAGGCGAGGCTTGGACTTGCCTAAGGCTAGCCGTGATAGAGATCAGCCAGCGATTGCCGCAGCCGACGCCGGCATTAACTGTGCTGGCAAACTCAAGCTTGAGCGTAAGGCCGAGGACATGGCGTTACATAGGGCACAGTGCAGGTCGATCGTCTGCGCCGAAGGCCGCAGTCTGGCCGACGCGACCCAAGTTCTGGCGCGTCCGGAAGGGAGACCTAGCCATGTTCAATCTCTCAATACGTACGCGAAGATCAGCGGTGCGACGATGCTCGCATCCGAGTTAATAAAAAACTTGGGCGTGTCGACCGCTAGCTTTCCCCACGTGATCTTCTCGTTGGGCGGGGCACCGGAGTAGCCACCGTACGACGTGGCAGCATCGGTGATCTGGGCGAAGTAGCCCCAGAAGGGAACATCGCGCTTCATGTCCTGAATGATTGAGGGCACCGCGCAGATCGCGAAGTCACCTGCGATGCCGCCTCCGATCTGGAAGAAACCAACGCTCGGGCGCCCCTCGTCTGCTCCATTGTTCTCTAGGTACCAGCGGACCAGCTGCTCGAACTGTCCTGTACCCGACATGACGCATTGATGGTGGGGAATCACGCCGTCAATCACTTTGGCGGCGAAGACATTGCCCATGGACGAGTCCTCCCACCCCGGAGCCCAGACTGGAACATCCATCTCATTCGCCGCGATCATCCAGGAGTTGGCCGGGTCGATCTGATAGTCGTCCTTTAGCTCGCCCGAGCCGATGACGTCGAAGAAATACTCAGCGGGGGTCTTCTGCGCCCCGTCCTCACACGCCGCGACCCAGCGTTCGATCAGCCGCCGTTCAAGATTCCGCATCACATCTTCCGGAATGCACGTATCCGTTACGCGGTTCATTCCTCGATCATGGAGCGCCTGCTCATCCTCCGCGGAAAGGGCACGCCAGTCATGGATGATCTCGTAGTCCTTGTTGGCTAGCAGGTTGAAGAGATCCTCCTCCAGATTCGCCCCGGTGCAGCTGATCGCGTGCACCTTCCCTTCGCGGATAATGCGGGCCAAGCTCACACCGAGCTGTCCCGTGGACATCGCGCCGGCCATGGCCAGCAGCATCTTGCCGCCTTCGGCGATGTGCGTTTCGTAGGCCCGGGCCGCCTCAAGCGTCTCACGGGCGTTGAAATGGCGGTAGTGGAGCTCCATGAATGACCGTACGGCTCCAACTCCGTCCCCCGTCGCCTTGATCTTCCCGGTAGCCGGCACGACGCCGGTGCGATCCTCCGGCACCATATCCCTCCTGGCCTTGAGAACGTCCCAGTGTACGGCGGACCCAATCAGTGGGCAAAACAAACCCGAACCCTGAGCTGGCATCGGGCCGTGGAGCGGTCCGGCACGATCTAGCACCAGCCAAGACCGACATCGACACGGTGCGACGAGCACCCACGGCAGCCCGCCTCAGACCCGGCCGGGCACTGGTCGTAAAGAGAGGGCGTTTGACGGAGGAGAGAGCTGCAGCTGTTCTGGTGGGCGACCATCCGGGGTGCTGCCGCCCCACTCAGCCGCACTACGCGTCTCCAGGTAGTCACCTTAGCTTGCAGAATGTCCGATCCGTTGTTCGCGATTCCTAGCCGGGCCCTCCCCGTCGCGACACTGGCCAGCCCGAGAGGAAGCCTCGTCTACGCCGGACCAGCGCGGGCACATCCGTTCCTCCTTGCCGCGCCCGGCGGTAGCGCGCGAGGCACCGAGTCGCACACAGTGGACGTGGTAGAACACCGAGGCCGGCTGCTGCTTGCTGAGCTATCCGTGACAGGCTTTGTCCCCGCCAGCTTGGTTCTCGCTCCTGCCCACGGGAGCCGCGAACTCGTTGGCGTCCCGGGCACTCTAGCCGAGACGCTGCTCGTCAGCGACGAGGGCTTTATCGCGCATTGGACACGAACAACGGCACTGGCCGGAGAAATCGAAGTCGTGCTCGGCGTGCCCGGGGGCGACTCCCGTGCCGACGGATCCTTTCTCGTAACTGAAGAAGCCGGCGCAGCGCGACTGATCCAGATCACGCCGGCACCGTCCTGGCGTGTCGATGCCGGGAACAGAGACGGAATCCTGCGGGTGAGCGCGACCGTCCGGCTCCACGATCAAGACGTCCTCCTGGCCGCCGCCAGCGGACCGGACCCGGCCAGTGCCTTCCAATCGCTCCGGCGCCTCTCGCGGGCTGCCGAGACCCGCACGGACTTCGCCCTCTCCGAGCTCCGCACGGGTCGCCTGGCTATTCAAACGGATGGATGCGAGTTCGACCACGGGCTAGCATGGTCCATAGCTCGTCTCGAGGCGGCTGACAGCCAATCGGCACATGCAGTGGCGGCCGGTGACCCTTTCCCTGTGGACCCCCAGTCACGGCGCGCGTGGACGGCGCTTGGCGCGCTGGCAGCTGGCACGCCAGGTCCCCCCGACGTCGATCCTCGCACGCCCCTGGGTGCTTTGGCACAAGCTCGTTACGGGGGCTGGCGTGACACCCCTCTGAGCATCGTAGATCTACCTCAGCTAGCCGACCGCACAGCCGACAAGATTGGGGATTCTGCCCTCCGGTTCGCACGCCGTGCGGCTATGCTTGCTGCTGCGAACACGATCGAACCGTGGGAGCCCACTAGCGCGGACGAGCTGCGCGCGCGCGCGGCAGAACTCGTGGACACCGGGGCCGCGCCCCGTCCGTCTGCCGGTGCCTCCGCCAAGTCCCCCTCGCGTGGCAGGCTACCAACGGTCGGCGCGAAGCGGGACAAGGCCCAACAGTCCGAGGATGTCGTCGCCGCAACTCTCGCCGCGGCGCTCGACCTCCCTGGTCGCCCACTCTATCGGACGCCCGCCGATGAACCACGACCTGGTTTGATGCGCGCGCTCACCGCCCTGGCCTGTCTGAACGACGGTATGGTCGAGCGTGGATTCGCGCTATTGGAGCGCCATCTGGCCGATGGCTTTGGTGGAGGTGCGGGCCTTTGGCCCGACCAGGATCGCGCACATGATCCAGCGTCGGCCGCCCTTGTCCCGTTCGTGCTGCTTGAGGGACTTCTGGGCGCGAGGGCGGACGCCCATTACGGACGCCTACGCTTAGCACCTCGCTTCCCAGAGCACTGGCTGCGTTTCACGGTCCGAGGAATCCAAATCGCGGATGCAACCGTCGCAATGACGTACGAGCGTGTGGGCAAAGATCGGCGTTTCCGCTTCGATCAGAACAGTGGGGCCATACCGGTGACACTCGTCTTCGAACCGTTGCTCCCGGTGCGGTCCGATGCCCGCGCATATGTCGACGGACAACCCGCTAAACTCGATCTCCGCCGGTCAAGGGACTCGGAGCGGGCGCAACTCAGAGTTCAGCTACCACTGGACCGCCAGCGGGAGGTGTCAGTGCAGTGATACACCCTGACACACCCCTCGCGCACGAGGCCGGCGCGAGAGGCGACACTACTTGGCCTCGACCGCACCCTTGACGAGCGGCCTCGCGCGAGGCATCGCCTGTCGGCATCGTCTCCGAACCTGAGCACCTATGTGACTTAGACGCCTCGATACCGCCATGGACTTCGCTTCCGCCTCGGCACTCGCCCTGGCTACGGTCGTGCTCGCGTCTTGGCTCACACGCTCTTCTCCGCCTCCTCACCAGCCTCGGCTTCTGCCGTCTCGACGGCATGCGACTCCGGTTTCTTGGCCGACTTGGTCTTGGTCGAACTTGCGGCAGGGTTCGAAGCCGGAGACGTAGTCTTCGCACTCGTGCCGCCGGCCGCTGAGGACGCGGTGCTGGTCGGCGCGTCTGTCACAGAAGTGGGAGGCCGTACTCTCGACCGCTTTTTTCGCGTTCTTATCGGCGGTGGCTCCATGTACCCCCGATCTGCGAGTTCCTGGCGAAGGTGACGCTCGCGGTCGGGGAGGTTCGTCTTGGCAACCAGTCGGGCAAGCTCAATGCGCTCGACCTCCGACACGTCGTCAAGGATGTCTATGGGAGCGCCGTAGCGGAGCAAGATCCGTTTGGCGTCCACAGCCACTTCGTCCACGCGTCCCCCTGTCAGATGTACGGAAGCCGAGAGCGGCCTGCGCCAATCTTACACTTGGCCAGTTTGCTGGTTTCCAGCCGCAGTCGACGCCCGATGTTCGAGGCCCACTGCAACGATGTGGCTGCAAAGACCCCGACGAGGGCACGGCCAGCGGATGACGCGCGGCCCTCCGGCTCGCTCGCTTCCGGAACAGATACCTTAGTGCATCGGCTGCTCGGGGTGGGCCTCGTCGTCGAGTGGCGACAGTGGGGCCTGAAGCCGAAAGCGCGGAATGGCGACACGGAAGCGGCTGCCGTCGGGGCGCATGAACGTATAGTACCCCTCCATGAACCCGAACGGAGAGCCGAGCACACAGAAGCTCTGGTACTCGTGAGCCTTGCCCGGCACGAGCAGCGGCTGTTGTCCGACCACGCCCTCTCCGTCGACCTCTTGATCCTCACCCGTGGAGTCGTGGATAAGCCAGTGGCGGAACAACAGCTGAGCCGCCTGCGAGCCGAGGTTCTCCATCCGGATATGATAGGAGAACACAAACTCGCCCTCCGCTGGATCGGACTGGGCCAACGAGAAGCGCGGGCGCACGGTCACGCGGATGCCGTCAGTGAGACTTTCGTATTCGTTCGCCATTGAACCAATATACCGGCCCTACGCGTCGCGTGTTTCCGGTCGGGGACGGATCCCCGGTCCCGCTGCGGACCCAGGAGACGCGAACCCGAGGATTTCCCGCATAGTGAGAATCGATCCATGGAGGAAGCCCACCCCCCGCTCTCGCGCTCGGTCGAGGACTACCTGAAGGCCATCTTCTCGATCACCGAACGGGGCGAAGCGGCGTCGACAAGCTTGATCGCCGCCGCGCTTGAGGTGCAGCCGGCGTCCGTGACCGGGATGGTCAAGAGGTTGGCCGAAGCCGGCCTACTTCAACACGTGCCCTATCACGGCGTCCAGTTGACAGGCAAGGGCATCCGGGAGGCTCTGCGTGTCATCCGTCGGCACCGGATCCTTGAGACGTATTTGCTGCAGCGTCTCGGTTATTCTTGGGACGATGTTCACGCCGAAGCCGAACGGTTGGAGCATGCCGCTTCGGAGCGTCTCATCGACCGAATGGCGACCGCACTCGAGGACCCCTCGCACGATCCGCACGGCGCGCCGATTCCCACCTCGGCTGGCGAGATAGAGGAAGTGGACTTCGCGACGCTCGCAGATGTGACCGCCGGCGACCGCGTACGCATCAGGGCAGTAGACGACGAGGAGCCCGAAGGCCTGCGTTCTATGGAGTCGCACGGCCTGGTACCGGGCGTCTCGCTCCACGTCGAAGCGAGAGAGACGACCGGCGGCGACGTGACGGTGCGCGTCGAGGGTAAGCGTGGCCCCGGACAGGTCGTAGGTCACCAACTGGCAAAGAGGATCTTCGTGACCCGAACACCCACGACCTGATCGATTCGGCCACCTAGCACTGGTCAGGGCCTGCACCCCGTGTCGGGCGCCTGCGGCGGAGGCAAGCTGACCTCCCCTCGGCGCATTAGCGCGCATCCGATTCCCAGCAGCACACCGTCCAGCACACCGATCCAGCGTGTCACTCCCGGAAACAGCGTGAGGTAGAGCCCGACAGGAAGCAACGAGATCAATCCACTCAGCACGACCGCTACCGGGACGTCGCGCAACGCGGCGACGCCGCCCGCGACGGCAATCCCCGCGAAGATCAGTGTGACGACGAATGCGCCGGGGGCAGGTACGGCGCCGAGGGCAGTCGCGAATGCAGCACGCAGGAAGAGGGCCCAGAGTCCCACCAGTGCGAGGGCGACCAAGAACGCGACCCCGCGCAACGCACGACGCGAACGGCGCTTCAACGTAGCCTCCGGTCACGGATGCGCTTGTATTCAGCGAAGTGTCGAAGCGCGGCGCTCACATCTCCGCTCGACTCGCACAGCCGGCCGAGGTTGAAGTGTGCTTCACCGTGCTCCGGATCGAGTTTCACCGCTCGCTTATAGGCCACCATCGCCTGTGTGACGTCCCCCCGATCCTCAAGGGCCACTCCGAGGTTGAAAGCCGCTAGCGCGCTCGTCGGACGTGCCGCACAGGCCTGGCGATAGTGAGTCTCGGCTGTCGCCAGCTCGCCGGCTTGGTGCAATAGCCGTCCAACGTTAAGATGCGCCTCCGCATGGCCCGGATCGAGGGCGATCGCCTTAGCGTAGGCAGAACGTGCCCTGGCCAACGACACGGCCTCGAGATCGACCCCCAGCTCGAACCACTCGTCGGCGGTCAGCTCCTTCTCCTGCTCTGCCACGGCGATCTCGTCGGCGGAGTGCGACCGAGCGTGTTCCGCTAACACTTCGACTGCGGGATCAAGCGAGAGGTCGAGCGCCATCTGGCCGGTCTCGGGCTCCCACAGTGCATTCCTCTCCAGCACGACCACCGTGTCGCCCCTCGCCACGATCCGCACTGCACTGAGTGGGTGACCACGAGGCAGTTGCGCACGCAGCGACCGAAGCGCCGCGCGCACGCGGCGCGCCGGCACGTTCCGTTCCAGCAGTTCGCGAGCGGTGCGCAGCAAGACAATGTCTTGGAACGTGAAACTGTACTGGTTGCCGGGTCCCCGTTCAGGGGCGAGTAAGTCAGACCGGACAAAGGAACGAATCCGCTCCTCAGAGAGGCCGAGGATCTGCGCGACGCGGCGGGTGCCGTAGCTACTCATCACACCCAAGTTTGCCACTTGGTCACGAAACGGGCGAGGGTAATGCCGTCGACCTAGCCGTGGACCGTGCTACTCCCCAGCAACCCTCTTCTTGCGCCCGCCGTCTTTGCGGGTAACCCGTCTGGCCGCCGTCTCTTGAGACGTGCCCGTAGGCACCACCCGACTGGCAGGCTTGCGGGCCTTCTCGTCCGAGAGCGAAGCCTTGAGCGCGGCTATCAGGTCGATGATCTGGGCCTTTGGTTCCTCAGCCGGAGCGACTGTAATCTCCCTCCCGTCCACCTTCTGCTGGATCATCGCCAGCATTTTTTCGCGTACCTCGTCCGTGTAGCGCTGCGGCTCGAACGTTTCGGCGGACGACTGCTGGATGAGCTGCCGGGCAAGCGTCATCTCGGCCGGCTTGACCTCGGCTTCGTCGATAGGCACTTCTGAGAAGGAGCGCACTTCGTTGGCATAGCGGAGTTGATCGAGCACGAGCCCCTCCCCGTGTGGACGCACTACGACCAAGAGTTGCTTGCCGCGGGTAGCGTATTTGGCGACCGCGACACGCCCCGTCTCTCCCAGCGCCGCAGACAGCAGGCGGTATGCGCGGGCACCCCCCTTGTCGGGGCCAAGGTAGTACGGCTTGTCGACGTAGACTGGTGACACCTGCTCGGCTGACACGAACTCGGTGATCTCGATGCCATCCGTCTTGGGTGCTTCGATCGCATTGAGCTCCTCATCATTGAACAGCACATACTGACCCTTGGCAAACTCGTACCCCTTGACCATCTCGTCCCGTGTGACCCCGACGTCGCACTGCGGACAAACGTAGTGCTGCTTCAGCCGCGTGCCGCAGGCTTGGTGGACAAGGTTGAACGACAACCGGCGCGTCAGCTCGCTGGTGGAGTACAGCTTCACAGGCAGCGAGACTAGCCCGAACGAGATCGTGGTCGACGCAATCACGCGAGCGCTCATGGTTGCTTCCTGGCTGGGTCGACGGGCGGTGGCAAGGAGTTGACGCTTGGAGAACATATGTTCCCACCGGCGCAGATCAACGCCCTATGCTGACTCGGAGCTCCGCCGCGTGCGGCGTCGGGGGCGTCGCCCGTCGGCTGTGGGCACACTATAGACCGCTGCCGGGTTACCTTCCGCAATCATGGCCCTTCGCCCATCCAAAAGGCCTCGAGCCGAGAAGCATCCAGAGAGACAGGGCTCACGGCAGCGTACGCCGGATGATCATGCTGCGAGCACGTCCTCTTCTTCCGCCAGCAATCGTCTGGACCTCTATCGCAGGAAGCGCGCAGCCGGGTGCACGCCCGAGCCGTTCGGGCAGGCAGCACAAGCGGGCACGCTGGCTGGCCACCTCTTCGTCCTCCACAAGCATCATGCCCGCAACCTACACTGGGACCTACGCCTCGAATGGGAGGGCGCCCTTGAGTCCTGGGCCGTACCCAAGGGCCCGTCACCCAATCCTGCTGACAAGCGACTCGCTATGCGAGTCGAACCCCATCCACTTGCCTACGCCGATTTCGAGGGGGTCATACCCGCGGGACAGTACGGCGCCGGACCTTCGATCGTGTGGGACAAGGGAACCTGGATCGCGCTGGACGACGTCAGAGAGGGCTTCGACAAGGGGAAGCTCCTGTTCGAACTGTGGGGTTACAAAGTCAGAGGGCGCTGGACGCTGATCCGTACACCCAAGGCTGGCTCTGACTACTGGCTCCTCATCAAAGAGCGGGACGCGCACGTCGACTCAGGTGGAACTGCCGTCTATCCGGACGACTCGATTTACTCGGGCCTCGAGGTCGACGAGCTGCCCCTCGCCGGCGAGATCGAGGCCGAACTGCGCGACCGTGCGCTTGAGCTGGGGGCCACGGAGCGCGAGTTGCGGGCCGGAGACGTCAACGTCATGCAGGCGACTAGGCGCAGGACGGCGTTCTCGCACCCTCGTTGGGTGTTTGAGATCAAGTACGACGGCTATCGACTGATCGCAGGCACGGAGGGGGGTGACGCCGTGGTGATCAGCCGGAACAGGATGGACCTGACATCGACCTTCCCCGAAATCGCACGCGCCGTGCGCGGGCTACCCTACAACGGGCTGGTGCTGGACGGCGAGGTCGTGGTGAACGACGAGCGGGGCCTGCCCTCGTTCGGGCGACTCCAGCAACGCGGGCGTTTCAGGAACCGCGAGGACATCGCAAATGCGGTGCTCGGGCTGCCCGCCACGTATTACGCCTTTGATCTACTGGCGATCGGCGGCGCGGACCTCCGCAGGTTACCGCTTCTGGAACGAAAAGCGTTGCTGCGGGACGTGTTGCCGACGGTTGGCCCCATTCGTTACTCCGACCACATAGCGGAGCGGGGCGAAGACATGATGGCTCAGGTCGAGGCGTTGGGGTCCGAGGGCATCGTAGCCAAACGCTGTGACTCGTCCTATCGAGCCGGCCGGTCCCGCGCCTGGTACAAGATCTCAGTGCGCAATACAGAAGATTTCGTCGTGATCGGCTTCACTGATCCAGCCGCCGGCCGGCCGGGTTTCGGCGCTCTTCACATGGCGCGGTACGTCGGCCAGACTCTAACGTGGTCAGGCAGCGTCGGCACCGGATATTCGGAGGCCCAGCTCAACGAACTCCGGAAGATTCTGGATACGCTGGAGGAGTCCAGCGTGGGAGAGCAGGTCGCCGGAGCACCCTCGGCGCGGACGAACCACTGGGTCCGGCCGGAGCTCGTGGCAGAAGTGTCCTTCAAGGAGATCACCGCCGACGGCATGATCCGACACGGTTCGTTCTTGCGCCTTCGTGACGACAAGCGACCGGAGGAGTGCCATGCCGAAGCCGAGGAGTTAGACCCCGCTGACGCTCAGACTGTGAGCAGACCCCAGACCGTTGGGGTATCCACTGGCGTCCCCAAACTCGCCAATCTGGACAAGGTGTTCTGGCCTGACTCGGGCCATACCAAGGGCGACCTCATAAAGTTCTACCGCGCCATTGCGCCGTGGCTGCTACCCTACCTCGCCGATCGCCCCCTCGTTCTTACCCGCTATCCCGACGGGATCGCGGGTAAGTCGTTCTACCAAAAGCACGCACCCGACTGGGTACCGGACTGGATCCGCACGGTGAAGGTGTGGAGCGAGAGCTCGGGCCGCGAGCTGAAGTACTTCGTGGCGGAGGACGTCGACACTCTCGTCTACCTCGCCAACGTCGGCACTATCCCTCTGCATGTCTGGCACAGCCGCACAGCCACCCTAGGGCAGCCGGATTGGTGCCTGCTAGACCTCGACCCAAAGGGCGCACCATTCACACACGTGATCGAGATCGCGCTCTTCCTGCACACCCTCTGCGAGGAGCTTGGCCTGCCGCATTATGTCAAGACGTCGGGTTCGTCGGGACTTCATGTGCTGATTGCACTCGGCCGCAGGGTAAGCTACGAGCAGTCTGTAACTCTGGGACAGCTGATCGCTCGCATGACGGTGCGCGATCTGCCGGATTTGGCCACGGTTGAGCGAACGGTGCGAAAGCGCGCTGGCAAAGTGTACGTCGACTACCTGCAGAATCGCTACGGCCAGTTGATGGCGGCGCCCTTCAGCGTGCGCGAGAAGGCGGACGCGACTGTGTCCACGCCGTTGGACTGGAGCGAAGTGCACGGGGGCCTCTCGCTCGTAGACTACACGATCGACACCGTTGCGGAACGGATGGCGAAAATGAAGGGCGGTGACCCGATGGTTCGGCTGCTCTCCGAGACTCCCGACTTGGTCGGCGCTCTGGGGAAGCTGACGGAGAAAGTGAGCTAGGGCTGCTCAGCTTCCGATCGCGCGGCGTACGCCGGTAGCTCTGAGCACTACGTCGCGCTCGCCGAGCCCGCAGTCCGACGGCGTCGCAAGCTTGGCCTGTACGACAACCCGATCGCCGGGCTGGAAGGAGCCAATGTCGCCGGTCAGCCAGTAACGCTGGTTCTCGTCGCTTACCAGCTCGGCGCAACGCCCCGTCGACTCCTGGAGCCGGCCCGTGCGCACGAGGTTACCAGCGGTGTCGGTCACTTGGAACTGCGAAGAGATCGCGAGTGGATTAAAGTAGAAGTCGAACACGATGAGCACCACCGGGCGTGTGATACCGGCCCACTCAGGAATCGTGATCGTCTCGGTGAACTCACCCCTCCTATCCGACAACACTTCCTTGAGAACTTCGAACCCCACGCGCTGCGCGCCGACGCCGATCCTCATCGGTGTGATTGCTGGCAGGCGCTCCCACCGCACGTTGACCGTGGTACCCGGAGGACCACTGGACGGAGAGAACGTGGCGATCCTGTAAGCGAGCGAGTCGGCCAACGACGTGCGGGGCCGGATTCTCTCTTGGCCAGCTAGCTCGGACGCCATGACAGCCAGCACGGCCACCAGCGCCACTGGGGGTCGAGGAAGCGGCGATCTTGGTGCACTCGGACGGGTACGCATCGCAACGAAAGCTTACTACGCTACGGCTGGAAGTCCAAGTACCTCCTTTCGGCGGGGGCGAGGCCTTCCTTGGCAGGATTACCGCCGTTCGGGAATTGCTGCCGCCGCAGGGGGCAATCCTGCGACTCGCGGCGCAAGTCCGTACCGAGGCTCGGAATAGCTCCCAGGGACCTAGCGCTCCTCCTCGACCACGAGTCCCTGGGCCAACAGCGCCGCGATAATCTGTTCGGCGTGCGCCCGGCCCCTCGTTTCGAGCGCCACCTGTATTTCAACGTCACCAACAGAAATCTCCGCAAACGCGCGACGGTGGCTGATCTCGAGCACGTTCGCCCGCAGCTCTGCTACGGTCCGAGTGAGCGCTGCAAGCGAGCCTGGCCGGTCATGCACGATCACGCGCAAGTGGAGTAGCCTGCCGTCGGCCACTAGCCCGCGCTCAATCACTCGGGCCACAACGTTGACATCGATATTGCCGCCCGAGAGAACCATGACAGTCGTCTGCGCATCGGCCACTGGGACTCGGCCGGTAAGCAGTGCGGCACATGCGGCTGCACCGGCTCCCTCCGTTACGGTCTTCTCCCGTTCCAGAAGGAAAAGGATAGCCGCGGCGATGTCCTCCTCGCTCACCACTACTAGTTCGTCTACCCAGCGCTCTATGTGGGCGAACGTGAGGTCGCCTACCTGCTTAGTCGCGATCCCTTCGGCGATAGTGTCGGCAACATCGATCGATACTACCCGGCCCGCAGCTCGGGATGCGCTGGCCGAGGGCGCGGCGGCGCTCTCCACGCCTACGATGCGCGCCTGGGGCCTCAGGGACTTCACCGCCACCGCAATGCCCGAGCAAAGGCCACCGCCACCTACGGGAACAACCACGAGGTCGACATCCGGAACCTGCTCGACGATTTCGAGCCCGACGGTCCCCTGACCCGCCATCACCTGCAGGTCATTGAAGGGATGGATCATGGCGAGATCCGCCTCGGCGCACAGTCGCTCAGCCTCTGCCGCGGCCTCCTCGTACACATGGCCCTTCTGGACCACCCGCGCACCGTGCCGTTCAGTGTTGCCCACCTTGATCAACGGCGTGTTCTCCGGCATCACCACCGTAGTGGCAACACCCAGTTGACCCGCGTGATAGGCGAGAGCCTGGGCGTGATTGCCGGCGCTGGCGGCGATCACACCGCGGCGGCGGGCAGCCGCATCAAGCTGCCGGAGCTTGTTGAGGGCACCCCGCCCCTTGAACGAACCGGTGTATTGGAGGTTTTCCAGCTTAGCGTACAAGCGACCGGGCACGAGATCGCCGAAGACGAGGGAGAGCGGACAGGGGGTGTGCACCACGCCGTCCGCGATGCGCGAGGCAGCGGCGCGGACGTCGGCGAGGCTCAGAACCTCCTCGCTCACGGCGCTGGCCCGTGCCGTCCCGCTCCTTGACTCCGATGCAAGTAATGTACTCGCCAACCGCTGTCAGTCCGGATCACCAGCCAAGTCTCGACCGCAGATGGGGGGACATCCTCTGCCGCGTCGGGAACCGTGAATCGACTGGATAAGAGTGCAAAGCCGTCCGTAAGCGCGGCGACTGCGAGATCCTCGACGCTCCACGTGAGCCCGTTGCCGGGGTCGCGCAGCGGACCGGGAAGGAGGCCTCCCGCCGCGCGCGTCCAGCGCAGCCCCCCAGCGTGGTCGATCAGTACTGCATCCGGCGTGGTGAGCGCGACTACCAACGCGCTGTCGCTGGCCGCGAACGCGTCGATCATGGCTTCAACCGTCATGCGCACAGAATCTTCTAGCGATGTCGAAGGCAACGCTAACGGGGTTTCGGTGACGAGTTCCCCGGCGAGATCGGGGCGCCGTTCGAACTGGCAAGCGGATGTCGTTCCAAGGAACAGGCACAGTGCCGTCGCCCAAGCGCAGCCCCTCATCCCGACGCGCTCCGCTTCCGGTAGACCCCGACCCGGAGCGGGGGGTGCACCCTGGCGGTGAACCGAAGCTGATTCTCGCCGTCGACTATGACGGTACGTGTACGTGTCTTCGGATAGTCAATGCCCTGCTCACTCTCGATCAACAGAACCTCGTCAAGCCCCAGTCCGCCGTGGATCCGCCATATTTCGGACTCCATATCCTTGAGGAGCCGCCGCTCCACGTCGCTCTGAACACTCCCGTCTGCCTGGCCAGAGAAGTCGTGGCCGCCGACGCGCTCGCACCTGATCATGAATGCGTCAACTGGCTCGGAGTGTTCCTTGTTCCTTCGGAAACCAATCTCGGTCAGGGCCCTCGAGTCGAAGTTGAGATCGACACTTTGCACCGAGGTTCCGTAACGCCGAAGGATCATGAGCGGAAAGGGAGCCCGGTTGCGGCGGCAACAGCAGCGATCGATCCGAATCGGGCTCGCAGCGCACACGGATAGAGAGTAACGAGAGGAGCCGCGGCCGAGGCGTCAAGGTGCCCGGACACCCTTCAACCGTGGCGGAGCAGCTTCCCGAGCTCCTCGGGAGAGAGGTTGTTGGGGCTCTTCGACCCCACGCCACGCACCGAGCGCGCATGCTTGCGCTCACTCCCGTCGTCTCCGGGCAACGTGCCCGAGTAGTCGAAGCCTTCCACGCGCTCCCGTCGCAGAGATCTGCCGAGGTGGTGCTCCAACGTGCGCAGTGCAGCCAGGTCTCCAGCGGTGACGAACGTCACGGCGTGACCCGAAGCGCCCGCGCGTGCGGTTCGTCCAACACGGTGGACGTAGTCTTCGGGATCCAGCGGGACGTCATAGTTGACGACATGCGAGATCCCCTGCACGTCGAGGCCCCGTTGCGCGATGTCCGTCGCCACGAGAACGTGAACCCTTCGACTGGCGAAACCGTCGAGCGCCCGCGTGCGGTCCCGCATCTGACGATCCGAATGCAGCACGTCGCTCTTGACTCCTTCCCGACCCAGCCGACCCACGAGAACGTCGGCCCCAACCTTGGTGCGGCTGAACACCAGCACATGATCCCAGCTTTCCCTACGTAGGAGATGTACGAGCAGTTCCGGCTTCTTGTCCGGCTTGACCGAGTACACGACCTCCGTGATGCCACTGGCAGTCGTTCCCGAGCGCGCCGCCTCTATCCAGCGCGCCTTCCGAGTGACGCGCAGCGCGAGGTCGTGAACGCCGCTGGGCATAGTAGCCGAAAAAAGCATGGTCTGCCGCTTTGCGGGCAGCGATTTGAAGATTTTCTCGATATCCGGCCGAAAACCCATGTCCAGCATCCGGTCTGCCTCGTCGAGGACCAGGGAACGCACGCAACTCAAATCCACACGTCCGCGACCGATATGGTCGAGGAAACGTCCCGGAGTGGCGATGATGACCTCCCAGTGGTGCTCGAGCGCTTCGATCTGGCGTCCGTATCCCACCCCTCCGTAAACAGCGGCGCAACGGATTCGGGTGCCAGTGGCCAACGTGCGCGTATCGTCGGCCACCTGTTGAGCTAGTTCACGCGTGGGACAAAGGACCAGCACTTGGAGCCCGACCCCTGAACGCGCTCGCTCCAGCGCGGGGATCATGAACCCCCCCGTCTTACCGGTGCCGGTCTGCGCGATCCCAACGACGTCGCTGCCATCGAGCGCCGCTGGTATCGCCTGCCATTGTATTGGCGTAGGCCGCTCCCACCCGAGCGCTTCGACCGCAGCGAGTAACGACTCCGAAAGCCCGAGCCCCTCGAACGTCCTGCCTTCGGTCATGGATCCTCCCCTGCCGTAGCATCTCCTGGCACCTCCGTCGTCATTCTGCTCCTGCTCTATTTGTTCGTAGACCGCCGAAGGCATCCGTCCGAGATCCTCGCGACGCCGCGAAACGTAAGCGTGGACTGTTGGTTCGCACAGCGACGGCTCGGCTACCGCATCGAAGCTCCCGAACTTGAGCCGGGCACCCTGTCGGAGGGCGGGTGTAGGCAGAGGCCGCCGTGGAACAGTCTGCGATACGCGTCTTGTTCGTCTGTCTGGGCAACATTTGCCGTTCGCCGCTCGCTGAAGCTGTGTTCCGGCGTCTTGTCCAAGCGCGCGGCTTAGGCCTGCACTACAAGGTAGATTCCGCAGGCACAGGCGCATGGCACGCCGGACAGCGCCCAGACTGCCGCTCCGTCGAGGTAGGACGGCGCAACGGAGTTCGACTTACCGGGCGCGCACGGCAAGTCGAGGCGCTCGACCTCGTCAACTTCGACTATATTATCGCGATGGACCGGCAGAACCTCGCCGATCTCCTTGCCCTGTCGCACTCCCACAACGGTCCCCCCCGCTTTCACTTGCTGCGCGAATTCGACCCCAATCCGGGCGACACGCAGGTGCCCGATCCCTACTTCGGTGATGCTGACGGATTCGACCGCGTCTATGATATGGTGCTTCGCTCTTGCTCCGCGCTGCTGACGTACCTGGAGAAGAAGCGGACTGGAACCATCGATAGGGCGTGAATGGCTGGTTACTAGGCAAGCTCTGCACGGCAGCGCTGCAGGCCCACGTCGTCGCGGATGGCACTGGGCTCCCGCACGGCCATTTTGGAGCAGCAGCTACGCAAAGGCGGCGAGTTGATGCATATCGATCCAGCGGTCTATCATAGCTATCGCAGGGCAGACCTGGTACTGACCGAGTCCCTAGGATTTCCCGTGGCCGACCGCGCTGCCAGCAGGGAGCGTGGACTCCTTCCGGCTACCAAGCACTTCGACGTGTAGTTCTACCCGCTCTACGACCCGCTCGTCCACGTCAACCTGTTCGGATCCCTCCAAAGCGAGCTGTCTTGCTGAGTTCTCGGCACGCCTAGTCTCGGGTGAGTCGGTTCTTCAACGGCGCGCCAATGCGTCGGCCAGCCGCTTGATCGCGTCCTCGATAAGCGCGTCTGACAGAGCATAGCTCATCCGCACATAACGGTCATCGCCGAACGCCACGCCCGGTACTAGCGCCACGCCAGTCTCCTCAAGTACCCAGTTGCAGAAGGCGGTGGAGTCCGGGACACCGTCGTCAAACGTCGAGTCCACCCGGCAGAAGAGGTAGAACGCACCGTGAGGCTTCACATACGTCAAGTCCGGGAGCAGCTCGTCCACTAGTCGCACGATGAGGTCGCGGCGGCGGCGAAACGCGGCCACCATCTCTTTGACCGCTCGGTCCGTACGGATGCGATCGGTATACGCGGCGAGCGCGGCCATTTGTGAGGGCGTGGCGGCGTTGGACGACACATGGCTCTGCACCGCCGCCAGCTCCTTGGCCACCCTAGTCTCACAGTACGAGAAGCCGAGCCGCCAGCCCGTCATGGCAAATGCTTTCGAGGCTCCATCGATCAGGACGTAGTTCCCAAGGGAGTCTACGGGCAGATCGAGGAGGCCCGGCGCCGGTTGCCCTTCCACACCCGTGAAGTTGATCGCGCGGTAGATCTCGTCCGCAATCAACCAGATCCGGCGGTGGCGAGCCCATTCGACGAGACGCCTAAGTTCTTCGCGCGGATAGACCGTACCCGTCGGATTGGAGGGGGATGAATAGATGAGCCCCCGAGCGCTGGGCCCGGCCACCCTGTCCAGGTCGTCGGGTGTCAGTCGAAAGTCCCGTTCCTCGGCGCCGGCGACGGGCACCGGATTGGCGCGCGCCAGCGACACGATCTCGGGATAGCTGGTCCAGTAGGGTGAGCTGATGAGCACGTCGTCACCCGGTCCGAACAGACAGAAGCACGAGTTGAACAGAGCCTGCTTAGCACCCGAGGTAACGACGATCCCAGCTGGATCGAGTTCGTGCCCCGTACGATCCGAAAGGGCACGCGCGATGGCCTGTCGGAGCTCGGGCATGCCGGGTGCCGGAGTGTATCGGGTCTTCCCAGCTCGGATCCCTTCGATGCCGGCCTCCGCGATATGCGCCGGCGTGTCATAGTCTGGTTCGCCAGCGCTCATGTCGATCACATCACGTCCTTCCGCTTTGAGGCGCTTCGCCAGCGCACTCACAGCCATGGTTGCGGAAGGCTTGATCTTCTCCACGTTGATGCTGAACGACATGGCACTCACCTCCAGGTGCGCTCGAGAGGACTATGGAACCGGGTGCACCAATATAGGCGGGACGTCCGGAAGCTGGAGGCATCGGTGACCGGCGGCGCTTGAAAGCGCTGACCTCCGGGCTATGGCATGCGGGTTCGGGGAAGCCACCCGGCTTGCTACCCGGCGAGTTAGACAGGAGCTTCACCCGTCATGTCGCCGACGGCATCGCCCCCCCGCTTCTATTTTGACTACGTCGATCCGGGGTCGTTCTTGATCGAGCGGCACCTAACGGCGCTCGACGACGAAGTGCCGGTCGGAGTGGACCGTGTTCCGTTCGAACTGTGCCCGCCGCCGAAGGACCTAATTGATCCGGCAACTGCGCCCTGGCGTTCGCGCTGGCAACAAGCGGGTACCGAGGTGGAATCGGCGGGCATTTCGCTCGCCATGCCCCGGTTCGTGCCTTGGACTCGCAAGGCCCACGAGTTTGCCCTGCTAGCGCGCGAACAGCAACGCTTTGATTCCGTGCACCGTGCGCTTTTCGAGGCTTTTCATCTGGAAGGGCGGGATCTCGGACGTGTCGATGTCCTGCTTCAGATCGCCGTGCACCACGGAATGGATCTCACGCGCACCAAGGTAGTGCTAGACGCAGATCGCTTTGCACACGCCGTTGAGCAAACCCGCGCGGAAGCGGAACGCCTCGGTATTCCCGGGGTTCCTGCGCTCTTGGCGGGTCATCGGTGGCTGGTCGGCCTCCAGGACAGTGATACGCTCCTCGCGTTCCTACGCGATCAGACGCAGGGATAGCCTGTCATCTGAGACAGTTCGACGAACGGGACGACCAGAGTGGCCGGATATCAACGCAAGACTGCACTCAGCCCAGCAGAGGTGCTTTCGGTAGCTGAGGATATGCTGCCAGAGAGGATCGGTCTCAGCCGGGCCAAGAGTTCGGGTCGAGGTGCGACGTATGCGGGAGCCGAAGGTACAGTCGTCCTCAACGTGCATCGGCATGGGGCCTACACCGAGGTCGTGGCGAACACTGACGGACTCCGCACGTCTCGCGTGGACTACGAGATTCAGAGGTTCCTGAACCACCTTCCATACGAGCCCTTCGATCGCGGCGGACCGGGATCGGGCGAGCCGACCTAGTCACTGACAAGGTCTTCCGAGGATCTCGTCACCGCACGTCGGCAAGTACTCTACACTTGGCTGGTGGCTGTACCGGCCTAGCGGATGCCGTCCTTGAGGCCCTTGCCGGCACGGAAGCTGGGAGATTTCGACGCGGCGATCCTGATAGTCTCCCCGGTGCGCGGATTGCGGCCGATGCGAGCCTTCCGTTTCCGGGCTTCGAACGTTCCAAAACCGGTAATCTGCACACGCTCGCCCCTCCTTAGCGCACGCGAGATGATCCCGTCGTCAGCGCCGAAGAGTGCCTCCACAGCCCGAGACGCGTGGGCCTTTGTAATCCCTGTTGCGTCCGCGAGCGAGTCCGTGAGATCGGACTTGTTCATCTGCTAGCTCCTCATCTGAAAGGTCGGGGGGGCGAGGCACTACTTCAGCCGCCATGGCCAGCAGAGTGCGCGTCGGGCACCGACGGCAGCTGGCACAACCACGGAAACACCACTTGAAAATCAGGGTGTTGGGCGCCGCGGGGCGAAAAACCGAACTAGGGTAAGGATGCCTTCGGAGGGCGTCAAGAGAACAGGCTTGTCCACATTTACAAATGAGACTGAAGAGCGAGTCGGCCTCAAGCGAAGAATGAAACCGAAGGGCGGACTGTAGTGATCGTGGGGCATGATCGTGGTCGAGATCCACCTCGACCTACCGCGGGGTCTGCACCCTCATCGCGTGGCACTGGAGCGGATCTCTATCCGTGCGCGCCGCGAGCCCCCGCCCGATGGTGAGCCCGGTCGCATACGCGTCGACGACACCAACCAGGGCGAGCCGAGGGCTATGTACCGCCCGCCTGTGTCCTCGCGAGCCTTCCCGCACTGGACGCACCCCCCGGAAACGAGAAGGCGAGACCAAGGCAAAGCCACTATCATTGGTCGACCCTCCAGATAGTCGTCATCCCGCTCCGCTAGTTCCTCCATGATCAACCCTCGGCTTCTTCGTGCGACCAGCCGGGTGCTCAGGCTGTCGATTGCCCTACTGGTGCCGACTTCTGACGCTGTGGGCCTGCAAGGGCCGGGCCAGTCCGGTCCCGTCCAGGCTGAGGGGCCGATGACGACTTCCCAGGCTCGCGCGTCGATCGCTTCCACTCACGACGAAGAGCCGACGGCCCGTGCGGTGCGCACCGAATCTGAGATCGAGGTGGACGGCAAGCTGGACGAGCCTGTCTGGATGACCGCCCCGCCGGTAACCGACTTATGGCAGGTCCAGCCCGACGAAAGAGCACCCGTCTCAGACCCGACCGAAGTACGTTTTCTCTACGACGATGACGCCATCTACGTCGGTGCGTGGCTCTACGATGGCGACGGGCAAATCGTCACTCGCCTTCCAATTCAACCGGTTCGGGACCGATGTGGGGACTATCACTCCGCTGGAAGGAGGCACCAGCTACGACATCGATCCGGACGGTATCGGCCCCGCAGGCATGTTCACCGTGAGCAACCGCGACTTCAACGTGCGCTCGCTACGCTCTAACGCAGTATTCCGGTGGGAGTGGCGACCAGGCTCGACGCTGTTCCTAGTCTGGCAGCAGACGCGCTCGGACCGTCTCGTGGCGTCTGTTCCGGACTCTGGCTATAACCGGGCAGGCAACTTCGACTTCGGTCGAGATGCTGGAGGCCTCTTTGGTCTGGACGCGAACAACATCTTCCTGGTTAAGCTGAGCTACTGGCTGAATCCCTAAGGACCTAGCGTGTCCTCTGCGACGGGTCGTCACAAACATACCCGCCCCTAGGGCGCTATCTCTCCGTTGCCGCAGGGAATGTGGAAGTCGTCCGTATCCGGGCAAGCAGTTGCGGGCCAGACCTCTAGACCAATATTGCTAGCCTCCCCATTCGAGGAATCTCGACGAGGGGTCCAAGCTTTGCCTTTACCCCGAGAGGCCATGCGGGAGTACGTCTTTCATCGTGCGGTCCTGGCTCTCGGCCTGCTCATCAGCCTAGCGCCCCCCGCCTCCGCCCAAGTCGAGGACAAGCCGTACGCCGATCCGGGCATGGCTCTCGAAGAGCTGGAAGAGCTGTTCCCCGACGTCTTCCCCGCAGCGACACGAGTAGGCACGCGGTCCGGTGCTCCGCCGGTATGGCGCGCCTACACGCCTGACGCCGAGACAGGCGAGGAGCGACTCGCCGGGTTCATTTTCCTAACCTCTGACCTTCCACCCGAAGAGAACGGCTACACGGCCCCGATCGAGGTGTTGGTCGGAATGGACCTTCAGGGGAAGATCACGGGCACTCGTATCACAAAATACTTCGAGTCTCTGCGGAGCAGCCGGGGCGACTTTCTCCGCGGATTCTACCAGGAGCAGTTCGCGGGCAAGCGGATGACCGACCGGTTTTTGGTCCGCCGCGACATCGAGACAGTGTCGGGCGCGACCATCTCAGCGGCGGCCGCTGCCCGCGGCATCCGGAACGCGGCCCTTAGAGTCTTCGCCGCATATTTGGTCGAACCGGACGCCGACATCACGCGTGAAGAGATCGAGGACCTTCCCTGGCCTATGCTGGAGATGCGGGGATTCACGGACCAGCTCGTTGGCCTTGAAGACGGTGACCTCAAGATCCGTCTGAACATTGCCCCCATCGCGGACTCTGCGATGGGGGCAATGTTCATGGGCAGCTCCTATCGCCGTGCGTTGGGCCGGGTGGGACGGCAGCGAGCCCGCGAGATGCGACAGTGGCTAGTGGGAGTCGACGGCTCGCTCATGATGTTCTTCCGAGGACCACAACTCTACGTACTCCGCGACCGCGACACGCTCAACTTCGAGATGCGCGACTTCGCGCTCGTCGGCGACCCGAGGGACGGCAAGGTGGCCGGGCGCTATCGGAGCGTGGGGCTCCTGTTGACGGATCCGGCACTCGATCCGGACGACAACTTCGTGTGGGAGATCAACCTCGGCACCGGCTTCCCCGTCTACCAGACCAGACATGTCGGGAACCCGGAGCTGTCCGCCCAGCAGCAGGCCGGCACCGCGGTAGCCGATACCATTGCAGCTGCCACATCGGATTCCTCCGCGGCAGTCGCGGCGATCGACGAGGGAGCAAAGCAAGGAGCGACACCGGGCACAGCACCGGACAGCCCCCCATCTAGCCCGACCTCTGCGGGGCCGCCCGCGCCCTCGATCGACACGGGCAGTGCCGTGGGCTCCGAGACTGCGCTCACTCCCGCTCTAGACCCGATGCTGTTCGACTTCGAGGAGGAGCGTCAGAGCGTACTCGCTCGTACGTTCGAAACAACGTCGTGGCTGCTGGTCGGTTTGATGGCGGGCATGCTAGCGCTCGCGAGCATCGCCTTTTTTGCCAAGATCGTCTGGTTCCGCTGGGTCGCGCTCGGGTTCACTCTTGTCCTACTGGGCTTCTGGGGCGGCGACTTTCTGTCGGTCTCGCACATCACGGCAGCCATCAAGGTGGGGCCGAGCATCTTCCTAGAGGACATCCCACTGCTCTTGCTTGTCGTCTTCACGGTCGTAACCACGCTCTGCTGGGGACGCGTTTTTTGCGGATACCTCTGCCCGTTCGGTGCTCTCCAAGACTTCATGGAGCACCTGATCCCGAAGAAGCTGCGCCGGCGGCTCCCCCGTCCCGTGCACGAGAGCGGACAGTACGTCAAGTACGGGGTGCTGGGCGTGATACTGGTCCCAGCGATGGCCGGCAGCGATGTCAGCATCTTCCAGTACTTCGAGCCGTTTGGCACGGTGTTTTTCTGGAGTCGGTCAACGCTGCTCTGGGTCATCACGGGCACGATTCTGGTCGCGAGCGTTATCATCCCCCGGTTCTACTGTCGGTACATGTGCCCGTTGGGCGCCGCGCTCGCGATCGCATCCGTGCTCTCGCCACTCCGCATCAGACGTGTGCCGCACTGTACGCTTTGCACGGTTTGCGAGCACACCTGTCCCACCGGGGCCATCCGGCGCCAGAGCATTGATTTCCACGAGTGCGTACGCTGCAACGTGTGCGAGGTGAGGCTCCAACGGAGAGCGGGCGTTTGCCGGCACGACTTCGACAGAGTTTACCGACTCGTACAGATCAGGCGGGGCCGGCATCTTGAGCCCCAACGCGGCGCGACCCCGGAGCCGCTCGGTGACTGACCAATCGACGTACGATCCCTCTTCCACCCGCCATGCGTCGCCCTCGCGGCGTGACGCACTGCGCATCACAGCCGTGGCTGGGCTCGGTGTGGCAGTGGGCGCAGCCGCACTCCGGGAACTTATTGAGCGCGCCACGCTCCATCGCGTGAGCGTCACCCGAACGCAGCTCGGCACTGCCGTTACAGTGACCGTGTTGGACGCTGATCCTGCTGAGGGGCGCACTTTGGTGGACAGTGCGTTTGCCGAGATCGAGCATCTGGAGCGCCTACTCAGCCGCTACCGCAAACAGAGCGCGGTCGCGCGCCTCAATCGGGACGGGGTCCTACGGCCTGCACCGCCCGAGCTCGTGCACGTAGTCTCGCGGGCCCACGAGTATGCGCGGTTGTCCGATGGTGCATTCGACATAACTGTCGCGCCCTTGCTCAACCTCTACACGCAACGCTTCCGCGACGGACTGCCCGAACCGAGCGAGGCCGAAGTGGCCCGGGCCCATGCGCTCGTCAACTGGCGCGACCTCACTGTCGATGACAAATCTGTCGCGCTCGCTCGGCGTGGCATGGCGATCACGCTCGACGGCATTGCTAAGGGCTACGTGGTGGACAGAGCCGTGAGCACGCTAGTCGAGCGCGGAGCGGACCGCGTGATCGTGCAGGCGGGCGGCGACGCCTCGACTGCGGATACGACCGACGAGCCATGGCGGATTGCGATCCAGGACCCGCACGACCCTGAGGGCGTGCTCGGAATCGTCGATCTACACGGCTCGGTCGCAAGCTCGGGAGACTACATGCAGGCGTTCACCCCCGACCGGCGCCTGAACCACATCATTGACCCCCGCACCGGCCGCTCGCCGGAGCGATCGAGCGGGACCACTGTGCTGGCGCCAAGCGCGCTCGATGCAGACGCTGCCTCGACTGCTGCGTTTGTCCTGGGACCTGAAGCAGGGGTGACCTTTCTTGACAAGTTGGACGACATTCGGGGGATCGTCGTCTCGAAAGATGGTATGCGCTTTGCCAGCAAGGGCTTCGATGGGGAGATGGTGTAGACACCGCAGCGTCGCCGAGCGGGACCTGCGCTTCGAAACCTGTTGCCATGCCTGGCCGAACCGACGGCACGATTCCAGCGGGGGCAAAGTATCTTTCTCTGTCTTGGGATTAGTCTCCGTTAGAGCCGTCGCCGTCGCGAGCGTGAGGCCACGGCTGACGGCGCGAGTGCACTGTCTCGACGCCCCCCCTGCTGCTACGGCTTTGCTGGCGGTTCGAATCCCGGCTGTTCGGACACGCCTCTAGCGGTCGGCTCGTCGTCCACCATGTCGAGTATGCCAAACACGGCCGCCGCAGCCACACCGGCTGCGAGCTGCACGATTCCGTACAGCACGGCGTCCATTCCGCCGAGCCCTCCGAGGATGTACGATCCCACAGTGACCGCTGGGTTGAAAGCCGCACCGCTGATCGAACTCACTGCATACATCCCGGCCATCACGGTGACGCCGATCGCGAGTCCGTAGTACGTGTTGCTCTCGATCCCACGCGCAAACGCCACGTTCAGCACGACCAACGCAAGTGCGAACGTGAAGATGAATTCAGCTGCGAGTGCGCGCGGGAGGTCGAGATCCGGTAGCGTGAGCGGCCCTCCTTGCTTCATCCACAGAACAATCAGCGCGGCGACCGACGCCGCCACGAGCTGGCAGATGATGTATCCGATCAGTTCGTGGACCGTGGCTTTGCCCCGGACGAAAACGGCGATCGTGATGGCGGGGTTATAGTGGGCGCCCGAGATGTGGTACGCGGTGTAGACCATAGCCGTCAGCACGCCGCCCACCGCGAGCGGGCCGAACGCTCCCGCTCCAGGACTGAGCACGACCTGGCCGACGGTCAGCATGAGGAAGAACGTCCCTAGCCCCTCCACCAGGATCTTCCTGGTCATCTCCCCTCCTAGTTGGCGAACAGAACGCCCTGGACCCTGTCCGTTCGCGATCGTCACGCGAACACCAAGTGCTCAGATACGCGGTCCGCACGCCACGAGAGCAAGCGTTGGCCGAGCGCGCACTTCTAACTACCAGGCACGCGTCCGGCGGACGTCTCTCGTCGCAGAATGAACCGATCTCGAACAACTAGCCTGCTCGATACGGGGAAGCACTCGCCGGACTCAAGATGGAGCCCGCAGCGCCTCCCGCCGCGGGCTCCATCAAGTCCGGACAATACCACGAGTCGCAACAATCAGGTGCCGTCGCCCTGCTTTCGACCGATAAGCTTGGCCGGATCCGCGTTCGGACTCGGTGTGAATTTGCTAATATGGCCCGGCCAATCCCAGCTGGCGATGTACACGTTGCCCTCCGGATCGACGTCGACTTGGTGCGGTCGAGCCAAGCCGCCTGGGAAACCGCTGGACGTCCGTCCGTGGGCGCCCCAGTGGTACTGTAGCTGGCCTTCGGTATTGTACTTGATCAAACGGTTGAGGGCCGCCGAAACAACCCAGACGGATTGGCTTTGGTCGATGTAGATGCCCACCGGATCGATCACGCCGGGCCACTCCTCAATGAATTCGCCCGCAGAAGTGAAGACCTGGATACGACTGTTGCGGCGGTCGCCTACGTAGATGCGGCCGACGTCGTCTACCGCGATGCCGTGCATGAGATCGAACGCTCCGGGGGGAGCGACCTCGACGTTCGGATCGTAATCAACCTCGCCGAACTCACTCACCCATTCTCCGTCCGTCGTCCACGTCTGGACGCGACCGTTTTGGTAACCGTCAGCGAGAAGGAAGTGCTGACCATCGGGCAGGAAAGTCAGCACCGAAGGGTCACCGAAGTCGGTCGGCCGGAGTTCGGCCATCGCCCGCTGCTCGTCCCGACTCATCTTCGATACCGGATCCTGAAGTGCCCAGAGCAGTGTCTCGCCGTCATTGCTGAACTTGTAGACGGCCTCGTGCACGTCGACACCGTCGGGGCCGGGTTGCCTGCCCCCACGCTCGACGATGTAGATAGCACGGTCGGAATCGTAGGGGTTGATGTAGACTTGGTGAGGCGTGTTGAAGAGCGTATCCCACTGGGCCCAGTTGCGGATAAGGTTACCGTCGCCGTCCACCTCAAGTACGTAGTTGCTTCCGCCGGGCCGCGGCTGACCGGACACCTCATCCCGATCGCCCCACGCCGCAACGATGATCCGGTTCGGGCTGTCAGCCGCCATGCCAGAGACCTCTCCCCACACCCAGCAAGGGCCTGCACTGGCCTCACCGTTGCCACCACCGGGGCCCGGACTCGGGCAGGCGGCCCGGTCAGTATGGTCCGGCGCCGGTTTCCACCAGTCCAGAGCCACAGTATACTCGCCGGTTTCATCCGATCCGCCCTTTACCATCTCGCCTGCCGGTTGAGGGTTCTCGGCGACGCAGCCGGAGAGCCCGGCCGTGAGCACAAGCGCAAGCCCTGTGCGCAGAACTCCCATGATGCCTCCTGTCCCTCTTCGTCGGGGGTCAATTGTGGAAATCCGACCGGTGGCACATTGGGGCCTGACAGCTCCCCCGGCTAGGGTTCCGGATATCCTGGCCACACCCTGCCCTCGCGGTGGGGACCGATCGTCGTGTGGCGGCTGTTGTATCCGGCGAGCAGAGGAGAGGCCTGTCACTTGAGGCTTGGCGACTCCAGTGACTCGATGGCCAGAGTGCCGAACCAGGCTGATGCTGACTCGAACAATTGACGTTGCGTCAATGGGTCTCAGGGAAGTATCCCTGGGTTGGGGCTATAGTAGCGTGCAGACTAAGCTGAACTCGTGCTGAATGGAGCATCACGGACACAACCGGGACAGGCAACGCTCAAGGCGGCCCCAGTGTGGCAGTTGGCCGTTCAGGTGAGCCAGCGTGACGTGTTAGGGCAGACTTGCTTGGCTCTGCCCTTGGTAGGTTGACCGTAAACCGAGATGAACATGCCTATTGAACATCTCCGGACAGATGGCTGATGATGTGGTAGTCGTAGCAACCTTCTCCTACCGTCACGAGGCGGAGTTCGCGCTCGAGACACTCCGCACCGCCGGGATCCGTGCGATGCTCCTGGCAGATGACGCAGGTGGAGCGTATGCAGGTCTTTCGTTGTCCGGGCCAATCCGGATTCTTGTCCACGGCGACGACGCGGAGTACGCTCGAACGCTGTTAGGAGAGGCGGGCAATTCGGAAGGCACAAGAAGCACCGATGCCCAGTAGGGCCGTCTGAAGGTTTGTTGCTCCCTAGGAGCCCTCGACCAGAACACATGACGGGGGTAACTCCACCGAACACCGAGCCCACCCGGACGAAGGAGGCTTGATGTCTCCAAGACCGGCACTTCTTGCGCTCGGCACTCTGGGTTGCCTAGCCATCGAAGCCTCGGCTCAGACCGATCTGGTCATGTACGACGTCGGTTTGGACATTCGGGTCGGCGTGCCGGCCTCCTGGGTTCTTACCAACGCTGAAGAGCTGATCACGATCCTCGAACGTGCTCCGATGGCAGTTCGCAAACCAACCCTCGAAGCGTTCCGCGAAATGGCCGCGAACGGTGACGATGCCTTCCTGTTCCGCGCTAATGACCCAGGCGTTCGCAGCAATTCGACTCAGATGAACGCCTCGGTCGCTCCGGCCATGACGATCGACGCGTTCGTGAACCCGGAAGATGTCCAGGCAGTCGTCACCCACGTCTGCGAGGACTTCGCCGACCAGGCGGAACGTACGGCGGGATGGGCGAGTGCGTTTGGCACGAAACGAAGTTCATCGAAGATCGCGATGTCCTCGTGCTGGAGCAGGAAGCGCTCGTGCCTGGTTCTGCCATCGACATCGTGCGTACAGTAGCCATGCTTCCCTCCCGAGGACTCCTGCTCACGCTCGCCGTTTCCCTGAGCCGCTCGACCTTCGATCCCCGCATGGTACACGATATCTTGCACTCCGTCCGGCTGCCCGCGGGCATGTGAGCGCCACTGATCTTCACCGGGACTAGCCCGGACATCCTCTGCTGAGCGAGTCGGCCCAGAGGGAGACACTCACCTTACGGCTCATGACAAGGAATTCGGGGTGCAACTGCAGGACGCGCTGGGCGGGATCCGCGCCGGATGAGAGCGTCGGTAGCGCTGGAAGAGCATCCATTCCACCGGACCAGTTGGTGACCTGTCGCTTCACACTGGCTTTCGAGGGAACGGTCAATCATGAGAGTACGTGGGCTCGTGCGGGCGGGGGGTGAGTGTGTCAACGTGCAAACAGTGAGCGAAGCGGCGGTGCTTCCGTTCGGTGGAATCGGCACGACCGAGCTCATCCTGTTTGTTGTCGTCGTGCTGCTCCTCATGGGCGGAAGGATGCTCCCCGCACTCGGACGACGCCTGGGCGAGAGTGCCCGCGACGTCGTGCTATCAGTAACCGGACGCAGAGTCTCCCAACCGGGAGTCACGAGGGCGCTACTGCCCGTAGCCGGGGACTACTTCAGCGAGGCGGCTCAAGGATTGCTGGGACGGGCAGATTCGGAAGCGACTCGCCTGGGGCATGCATATGTCCGACCGGAGCATTTCCTCCTGGCACTTGCCCTCGAAAGGGACCGCAGGACCACAGAAGTGTTGGCCGGGTTTGACGTGGGTCTCGATGAGCTCAGGCGGCGAGTGCTGGAGTTCCTGGCTTCGGCCGAACCCCACACTCACACGGATAGCTTCGGCGATGCTGCCTCGACGCGGAGCGTGCTTGATCGGGCCATTCAGGAGGCGAACGTGCGAGGCGATCGACAGATTGACCCGGTGCACGTCCTGCTGGGCCTGATCGCTGAGGGAGGACCAGCGGGCGAGGCGCTCCGCGGTCTGGGCGTCACTCTGAGCGACGCGCGAGCCGCAGTCGCTCGCTCCCTCGCGACCCCGCCTTGACGAGGCCTAGAAATGACGTGTTCGCGGTCGAACTTGCAGCCGCAGCCACGCCCATACAGGAGTCAAGGAGATGCCTATCTCGTTCGGTAGCAACGAGCCGAAAGTTGCGGCACTAGCAATCTGCCTGCTTGCCGCCGGATGCGGCCCGCGCCCGAACTTCGTCCCGTTCGATACATACTCAGCTGGACAGACAGCTATCTATGGATATGTCACGGACCTGTATTCGTGCGGACTCGCGGGCGCCGTCGTCCGTATCGAGGGCGAAGCCGAGCCAGCGGTCACGAACAACTCCGGACGATATCGCTTGCGGGTCCGAACCGGCGAGTCGTATGCGCTGACCGTTGGCAACAACGGGTTCGCCGGCGATTCCATCACACTCGAAGTGGGTGTGGAGCCCTTGCGCTACGATTTCCTGCTCGTTCCCGAGCCGGACTGTCCAGACGGAAACTGCCGGCCCTATCGTCCCCCGTGCAGAGCGGGCCAATACCTGTAGCACCCACTTTCCGCAAGAATCGAGCGAAAAGCCGCGGTCTTAGTTCGTCATCTACAGTGCAACGATCTAGCGTCCAATGTCGCTGCCCGTAGAGCTACCGCGCCCGCCCCGCAGCAGCGGCCAGCCAGCCCCGAGACCAATGGAGACATGATTGCGAAGAGGCTGACAACGAGGAACCACTCCGGACAGTAGCCTCAATCGGCCGGTACTGCTCGGATCCTGTGATCAGGATCCGCTGGCGGTACGGACAAGGCAGAGTGGCGGCACCGGAGTAGAATAGATAACTCCAGCGGGATGACACTCGAAGACCCAATCGTCTGCACTTCGAGACTTGCGTGCCGCGACCCTGCCACCGCCGTCGCCTTCCAAAGGCAGGTCTTCGGCGACAGAGCGCGGGATCGGCGCCGCCGGGCCATCCTCGACAAGTGGTACAGCGAAATAACGGGAGGACGGAGCCTAATGCGCATGACTGCAGCCGCTACGGCCGCCCTCGTATGCGCCCTGCTTGTGCTGCGACCGGCCGGGGTAGTCGGCCAATCTTACCCGTCGTACGCCGACTACGAGGCCGTGACGTTCTTGAACACGGTTGACGGGATGCCTCTCGCCGCCCGACTCGCGCTGCCGGCCGGCGAGGGACCGTTCCCGGGTATGGTTCTTCTCTCCCTGGCCGGCGTAGAAGAGATGATCGGCCGCCTTACGGGGCTTGGCTGGGCGGTGCTCCTTCCCGAGCGCCGAGGGATCGCCACGATCGAGCACCTACTCCGCGCGAGCTTCGATGACATGGCGAACGACGTGCGCGCGGCCCTTCGTTATCTCCGCTCGCGTCCGGAGATAGACGCGATGACCGTGGGTCTGGTGGCGCAGGGTGGCGAAACGATGGCCGGCGTGCTTGCGGCGATCGAATCGCCAACCCCGGCCTTCGTTGCCCTGCTCTCCACCACCGGCCTGCCCGGAGACGAAGCGTTCCGGATAGAACAACGCAGGATCGCCGAGGCGCGCAGCTACGACGCCGACGCGCTAGCAGCGCTGGACGACTACGTGCTGCGGTTGAGCGAGATCATGATGTCAGAGCCCTCCCCCGGCATTCGGGCCTTCCGGACTAGGGCGCTGATGGCGGAATCCGACGTCGTACTGCCCGTCAACGCGGCGTTTCCCCCCAATCCGGAAGACCAGATCCGGTTCTTCGCGAGCACTTGGTGGCGTGATTTTTTCCTGTTCACGCCAACCGACGCTCTGGCGCGGATGCGCTCCCCGATAATCGTTATCCTGGGAATGGACGACCCGCTCCTGCCCTACGAGGCCCACCTTCCGGCCATCGAGCTTGGTCTCGCGGAGGCATCAACAGAAGACGTGACAGTGTGTTTGCTTCCCGGCCGTGTTCAGCACACGCTGTCACCGATAACGTCGGCAATTTTGGAGGACTGGCTCGGAGAGCGTGTAGTCCCGTCCGGATTCCGGGCACGGCCTGGTAATCGCCCGGCGGCGTGCACGAATCCGCCGGAAGGCTAAGGCACACCGGGCTGAAACCAAATGAGCCGGATACAGCATGAGGTACGGATGACGCTGAAGGTCTACGATAGGTTAATTGGACCGCCCCGTCGTGAACCGAACGTAGTTCTTCATAGCACCTCTGTCGGGTTTGCTTGAAGAACCAGGCCAGATGGCGGACAGGTTTGACCAAGAACCCTTACTCATGATCTGGTACCCACCCGTGCAGGGCTGAGACGTCGGTCAGCTGTGGACCTTGACCCTCATACTCCCTGCCTAGCGCTATCAAAGAAACCCGGAATGGAGACGTGATGCCGTACATCGATGTGAATGCCAGGAAGCGGATCGACAGCGGAGGTGCGCCGGAGACGACGGGCGAACTCAACTATGCGTTCACCCGCCTGATCGACGACTTTCTGTCGTATCGTGGGGGAATCCGGTATAGTCATCTCAATGAAGTGATCGGCGCGCTGGAGTGTGCGAAGCTCGAACTCTATCGTCGGCTTGCGGGACCGTATGAGGATCAAAAGCTGGCGATCACAGGTGATGTCTACCGGTCCGGATAAAGAAGTCTCGGCTGGCCGACCGCCGAAACATCGCCGGGCTATTGCGGTGCGGGGCTGCGGGCACGCTGCCGGTGCCGGGCCTCTAGTTCGCCATCACGCTCAAGCCTGAGGCGCGCGACCGACCGAACAACGTGCTGGCCGGCCTCGCCAACACAGTACGCTCGTGCAACACGAGGCGAAGCTGCGCTCGGGAGACTTTCATAGACGAGTAGAACTCGTCAGTTACGCTTTGGCTGATGAGACAGCCATGGTGCCAGCCGGCCACCAAGGGCGCCCTACCCTTGACCCGGTGGCCGTCGAGACCGCGCCCGCCACCCCGGCAGACCTGAGCCCGGCTGCGCCTTGCCCCCTGCACACGATTGGGGAAGGCCGGAAGCTCGGCATGGCGTACGGTTCCTGGTCCCCCTACGATTTCTTGTTTTCGTGCTCAAACCTGACTTCCGGGAGATCCCCGTGCTCCGGCTCCGCATACGCAGTGACTACCTCTCCAATGAGCCGATGGCGCCACCTCCGATCCATCCCGACCAGATGCAGATGGACCCACAAACATTCGGCGACCTGGAGATCTTCAAGGCTACCACCGGACCTTGCGTCTACGATTTGTGCAACCAGACGCGTACCGAAGGGGGTGCGAAGCGACTGCGTGGTCGCATGAAGAAACCATGGGCCACACCCGAACGTATACGCGGAGTCCAGGACTCGATCAGGTTCGTGAATGAGCATCGGAGCGCCTTCGACCGGCTGCCATGGGACACAGTCACCGGCGTGGTGGAGCGTTATCTCAGACGTGGCGGGCCGGTAGCGCGGGACGCCAGGGGGCTTGGTCTTCTTATCGCAGCCCTCGAGTTGCGGTTCAGCGACGCGCGGAACTATGGGCGTGTCATGCGTGGCGTGCTTAGTACGTTCTCGATGATTCGGCACCTGCGCTCGGTGCTCGAGGCGCTTGGGTCAACCGATGGCCGTGGAGAGATACGTGAACTGATGGCCGACACCCGCAGCCTGCTCACCAACCCCGATGTTGCGAACGTGCCCGCTGAGGAGCGTTACGACATCTCGCCCTGGCGCCTGCTCTCCTACGACCAGGCCTTCCGGGGACACGGACGTGAAACGGTGGAGCGCCTCCTCCGCCTCGTCCACGAGCTGGACGCGCTGGTGGCCATGGCCGATACGGTGGCAAAACATGGATTCGTCATGCCCGAGATTCGGGAAGGGTCACTCCACGTCGTGGCTGAGGGCGTCTTCCATCCGTTCATCGAGCACGCGATTGCGAACCCCGTCGAGCTCGATCAGGGCAAACGAATGCTCTTTCTGACCGGCCCGAACATGGCCGGGAAGACGACGTACCTTCGCGCCACCGGCATGGCGATGTACCTCGCCCACCTGGGAATGGGAGTGCCGGCCCGCTCGTTTTGCTTCGCCCCCTGCCAGCGGCTCTTCACATCCATCACGATCACTGACGACATCCGCACGGGTGTGAGCTTCTTCCGGGCCGAGGCGTTGCGCATGAAGGCCGTCGCAAAGGCGGTGGCCGAGGGAGCTCGGGTCGTCGCACTTCTCGATGAACCGTTCAAGGGCACCAACCTCAAGGACGCGCTCGACGCGTCCCGGGAAATCCTCGAGCGACTCGCTGAGAGGCCAGACAACCTGTTCATGGTGGCATCACACCTGATCGAGCTAGGTGAGCACATGGCCACGACTGGAAACGTCGACTGTCGGCTGTTCGAGGCAAGTGAGGACGATGAGCGCCTGCATTTCGAGTACGTCTTGCGCGACGGAATATCGTCGCAGCGCCTTGGCATGCGCGTGTTGAGAGAGGAGGGCATCTTCGACCTCCTCGATGGTATGCCCACAACATCGGCCGTGCTATAACACTCCGCTCCACGCGGGAGGCCGTAGCAGCCAACCGTGCCGCGGTTGCCTTGTCGTAGCCTCCGAAGAAGCGCGATCGTTCCCAGGGGCTTTCCCGGTGACAAGCGGCCCCACTGAAGCGGGAACAGCGCCGGTGTCGTGAACCGCCGAACACAAGCCAACGAACCTACGGAAACTAGCTGTTCCCGGCCCGTTCGCTACTGCTGCCGCCCTGCATCGTCTTTGCGGCGACAGCCTTGACCGCACGGCTCTGGCGTACGTACTGCGGACTATACTGGAGACCATAACGCGTAGTGAGCTTGGTCTCACTCTTGTGCTGCACGAACTCTTCCCGGTTCCGCTTGAGGCCATCGATCTCATCTTCCGTCGCATCGCGAAGGGACACGTCTTCCTGAGGCACGAAGAAGACCTGCCCGATAGGCATGTTATGCGCACCAGGAATCACCTGGCCCGGTTGCAGCACATACCGGAACTCGCTCTCATGCGCGTACCAGTCGGTTTCCACGCGTACCACAAGCATCGGTGCGATGGGCCGGTCGATCTGGTTAAGCACCGGGACGTACACGCTGTCCCATCCTGCGGGCGTCTTGAAGTTCGTAGCACCCCGGAGGGTGACCGCTCCGGGAGGCGTATGAATGTCTTCCGCGACGATGAAGGTTCGCATGATGCGCTTTGCACCCGCTTCATCAATCGGAGGATCAGGTACCAATAACGTGGCCTCTTCTTTCACTAAACCGACGCTGCCAACCGGAAGACTGATGATGACCTGAAAGAGCGTAGTCCATTTTGCCGCAGCATCCGCGATAAAATACATGAACTTGTAGCGACCATCGCCTTGATACTCCACTAGAAATGATTCGCTGGACTCCAGCGGTGGATACACGAGCAGGCCGAGGCTGCTGCCCGCTTCAAGGACTGGACAGTGGCGGGCGTGTTGCGGCAGGAGCGGACGCAAGCTCTCCCGGTGTGGCCTCCGCCCTACGCCCGGACGGCTCGAATTGGGCCAAGTTGTGACTTCCATGCGCACATGCTGCCGGAAACGGAGTGGTGCCGTCAAGGTGGAACGAGAGAATGCTGACCGGAAGGATCTCCGGCTGCAGCTTGACCCCGCGACGCTTGCCCGCGATGGTGCCGGTTACGTCGTGACCATCCTCTAGCAGATACTGGCTGCATGCGCGCGATCCGCGTTTATCGGACCGGCGGTCCCGAACAGATGAAGCTTGAAGAACTTCCCACCCCGGAGCCCGGGCCAGGCCAAGCACGCGTGCGGGTCGCCTACTCTGGCGTAAACTACATCGACATCTATCACCGAACCGGCACATATCCCAAGCCGGTTCCCTTCATCCCCGGCTCGGAGGGAGCTGGTGTAGTTGAGGCCGTCGGCGACGGCGTGAACCTGCGCCCCGGTGAGCGCGTCGCCTGGGCCATGCAAACTGGCAGCTATACCCAGCACGCCGTGGTAGACGGGTGGCGACTGGTCCCCGTGCCCGACGGGCTAGAGCTTGCTGCCGCCGCGTCAGTGCTCCTGCAGGGCATGACCGCGCACTATCTGACTCACAGCGCGTTCCCTCTCCACCAGGGCCACGTCGCGCTAGTGCACGCTGCCGCGGGGGGCGTCGGATTGCTCATGTGCCAGATCGCCCGGCAAGCAGGCGCCCGGATCATCGGCACAGTGTCGACCGAGGAGAAGGCCGCGCTCGCGCACGCGGCCGGCGCAGACGACGTGATCCTCTACACGAAGGAAGACTTCCGCGAAGCTGTGCGGCGCTTGACGGACAGACAGGGTGTGGACGTCGTGTACGACTCCGTGGGCAAGACCACATTCACGGCCAGCCTGGATTGCCTCCGAGCCCGCGGCACGCTCGTGCTGTTCGGCCAGTCGAGCGGTCCCGTCCCCGCGTTCGACCCTAACCGACTGTCCGAGTTCGGATCGCTGTTTCTTACGCGCACGTCCCTCGCACACTATGCGGCCGATCGTGCCGAACTCCTGGGCCGTGCCCGGGACCTGTTCGCCTGGCTCGCCGCTGGCCAGCTGTCGTTACGAATCGATCGGGAACTGCCGCTGGAAGCCGCCGCCGAAGCGCACCGCCTCCTCGAGGGCCGGGCCACCGCGGGTAAGCTAGTGCTAGCGTGCACTACCAGCTGAAGCTCGAATCCGTCCAGAAGGTGGTCCGTGCAGCGAATCACCGATGCCGCAGTGCCTCCCCTTGCTCGGGCTGCCGGAGGTCTCGTGCACGTTATCTCGCCGAGTTAACCTAATCGCTTCCACCCACCGCCAGAGTCCACTGCGCTATGTGCGTGAGACTTGAGCGACTCCGTAGTGTTCCAAGCGGCGTGTGGCGAAAGTCTGCGGCCGGCATAGGCAAGTGATCCTCGTTCTCGACGCCGTCGTGCTCTACGGGAGGGAGCTTGCCCGACCCGGAAAGCCCGCATAGCCTCACAGGCTGATCGGATCCGGCACGTGCGTGCGGCTACTCGCGCGGCCGGCGGGCTCACCACGACTTGGCGTGTTGCCACGTCGTAAAGCCTCGACGCCCACCGGAGCGGCCGACACTCGGGGAGGAGGTGCAGATGCAGACGTTCGGGCTGATGGTGGCCACCGCCGAGGGCATCGGTATCCTGCACGAGCTGACCGGTGTCATCGCGCGAAGGGGCGGAAACATCGTCTCCGTCGATATCCAGGGAGAGGTAGCGGGCGAGGCCCGCACGTTCTTCGAGATCGAAATGACTGCGAACCCCCAAGAGTTGGTGGACGAGTTAGCCACGCTGCCGATTGTGCGCGAAGCCGCGTTGGTCAAGACGCTCCAGGCCATCTATGGCACGCGCATCATTATCGCAGGCGGAGGTGCTCAGGTCGGTCAGGTCGCCCTCGGCGCCATTTCCGAAGCGGATCGCCACAACATCCGCGGTGAGCGCATTTCGGTGGACACGATCCCGTTGGTGGGTGAGGCGCCGATCGCCGACGCCGTGCGGGGCGTGGCTCGCCTGTCCAGAGCCCGCGCACTCGTGCTAGCCGGGGTGATCATGGGCGGCGACATTGAGCGCGCTGTGCGCGAGGTGCGCGAGCAGGGGCTGATCGTTGTGTCCTTGAACATGGCGGGGAACGTGCCCGAGGCCGCCGATCTGGTAGTGACGGATCCGGTCCAGGCCGGTGTCATGACCGTGATGGCGGTGGCCAGCACAGCCAAATTCAGCATCGGTCAACTCAATAGGCGCGTGTTCTGAAGCGGAGAGTCGGAGACAGCTACTACGTCGCGGCAAACGCGCCGCTTCAATCCGCCCAACCCTTTACAAGCTCGATAGGCTGCTGTTGGGCCAGACAGTGCAGTGCCCCGAGGCCCCAGACTAGGTCGACCGAATGGATTCCTACCACAGCGCGTGTGGGGAATAGCTTCGCTAGCGTGTTCAACGCGATACGGTCGCCAGGGTCGTTAAACGTCGGCACTGCCACCAGTCCGTTCGCGATGTAGAAGTTGGCATAGCTCGCGGGCAAGCGCTCACCGTCCATTACCAACGGTTGCGGGAACGGAAGCTTCACCACGCGAAGGCTGCTCGGATGCGAGCGGGACGCGAGCTGGAGGCGACGTAGGTTGTCGACCATCCGGCGATGGTTTTCTTCGGTTGGGTCAGGCTCCCAGGCCAGCACTACAGTGTTCGGGTCCACGAACCGCGCGACATCGTCGACATGTCCGTGTGTATCGTCGCCTAGGGCACCCTCTCCCAGCCAGATGGTTCTCGAAGCTCCTAGGTATATGGCGAAAGCTCGCTCATAGTCTGCAGCTGTCATCCCGGGATTCCGTACTTGGACGTCCGAGAGCAGCCACTCTTCGGTGACCAACAGTGTTCCAACCCCGTTCCCCTCGATCCCTCCCCCCTCCAGGACCAGCGGTCCCGCTCCGTCGGGCCGAACCGCCTCCACGGCGGGGCGCACGGAGAGCTCGGCGAGCGCAGCCGCAACACACTGGTCCTTCGCGTAGTCTTCGTATCTCGCCCAACCGTTGAAGGCCCAGCAGATCCACTCCAAGCCGTTCGCTCCTAGGACACCGGTCGGCCCTGAATCGCGCAGCCAGGCGCGGTCGGTCGGTACTATGTGGAAGCCACAGGCTGCGGTGTCCACACCGTGAGAGGCCAACCTGCGGCAGGCCTCGGCACGGGCTTGCTCGGAATCGCAGAGGATTTCTACGCGCTCGTAGCGATGCAGTTGCCGTACTAGCTCGGTGAGCATCCACGGGATCGCTTCGAACTTGCCGGGCCAATCGTGGTGTTGGTGAGGCCACGCGAGCCACGTAGCTGCGTGCGGCTCCCATTCCGCAGGCCACCGCCTGCTCACGCCAGCCAACGACTAAGGATCGGGCCGTAAGCGTCAATTCGGCGGTCGCGCAGGAAGGGCCAGTTGCGGCGCGTGTCTTCAATCCGGGCCGGGTCTACGTCGGCGGTTAACACAGTCGGGCCCGTGCCTGCTTCGGCGATCACCCGGCCGAATGGATCGCACACGAAGGAGTGGCCGAAGAACTCGATCCCGTCGGTGCCCGATTCGGCCTCGAAGCCCACCCGGTTAACCGCTGCCACATACACACCGTTGGCGATCGCATGGCCCCGTTGAACGGTACGCCATGCATCGACCTGCTGGGCACCCAGCTCCTCCTTCTCACTTGGATGCCAACCGATTGCCGTGGGATAGAAGAGCGCCTGCGCGCCCATCAGAGCCGTGATACGAGCTCCTTCAGGGTACCATTGATCCCAGCAGATTAGCACTCCGATCCGCCCGAAGCGCGTGTCGAACGCGCGGAACCCAGTCTCCGCCGCACCCGTCCCGCGTCGATAGATCTCGCCGGGCGTAAAGTAGTACTTCTCGTAGTAGAACGGATCGTCCGGAATGTGCATCTTGCGATAGACGCCTAGCACGGAGCCATCGGCGTCCACCACAACGGCGGAATTGTGGTAGACTCCAGACGCGCGCCGTTCGAAGATCGGAACAACCATCGCTATGCCCAGCTCCTCGGCCAACGCCTGCATACGCTCGACTGTCGGGCCTGGGATCGGTTCGGCGAGGTCGAAGTGGTCCGTGTCATTCACCTTGCAGAAGTAGGGCAAGTCGAAGAGCTCTTGGAGACATACGACCTGCGCTCCGCGGCCCGCCGCCTCGCGCACCTTGTGCTCGTGCGTGGCGACGACGGTATCCTTGTCGTAGCCCGCCGAGAGCTGGATCAGCCCAATCCTGAATGGTCTGCCGGACATCGCAGTCTCGGCCAGGGAAGCGACTTAGGTGCGGCGGCGCTAACAATCACACGGGGACGCAAGAACGCGCAATGAGACGGCGAAACACGAGCCAACACGAGTCGGTATACTAGTTTCGGCCCGGTCCGGGGTCATGGTTCCACCCGAGTACTGACGAAGACCATGAGCGAAGCGATCAATGCCTGGGTCGACGAGGTCAAAGAGGCTGTCGCCCAACGGGCGTACACTCTCAATTACGAAGATGGGGTTCAATGCCGGGTGCTCCCACCGCACAGCGAGGAAGGACGCCACACATGGGAGATCGCCCTCGAGATGACGCACTCGGGACACGCGTTTGATCTCACCTGGTCCGTCCGCTGGACGGACAGCGAGTCGGACGGGATCCGTTTCCAACTGGTAGCTCCGGGGACGGAAGGTGGGATCCTCTGGGACGAGGTCTTCGTGGGACTCGCCCGCTTCTCAGCTGCTAGCGACGTGCTCCCGGTCTTCATCCGGGGATACTTCGTGGGACGGGAGGCGGCGACCATGCAGGTGGTGGCCGCCAAGAACTAGACGTGCCCCGGTGCTAGGCGATTAGCTCAAGCGTCGCCGCGCCGACGGCGAGAGGTTGGAGCGCTTCCGTTTCCCGGGCGTCCCCTCGTAACGAATAGGCGACCGCGAAGGCCTCCGGCCGGCTGTGCACGAGATCGGTCCCCGTGACGATCACAACCTGGCCCAGCACATCAGCTGCTTCGCCGAGCACGTCAACAGCACGCAGCCGATCCTGGGGATCCAGCGCCTCCAGCGCCTCTCCGACGATCATTCCAGCCAGCGGTGCCCCCGCACCCCTGGCAAGCGTCGCTGCCGCTACCCGACAGGCGAGATCGACTGCGGCTCGGTCGTGCGCGGCCGGCGCGCCCGCGTGGGAGGTACCCTCACCAATGGGCCCTTCCTCGCCCAATCGGATCCAAAGTACGCGACTGGCTGTGATCCGCTCGGCGAGCCGTCCGGCCTCACAGAGCACGGTCGCGAGCGCCCGGTGGCGAAGCTCAGCAGCCAAACGTGCGAGTGCCCGTCCCTCCGGACAGTGGGGCTCAGGCTGAGCGGACTTGTGGAGCGCTTCCCCCTCGCGCAGACGCCTCCGAGCAATCTCAAGACGCTCCGTGGCCTCCTGCATCGCGGCATGCAGCCGAAGCGTGCGCTCCTCAAGCGTCCGCAACTGCTCGGGCTTGTCCTCTAGTTGTTCGCGCCGGCGCTTCCACCAGCTGCCGTCCTGCACGATGGACTCCCACTCCTCCCGAAGCCGAATGCGTACGTCGCTCAGGTGATCCGCCAGGGGTCTCCCACATGTCGGACACGGTGCTTCCGCACCGCCTGTATCGAGCTGTCCGAGCCGCGCTCTGAGCTCACGCGCGTGATCTCTGTACGCTTGTAGGGTGGTCTCGGCGTCCTGCCTTTCGCGCAGCCACTCCATGGTGGCCTGTTCGGTGTCGCCCGTGACCACGGCCCATTCGGCGCGCAGCTCACGCGCGGCCAGTTCGTCGGCACGCAGCTCCTCCGAAGCGCCTTCTAGCCGACGCATGGCCTTGTCGTGCTTCTTGTCTCCGGAATCGCTGGGCCCACCAACGGGCGGAAGTGAGTCGAGGGCAGTGCGCGCGGCGTGGACCCGCTCGAGCGCAGGCCCGGCGATCCAAGCTGCCGCTGCTTCGACCGCCTCCGTGACTCCGCCCGAGCCCCCCCACAGCAGCTCGGCTCCCGCGCCGGACACTCGTCCCGACACGCGCACTCCCGGCTCTTCCATGGTGACCGCGCAGAGCAACGCGCGCCGTGCTTCAGACGCATCCTCCGACGTCCCTATCAGCGCCACCATGCCGTCACCCAACTCCGCCTCAAGGGGTGGCAGATCCGCGGCCCGCAGGCCCGTGAGCGCCATGATTTTCATGGCGTCTCCGCTTCGCTGGGCATCTCGCCCAATAGCGCACCCGCAAGACCAGGTGCCTTATCGCTCGGGACACCCTCTTCAACAAGCAGTTCAGCCAAACGCGGGTACAGCGGACCCCCGGGCAGTGCCACAGGGGCTCGGACATCGACATCCTCCAGGACGACGGAGAGGTGCAAGGCCCGCTGGCGCAGGGCCGACACGAGGGGTTCGACGATTCCAGCGAGATCGGGCGGCTCGGCACCCCGTACTCGCACAAGCACAATCTTCTGGTCGATCCCTCCCGGCACCTCGTCGATAACCTCGCGCATGCGAAGACGCAGGCGATCCGACTGACCAGGGAGTACACGAATCGGCGCAAGCGAAACCACGGCCCGAACATGCACGGGATGGAAGCGCGCGCGCTTGCGCGTTAAGTCGTAGGTGAGGAACCCCTTTTCCTCTAGCGCTTCGTTCCAGGGTCGCCAACCGACGCGCTCGAGCGAGCCCGCCCAGCGCACGTGCGAGAGAAGGGTTCTCTGCACATGCTCTCCCCCCAAGGCAACATAGTCCCATACTCCGGGGTCGATCTCAGTACGTAGCGGTGCTCGATCAGGCGAGGCTGGATCGTCGGCTCGGCCCCTCGCGGACCGAGGCCAACTAGATGCATGTTTGCGTGCGGGTGACGCTGCCGACGCCGCCAGCGCGTGCGTTACGAGCACGTTCCAGCGGGCACTGGCGTCAGGCTCACTACCACCCGCGGTTCCAGTGGCAGCAGCGCTACTGGCACGGTGCGGCAACAGCACCGCGTTGGCATCGCCCACGCGCACTGCGCGCGGCGTCTCCACAGCCGTGGTCACGCCCGGGATCGCGTCGAGCGCGCTCAGCACACAACGGTCGCCGAACTGAACGGGCATGTCCCGCGGTCCGGCTGCGATCAGCACCGGCGTGCTCGGAAGCGCGTCACGGAGGTTCCGGATCCCTTGCGTGAGCGTAACCAACGCTCGGGGAGGAGGGTCGGGTTGGTCAAACACGTCGCCCGCGATCAGCACCGCGTCCGGAGCCAATCGAGTGAGCTCGTCGACCGCCCGCAGAAACGCATCGCACACGTCTCCCTCTCGCACGTTGTGACCCCGTGCCGCGCGTGGGTATGCCCGAAAACCGAGATGCAGGTCGGCTAGATGGGCGAGTATCAAGGAACAGGACTCGACGGAGGGAGCGGCGGCTCCGCCCACTCCTGCCAGCGACGTGCACGAGCTTCGAGCACGGAGCCGTGAATGAGTGCGGCAGCGGAAGCCAGGGTGATGCCCATTACGTAGGCCGACGCGGCCACATGGAGATCAATACCCCCTAGTCCTATACCTGCAAATCCGATAGCAGCTCCTAACGCGGCGACCGGTCCCGTGACTCCCGTTCTCTGGCTCAACGCCGGCGCACCGAGCACGAGACCTGTTGCGTAGAGCGGCAACGCGGTGAGCATCGCGAGTCCGAGCCCGCGTTGCACCCATGTTGACGCGAGCCCGCCTAGGGCTTCCCAGCTGATTGCAAGCACCGTGCCTCCGACGTACGCAAGCACCAGGAAGATCCACGCCCGGCGCACGCCCGCCCAGGGAGGTGCCGAGTCACGTGGTGCCAACCAGAGCCCGCATCCCAGGGCTGACGCCTGGATACATAGGACGAGGGTCAGCGCAGTCAGCACCCCGGCACGCATGTACAATAGAAGGCCGAGCGCCATCTCCGCAGTCGCGGCCGCCGCCGCCCCGACCAAGAGCGCTGGAATCCAAGCGATCCTAGAGGACCATTTCCTCACGTAGTGATCCCTCCGTACTCACTGCGGAATTCGAGCGGGTCGTCGTTGCACACGTCACAGGCTACGCCCTCACCGACTACGATGGAGTGCTCGCCCGCTCGACGGACGTCCTGCTCGCGGGAGTCGCACCACGCGAGCATACCCTTGAGCACGAGGCTTCCGCCCGTCCCTGAGGCCACTAGGTCGATCGTCCGGGGACAGACCAAGTGCCAACCCTCACTGCCGCGGCGAGGCGTGTCATGCGTAACGGAAGTAGTACGCGCCCGGCATCTTCCTTTGCGCCCGCCGGTAAGCAGGAATAGCTTATTCGGTTGTGGATAGAAGGCGGCCCTAGGCCACCAGAACGCCCTCGTGGGATCCCTGCATCTCGTGTCAGGACAGGCGCTTTGCGTATTGACGAGGCTTCGGCATACTAATCTCTGCTTCGGTGCGCGACAACGTGGAGCGGGGTGGTGTTGAGGTCTGACTGCAATTCTTTCCTGTCCTTGACAGTTATCAGGGGCGTGGACGGCTGGCGGGGGGTTGCCCGTCGACGAGGCATGACCATTGGAGGAGCGGGTTAGGCCCAACCTGCAGAGCGCTGTTGGGCACCCTGGTTTCCCAAGTGGGTGCGCTGGCACCACCCCGGCCACGGCATCGGCACGGGCATCGTCGCGTTTCGATCTAGTCCGCGTATCTGATCGACATCGATGTCTTGACCAGAGTTGCTTGAGCTACACGCAAGGCTCGTTCACTGCGCTGAACAGATGGCCGTTGATGGGTTTGCCCCTCTCCCTGCTCGGCAGCGTGGCAGCCGTCGTGCTGGCCTCATGCGCGCAGGCGGGCACCCCCGGCGAAGTGATCGATGTATTCCCCGACTCGGGTGTCACAGTAGCCGATTGGTCGGGCAGCACGCTCCGGTTCACAGAGCCACCGAAGCGGGTAGTGTCACTCGTTCCCGCAGTCACCAGCATGCTCGTGTCACTGGGTGCCGGTAACGATCTGGCCGGTCGGACCGACTTCGACACAATTTCAGCTGTACTCGCGCTACCCTCGGTCGGCGACGGACTCCGGCCGAGCCTGGAACATCTGCTGATACTCGAGCCCGACCTAGTCATTCGCTACGAGGGACCGCAGGACCCGTCGACCGGACCAGCACTGGACGCTCGCGACATCCCACACATGGGTGTGCGCACCGACCGGATCGAGGACGTGGCTGCGATCCTCGTCCAGCTCGGCCGGATCATGGGGCGCGAAGCACAAGCAGGGGAACTTGTCGAGCGATTCGAAGTCGAGCTGGAGGAGGTGCGCCAGCGCGTGGCGAAGCGGCCCGCTGTGCGTGCCGCTTACCTCCTTCCCGGAGACCCGCCGTGGGTGGTTGGGTCCGATACGTACCTCGGGGAAATTCTTGAGATCGCCGGCGCCGAGAACGTGTTCGGCGACTTAGGTCGTCCCTACGCTCCCGTTAGCATCGAAGGCATCCTAATGCGCGCTCCAGACGCATTTGTAGTCGCCGAGGGGACAGCAGTGGACGAGCGGTTCCGCGCACACGCCCCGGTGTACCAGGTCTCGCGAGGTATCGAAACACCCGGGCTCACGCTGGGGACATCCGCACGTGAGCTCGCTCGTGCACTCCACCCTGGGGCATTACCGTGAGTCCGGCCGGCGGTCGCCAGTGGACTGCCGTATTGCTACTCGGAGTCGCTGTCGTGGCCTCCGTGCTGACGGCAGTTCGATTCGGTTCGGTGCCCCTGTCGAGCGCGCAGGTGCTCGGTGCCCTGAGCGGTACGGGTGACCCCATCCACCGTGAGATCGTAGTACAGCTCCGCCTGCCGCGAGCACTCCTTGCTGTGGTAGTCGGCGGTGGTCTCGCTCTGGCCGGTGCGACCTTACAGGCGCTGCTACGTAATCCGCTGGCGGAACCGTACATCCTGGGTATCAGCGGCGGCGCCGCGGCTGCGGCCGTGCTGACGCTCGGGTTGGGGTTGGTCGCGGCGGGCTCGTGGGTGCTCCCAGCAGCTGCGTTCGTAGGCGCTCTTGTAGCGATCGCGCTCGTGTTCGGAGTCGCAACTGCCGTGGATCACTCGCTCGATGTCCGTGTGCTGCTGCTGGCCGGGGTCGTCGTGGGCACGTTCTTCACCGGCGTGATCGCACTCGTACTTGCCCTATCGGATGCCCCCGCAGTACGTGGAGCCATGCTCTGGATGATGGGAAGTCTAGGAGGCGCCCAGTGGCGGACCGTCCTCGTCGGCGCGACCTACACGCTTCCGGCAGGGCTAGTGCTGATTGCACTCGCGCGCTCGCTTGATCTCATGGCGATCGGTGAGGAAACCGCGAGCTTCTTGGGCACAGACGTCGAGCGCGTGAAGCGTACGGCTCTCGGCGTCGCGTCGCTCGTTACCGCAGCCGGCGTCGGCATGGCCGGTGTGATTGGTTTCGTCGGGCTGATCGTGCCGCACGCTGTGCGTCTCTCTGTCGGCTCCGCTCACCGCAAGCTTCTTCCGTTGAGCTTTCTCGCCGGCGCCGTTTTCCTCGTGTTGGCCGATTTGATTGCCCGAGTCGCGCTTGCACCGACAGAGATTCCGATCGGAGTGGTCACGGCGTTCGTCGGCGTACCGCTGTTCTTGCTCCTACTGCGACGTAGCCACCAGTGATCTGGTTCGATTTCGGCTCACACCACCCTATCCGGCTTCTACCCGACCTCGTTGGTGGACAGCCGTGAAGCTGGCCGCCGAGAACCTTTCCGCCGGTTACCCGGGCAGACGGAGGCCGGCCCTGGACCGGGTGACGCTTGAAGTACCCACTGGGTCGTTCACGGCTGTGCTCGGACCGAACGGGTCGGGCAAGTCTACTCTGTTGCGCGCACTGCTGGGCGTCATGGCGCCTAGCGCAGGGAGGGCAACCGTGGACGGCACCGACGCGCGGGCCTGGAACCGTCGCGAGCTAGCACGCCTCGTTGGCGTCGTTTCGCAAAACGAGGCGACCGCGTTCCCGGTCACCGCGCGGGAGCTCGTGGCGATGGGCCGCTATCCGCACCAAGGGCCGCTCCGCGCCGAGCGCCCCCACGATCGCAGGGTAATCCAGCGTGCGCTCAAGCGTTGCGACGTCACGGAGCTCGCGGCACGCCGTGTAACGACGCTGTCAGGCGGTGAGTTGCAGCGCGTGCGTATTGCGCGGGCGCTCGCCCAGGAACCGCGCGTGCTCGCGCTAGACGAGCCAACCGCGAGCCTCGACATCAGTCACAAGATGACGATTGTCGGCCTGCTCCGCCGGTGGGCCGACCGCGGTATGACCGTGCTACTGATTACTCACCAACTCAATCTCGCTGCGCGATTCGCCGACCGTGTCGTGCTCCTGCATCGCGGTCGTGTGGCCGCACAGGGCCCTCCGCGGAAGGTCCTGCGCGAAGAAGTAATGGAGAGCGTGTATCGGTGGCCACTGCACGTGGATTGCGACCCCGTGGTGGGCGCCCCGAGAGTGGTGCCGCTCGACCCGCCTCCCGGGAGGCCCGGCTGAGGTCTCAGCGAGCGCGCGTCGTCTCAGCTTCGGCACGTAGTGCAGCGTAGCTGTCGTATCGCTGGGGCGCGATTTGCCCTTCCTCGACTGCCTTTCGGACGGCGCAGTCCGGCTCCTTCAGATGCGTACAACCCGCGAAGCGGCAACCGCACTCCAGCCTGCCCAGCTCTGGGAAGCAGCGGCCGAGCTCGGTGGGATGCAACTGCCAGATGCCGACATCGCTGAAGCCCGGAGTGTCGGCGACCCACCCGCCGCACGACAGCGAGATCAGCCGCGACGATACGGTAGTGTGACGTCCTGATCCCGTCTTGGTCGACAGTGGGCCCGTGCGCAGTCTGGCCTCCGGCTCCATCGCATTCAGCAGCGCGGACTTTCCGACCCCGCTCGGCCCCATCAGCGCCGAGATGCCCTGGCAGAGGAGCTCCCTGAGCGCTTCTATACCGGTCCCTTCGAGGGCACTCACGGCAAACACCGGATAGCCTATCCCCAAGTAGCGCGCCCTCAGTCTAGTCTTTATCTCGGCTGTTCCTGGGAGGTCGATCTTGTTGAGCACGAGTAAAGATGGAATACGGTTGGCCTCAGCCATAACTAGGAGTCGGTCGATTAGTTGCGGCGGGGGTGGAGGCTGGGCTGCGACTACCGCGCAAACCCGATCGAGGTTGGCTGCAAGCAGCTTGGGCCTACCACCCCGTACCTTCCGAACGACGACGCTGGAACGGGTGCGCAGGGCCTCGATCGTCACGATCCCGTCAAGTCGCTCCGAAACCTCGACATGATCGCCGATCACGACGCGCGCCTCGGCACGCACACGCGCACCCAGCTTGAGACGCCCACGGAGCTTCGCGGAGACCTCACGCCCGCTCTCAAGCCGAAGCGTGTAGGTGCCGCCGGCCACCGCGATCACTTGGCCCCGCATCAAAGACTGTCGGCTAATCCCCCGACGGGCTCGGCCCAGAGCACTTGGGCGGACGAAACCATGCCGCCCCTCCACATCCACAGCTGGGAAGACGGAGAGGCGGCGATCAGTTTCGAAGTGGCCACCAATGGGTGGCTCGACATCATGCTCGGTTCACGAGTCCCAAGTCACGCCGCGAAGGACTCTAGGGCGGCACCCTTGTTTCCATCACGCAACCGTCGCAGTGCGCGGTCCCGGAGCTGGCGGATTCGCTCGCGCGTCACACCGAGCAGATTGCCGATTTCTTCAAGCGTGTGTTCGCGCTCGCCTTCGAGGCCAAAGTAGAGCCTCAGCACCTTCGCATCACGGGGCTCAAGCGACTCGAGCGCCTCGCTCACGGACTCGGAAAGTAGTCGGTTCTCGACTTCGAACTCTGGCTCCGCGGCCTCTTCGGTGATGAACCGCTCCACAAGTTGCGAGTCCTCACTGTCGCCGATCGGCGCGTCGAGTCGAATCTCGGCGGCATTAAGCGTCTGCAGCGACTCGATTAGCTCCGGCGTCAGGTCGGTAGCATTGGAAAGCTCGTCCGGCGTGGGATCGCGCCCCAGATCCTGCTTGAGCCGTTCCTTCTCACGGAAGATGCGCGCGAGATCGCTCGCCCGGTTAAGCGGCACCCGTACCGCTCGGCCGTGATTGGCGAGCGACGCGAGAATGGCCTGACGAATCCACCAAACCGCGTAGGAGATGAACTTCACGCCCTGTTCCGGATCGAACTTGCGGGCCGCCGTTACCAAGCCGACGTTGCCCTCTTGGATCAGGTCGGTGAGGGACACCCCACGGTTTTGATACTTCTTGGCTACGCTGATGACGAAGCGCAGGTTTGCCTTGGCGAGTTCCTGGACTGCCCGTTCGTCCCCGTTCTGCGCGCGAGCCCCGAGAACCTTCTCCATTTCCGGCGTGATTAGCTCGTGACGGCTCACGTCGTGCAGATACTGGTCTAGGACAGTCTGCTCATCGAGAGTCGCGTCGAAGCCAGAGAGCAGATTGCGCCCTCCGCTCTTTCCCTTGCGTCCTCGGGACGTAGCCGTGGCGCCCGTCTTGTTTCTCGACTTGGTGGCAGTGACCATGGTCTCGGGTTTGACTCCAGAGCACCGGCCAGAAACCACTAGGAAAACCGGCGTGAAGATGAACTTATGAGAATTCAATAGCCCTTAAAGATTGGGTTGGAACACATAGCCGTCAAGGGCCGTTGGTACTTGGTACAACACTCTCCCGACTCACAGGTTCCGGCAACAGCCGACGGCCGCGGCGTGGTCTGTCGATGTAGATGGGCTCGCAACGTGGTGACGCCGCGCTGTCCTAACCCGGCCAACAAGACGTGTTCCTCTGGGTAGCCGAGTCTTGGCCGCCGTTGTCAAGCCGACTTCGAGAGATGAAACTGCCACATGGCCCCCGTCCTGGGTCCTGCCTGTCTAGTGGGCAGGAGGGCGTGGGTCCGAATCCTGCAGCACCCATTGAATTTAGGGGATTCACGGGGTCGGATTCCCGATGGAGTGGACGCCCCCTCCCGACGGCATCGCGATGTGCCAAGATGGTACTGAAGCGATTTAGTCGACCATCTGAGGGAGGAGGCATCCACATGGACGAGGTTGGCCTCATCGGGATCGATCTGGCAAAGCGCAGCTTTCAGATGCACGGGGCGAGAGCGGACGGATCGGTTGCGTACCGTAGAAAGCTGAGCCGTGAGAAGCTGCTGGGCTTTCTCGCCTCGCAGCCGCCCTGCACGGTGGCGATGGAGGCGTGCGCCAGCGCCCACTACTGGGGCCGGTGATCCACCGCCTCGAAGCGGCGCCTGGAGGCCTTCCCGCAAGGGATTGCTGGCTGGGAGCGACCCGAGGGGGAGGGACAGGAGTGCGCAAACACACCCGGCCCCCAACCCGCAGCAGGCCCCCGGACTGCCGGGTCGCTCCCAGCACCGCCTGAGCACCCCGATCGGCACCGGCCGGTCGAGGTGCGGAGGCGTAAGACGTTCGCGTGCGGTAGCTTCCGGAGCCCCACCGGTGCGCATCGTCGGGGCACTGAAGTGTGCATCGCCCCCTCGCCCGTCCATTGCCCACCCCCGGGGCCCGCCCGCAATATGGTCCGTTCCGCCCCCGAGGGGGCCAAGACGAGAGCGACGCCGCACCCGAAGATGCCCATGAGCACCGAGCCGAAGAGCCGACGCGCTCCGGACGCCCCGAACCAGAGCACATTCACCGACCTCGAGATGCCGGACATGTCGCTCCGGGGGCTCCTCGGCCACTTCGGCCCGGGGGTCATCCTGATGATGACCGGGATCGGCACGAGCCACCTCGTCACCGCGCCCACCGCCGGCGGGCGCTTCGGGTACGCGCTCCTCTGGTGCCTCCCGCTGGCCTACATCTTCAAGTACTACGGGTTCGAGATGGCCTTCCGCTTCACGAACGCGACCGGCAAGAGCATGATCGAGGCCTACAGCACCGCGTGGCGGAAATGGCCGCTCTGGTACGTGCTCGTGACCACGATCATCCAGTGCGCGCTGGGCCAAGCAGGCCGCCTCATCGCCGCAGCCGCCGTCCTCTACTACGTGGGAACCGAGGCGATGGGCCTTCCCATCTCGCTCACCGTCTACGGGCTCATCCTCGCCGTGGTCTCGGTGGCCATCATACTGCGGGGGCGCTACAAGGCGGTCGAGGTCTCGGCGAAGATCCTCGCCGCGATCCTCGTGGTCTCGACGCTCGCCGTATATCTGGCCGAGCCGGCCCCGCTCGCCGAGATGGGCCGCTTCTTCCTCGTCGAGATCCCGGACGGCTCCTGGCTCATCATCGCCGCCTTCCTCGGGCTCCTTCCCACGGGGATCGATGTCTCGCTCCAGGCATCCGAGTGGGGCAAGGCGAAGAAGAAGGGGATGAGCCGGATCCGCGAGCAACTCGAGGGGCTCGGGATCGCCGAGCCGTTCGATCCCTTCGCGCCCGACCGGGGGAAACTCGCCGTCGACACGAGCCGGCTCCCGGAGAACGCGTCGGAGTACTGCCGGAGCTGGTTCAGGATCGGGACGCTGGACTTCCGCCAGGGACACCTGATCTCCTTCATCCTCGCGGCGATCTTCGTCCTTCTCGCCGCCGTATGGCTCTATCCGAGCGCCGTCGAGGGGCAGGCGGTCATGGGCGAGATCGCCGGGATCTTCACCGAGAGCCTGGGCCCGGGGATGATGACCATCTTCATGCTCGGGGCCTTCGCTGCGACGTTCTCGACGGCGTTCAACTACTTCGACGGGTGGCCGAGGATCGTCGGAGCCTGCTGCCGGAATCTCTTTCCGAGGACGGCGCGGCTGAGCGGGCTCGACCCGGACGCGCTCACCCCCGAACACCGGAGCCGCTGGTATTCGGAGTACAACATCTACCGCGCGACGATGCTATACTCGCTCGTCGCCTCGGTACTCATCATCGCGGGGCTCGAACGCCCGGTCTTCCTCGTACTGGTCGCCTCCGCGCTCGCCGCGTTCGTCGCCCCGGTGATCTTCTACCTGAACTTCCGCTACTGTCTCCTCGTCATCCCGAAGGATGATCCGCACTTCTACCCCTCGCCGTTCGCGCGCTTCTTCGCGACGACGAGCATCATCGTCTTCACAGGGATGACGCTCGTCTCGATCTACTGGACGGTCTGGGTGCCGGTCTTCGGGTAGGCGTAGAGCCCCTCGCGGCGGGCGCGCTGGCGGACGAGGGAGAGGACAACGTCGATCGTCGGCGTCTCGACGCCGACGAGCCGGCCCATCTCCTGGACCGCCGTGACGAGGGCATCGATCTCGAGGGAGCGGCCGCGCTCGAGGTCCTGGAGCATCGAAGTGCGGTGGGCCCCCACGGCGGCCGCGCCGGCGATCCGCCGGTCGACCGCCACGGCGAAGCGGATCCCGAGCCGCTCCCCGATCCGGCGCGCCTCCTCCATCATGCCGCGGGCGACGTCCACGGTACCGGGATCGCTCGCGACCACGTCGAGCGTCTCCCCGGTGAGCGCGCTGATCGGGTTGAAGCAGAGGTTCCCCCAGAGCTTCACCCAGATCTCGTTCCGGATCGAGCGGACCGGGGCCCTGAACCCCGCCCCGATGAGGGCGCGGGCGAGCGCCCTGACCCGGGGGGTCTTCTCCCCCGAGGGCTCGCCCAGGGTGAAGCGGTTCCCGCTAAGGTGGCGGATCACGCCGGGCTCGGCGATCTCGGTCGCCGGGTAGACGACGCAGCCGATCGCCCGGCCGGGCCCGATTCCCTCCCACTGCGCGTCCCCGGGATCCACGCTCGCGAGCCGGCGGTCGCGCCACGGGCCCTCAAGCCCGTAGAAATACCACCACGGCACCCCGTTCATCGCGGTGACGACGGCCGTCTCGGGTCCGAGTAGCGGCTGCATCGGAGCCACGATCCGGGGTGCCGAGTGGGCCTTCACGGCGACGATCACATAGTCCTGCGGGCCGAGCTCGGCAGGATCGTCGCTCGCGGGCGGGCGGGCGACGAACTCCTCGCCCCCGATCCGGAGCCGGAGCCCGTCCCGGCGGATCGCCTCCAGGTGGGCGCCCCGGGCGACGAGGCTCACCTCCTCGCCGGCGAGCGCGAGCTTGACCCCGAAGTAGCCGCCGACTGCGCCAGCCCCGTAGATGCAGATCCGCACGGCCGCCCCCGCTCAGGCGATGCCGAGCTGCTCGGCAAGCCCGATCCGGCGGAGCTTCCCCGTCGGTCCCTTCGGGATCTCGTCGAGGACGAGGACCCTCCGCGGGACCTTGAAGTCGGCGAGACGCTCGGAGGCGAAGGCGCGGATCTCCGCGGGCGCCGCCTCGACCCCCTCGCGGAGGACGACGGCGGCTGCGACCTCCTCGCCGAGCTTCGCGTGCGGGACGGCGAAGGTCACGACCTGCCCGACGGCGGGGTGGTCCATCAGCGCCTCGTCGACCTCCTTCGGCGAGATCTTCTCCCCCCCGCGGTTGATGATCTCCTTCAGCCGCCCGGTGAGCGTCAGGTAGCCGTCGGCGTCCATGACCCCCTGGTCGCCGGTCCGGAACCACCCGTGCGTGAACGCCTCGGCGTTCGCCGTGGGGTTGTTCTCATAGCCCGGCGTCACATTCGGCCCCCGGATGACGACCTCGCCGACTTCGCCGGCATCGAGGAGCGTCCCGGCCTCGTCCATGACGGAGACCTCGGGGCCGGCGGCCGGTCCGACCGAGCCGGGCTTCCGCTCATCCGGAGGGAGGGGGTTGCTGGTCATCTGGTGGGCGGCCTCGGTCATCGCGTACGCCTCGACCACCGGCGCGCCGAATGTGTCCTCGAGCTCGTGGAGCACTTGCGGGGGAAGCGAGGCGGAGGAGGAACGGATGAAACGGAGCTTGGCGCGTTCGACCGACTCGCGGTTCCGCGAGGAGCGAGCGATGACGGCCTGGTGCATCGTCGGCACCGCGGAGTACCAGCTCGGGGCGACGTCGTCGAGCCACCCGAAGAAGCGGAGCGCGTTGAAGCCCGGGGTGCATGAGACCGCCGCTCCCGCCGAGAGCGAGGCGAGGACGGGCGCTATGAGCCCGTGGATGTGAAAGAGCGGCATGACGTTGAGGCAGACGTCCTCCGGTGTGAGCCGGAGCGTCCGTCGGATGTTGCCCGCCGAGGCCGCGAGGTTGCTTTGAAGGAGGGGGACGAGCTTCGGTCGCGAGGTGGTCCCCGAGGTGTGGAGCATGAGGGCGATGTCGCCGGACCCGGCCGCACCCGGCGAGGCCACCGGGGCGGGCGGGCCGTCAAGGTCCGCCGCGAGCTCGAACTCACCCGCCCGCGCGTCCGCGGGGACGTGGAGCTCGAGCACCGTGATCCCGAGACTCCGCGCACTCTCGACCGATTCCGACTCGCTTCCGGCCTCGACGAGGAGCGCCTTCGCGCCGAGATCCTCGAGGTAGAAGTCGTACTCCTTCCGGCGGTAGTTCGGATTGAGGGGGGCGGTCGTCGCGGCGGCGGCGACCGAGACGAACGCCGACGCCATCTCCGGGCCGTTCGGGAGGACGATGGTGACACGGTCGCCCCTCCCTATCCCCAGCTCGTTCAGCCGACCGATGGTCCGCCCTATGTGGTCGCGGAACCCCGCATAGTCGAGGGGCTCCCGCCCGGGAGCAGCAACGGCCGTTGATGCGTCGGCGCCCCCGGCCAGGAGCGCGAGTACGGTATCTGCCTCGGACACGGGATCCTCCCTGACAGGACAGTCCAACGATTCTTTGCCGGACCGGGCCGGACCCGGGTCCCGCTACCGGGTGCGCATCTTACAATGCCCCGGAAAGGCGCCGCTACCCGTCCACCCGGCCGACTCTCAGCCCCGAAGTGTCGCGCGGCCCCGGCGGCGCCCCGGTTCCCGCGTGCGACGCGGCAGGGGATCCCCCTTCGAATCAGCCCCACACACTCTGGCTGCCTGCGTACGGGACGGGCACTGCCCCCCCAAGGTTGCGTTCCGCTCCGCCATGCCCTGCCGGGGAAGGTCCCGGCCGTGAAGAGCCCCTAGAGCGGACGGACGGTACGGCGGACCCCGGGGCTGCAGGCTGTCGGCCGCCTGGCCGCGGATACTCTCCGGCGTCCGCCATCCGGCGCACCGGCCGCCGGCTGTTCGCAGAGGGCCAGATGAAGAGGCCACCGGCACCACCGCCGGTGAGGGCGGAACCGGCAGGCCGGCGCACCTCTCCGATCGGCCCCGCAGACCATGCCTTCCCCGCGTGGATCCGCGCTTCCCGCGCGGCCAGTGCTACGGGGTGTTGCGTCTGCCCGTGGCCATCGGGCACCTGTTCAGCGCAGATCGTGCAGTCCTGATTTAACTTACGTGGTTCCTTGCGGTGATTCGCGCCTCAAGTACTCCGCCTAGTGGACAGCCGGTTGGGTCTGCTCGTGTTCGCGAACGGCATGAGGGCATCCTGCAGGGGACGTCGCGAGCGCACGCACCGTCGAGGAAGTGGCGTACCACCTCGACCGGGCAGGACTTGTTGGCACGCTGAACTCCAGGGACGGGGAGGAGTCCCCTCGGATTGGCAAGCGGAGGCTCGAGGCAGTACAGAGGGTCGACGTTCGCGTCCGCGAGTTGGCCGCTGTGAACCCATCGCGGCAGGGCACGGGAACCACGCTCACTGCGCTGATCGCGAGACCAAGTGATAGTGTGGTCATGATCGCACACTTGGGAGACGGCCGGGCATACGCACACGAACACGGACGCTGCCGCCGGTTGACACGCGACCACACTTGGGCGGCCCAACAGCTAGCCGCCGGCCGACTCACTCCGGAGCAGGCGCGTCAACATCGTTTTCCGCATTTTCTCACGCACGCGGCGGGCGTGGGGAGCAGATCGGGGCCTACGTTGGTTGAGTGTGTCGTCGACACCAGACAGGTGTACCTGCTTTGCACAGATGGGCTCACCAACATGCTCGCCGATCTGGAACTGGAGTGCACACTCACCGACGTGTTGCCGGACGGGTAGAAGCTCCTGGGCTTAGGCAGCCCGGGTAATCATCTCGAGAATCCGTTCAGCCGCCACTTCGCGCCTCTGGAAGGTAAACACTCGAAGCACACGCGCCGCGCGGTAGAGCTCCTCGGCCACTTTGGGTAAGTCGAGCAATCCGGGCAGACCGGTTGGGCCCAGGCGCTCCACTCTTCCGCTACGGCGCTCGATCAACAAGTCGAGCTGGAACATCGTGCGCTTGCGAGGAAAGTCGATCATCACCTCCCCGCTCTCGAGTTCGAGTTCGAAGGCAAGCTGGTCCTCGACAGCACGCTTTCGCGAAGTGTCGTTTACTGCCCACTCTGGCACGTGCTGCCCCTGCAGGTCGGCGGCAGTAAGTTCAAGAGAACGCTTAGGAAGCCTGCGATGACGGAGAGCCGGAATCCAACGCGACGCAAGTCGTTCGGCAACCTCTCCGTCGTCCTCGAGCGCGCGCCGCTCGATCTCATATAGTAGTTGTTCGTCGGTCGGGCCAACTAACTCCTCCGGGTCAAGCAGCCCTCCGCTCATTGCTTCCTCTACGATCCGCTTGTAGAGCGCCGTCGCTGAGCGCACTGCGTGGTGCCAGTATACGTTCCGGAACATCTGGTATTTTGCGAACAGCAGCGATTCGAGTGCCGCGACCGCCTTCTCGTGGAGACCCACCTCCCACTGGCCCGTCATCGGCGACTGCAGCAGGACGAGTCCCTGCAGGAGTCGATCCACATCCACCTCGCCGTAGGGGACTCCGCAGAAGTGCGCGTCGCGCCGCAGGTACTCCATCTTGTCCAAGTCGAGCGACCCGCTCACTAGACCGCGGAGCGGCTCCTCACCCTCGCCCCGAATCAGGGCATAGATCCGATGTTCTACACCGATACCCAGCGGTGCCAGTGCTTCGCGCAATTCAGGGGATTGGAAGAAGCGCTCCGCCGCGACCTCGTGATGGGCGGGAATGCGTTCCGGCTCCAGCTCCTCAAGTGCGTGCGAGAAAGCGTAGTGCCCGATGTCGTGGAGTAGTGCGGCGTACGGTACGACCTCCTCTCCTTCAAAGGCTTCAGGTGGAGCGGATCCACGCTCGCGGAGGAGACGAAGCGCCGTCATTGCCAGGTGATAGACACCGAGGGCGTGGTCGAAACGCGTGTGCGATGCACCCGGATAGACCAGATGCGTGAGGCCCAGCTGTCGGATGTAGCGCAAGCGCTGAAATGCTGACGTGTCGACGATCCGCGCGGCGGCGGGATCGAGGCGGATCGTGTTCCAGACGAGGTCGCGGACGATCCGCGCGCCGGCCTCCGTCACTTGAGGCAGGTGCCGAAGTCATGCCAGCCGAGAAGTCCGACGCAGCTCACGCCCGGGCATACCGACCACGCACGGGCGGGTGCAACGCATGGTAGGGTGCGAGCGGGGGTCACGCAGGGTGACCTGCGAGCACCCTCAGATCCGAACACGCCTCAAACGCAATGCCGCCACGGAGATCTTGTTCGTGACGGGTGTGTCCCGCACTCGCTGCTGCTGACACAGACACGCGCGCAAGCCCGAACATCGCTTGAAGGGGACGGTCGACTTACCTCCACGCCACCTAAGCTGAGACGCCGGAGTAGCTCGTCGACCTCTACGACGGCGATGAGAAGGCTCGGTTCCACGCGGAATATTCTTCAGGGCTCATCCCTCGAGTTGGATCCCGCCAGTTCCATGACGCGCTCGAACTCACGCTCGGTCACCGGTTGCACGGAAAGGCGCGAGTTGTTGACGAGTACCATCTCGGCCAAGCGTTTATCGGTCTTGATGGTGGAAAGCAAGACCGGCTCATTGAAGCGGTCCACGAACCCCACATCCACAAGCCACCAGCGGGGCTCGTCCTTCGGAGATTTCGCGTCGAAGTACTTGCTCCCGCGGTCGAACTGAGTCGGGTCCGGATAGGCTGCCGTGAGCACTTCGGCGACGCCCGCTACTCCGGTCGGGTTCGAGCTCGAATGATAGAAGAGCACTAGGTCACCCTTCGCCATTGCACGCATGTGGTTGCGGGCTTGATAGTTTCGTACGCCGTCCCACGCCGTGCGCTGGTCACGATACAGGTCGTCGATCGAGTAAACGCTCGGCTCGCTCTTCATGAGCCAATAGTGGTGGGCCACGTGTCACGCTCGTGCTGGGATTGGAAGGTTCAATGCCGCTGTCTTGACGAGCCCCAGGAAGATCAGCCCGCAAGCACGTCCACGCCAGCGGCGTGCCTGGCCTGCTGGACGCGCACCGCGAGCACAGGCTGGGCTGTCAACCACAACCGCTCGACCGCGCAGTAGCGTAGGTGCTCTCCGTGATTCAGCGCCGGAGTCCAGCCACCTCGCCCGGCACGGGCACCTGGTGCGCGCCTAGCGAGGGCCGCCGTTGCAAAACCGGCCGTGCACATCCTCTTCGCAGCCGTCGAGACCCGAACGACTAGCCCAGCTTGGGTCCGGCCGCGGCCACCGTCTTCGGGACGTGGGATCTGTACTTGTCGAAGTTGTCTTCGAACATGCGCGCGAGCCGGGCTGCACGTGCGTCGTAGGCAGTTGGATCGTTCCACGTGTTGCGCGGTCGCAAGAGTTCGGACGGCACGTCGGAGACCTCCACGGGCACTTCCACGCCGAACACAGGATCGGCAACCATTTCGGCATCATCGAGGTCGCCGGCGACTGCATGCCGCACAATCGAACGCGTGTGACTCAGCCTCATGCGGGTCCCTTCTCCATAGGGACCGCCGGTCCAGCCCGTGTTCACTAGCCAGACCTGTGCTCGGTGTTTGCGAAGCTTCTCTCCTAGCATCTCCGCGTAGACCGATGGATGGCGCGGAAGGAACGGCGCCCCAAAGCAGGTGCTGAACGTCGCCTTTGGCTCCGTTATTCCGCGCTCCGTGCCAGCCACTTTGGCCGTGTATCCGGACAGAAAGTGGTACATCGCCTGCTCCGGCGTGAGCCGTGCGATCGGCGGTAGCACGCCGAACGCGTCGGCGGTCAGGAACACGACCTGGTGTGGATGTCCACCGACACCCGATAGCACCGCGTTGGGGATGTAGTGGATCGGGTAGCTAGCACGCGTGTTCTCGGTGATCGAGGAGTCGGTGAAGTCGATCTCTCGAGTATCCTCACGCAGAACGACGTTCTCCAAGATCGTTCCGAACCGCTGGGTGGCCGCGTAGATTTCAGGCTCACCTTCGGGTGAGAGAGCGATGGTCTTGGCGTAGCAGCCACCCTCGAAGTTGAACACGCCGTGGTCGCTCCAACCGTGCTCATCATCGCCAATCAGGCCGCGGTCCTGGTCGACCGACAGTGTTGTCTTGCCCGTCCCGGACAATCCGAAAAACAAAGCCACATCGCCATCACGACCGACGTTGGCCGAGCAGTGCATCGGGAAAACACCACGTTCGGGGAGAATAAAGTTGAGGACTGTGAAAATTGACTTCTTGATCTCACCTGCGTAGCGAGTCCCGCAGATTAGAACAATACGTTGCGCAAAGCTAAGCACAATCGCCGTAGCGGACCGCGTACCGTGGCGATCTGGGCAAGCCTGCATCTCCGGAGCGTGTAGCACTACGAAGTCAGGCTGGCGGGTCAACTCGTGTGCTTGCGGTCGGATGAACATGTTGTACGCGAACAGGCTCTGCCACGCGTTCGGTGTAATCACGCGCACGCTGATCCCATAAGTCTCGTCTGCACCAGCACGCGCGTCGCGAACGAATAGTGTGTCCTGTTCATTTAGGTGTGTAATCACGTCCGCCTTGAGGAGCCGAAACTTTTCCGCACTGATGCTCGCGTTGACCTTTCCCCAATCTACCGTGGCCTCGGTGGCCTCGTCTCGCACAGTGTACTTGTCGTCTGGAGAGCGGCCAGTATGTGGTGCCGTCACGGCGGCGAAGCCTCCTCCGGCGGCGATACACCCCTCACCCTGGGCGAGGGCGTGTTCATACAGAGCCGCCGGGGAAAGATTCAGGTGCGTGTCCCCTCGCGGATCAAGGCCCTGCTGCTCAAGGCCGTGGCGGCTCTTGCCTCTCGTGCCCGCCCGATCACTCACCTTGGTCGCCATCTATAATTCCGTGTCCTGTGCGAAGATGAGGTTGCGGCGTGTCCAAGTCCGCACATCTCCTCGTCGAGAGATCTAATCTTGGACGTCTCTACTCTGGGCGTCCACCGAAGCGATGGTCGCTAAGTTGAGCATGTCCTGTCCGGTGCTCCCTCTCTGCAAGATGTGGATCGGCTTGGCCATCCCGAGGAGGACGGGGCCGATCAGCTCGGCACCCCCCAAGCGATCGAGCAGCTTGTAAGCCGCATTGGCCGCGCTCAGGTTCGAGAAAACCAATACATTGGCAGGTTCCTTCAGGGAGCTAAAGTCGTAGACTTCCTTGAGCTTGTGCATATCGACAGCAGTGTCGGCCTGCATCTCTCCGTCCACTGTCAAGTGCGGGTCACGCCGCCGCAACAAGTGTACGGCGCGTGCAGTCTTTTCGGCCTCGGAGTGATGCGACGATCCGAAGTTGGAGAAGGAAATCATCGCGACACGCGGCTCGATACCGAGATCGCGCACGAACCGCGAACACAAGAGCGCGACATCCGCCAAGGTGGATGCGTCGGGATCTATATTGACCGTGGTGTCTGCGAAGAAGAGCAACTCACGATTCGGGAAGGCAAGCATATGGAGACCGGCCACGTGGTCGACTCCGGACGCGACTCCGATCCCCTGAAGCGCCGGTCGTATGACCTCGGGATAATTCGACTCGATCCCGGCAAGCACGGCATCCGCTTCGCCCGAACGAACCATTTGGAGCGCGAAGAACAGAGGCTTTAGCATGTCCTGCCTAGCCTCGTTCAAGGTGAGACCCTTGCGGGCACGCCGGCTGTAGAGATCCTGAGCGTAACGCTCGCGCGCTTCCTCCTCCTCCACTGCGAAGGTCACCCGAATGCCCTCAAGGTTCACCCCCATCGCCTTCGCTTTGTCCCGCACCGTGTCCGGCCGTCCCATCAGGATCGGCTTCGCCACGCCTTCCTCTACCATTTCGGCGGCTGCCCGAATCACACGATCGTTGTGGCCCTCCGGGATGACCACACGGGCCGGCTGCTGGCGCGCACGGTGCATCATCCAGCGCATCACTTCACGTGCGGGCCCCAAGCTGGCGCGCAACCGATCCCGGTACTCTTCCATGTCGAGCGTCACTCGGGCGACGCCGCTCTCGATGGCTGCACGGGCGACCGCGGGCGCCACATGGTAGAGGACGCGCGGGTCGAACGGCTTGGGGATCAGATAGTTGCGGCCGTAACGAATGTGTTCGCCCGCGTACGCAGTGCGCACCGAGTCTGGCACGTCCTCTCGCGCCAATTCAGCCAGCGCACGTGTGGCCGCAAGCATCATCTCTTCATTCACCGCTTTCGATCGCACGTCGAGTGCGCCGCGGAAGATGAACGGAAATCCCAACACATTGTTGACCTGATTGGGATAGTCAGATCGCCCAGTAGCGCAAATTGCGTCGTTACGCACCGCGAGAACGGCTTCGGGGAGAATCTCCGGATCTGGATTGGCAAGTGCGAACACGATCGGGTTCTCCGCCATCGTGGTAACCATGTCGGGTGTGACCTGACCGGCGACCGAAAGGCCCACGAACACATCGGCACCCTCCATCGCTTGGTCGAGTGTCCGCAGATCGGTGTCGGTTGCAAATGCTGCCTTGTATTCGTTTATGGCCACAGTGCGGCCCTCGTAGATCACTCCCTTAGAGTCGCACATGATCATATGCTCGCGTTTAACCCCGAGTCGCACAAAGTGCGCTGCGGTCGAGATCGCGCTCGCCCCGGCCCCGTTGAAGACCACACGGATATGATCAAGCTTCTTGCCCGCGATTTCACACGCGTTGAGCAACGCAGCGCCGCCGATGATCGCAGTACCGTGTTGGTCGTCGTGGAATACGGGGATGTTGAGCGACCGCTTGAGTTCGGCCTCGACGCGGAAGCAAGCTGGAGCACTGATGTCCTCTAGGTTGATACCACCTACGGTGGGCTCGAGCAGTTGGCAGAAGCGAATGACCTCCTCGGGATCTTTGGTGTTCACTTCGATGTCGAACACGTCGATCCCTGCGAAACGCTTGAAGAGGATGCCCTTGCCTTCCATGACGGGTTTGGCCGCGAGCGGGCCGATGTCACCGAGGCCCAGTACGGCAGTGCCATTCGACACCACAGCGACCAGATTCCCCCGCGCCGTGTATTTGAACGCGTTGGCCGGATCCTCGTGGATCTCCCGGCATGGTTCTGCTACGCCGGGGCTGTAGGCGAGCGCGAGCTCCCGGGCAGTGGCCACTGGCTTCGTGGGCACCACCTCGACCTTGCCCGGCCGCCCCTCGGAATGGTACTCGAGGGCAGCTCTTGTGTTTGCGTCCATCTACTTTCGAGCTCTCGTGCCCGATACTGTCGCAGCAATCATGACCGGGTCCGGTGTAGGAATCCACCATTGCTGGGACTGGAGCCGATGGCCCGCGAAGGACCCGTGCTGGCCAGTTCCGGAGCCGCGCAATCTAGCGGAACGGATCCGTTCTGGCTCGACCCGAGGCGCGAGAGTGTTTAAGCTACTGTTTTGCAATATGTTCCGCCGATTATGGTTCGTCCTGTTCCTCGCTGCAGCCTCCGTCCAGCCGAGAGAGGTTCGGGCACAGAGCCTGCCAGACACACTGCCCCCGCCCTCCCCGGGCCAGTCAGCAGCCGATCCCAAGCCGTGCCCGGATGGCCGCATCTCACAAGTGCTCATCGACAACCACTCGATCTTCGACCCCGCAGAGATCTCGGGGCGCTTCGACTGGGCGTACCGGCTCGTCAACGCGCTCCACGTCCGGACTCGACCCCGGTTCATTCGCCGGGAGCTTCTCTTCGGGCCAAACAGCTGTTACGACCCGCTCCTGCTAGCGGAGTCCGAGCGCCTGCTCAGAGGCTATCCCTTCATCGCTCAGGCCAACGTCTTCGGACTGCTCCAAACAGACAGGACATGGCGCGTCGTTGTGGAAACCCAAGACGAATGGACGACCAAGTTAACACTGGGTCTGCGCTGGGATGGTGGATCGGTCCGGTTCGAAAAGCTGGCACTGACCGAGGAGAACTTCCTTGGCCGCGGAATCCTACTGGGTGGTTTCATTCGTGAACGCGACCGGGAGCGCGAGCTCGGGTTGAGCCTTGAGCTGCCACGCATAGGCGGCTCACGAACGGACACCAGGCTCAGTTGGGGTCGCACACGCACGGGAGAGTTCTTTGAGCAGGGTTTCCAGTATCCATTCATTGGGGAGATCGGCCGCGTGGCAGGGCGTCAGCAGTTCGTTCGGCGTCAGACTTCATTCCCGTATTCGCTAGGATCGAGCCCAAACCGCACGCCGGAGACTCCCACCCATGTACTGCTCCCGATGGACGAACAGCGTTTCGAGCTTACGGTGGCCGGTCGGTTAGGGCGGCCCGGCAACCTCACGATCTTCGGGCTCGGCTTCTCGAACGAGTCGCTCGTATTTCCCGGTTTCCCTGAGGCCGTCGAGATCGCGCTGGACGAGGACTTTGACGATCCCCAGCCTGGTGATTCGATGGCCATCGAGAGTGTGCGCCATCAGACGCTGCACTCGCCCGGCATGCGCGTCAACTTGCTGATCGGACAACGCAACGTGCGCTTCGAGCGGTTTCTGGGGCTGGATGCCCTACGCGGTACACAGGACGTCGCGCTCGGGACCGATTTGGCGTTCACCTTGGGCCGCAGTTTCGGGTCAACGTCAGCGCTGAGCGGCCGGGAGGCTCCCGCGAATTTCTACTTTCGCTTTCGGGCGGGTGCCGGTGTGGCTCCTGGCGCCTTTTTGATCCTGCTCGCCGGGGGAATCGAGGGCCACCGGATCTCGTCCGGGGATGCAACCAGTCACGGATGGAAGGACTTGCTCTCGGAGCTGGCGCTGATGTTCTACTGGCAGCCCGCCGACTCGTCTCGACACACCTTCTTCGCGCGGGCGACGGGGGTCGGCGGATGGAACGCGACCCAGCCATTCCAGCTAACCCTGGGGGGAGCCAGCGGCGTGCGCGGCTACGACCGGAGCGCCTTGCCCGTGGGACGCCGCATCGTTTTCAGTATTGAGGATCGAATGTACCTCGGTTGGCCTTGGCCCGATCTCCTTGATCTCGGCGTTACCATTTTTTCCGACATTGGCGCTGGATGGGCAGGAGGTGTGCCATTCGGCGAAGATACGGGGTGGCGAGGAACACTCGGCACCGGACTTCGCGTGGGTTTTCCCGCCGGCTCGCGGAGTGTGGCTCGCGTTGACCTCGCTTGGCCCGTGCGAGCAGAGGGACTCGGCAACCCGCATTTTCGGATCACGTTCGGCGATCCGATCGGGCTAACGCGGGGGCTCGTCGACAACCAGCTGGCGCGTAGCCGCCGCCTGCCGATTGGTCCTGACCTGTTCCAAGTGCAGCAACCGTGAAGGCTCAAGGCACGCCAACGGATCAGGAGCGTGCCCGCGGCGCCGAAGTCACGCGTGTACTCCGCGGGGTCTTGTGGATCAACCTCGGTGTGGTAGCGCTGAAGCTAGTCGCGTACGTGTCGTCCAATGCGCTCTCGGTGGTCGCTGAGACCGTCCATTCTGCGTTGGACGCGTCCAACAACGTGTTCGCCCTCTGGATCGCTCGCGTGGCCGTGCGCGGACCGGACGATGATCACCCCTACGGACACGCAAAATTCGAGACGCTTGGAGCCCTGGTGCTTGTCGGCTTCCTCTCGATCACCGTGTTCGAACTCATGCAACGCGCCATCCTCCGCCTCCTCTCCGACCAACCGCCCGAAGTTCGAGGCACACCGCTCGCGATGGGGGTCATGGCTGTTTCAGTGTTGGTGGGTTTCGGTGTCGCCGTCTGGGAAGCGCGCCGTGGCCGGCAGCTCCGCTCCGATATCCTGCTTGCCGATGCTGCCCACACTCGCTCCGACGTGCTGACAACCGCTGCCGTGCTAGGTGGCCTGATCGCGGTGCACGCCGGTTACAGTGCTGTCGACCCTTGGATCACCATCGCAGTCGCGATCATCATCGCCCGCACGGGGCTAGTCATCGTCCGAGAGACAGTACCGGTGCTCGTGGACGAGCGGGCCGTGGATCCCATACGCATCCAGCGATTAGCTGAGGCGGTAGCGCAGGTCGACGCGGTTTACCAGATCCGGTCACGTGGACGTCCTGGTCAGATGTTTGCTGAATTGACGATCGCGGTGGCACCCGAGCTTGACGTCACACGTTCTCACGAGGTCGCTGACGAGGTCGAACGACAAGTCAGCGACGAGTTGGGTGCACGCGAGGTGGTTGTGCACGTGGAGCCTGCATAGGAATGGCATAGACTGCCGAGCCGTGAGGACAGTCTACGAATACGAAGCGGCTGCTCCGACCGGCCTTTGCTTCCGGGTGGCTGCGAACGTCGAGTGCTGGCCCGACATCCTCCGCCACTATCGGAGAGCCCGATTCCTTCGCAGGGATGGCTTCGCGACGGGGCTGTTGGAAATGGCGGCGTGGCGTCCCCTAGGTCCGATACCGATCGGATGGCCCGTGTGGTGGCTCTCCGAGATGCACCATGATGTCGAACAACACAGGGTCATATTCCAGCATGTCTACGGGATCACGAGCGGCATGAACGTACTGTGGGAGATGACGCCAATCGGCGCGGACACCTCACGCATCCGCGTCTTGTACGAGTGGTGTGGCCCAGCCTGGCCGCTCATCGGTCGCTTGGCAGCGGACTGGGTGATCGGTCCCGTTTTCGTGCGAGCGATCGCGAAGCGGACCCTCGTCGGCGTCGCACTGGAAGCTGAACGCAGACACCGCTGTCGATGACCGGAAGCAGGGCAGATGTGATCGCCCGCTCGGCATCGGCGCTGGACGATTCCACGAGACTCTCCGTCGCGCCCGTCACCCCTATCTCCCCCCTCTTGCATTGCGATCACGGCGTACGTCGACGACCTCGCGCCCATCGGCCTCGGCGCACCGGGTCACGCTTACGTTGGCCGCGGCGGAACTCTAGATGATCTGAGTCCCGGGCGGGTTGAGTCCCGCGCTCGGTCGCACCCAGGACGCTTCCCCGTTGCGGTCGGATCCCGCCTGCAACGCTTCGCTCCCGTTCCCTCTACCGCAGGCACTTCCCCGCCCGCGCAGTACACTCCCGTGCCGCGCACGCCGAACGGCTCTCGATCGACTCATTCACAAGTGGATGGAACTCGACAACGTACAGGGGCGTACCTACGTGCTCTGCTTTCCCTGGGAGCGACCCCAGGAATCGACAATCTAGAAGTGGTATTCGCCGTCTGACCCGGACTTAGCAGATCAAGGTTCACCCTGTTTCAGTCCCGCGAACCAAAGCTTCGCAACCGTTCAATCGCACGGAACGTGAACCTTTACTCTGGAAACAGAGGTTTATAGCTTTGCGAGCCCTTCGCACGCTCGCGGCCAAGTTGTCTTCGTGTACGCGACCCGCCGATCGACAGTTGGGACACGCGGTTTCTGGACTGAGAACGGTAGCAAGCTCCGTCTGACCCTATTGGTGCGAGGCAGATTACACGGATGTTCTCCCCCTCCCGCGGTCTAGACTCGTTCGATCAATACCTGCAAGACGTCGAAAAATATCCTCTTATTCAAGACCCCGCCGAAGAGCGAGCGCTGGCTCGACGAGCACGCACTGGTGACAAGGAAGCCGCTGAGCGCCTCGTAACGGCCAACCTCCGCTTCGTGATCTCCTATGTGAAGAAGTACCAGGGCCGCGGGCTCGGTCTGGCCGAACTAGTCTGTATCGGCAACGAGGGGCTGCTCAAAGCAGTCAAGAAGTTTGATCCCGATAAGGGCGTGAAGTTCATCTCGTACGCTGTTTGGTGGATCCGCCAGACTGTTCTTCAAGCCCTCGCCGAGCAGACCCGCTCAGTCCGAATCCCGCTCAACCAGAACTCCAACCTCGCCAAGCTGGCCCGCACCGACACCCTGCTTACACAGCAGCTCGGGCGTTCGCCAACCGACCAAGAGATCGCCGAGGAAATGTGCGAACCTGTCGAAACGATTCGCGCCCTGCGACGGGTGGCAGCCAGCGAGCTCTCCCTGGACGCTCCCATCGACCGGAGCGATCGAGACAGCGCGAGCTTCGGCGAGAGATTCGGCGGCGTGGATGGAGCCGACATTGAAGAGGATGTCGAGGCAATCGCGCGCCGCGATTTTCTGGAATCAATGTTCGAGTCCTATTTGACCGAGCGGGAACGCAAGATCCTCTACCTCTACTACGGCCTAGACGACGGCGAGGAGCGTACGCTCGAGGAGATCGGATCGCTGCTGGGTGTTACCCGCGAGCGCATTCGACAAATCCGTAATCGCGCGTTCGAGAAGCTGCGGGAGAGTCCGCACGGAGAATCGCTCTCAGGATTCTGGGTCTCCAACTAACAGTCGCCTCCTGCACTAGGTCAAGGCCCCGTCCAGTTACGCCAGACAGGGCCTTCACATTTCAGGAACTGCTTCCTAGGGCCCCGGTACGACATCGAATGTCTACTGGCTTCCGAAGGCTGCGACCCCGCTGGCGGCAAACCATGGGGCTCATGTTCCTGTTTGCGTTACGGCCCGCGACGGCACAATCGCAGGACACGGAACGGGACGGATGGAACACGGACACGGCCCTAGAACTTATCCGGCGGGCGCGTGACGTACGCCAAGGTCTGGCCAGTGACCCCGGTCTGCGCACCTATCGGTCGAATGCAACGGGCCGGATCTTCTTCCTGATCGATCGTCCTGATACGGATCGACGCATGCTGGTGAAGGCTGACCAGATCGCGCTCGAGGTCTACTGGCGTGCCCCGCGTGGCACCCGACAACGCATTGTTGGCCTGCGCGACGAGAAGCTGCTTCCTACCAATATTCGCTACCACCTCGACCACCTTACTGTCGTACAGGATGACTTCGCCGATCGGATCCGGTTAGGTGACGGCGACGAGGTGGAAGCCGTGCTCCACCCTGCCGCACCTGGAGCCGAAACGGTATACGATTACCGGTTGGGCGACTCCCTCGCGATCGCTTCCCCGGGCACGGAGTTCATGGTCCGGGTGAACGAAGTGCAGGTTCGGCCCAAGCGTCTGGCAGAGCCCGGCTTTGTCGGCAGCGTGTTCTTGGATCGGGCAACCGCAGCGATCGTACGTATGACGTTCACCTTCACTCCGGCCTCGTATGTGGACCGGTACTTGGACTACATACGGATCTCGCTCGACAATTCGCTTTGGAGACGACGCTGGTGGCTTCCGTATCGGCAGGAAGTTGAGATTCGGCGTGAGATGCCATTGTTCGACTTCCTGGCTGGAAGTGTGATTCGTGGTCGGTTCGAGATTAGCGACTACGAGTTCAACGTTGAGCTGCCCGACCACTTGTTCTTGGGATCAACGGTCACCGCCGCTCCTCAAGCGGAGCGTGAACGCTACCCGTTCGGTGAATCGCTCATTCCCGAGGCGGAGGCATCGGAGCTTGCTCAAACCCCATCCCTGCGGGAGATTCGTGCGCGCGCGCTGGAGCTCACCGCCGGACGCTATTTGAGCGGGCTCGCGCCCCTCCGGCTGTATGTGCCCTCTGTCTCCCACGTCTTCCGTTGGAACAGGGGCGAGCAAGCCTTCGTAGGCCTTGGACTCGCTTGGCGCCCCAGTGGCGACCGGGTTGTGAAGGCACACGGAGGCTGGGGGTTCGGGGCTGGCCGCCCCTCGGCGACCGTAGCGATCGAGAACGCAAGCGGGCGCACGGGGATACGAGCGTTTTGGAGAGAGCTTCGCGATCTAGGTCCACTGGCCAGCTTGTCCCACGGCCTCAATACGTTTCTGGCGCTAACTGGGGAAGGCGACTGGATTGACCCTTGGGTCAGCTCGGGTTTCTCGATCTTCCTGGGCAGTGCACCAAGCGACGCTTCCACCCGGCTGTCGCTGACGTGGGAGCGGCACGACCCGTCGCGCACCGCGCTCGATCCCCATGACGCACGTCGGTACCGACCGCTGCCCGGCGTCGCCAAAGGATGGTTGGGCACAATCGAGCTTTCGCACTCAAAGGCGCTCACTGACGCCCTTGCGCTCGACGTTGTCGGTCAGCTCGGCTGGTTCGACCCGGACGGCTACGAAGACGTCAACGCTGTGGGTCAAACTCACGGTGTTCTGCAGTGGGAACGTGTCGGGTTAGGGACGGACGTCGACCTAAGAGCAAGCGTGCATGCCGGCTTCGCGTTCGGTGACGTACCGCCCCAACAGCTGTACTACCTCGGCGGACGGGGAACCCTCCCCGGTCATCCGTTCCGTGCGCAGTCGGGGAACGGCTTCTGGCTAGCAAGCGCCGAAGCGACCTTTGCGCTCTTTGATCCTTGGGTGGCCCTGCGCATGTTCGCCGCTGCGGGAGCGGTGAGGGACGGTTCCGTCCTAGCGTCGGCCGGGCCCGGCCTCGGACTCGGTTGGAACGTCGTGCACTTCGACCTAGGCCGCGGGCTGAACAACGGACACTGGGAGTGGGTCGTCTCGGTGGATCGTCGGTTCCGAAGATGGCTGTGACAGCCAGAGGGCTCCCGTATGGTCAGTTCCTGCGCAGTGATCTAGGCAGACGAAGCCAGGTTAGGACCTCGCCCTGGTCCACCGCGTTCGCGGATGCCATTTTGCGCTTGGTCCCCGAACGAGTGCTTGCCCCCGTGCGAGGAGCGACGATGATGAGCACAAAGTGGATCCTAACGGCCGTGGTGCTGACCTGCGCGATTGCGCTTCCGAGCCGTGGCTTCGCGCAGGAAGAGCCGCTTGGATTCTTCATCACGAGTGTCGGATTGGGAAACGGCGCTGACCTCGGTGGTCTCGACGGGGCCGACACCCACTGTGAAGCGTTGGCTCAGGCAGCGGGAGAGCGCGACCGCACTTGGCGGGCCTACCTGAGCACACAGGCCACAGGGGAACAACCCGCTGTCAACGCTCGAGACCGTATCGGCGAGGGGCCGTGGTTCAACGCTGCAGGCCTCCGGATAGCGGCCGGTGTGGACGACCTACACTACAACAATGCGGCGATCAACTACGAGAACGCTCTCAACGAGAACGGCCAACCGGTGAACTCGGGTGCCAACGGCGACTCCCCGAACATGCATGACATCTTGACGGGGACGCAGCTCGACGGAACTGCCTTCCCAACCGGAGATGACCGGACCTGTAACAACTGGACGAGTAGCGCCGAGGGAAGCGCGATGGTCGGTCACCACGACCGCTTCACCTTCCAGACTCCCGGCTCACCGTGGAACCAAGCGCATCCGAGCCGAGGCTGCTCACAGGAGAATCTCGCCGGATCTGGTGGCGCTGGTTTGTTCTACTGCTTCGCCGCCGACTGAAGCGCGGTCGGGTCGACGCTCAACGCTTCGCCGCGTACCAAGTGTCGCCGATGCCGTAGTCGACGTCGACCGGCACGTCGAGCGTGATCGCGTTCTTCATCAGCTCGACCACGATAGAACCAACGTCGTCGACATGATCTTCGGGTACTTCGAGCAGCAGCTCGTCGTGTACGGTGAGCAGCAGGCGGGCGCCCCAACCAGACGCTTCGAGCGCCCGGTCCAGATTGATCATCGCCGTCTTGATTAGATCGGCGGCCGTGCCTTGGATCGGCGTGTTCTGCGCCACGCGCTCGCCGAACTGCCGGATGTTCCAGTTTCGGCTCCCCAGCTCGGGGATGAAACGGCGGCGCCCGAGGAGGGTCTCGACATAGCCCTTCTCGCGCGCCATCTCCACCATCTCGTCCAAGTAGCGCCTCACGCCGCTAAATCGCTCAAAATAGGCATCGATGAACGCCTTAGCGTCCGTCTGTGAAGTGCCTAGCTGCTGCGCAAGCGCGAACGGGCCCTGCCCGTAGAGTGTGGCAAAGTTGATGGTCTTTGCTTGCGCGCGCTGCTCCGCGTTCACTTTGTTGATCGGCACGTCGAAAACGACGGCTGCGGTTTGCCGGTGTACGTCGATCCCCTGGCGGAAAGCGTTCACGAGGGGCGCGTCGCCCGAAAAGTGGGCGAGGATGCGGAGCTCAATCTGCGAATAGTCGACCGCGAGCAGTTGATAGCCCTCCTCGGCTACGAACCCCTTGCGGATCTCTCGACCTAGGGCGGTGCGGACCGGTATGTTCTGGAGGTTGGGGTCCGACGAGGAGAGCCGACCGGTCGCCGCGACGGTCTGGTTGAACGAAGTGTGGATTCGGCCGGTCTCAGGGCTGACAAGCGCCGGGAGTGCGTCCACGTAGGTCCCTCGAAGCTTCTCCATTTCTCGGTACTCAAGCAGCGCCAACGGTACACGATGGCCCTGGCCAGCCAGTTCCGCCAGAACGCTGGCGTCTGTCGAGGGTCCTGTCTTGGTGCGTTTGATCACCGGTAGCGCGAGTCTCTCGAACAGCACCTCCCGCAGCTGGAGCGTGGAATTGAGGTTGAACTCGGTACCCGATTCCTTCCATATCTCCTGCTGCAAGAGCTTCAGCTCCTCATTGAGCTTCCGGCTCATCGCGCGGAAGAAGCCCTCATTGATGCGCACGCCGTGTCGCTGCATGCGCGCAAGGACCGGAACGAGCGGCATCTCAAGCTCGTGGAAGAGTACGTCCATCCCCTGCTCCTCGAGCTCCGGACGGAAACGCTTGTGGAGGCGCAGCGAATAGTCCGCACCTTGGCACACGTAGTCCCGTGCGGCATCGAGCGTGACCTGCGCAAACGAGATCTGTTTCTGGCCGCGGCCGGCCACATCGGCGTAGGAGGTCGTCTTGTGCGCGAGGACATCCAGTGCTAGCGCCTCGAGCGAATGGGTCCGCCGACCGGGGTCGAGCACGTACGAAGCGACCATCGTGTCGAACGAAAGACCGGCCAGCTCTACGCCGCACCGCCACAGTACGATCAAGTCGCGCTTCAGATCTTGGCCGATCTTCCGGATGTCCGGGTCCTCAAGCAGGTCCCTGAGCGGCGCGATCCTCGGGTCATCAAACATGGGGAGGTTGGCGACCCCCTGGGCACCGGCGCCCAGCTCGAATTCGCCGGGCGAGCAATGCCCAAATGGCAGGTAGTAGGCCTTCCCAGCGTCCACCGCGAGCGCAATCCCGACCAACCCCGCGCGCATAGCGTCCGGCGCGCTGGTTTCACACTCGATCGCCACCCAGCCCCGTTCCCGGATCCCTGCGACTAGCTTACCGACCCGGTCGGGTTCGGTGATTGCCAGGTATCTCGTGCGACCAGTGGACACCTCGGGCTCGACGGCGCCTGCCAAGGCCGCAGGTCGAGTGAACTGGTTCGCGAGCGCGCGGAACTCCAACGCCACAAACAGCTCACGCAGACGCGCATAGTCTGGCTCACCCACGCGGAGGTGTTCCACTTCCAGCCCACCGAGTGGGACATCGGTCTGGATCGTCACGAGCTGTTTGGAGAGCCTCACCGTGTCCGCGTGCATGAGTAGACTGTCGCGTGTACGCCGACCGCTCACGTCGGTCGCGTGTGCGAGGATGTCCTCGACGGCGCCGTACTCCTCGATAAGCTTGAGCGCCGTCTTCGGTCCTATGCCGGGGGCCCCAGGCACGTTGTCAGAAGCGTCGCCAACGAGTGCCAAGTAATCCACTACCCGGGCAGGAGGCACGCCAAACTTCCTAGGCGCGGAGGTCTCGTCCACCCATTCCGCTCCGACCCCAGTCGCGCCGCCGCGACCTGGATTCATGAGTACGACGTGAGAGCCCACAAGCTGATAGTAGTCCTTGTCCGCCGAGACGATGACCGCCTCCACCCCGGCCTCCACCGCGCGCTGCGCCAACGTCCCGATCACGTCGTCCGCCTCCCACCCGTCCAGTACGATGCGCCGGACGCCCAACGCATCGATTACCTCACTGATGCGAGGCAAGCTCCACTTGAGCTCGTCCGGCATCGCGTCCCGCGTAGCCTTGTAGCCGGGGTAGATCTCGTTGCGTCCGCTTGTGCCCGCGTCGAACACAACCGCCAAGTAGTCGGGTTTGCATTCTTCTAGCACTTCGAGCAAGAAGTTCGTGAAGCCGAAGGGCGCGGACGTGTTCTCTCCCCTAGAATTGATGAGCGGACGTTGGACGAACGCGAAGAACGCTCGGTAGATGAGTGCGTAGGCGTCGATCAGGAAGAGGCGAGGGACGGTCTTGGAGGGGACTTTCACTCAGCGGTCTCTGGTCACGGCTGCGTCACCGTCTTCGTGGGTGCTGTTCCCGAGAGAATGAACTAAGAACGAGTTCACCAACAGCTTCGGAAGCTACCCGAGCGCCTGTCATGGCAGCACTACGATACCACGATATGTGCAGTCGACTCACTATTCACTTGGCAGGTCTGACGCCGAGTCGTGTGGCCCAGCAGATTCGGCAGGCGGGTTGCCCACGTAGTGACGCGCCGGGCAATCAATCCGCCGGTGTCCAGACGTTCGAGGTAGGACTTTCCCGCATTCCTTCATCGTTCGGAAGAATCCGGGCGCCCCGCGGTCGAACCACGGGACGCCCGAAAGAGCCAAGAAGGAGATGGATCAGGCGCGAATCACCTTCGAGGCCTGCAGGCCACGGTCGGTCTGCTGGAGCTCGAATTCCACCTCTTCGCCTTCCGTAAGGGTTCGGAAACCGTCGCCAACAATCGCGGAAAAATGCACGAAGACGTCATCTCCGCCCGGCTGAGTGATGAAACCATAGCCCTTGGCGTCGTTGAACCACTTCACGGTACCCTTCATTCCTGCACCCTCCAATCAGGTGGACCGGCGGGCAGAGGAGGACCGTGGACGGCCCCGCGACGCCCGGAACCTAGGTGGACCAGAACAGGTTAGAGGGCTTCCCCGCAGGCGAGCAAGTAAGTAACGGTTATCGCTCGTCAGTTACCGTACAGCGCACGGTAGATCGCCACGTTGCGGCGTACGGCCTTCACGTAGTTGCGGGTCTCGGCGAACGGAATGCGTTCGGTGAAGGTCAGTGGGTCCGCGGCCTCTGCAAATTCCCGCCATCGCAGCACGCGACGCTGGCCCGCGTTGTAGCCCGCCAAGAAGCGGGCGATATCGCCCTGGTTTCGCCGCAACAAGTCCGCAAGGTAGCGAGTACCGAGGTGCACGTTTACGTCAGGCACCTCAAGCAGCTCCTCGCGAAGGTCCTCGGGCCCGTTACGGCGCGCCACTTCGGTCGCAGTCGACGGGAGCAGCTGCATGAGCCCTACCGCGTTGGCGACGGAGCGGATATCCGGATCGAACGCCGATTCCTGACGGGCAAGCGCAGCGATCAGGTAGGGCTCAAGGCCGTTCTCGTGCGCTTCTCGTTCGAACACTTCGCGATACCGCCAGGGGTAGATGATCCGGGCCAGGCGGAGCGTCCAGGGCACCCCGTCCCGACGAAGCTGGTACCCCATGTTGATGGCCAGAATCGTATGGTCACGTTCGATCAGAGCCTCGGCCAAACTGTACATCGCGGCCTCGTCCGTACGGGCACGTGCCGTGAGCCGATCGATCTCGGCCATTTCCCCCTCGTCTAGCCCTGCGGCGCGCAGCAGATCCACGTGCTCGATGCCTTCCAACAGCCAGGGCGGAGCGGGGGACGATGCTTCATCCGCCGCCAGATTCAACCGGAAGTCTTCTCCCATCAGGTCCGCAGCCAGAACCGTGTAGTACGAAAGCGGGTCGTGGGGGGGGCGGGGCGGGGGGCGGGGCGGGGGGCGCGGGGGGGGGGGGGGCCCGCGCCGGGCGCGGGGGGGGTAGTGGCCGTGGGGGGCCTAAATCTCAACTTCTTGGGGGGGTGGGCGGCGGCCGGGCCGGCGCGGGCCGCCCACCACTGGGTCCTCGACCTGGACGACTGGGCTTCGGGCGCAGCGACGTGGCAGG
>JAPPGF010000003.1 GCA_028875075.1 Gemmatimonadota bacterium | reverse complement strand
GCCTTTCGGGGTTCCTCCCGCACACGCTGCCGCGCCTCTCGGCGCTCAGGGAGTTCCGGTACGCGGGAACGGATCTCTGCGTGCCTGCGGAGGCGTTCATCCGCCGATGGCTCGACGCCTTGGAAGTGCACGAGGGCACGGGCGAGGATTGCGTGCCCGCGACCGATCGCGAAGTGCTGCGGAAGCTCTACGACGCGATGGGCGGGGAACGGTGGTTCGCCACCGGGAACTGGTTCACCGATGTCCCGCTCCGCGATTGGCACGGCGTCGACGCCGACGGCCAGGGGCGCGTTGTCGGACTGGATCTGTCCCACAATGGCCTGGTCGGTGCCATCCCGCCCGAAATCGCCGGTCTCGACGCGTTGGCGTCGCTCGCGCTCACGGGCAACGACCTCTCGGGGGGACCGATCCCGCCCGAGTTGGGGGAACTCGTCAACCTGGAGTTCCTGGACCTCGCCGGCATAAGAGTATCGGGCACGATACCCTCCGAACTCGGAAACCTCACCCGGCTGCGGGAGTTGGACATTTCCGGAAACAAGCTCTCCGGTGCAATACCGCAGGCGCTCGCCGACTTGGCGGAGCTCACACACTTGGACTTGGCCGACAATGGCCTGACCGGTTCGATTCCTGCCCGACTCGCCGCCCTCTCGGCCCTCGAGCAACTCCACCTTGAAGGCAACGGGCTGTCCGGTCCCATCCCGGCCGAGTTAGCCGACCTCCCCGAGTTGTCGATTCTGGATCTGTCCGGCAACGCCGTCTCGGAGTCGATTCCGGCCGCTTTCGGAGGTTTCGCCGAACTCGAATACCTGAACCTCTCCTACAACGAACTTTCCGGTCCCGTCCCCCCGGAGCTGGCCCGAATCGCCAGCCTGACCGAGCTGTTCTTGGGAAGCAACCGGCTGTCGGGTCCCATCCCACCGGACTTCGGCGATCTCGCGTGGCTGCGTTCGCTCGCCCTGACAGGCAATGCGGAGATGTCGGGTCCGCTGCCGGCCAGCCTCGCGAATCTCCGGGAGCTGAGCCACTTCCACGCCACCGGCACGAAGCTTTGCGCGCCGCCGGACGTGGTTTTGCTCGCTTGGCTGGACGGTCTGCTCACCCGGCGGGTGCGGCGATGCGACCACACGCCCTCGGCGGCCTATCTCACCCAAGCGGCTCAATCCCTTGAGCTTCCCGTCGCCCTGGTGGCGGGCGAGGAGGCCCTGTTGCGCGTCTTCCCGACGGCGACGCGCGCCAACTCCGAGCGTCTTCCCCCCGTGCGCGCCGCCTTCTATCTGGCGGGTTCGCTGGCGCATTCCCTGGATATTCCCGGCAAGCCGGGTCCGATCCCGACCGGGGTGGACGAGGGATCGCTGGCGCGCTCGGCCAACGCCCCGGTCCCCGCAGAGATCGTCCAGCCCGGGCTGGAAATGGTGATCGAGATCGACCCGGAGGGCACGCTCGATGCGGACTTGGAGGTCGCGCGGCGGATCCCGGAGACGGGACGGTTGCCGGTCGAGGTGCGGGCGATGCCGCTGTTCGACATCACCTTCATTCCCTTCCTGTGGGAAGCGGATCCGGACTCCGCCGTTATCGAACTGGCGACCGGCATGGAGAACGATCCCGCGGGCCACCCGATGCTGAGGCCCACGCGGACGCTTCTTCCCGTGGGAGACCTCACGGTCACGGCTCACGCTCCCGTCGTGAGCTCCAGCAACGAAGCGAGCAACCTCATCGCGCAGGTTCAGGCGATCCGGGCCATCGAGGGTGGCAGCGGCCATTACATGGGCCTGTTGTCGGGAGAGTCTTCGGGGGCGGCGGGCATCGGCGATCTAGGTCGAAGGACCGCCTACGCGATCACCAGTCCCTCCGTCATCGCGCACGAGTTCGGACACAACCTCTCGCTCCAACATACGCCGTGCGGCCGACCGGCGGGCGTTGATCCCGCGTATCCGTACGCCGACGCCTCACCCGGGATCTGGGGGTATGACTTCCGCGAAGGCGGACGGCTGGTGTCTCCAACCGAGTACAAGGACCTGATGTCCTACTGCGAGCCCTACTGGGTCAGCGACTTCAGCTTCGACAAGGCGCTCCGCTACCGGCTGCACAGCGAGGGCCTGCTCGGCGCGACGGTGGTCGCGGACGCCCGTCCCGTCCCCTCCCTCCTTGTCTGGGGCGGCGTGGACTCACTTGCGGTGCCCTACCTCAAACCCGCGTTCGTGGTCGAAGCCCCGCCGACGATGCCGGTAGCCGCCGGCAACCACCGGATCACGGGGCGCTCGCGCGATGGCGGCGAACTCTTTTCCCTGAGCTTCGCCATGCCCCGAGCGGAGGACGGCGACGGAGGTTCGAGCTTTGCCTTCGCGGTGCCCGCGCCAACTGCCTGGGCCGGGGAGGTGGCAAGCATCACGCTGTCGGGGCCGGGGGGATCGTTCACCCTCGACACGGACCATGACCGGCCCATGGTCATCCTGCGCGATAGGGCCTCCGGTCAAGTCACCGGCTTCCTCCGCGACACGACGACCGCAGTTGCCGCCGCGGTCGCCGACACGGGAACCGGACTCGCGCACCGTGTGCTCTTCAGTCGAGGTATCCCGGATCCTGGCGCCTGGGGACGCTGAGCGACGCCCCTGCGCCAAGTCTGGCGTCAGCAAGGGTCGAGCGGCTCAGCGGGCGAGTGACGGAGTCGACCGGTCTGGAATCTACGAAGTGGGCAACACGCTGGCGCGGCGGTTCCCCGAGGACGCCGATGAATCGCTCGCATCGCTCGCGGACTTCGGCGTGACCGAAGCGAAGCTGGACGCAAGGTGGAGAACCCGCGCCGTGTCCCTATTCTATCCGTGAGGTACGATGTCGCGTTCTACTACGCGGCCTACCATGCCGTGGCGCTCGGCCTCCAGGGCGTGTTCGTCACGACGGACGAACGGTATGTGCGGCGCGCCTCGCGGGGCCGGGGGCATTTCGTCCCTTCGGCTCTGGCGGACACCCTGAAAACAGGTCCGAAATCGGAGCGGGAGTTCCCGCGGTTTGAGGCGATTTGCCCGCCAAATCAGGGAGACGGCAGCCGACGCTCTTCAAGGGTAGGAAGCGCAGATCATGCGGCCCTGTATGACTTTAGACGATCTCCTACCCTGATTCTGGCTACCTTCAGTCCGCTGGGCGGTAGATGAGTTCCGACCTGGACCCATCGTCACTCAAGTCTCGGCGGCTTCGCGGAACCCCTGACCCGGCTTACCTTACGCTTCCCGACCCGCCTTCCCCCAGGAGCTGCCCGGGTGGCACAGATCCTCGACCGCATCAAGAGTCCCACCGACCTGCGTGCGCTCGGTCGTGAGGAGCTGCACCAACTGGTGGCGGACATCACTGCCGCGATGCCCGACGGGACGAGCACGGACGTTTTCTCACGGTCCCACTCCGAGTGGTATTTCGACGTGGGCATCGCCGAAGCGCATGGCGTCACCTTCGCCGCCGGACTCGCCACCGAGGCAATGCGACCGGTAGTGGCAATCTACTCCACGTTCCTCCAGCGCGCGTACAACTCGATCTTACACGACGTCGCGCTCCAGGACCTCCCGGTCATCTTCTGTATGGACCGGGCCGGAATCGCACGTGAAGACGGACCGGCGCACCACGGTGTGTTCGACATTTGTTACATGCTGTGCGTGCCGGGGATGACCGTCACGGTCCCGAAGGACGGCATCGAGATGCTCGGCCTGCTTCGGACGGCAGTAGGACACACTGCGGGACCCTTCAGCATCCGCCGGCCACGCGCCGCCGTGCCGTCCGAGGTGCCGGCCATCACGGAGATCGACGCCGTCCCGTACGGGAGCTGGGAACTTCTTCGGGAAGGTGAACAACTGGCCATTCTGGCGGTGGGCACGATGGTGCGAACCGCGCTGGTTGCGACCGACGCGCTTGCCGAAGACGGTATTCGCGCGACGGTCGTGAACTGTCGCTTCCTCAAGAGGCCCTCGACCGTCAGGTTTGAGTCCGTGGGGATCGCGGACCGTTTCGTGGAGCACGGCGCGCGTGCGGAGCTGCTCGCCGAGCTCGGACTGGACGCTGCCGGAATCCGAGCGCGCTGGTGCAGGCTCGTGGAGCATGCCCCGCAGCGCCCGGTGGCCCGGGAGAGCGCTTGACGCGTCCGCCGCCGCGTCGCCTGGGCGTGATCGCACGCTCGCGGGCTCCGGGGCTCGACGCGCTTCTGGACCTAGTCCGGCGCGGCGCCGGAGCGCGCGGCATGGAGGTTTGCCTCGAGCAAGAGGTCGCAGACTACGGCGCCGATGGACCGACGCTCGACTTGGATGTAGAGCGCGTGGATATGATCCTATCGTTTGGAGGTGACGGTACGTTGCTGCGTGCGGCCCGCACGGTGCTCGGCCACGGCCTCCCGCTCCTCGGCGTCAACACCGGCAACCTCGGCTTCCTCACGTCTGCGGGCGAGGGCGAGCTCGAGGTTGCTCTCGACCGGCTCGCCGCCGGCGAGTACTTTCTTGACAGCCGATTCACTCTCAAGGCCTCGGTCTTGGACGAGCGGGGCGAGAGCGTTGACGAGCATCACGCGCTCAACGACTTCGTTGTGCACAAAGCGGCCGCCGCGGCCCGCGTCACCCGGCTCGATCTGTGGGTCGAGGGTGGGAGCCGGCCCGAGGAGATCGGGAGCTTTTCCGGAGATGGCGTTATCCTCTCCAGTCCGACCGGCTCGACAGCTTATTCGATGTCGGCAGGTGGGCCGATCGTTCACCCCACCATGGAGTGCCTCATTGTCACCCCGATATGCCCTCACACGCTCGCGGTTCGGCCGCTGGTGATCCCGGCCTTACACAGGATCACGGTCCGAGCGGTCGATTTTGACCAGGACCTCATCCTGACAGTCGACGGCCAAGAGGTGCGGGGGCTCAGCCACGGCGACTCCGTACGGGTGCAGAAGGGGAAGCGGCAAGTACAGCTTGTGCGCTTCCTAGGCCAGAGCTTCTTTTCGACGATGCAACGCAAACTGAACTGGGCCGTACGGCCTGCGGACGCCCGGACCTGACCGGACTCACCACGGGGGGCTTCTCGCCTTCGTGCCCCGCTACCCGACCTGCCCTCGATCGTTCATAGGCCGCCGGTCCGTGCCTGCACGGATGGTGTCCCGCCGCGAGCGCACTCGTGCCTAGCGCTACCTTCAAGTACGTGGCTGCGGAGCGCGGATTCTCCTCGTAGATGTCCTGCCGGCTCCTGCTGCATTGCGTAGCAGCCCGAGTCAGGCCGCCGGACCTCCATTGAGGGGACTGGCCGGAGTGCTCTATGATTGTGCCGTGATCTATTCTCCAACGCCGCCCGGCCTCCGTCGCCGGTGCTGATCCACCTCCGTGTGCGCGACTACGCCGTGCTAGACGACGTGAGTGTCGAGCTGGGCACGGGGATGTCGGTGCTATCGGGTGAGACCGGGGCGGGAAAGTCGCTCTTGGTCGACGCGCTTTCCCTTCTACTGGGTGAGCGCGCGACGTCCGAAGTCGTGCGCGATGGCAACACACGCTCGGTGGTCGAGGGTGTGTTCGATGTGCGTGGCCGGACCGAGTTGCTGAAGTACCTCGATGACCTCGGCGTCCAGCCGGACCAAGGGCTGGTGTTTCTCAAGCGCGAGGTGGCCACCGAGGGCCGTAACCGCGCATGGGTGAACGGCTCTCCGGCTACCGCAGCACTGGTTGGGGAGCTCGGCTCCGCGCTGGTGGACCTACACGGGCAGCATGAGCACCAGACGTTGCTTCGTGCGGACGAGCAGCGGCGGGTTCTCGATGCGTACGCGGGTGCGACGGATCTGGCACGTGCGGTGGCGGAGCAACACACCAAGCGTGCCCGGCTGCTCCGTGAACTCGACGCGGCCGAGTCGCGCCGGCGCCACCTCGCGGAGCAGGCCGACTTCCTTCGCTTCCAGCGCGATGAGATTGGCGCAGCGCGACTCACGCCTGACGCGGACTTGCGGCTCGAAGAGGAGGCCAAGCGCCTGGCGCATTCATCGGAACTCGCGGGAGCGACGGGCGGCCTAGGCGAACTGCTCTACGCTGGTGAAGACGCGCTAGCGGACCAGCTTGCGGGGGCGTTGCAGACGCTGCGACGGCTGCTGCGTCTGGATCCGACGCTTGACCCGACTGGCGAACTCCTGGAGTCGGCATATCAGCAGGTAGTTGAGGCGGGACGTCACCTGGGTGAGTATGCGGGGCGAGTCGAGTTCGATCCAGAGCGCCTGGAGTGGATTCGTGGGAGGCTTGACCAGATCTCTCAGCTGAAGCGGAAGTACGGACCCAACCTGACGGACGTAATCGAGACCCATGTCCGCTTGTCCGGCGAACTCGAAGAACTCGACGGCACGGCGTTCGACTTGGACCGTCTACGAAGAGCAGTGGACGCCGCCGGGGAGCGCTTGGCCGAGGCCGCGGCGGCGCTCACACACGCGCGCGCGGCTGCAGCCACCCGATTGGAGCGGGAAGTCGGAGCGCTCCTGCCCGAGCTCGGAATGCCGGAGGGGCGCCTGAAGGTCGCGCTTGAACCCGTAGCTGAGTCCTCCGGTAATGCTCCGCCGGAGCCCGGCGGAGCCGAGACCGTCGAGCTGCGCGTGACGCTCAACGCGGGCTTCGCGCCGCGCATGCTCCGGAAGGTGGCGAGCGGAGGCGAGCTGTCGCGCGTGATGCTCGCACTCAAGGCCGTACTCGCTGGCGTCGACCGCGTCCCGACGCTCGTCTTCGACGAGATCGACGCCGGGATCGGTGGCGCGGTCGCGGCGGCCGTGTCCGCGAAGCTGCACGAAGTGGCGCGCGGCCATCAAGTGCTTGTAGTCACGCACCTGCCGCAACTCGCGTCTCGCGCCGACGGGCACCTGGTGGTCGAGAAGAAGACTCGGTGCGGGATCGCCACCACCCATGTGCGAGCGCTCTCGGGGGAGCAGCGTGTCCGTGAGGTCGCACGCATGCTCGGAGGCGACCCGGAGTCGGAGCGCTCGCGGGACCACGCGCGGGAACTGCTCGGCGTAATCTGAAGCAGGGACGTAGAGCTCAGCGGCTTCCCCACAACCGGACGAATACCTGTCCGTTTGCTTCGAAACGGAGCCCGTCCGGAGTCGCACCACCGCTCCCGCGCACTGCCTTCCGGACCGCGGCGCGGAGTTCGAGTGGCACGGGCGCCTGGTCTTCCCGCCAGCGTGCGACAGTGGAGATAGCGAGGCCGAGTCCCAGTTCGGAGACGCTCTCCTCTGTCTCTACCTCCAGCACACCGGCCGGGTAGCTGCCGGTCGGGGGGCCGGTCAGGTCCTCGTAGTCGTCCGCCTCCTTCCCGACGGTGCGGTACAGTGCGCCGAGCGCGAGCTCGTTCGTGAGGTGCCAGCGCGGCACAAGCTCAAGCTGCCAGAAGGCTCCGGGAGTCCAGCGTACCTGGCGCGCTGGACCGGGCGCGAGAACACGATCGGGCGGGGCCACCCTGCGGAGCCGAGTAGTCGCCTGGGGGAATCCTCTACGTATCTCGGCCTGGATCCCGACCCGTGCGATGCGTATGTCCGCGAAGGCCGCCGCCTCGACGTCCAGGCTTCCGTCACCGCGACCGAGATCCAGCGGAACGTCTGGGTGGTCGGTCGAACCCGTGGCTAGGCGCACGAGCACTCGGCCGCCGAGCCGGTATCGGAGGCGTATGGATGCCGGTGCCGAATCGCGCACCGCCCCTTCGATCAACCTGAATGCAGCGCCCACCTCGACATCGCCCAGCTGAAAGGGCGTGCGGCTCCGGCTGAACGGCGCGATCACCCGCGGGCCTGAGGGATGGGTCGTCAGGATATACATCAGCTCCGCTTCGTCCAGCCGCTTGCTGGCCACCGGAACCGAGTCGGGGATTGCGCCGGGCGCGTACGGTTCCGCTTCGGCCCGGAATCCTGCCAGCCTAGCCTGGAGCGCGTCGGAGGCGCTGGTGCCGGCGACCACGAAAACGGGAGAGTCGTATGCGCTGTCGAGCGTTCGTCCGAAGGGCTCGTAGCGGGCGATGAGGTCGATCAGAGCACCGCATTCGGGTCCTGTCGGGCAGGTCTCGTCCCGTCTTGCCCTCAGCTGCGAGATGCTCGTCGCGATGCTCGTTCTGAACGCGTCGACCCCCGCCGCGCTCGGTGAGAATCCCAGGTTGGCGTCGTCGAGTGCTCGAAAGTCGAAGGTGGGCTCGGTCCGCGTCTCCACGAGCGGAACGGCCAAAGCGATCGTCAGCCAGTCGAAAAGGCCTAGGGCCACGCCGAACTTGACCTCGGTGCGCTCGTGCGCAACCTCTGCACGTGCCGATCCCAACACCAGCTCAAGGCTGGGGTCACTTGCCGCTGACCGTAACCGCGACGTGAGGGTGTCCAACGAGATCAGGGGCTGCTGCTCGAGGTCGAAGCCGACCGGCTCAGACTCTTCGATCAGCGCGCCGTTCTCCTCACGCAGACCGAACCTGCGCTCCCACAGGTGGAACGTAGAGGTGACGTCAAAGCGAATGTGTCCGGCCGGGGCCAGGATATCTTCAGTAGTCTGCGCGCGGATCGGAGCTAGGGAAGCACCGACCACGAATACGCCTGCTAGGGCGCCGGTGAGAGGTCGAGCCATCGGGGGTAGGACGGGCTCCTGTCGAGTCGCGAAAAATTCCGAATTCCTGGCAGGCGCAGAGGTCTCGGAAGACGATACAAGATAACAAGAACCGGGCGCGGTTGCCTTGACAGTTACTGACCGATCTTCAATCTTGCCCGGTACAATTTCGCGGGAATAGCTCAGTTGGTAGAGCACAACCTTGCCAAGGTTGGGGTCGCCGGTTCGAGTCCGGTTTCCCGCTCTGGGCAACACATGGAGGGGCGGCGTCTAGGGGCGACGCCCCTTTTTTCGTTGGCGCCGTAGCCAAGTGGTAAGGCAGAGGACTGCAAATCCTCGATCCCCGGTTCGAATCCGGGCGGCGCCTCTTGAATTTACAGAATTTTACACATGTTTGTGGGCATATCCTTGGGCATAAGACGCGCCCGCGTGGGGAAAGGGCGAGAGTCCTCGCCCTCCCGCCGGGGCTGCGGGAGCTACCCGCGGGCATGCCCTCTGGGGCTTAGACGGGCTATTATTCTATCGGCGAGCGACCCAACATACAGGGTCCCTCGGCCCGGTGACAACGGAAGAACAGGCGGGGCTAGCCGCCGCGGTCGCGCCTATTGCGGATTTGATCCACGGCGAGCCACGAGTGGCGGCGAGCGGCAACACGGCCAGCATCGAAGAGCGTGTGAGTCTCATTGTCCCTTCCCCTAGTGCCAGCGTCCCTCTTCGGCTTCGGACCGGGCTGTAGGTGCGTCGTGCTCAACAGATTATGGAGAATTGAGCGGCTCGTCGCATCATCAAGATTGATAAGATTAGCGAGAGTTCTTGGAGGAAAACCGAGGCAGTTACGAGAGAACTTACGGGGGCCGGCAGAGGTCAGTAGAAACAGAGCGCGTTCCTGCGGCCTTCAACGCCTAGTGTGAGGAGCGTTCGCTATCGACATTTCCAACCGGACGAGATCCACTTGCCGGTTGATTCGGTGCTTGGCGACGATGTGGCGCACATGCTTACGGATAGTGCTTACCGTGCATCCCGTCTCTGAGGCAACCGCACGGACCGGCTTGCCTTCGGCGAGCAACACTGCCACACGGCCTTCCGTCGGCTATCCGTGCCGTCGGAAGCGAGTAGGTGACGCAGTCTTTCCGGGATACGACGTCGGCGCGTCTCGCAGAAATCTAGGGAAGCCCCCATGTCGGTCGGCACCGATTGCGCGACTACTCCGTGGGGACGTCACCGGTCTTGTGATGGGTGCCGGGACCCGTCCATCCGGCCGTGATGCTGTCGGTTATCCTCGTGCCAGGGGGGGCTTGGCCAAAACACGCCGCGCCGTTCCCATGATCGGTGCCGCAACGGGTGAGCGAGTGCGAAGTGCCCGGCGACGTAGGTCCGCAGTCGTCGCGTAATGCCGACCGACGGCGCGATATGTGGGTCAGCGTTGTCGCCCAGGTGCGGATCGCAACATCGTTATCATCTACCTGGCGAAGCTGGCGGAGCGGAGCGAGAGCGAGCCACGACGAGTGATCAAGTTGCTCAGGTGCCCGAGAGATGAAGCTGACGTTTAAAGGCTCGCCTCAGCCGACGGTCGGTATCGAGTTGGAGCTTCAGGTTCTCGACCCGGAGACGAAGAACCTGGTCTCGGGCGCTCCCCGTATCTTGGAGCGCATGCACGACAGCGCGCATATCAAGCCGGAGCTGATCGAGTCCACGATCGAGCTCAATACGGATGTGTGCGCTGACGTCCCGGCTGTACGAAGCGAGCTCAGACAGCGGATCGGAGAGCTCTTACGGGTCTGCGATGAAGCCGGTTACGAGTTGGCTAGCGCCGGCACACACCCGTTTGCCAAGTGGTCGGAGCAGCAGATCACGCGCAAGGAGCGATACCAGATGCTGGTCGACCGTTGCCAGTGGCCGGCGCGGCGCCTGATGATCTTCGGTCTCCATGTACATGTCGGTGTCGAGAACGGCGAGAAGGCGATCGCGGTTTTCAACACCTTGACCACGTATCTGCCGCACCTGCTTGCACTCTCCGCCAGTTCACCCTTCTTCACGAGCCTTGACACCGGTTTGGCCTCAAGTCGGATCAAGGTCTTCGAGAGTCTGCCGACGGCGGGTTTGCCCTATCGGTTGCGCGACTGGGCGGAGTTTCAGCGGTTCATAGTCACCCTTGTCAATGCAAGAGCGATCGAGAGCGTCCGTGAGGTATGGTGGGACGTACGTCCCCACCCTGACTTCGGCACAATCGAGGTGAGGATTTGCGACGGGCTGCCGACGCTGGACGAAGTGCTCGCCGTGACGGCTCTGATTCAAGCGCTGGTGGTCTGGATCGGGGAACAATACGACGAGCGTACGCGCCTGCCATTGCAGCGGGATTGGATCGTGCGCGAGAACAAGTGGCGTGCGGCGAGGTGGGCCACTGCAGCCGAGATCATTGTCGACGAGAAGGGCCGGCTCCAGCGGCTCTCCGAGTCTATCGAGGTCCTGCTTGAGTCCATAAGACCGGTTGCCAACAGACTCGGTAGCGCAGCCGAACTCGCGCTGATCGACGAAATCTTGCGGCGAGGACCAAGCGCCGAACGCCAGCGGGCGGTATACGAGAAGACAGGTAACTTCAAGAAAGTCATGGAGCAGCTGGTGCAGGAATTCCGAGAGAGCGTGGAGAGGAGCGCGTGATCTGCTGGTGAGACATCGATGAGTCAGTCCTTGATCGGGCCGAGCGATCCGGCTCCTGTGGCTGAGTACAACGAAGCGGGCACCGCGCGAGTCCTAGTAGTCTGCGATCATGCGAGCCGGGCGATCCCGCGGGCAATGAATCAGCTCGGCGTGGAAGACTGGGTCCTGGATCGCCATGTGGCTTGGGATATCGGTGCGGCTGCAGTGGCTCGGGTTCTGGCGGATGCCCTGGATGCACCAGCGATTCTCGCCGGTTACTCTCGTCTGATCGTCGATCCGAACCGTCCAATCGATGACGCCACGGCGTTTGCTCAGGCGAGCGACGGGATCGCGATCCCGGCAAACCGCAATCTGACTGCAGAGGAAAAACGGCGCCGAACCGAGTGCTTCTTTGAGCCCTACCACGCCGCCATATCGGCTCGACTGCGAACCTTCCACACACAAGGGGTCACTCCCGGCGTGGTCGCTGTGCACACCTACGCGCCAGTACTGAACCGAGTCGTTCGGCGATGGCATGTCGGGGTCATGTGGGACAAGGATCCCCGCATCGCGGTTCCCCTGATCGCAAGACTGTCGACGCTGGACGACCTGTACGTCGGTGACAACGAGCCCTATTCCGGTCGACACCCGCACGACTTCACGCTCGACCATCACGCCGAAACCGGCGGGCTACCCTATGTCGGCATCGAGGTGCGGCACGATCTGGTGGCCACAGACGATGGCGCGCGTAAGTGGGGCAGCCTTCTCGCCGAGGCACTCGAGGCAATCCTCTCCGACGAGGATCTCTATCGTCCGTTGAAGGCCTGAGGAGCCGTGCAGTGAGCGCGCGCGCAGCCACTCAACGCTCGCCCGCCGTGCGGCCGTGCATGCGCGTGCGTCCCAGGGCTCCGGTCGTGAGCACCAGCGCCGCCACTCCCAACAACACCAGCGCCGCCCCTGCCACCGGACGTCCGAGCACTGCGTGGCCCAGCCCGAATGTGATACCGAAGACCCCGACGTTGCCCGCGACCCAGGCGGCCGCCATCCATCGGACGCTCTCCTTCCGCGCTACGCCGGGCAGTCCCTTCCACCAGCCGGGTGGCCTGACGCGGCGGACGAAGCGGGCCAATCGTTCGTCCGGCACGGGCCGGGTCAGGAACGTCGCCACGAGTGCCGCCGGTATGGAGAGGGATACAATGGCGACGAGCAGGTACTCGTCACGAACGTCCGGAAAAAGTGGATAGAGGATCAGCGCGGATAGCGTCGCCACGACGATGCCGACGATCTCAGTCCAGGCGTTCACTCGCCACCAGAGCCAGCGCAACATGGACGGCAGCCCGAGCCCGGCGCCGAGCGCGATCATGAAGCGCCACGCTTGCTCGATGCTCTCGATGCGCGCTGCGGCTGCCACTGCCAGCAAGGCCAGTGCCACTACGGCCGTGCGGCTCACGCGCACGAGCTCCCGCTCACTCGCGTTCGGCCGTAGGAAACGTCGGTAGACATCGTTCACGAGATAGCTGCTGCCCCAGTTCAGGTGGGTGTCCACTGTGCTCATGAACGCGGCCAAGAGCGAAGCGAACAGGACACCCAGGAGGCCGGTGGGCAACAGCTGGGCCATCAGTAGCGGATAGACCATCTCGGGATCGTCCCTCACCAGGGCTGCCGCAGGTCCGGCTTGCTCCATCGCGGGAGCGAACACGACCATTCCGACCAGACCGATAAGCACCCAGGGCCACGTTCGCAGCGCGTAATTCGCAACCGCGAACCACAACCCGCCCGCCTCCGCGTGGGCGTCGCTCCTAGCCGTGAATAGTCGCTGGGCTAGATAGCCGCTGCCATCGCTAGCGAACTGCGCCCACCACTGCACGGAGAGGTAGATGAAAAAGACATTGAGAGGGAGCCAGGCGGCACCGGCGGATGGGACGAACGCGAGCACCTCACCGGCGTCGTAGTGGAGGTCCAATCCCTCAAGCAGCCCAGCCGTCCCGCCCACGCTCTCGACAGCGAACCAGGCGAACAAGACGCTCGCCACCAAGGCCAGTCCGAATTGGAACAGGTCGGTGAGGATGACGCCACGGATTCCGCCGAGGCTCGAGTACACGGCGACCAGCCCGAACAACACGAGTACCGTCAGGGTGTCACCAGGGCCACCCACTGAGAGCGCAGCCGGCCACATGCTCGCCAACGCAGTCAGCGTCTCGGGCCCGAGCCATTCCTCCCAGTGAACGAAAGGCGCGGAGATCTTGACTATTGCCCGAATAACCCAACCCAGCACGATGGCGTTGATCAAGATCGCGAAGAAGATGGCCTTGAATCCGCGCAGGATCCTCGCGCTTTGACCGCCGTAGCGGAGTTCTACGAGCTCCGCGTCAGTGATCACGCGAGCGCGTCGCCATAGCGCTGCGAATACGACCGCCATGGAGACGTGCGAGATCGCCCATGACCACCAGAACCAGTTGCCGGCGACCCCGCTGGTGGCGACCAGCCCGGCCACGACCAGAGGCGTGTCCGCCGCGAAGGTCGTCGCCACCATGGAGGTCCCGAGCCACCACCACGGCAGCTCGCGTCCAGCGACGAAGTAGGATCCGACGGACCGCCCCGCACGCGTGGACACCATCACGCCTGCGAGGAGCGCGAGCGTGAGGTATCCGAGCACGATCCCCCAGTCGAGGGGGGACAGCGTACGGATCACGCCTACTTGGTGCGAGCCGCGAGCGTGGTCATGGCCCTGAGACTAGGGGTGCAACGCCGTCAGGGACAACGCGCGGTCAAACCTCATGAATGCGCAGGAAAAGAGGTCGGGCGGGTTGTTCGCCTGACGAGTGCAGGGCGTCCGTCACGCGCAGGGGCGGCCCTTCGGAGACCGATTCGCGTAGACGTCACTCGGACTCGCTCAGCGGCCTTGCCTCCGGCTTCGTCGGTCACCCCGGCGGAACCCGAGTAGCGACTCCCGCGCAAGGCTTCCCGCGAAGAAGAGTAGATTGGAGGGTCGCTCGGCCAGCCGACGCATCAGGTACGGATACCAGTGCTCGCCGAACGGCACGTAAACCCGTACTCGCCACCCGTCGGCGACCAACTCGTGCTGGAGGTCACGTCGCACTCCGTGCAGCATCTGGAACTCGAAGGCGTCGGGCGGAATGCTCTCCCGACTGGCGTGATCGAGAGTGACGTCAACCATCGCCTCGTCGTGCGTCGCGATCGCGGGATAATGCCCCTCGGACAGAAGCCGCCGCGTCAGCTTGCTGAAGCTCTGTCGAATCTCGTCACGCTCTTGCAACGCGACCGACTCGGGCTCGGCGTACGCGCCCTTGCACAGGCGCACACGCGCGCCGAGCTGGATCATGCGCTCCACGTCACCCGGGGTCCTTCGCAAGTAGGCTTGCAGCGCGACGCCGATATTGCGGTATCCCCTGGCCCAGAGTCGTTCGAGAGCGTCAAGTGTACGCCGGGTGTGCGCGGAGGACTCCATATCCAAGCGCACGAACGCGCCAACCGAACCCGCAGTGTGAAGCACGCGGGTCAGGTTCTCACCCAGGCACTTGTCAGAAACTCCTTCACCGAGCTGAGTCAACTTTAGTGAAACGTTTCCCTTGATGCGCTGTTTGTGCATCCGCTCCAGCACCCGCACATACACACCGGCCGCGCGGCTGGCCTGTGCCGCCTCTTGGACCGCTTCCCCGAGATAGTTGCAAGTGGAGGTCATTCCGTCAGCCTGCGCCTGCTGAATCGAACGCATCAAATCCTCGATTCGCTCGCCGGGCACGAAACGGCGGCTCAGAGCTCGGAGGGGGGAGCGCGTCACCAGAAGACGCGCGGCCTCGGATTCCCCGAACCGGATCAGCGTGTCACGAAGCACGCTCAATCGCTTTCCTCGGTACGCCGCCGGCTTGGCTCGTCCAAAGGTCCTCCATGCGCGCAAGGACCGGGACGGTCCCGCCGAGTGCGAGCGAGCCGTCGCGCCCCATGGCACGGGCGAGTCCGCGCCGCCCGCGGGCAAGCCCACCAACGTTGCCGATTGTGGTCGCGGTATCTACGATCGCCTGAAACCTGAGGCTGCGGACCAGGTGACGAGGAGATTCTGGCAACGAGCCGTTCCCCCTGAAGCCAGCGCCGAGAGGAGTTGAGGGAAAATGTTCGAGACCGAATCCATGCCGTCCGACGGCGACGTAGGCGGGATCATCCAGAAGGACAAGGACCACCTCTGGCATCACTTGGCCCAGCACAGCCTCTTTCAGTCGCAAGATCCGAGGATCTTCGTTGAAGGGGAGGGGGCACGGGTCCGCGACATCCATGGCAACGAGTACCTTGACGGTGCATCCGGGGGGGTCTGGTGCGTGAACGTGGGATACGGTCGCGAGAGCATGGCAAGGGTCGTGTACGATCAGCTACGTCGGCTTCCGTACTATGCGGGAGTAGCCGGGACCGTACCGGCGGCTGAGCTCGCCGACCGGCTGGCCGGGCTGTTCCCTCACCTCGACCACATCTACTTCTCGAACAGCGGCTCGGAGGCGAACGAGAAAGCCTTCAAGATGGTTCGGCAGCTGTCCCACCTGAAGAGCACGGGGAAGTACAAGGTCCTCTACAGGGACCGCGACTATCACGGAACGACCATCGCTTGTCTCGCCGCCACGGGCCAGCCGGAACGTCGCCGAGACTACGGGCCCTTCCCTGAGGGGTTCCAGGGCATACCCCACGCCCTGTGTTACCGGTGTCCGTTTGGCAGGACCTACCCGGATTGCAACATCGAGTGCGCCCGGGCGCTGGAGCACGTGGTCCAGGAAGAGGGTCCGGACACGGTGGGGGCCGTCATCCTCGAACCGGTCACCGCGGGTGGGGGAGTCATCCCGCCCGTCGACGAGTACTATCCGATCATCCAAGAGATTTGCGAACGGTATGATGTCATCCTGATCATCGACGAGGTAGTATGCGGCTTCGGGCGTACGGGCAAGATGTTCGGTTTCGAACACTACGATGTGGCGCCTGACATCGTGACCATGGCGAAGGGGATGGCAAGCGCCTACGCGGCGATATCGGCTACTGCGGTGAGGAGCGAGATATTCGACGAGTTTCTCGGGGAGTCGAGTAAGCGTTACCGGTACTTTCGCGACATAAGTACGTACGGCGGATGTACGGCCGGTCTCGCAGCAGCCTTGGAGAACATCCGGATCCTCGAGGAGGAGGATCTGATCGAGAACGCTCGAGTCGTTGGAGGCTATCTGCTCGATCGTCTCGGCGAGCTAGCCGATCACGATAATGTCGGAGATGTGCGGGGTAAGGGGTTGCTGGCAGGGATAGAGCTTGTGGAGAACAAAGCGACCAAAGCACCAGTGAGTGAAGAAGTCATCGGAGCCGTCCTGGCGAAGACCGCCGAGCACGGGGTTCTCGTGGGCAAGACGACTCGGAGCTTCCGCGACTGCAATAACACGATCAACATCGCCCCGCCCCTCATAGTGACCCCGCAGGAGATCGATGAAATCGTCGAGGCCCTGAGGATCGGTATAGAGCACGGGTGTAGGGCGGTCGTGAGCTGAGGGAAGGGCCTGGGGGAGGGGAGGGAGCGTTCACACGAGGAGCTCCCTCCGGAGATGGACGCAGATGTTCGGGTTTCGGTGGCGCAAGCTGTACACGCTCGATTAAGGGATGTCCGCCATGAGCATTGACGAACTCATCGACGGCGCGATGCGGCCGTTAGCCGATGTCGTGTCGCAGTTCATCTTCTACGCGGTTCCGGTGGCCGGGACGAGGGTGCCCCTGGTCGTTGCGTGGCTCATCGCAGGGGGAGTTTTCTTCACGCTCTATTTGGGCTTCATCAATCTGCGCGGGTTCAGACACGCGCTGCAGCTCGCTGGGGGTCGCTATACGGACCCTTCTCAGCCTGGTGAGGTGACCCCGTTTCAGGCCCTGGCCACTGCTGTGTCGGGGACGGTCGGGATCGGCAACATCGCCGGTGTGGCCGTGGCCATTTCCCTGGGCGGACCCGGCGCGACGATGTGGATGATCATCGCTGGTCTGCTCGGGATGAGCACGAAGTTCGCCGAGTGCACGATGTCGGTTAAGTTCCGCCACACCCATCAGGACGGATCAGTCAGCGGCGGGCCCATGTACTACCTGCTGCATGGACTCAAGCTGCGGAGATTGCCGCGACTTGGCCGCTGGCTCGGAATGTTCTATGCCGCCAGCATGGTGCTGGGCTGCCTTGGCATCGGCAACATGTTCCAGTCCAATCAGGCTGCGGCCATCCTGATCGACGTAACCGGCGGCAGCGCCAGCTTCTTCCAGGACAGGGCCTGGGTCTTGGGTCTGGTCATGGCCGTCACCGTGGCGCTGGTAATCATCGGTGGGATCAGGAGCATCGCTCGGGTCACCTCAAAGCTGGTCCCCTTCATGGCTGTGTTGTACGTGCTCACGGCTCTGTTGATTCTGACGATGAATTTCGAGAGACTGCCGGCCGCCATCGTCCAGATATGGCAAGGCGCCTTCAGTGCGGAGAGCGTTGGGGGTGGCTTTATCGGAGTCATGATCATCGGTTTTAGGCGCGCAGTGTTCTCGAACGAAGCCGGACTCGGTTCCGCGGCGATCGCCCACTCGGCCGTCCAGACGGACGAGCCCTCCACGGAGGGATTCGTCAGCCTGCTGGAACCGTTCATCGACACGGTGATCATTTGCACGATGACGGCACTGGTGATTGTGACGACCGTCTATGATCCGGCGTTGGCTGATTCAGGCGTCAATGGGATAGAATTGACCACGAGCGCATTCGCGAGCACGCTGTCGTGGTCGCCCCTGCCGCTGTCCATCGCGGCGGTGCTATTCGCCTTCTCGACCATGCTCTCATGGAGCTACTATGGCTTGAAGTCGCTCACGTACCTCACTGGCGAGAATCAGCTCGTAGAGGCGGCCTACAAGCTGATCTTCTGCGCCTTCGTTGTCCTAGGAAGCAGTGTCCAGCTCGGTGCCCTGATCGATCTGTCCGACGCTATCATATATGTCGTGGCGATCCCGAATCTTCTGGGATTGTACCTGCTTGCTCCCACGTTGAGAGCAGAGGTGCTCTCCTACCGGGAGCGCCTGAGACGTTATTGACGTGACCGTCGACAATCGAGTGAGCGTTGCCGGCGAAGCAGCGGCTTTCGTGATGTCTGCCGGTGTTGGCCGGGGGTTTGGCCGCCCCCCGGAAGCACAGCTCCTCGGCCTGAGTTCCCCGCCAGCTGCCGAGAGAGGGGTCCGTAGAGGCAGCCTGTCTTACTGAGAGGGACGGAACATCGTCCACCATGGGCGCCTGACCAGGAGTTCTCCCATGTTCCAGATCGACCCTGCTAGTTGCAGCTCCGAGCGTGTTCAGCGCTCGCGTAGGACCCGGATGCTCCCCGCGTGGCGACTTGTCGGTGCTGTGTCTAGTACGGTCTTCCTTCTGGCCACGCCTGCCGGGGCGCAGGATCCAGGTGCTCCAGATGTCGTTTACTACAACGGCAAGGTAGTCACGGTAGACGACGCCTTCGGCATCGCAGAGGCCGTGGCGATCTCCGGCGGACGAATTGTGGCGGTGGGATCCGACGAAGAGGTGGCGGGTCTGGCGGCGAGTGAGACGCGCCAAGTCGATCTCGGTGGCAGGACGATGCTGCCTGGCTTCTACGACAACCACGTTCACGTGGGTATCGGAGGAGCGTCGAGTGCCGATTACCTGGAAGTTCCGACCCCGGACGATCTCCGGGCGGTCCTGGAGGAGCGAGCGGCCGAGGTGCTTCCCGGAGAGTGGATCGTAGGAGGACTCAAGCGACCCTACTTCCACATGCGCATGCCGAGCCGCCGGGAGCTGGACGATATCGCACCGAACCACCCGGTGGCGCTCAGTTCGGGTCACAAGATGAGCGTGAATTCGTTGGCCTTGGAGCGGGCGGGGATCACGAATGACACGCCCAACCCAGAAGACGGAGGCTGGATCGTACGGGAGGAGAACGGCGAGGCGTCGGGGGTCCTCTTCGAGACTCCGGCGCAGCGTCTCATCACCCGCGTCATACCGAGTGAAGCGGCACAGCTCGATGACGAAACGGCCCGCCAGAATCTGCGACGGAGCCTGGAGAAGTTCCCCGCAATGGGTGTGACCAGCGTCAATGCCGCCGGCATACGTCCCAATACCTTCCGGTTCGTCCAAGAAGTCTACGAGAAATATGGCGACGAGCTTCCGCGGATGACGATGCAGGTTCGACTCTCGCCGGGTTACGATGCGTTTGACGATCTCGACGCCGCCGTGCGAGTCTCGATCGCCGAACTCGAAGGACTGGGTTTCAAGACCGGATTCGGAGACGACCGCCTGAAATACGGTGCCGTGAAGATGAGCATCGACGGAGGGATTGCTGCCCCGGACTTCTGGTCCATCGATGGATACGACGGCGCGGTCCGATTCGATGAGCATGGGCCGTTCGAGGATCCGGACTTCCGCGGAGTGATACGCATTCCGGAGGAGGCCCTATATCCAGTCAGCAAGCGCGCCCACGACTTGGGTTGGCAACTGGGGATCCACGCGATCGGCGACGGGGCCGTCGAGATGACCGTGCGCGTGCTGGACCGGATTCTGAAAGAAAGCCCCCGGGCGGATCACAGGCATTTTGTGCACCACATCACGCTAGTGCCGCCGGAAGAGACACTGCGCAAGATGGCGGAGAACCAGATTATCGCGGCCTCTCAGCCCAACTTCACGTACTTCAACACCCGGTTCATGCTTGCGGCTGTGAGCGGTGACCGGCTCCGGACGCAGAATCCACAGCGCAGCCTGCTCGACCAAGGCATTCGACTCTCGTACGGCTCCGATGGATTGCCGCACGGACCGCTGCTTGGAATCTGGGCGGCCGTGACCCGCCGCGGCTATGACGGCAAGGTGTACGGGGCCGAAGAGGGGGTGAGCGCAGAAGAGGCGATACGCTTCTACACACGGGAGACGGCCTACATGACGTTCGACGAGGACGAGCGGGGCTCTATCGAGGTAGGAAAGGTGGCAGACCTCGTTGTCCTGGGAGAGGACATCCTGACCGTGGACCCTGAACGCATCCGGGACATTCCAGTGGAACTCACCATCATCGACGGCAAGGAGGTGTTCTCCGGCAGCCACGTCGAGCCCTACTTCCAGGAGCCGCCCCGCTCCCGCTAACTCTGCGGATGCGTGCCTGGAGTGCTGCTCTGCTCACTCCAGGCACGCTGGGTCCGCTGGCGACCCCTCAATCCACGGTCGAAAAGGAATCGACCATGTGACTCCACTCAGTTCGTGAAGACCGACCTGCCCCTCGAGAACGTCTCCAGGATCGGGATCTGCTCCAGTTGGGCCGGATCCGCCGTCAGCGGGTTCTCCCCGAGGATTACCAGGTCGGCCTGCTTGCCGACGGTGATCGAGCCCTTACGGTCTTCCTCAAAGTATTGGTACGCCGCGCCCAGGGTGACCGCGTGCAGCGCCTCCTCGACGGTCAGCCGCTGGTCCGGTCCCAGCACACGGCTACTGCGACTCTGGCGGTTCACGGCTATGGAGATCAGGCGCATGACGTGCGGCGGCACGACCGGAGCGTCGTTGTGGATCGTGAAATTCACGCCGCGGTCGATGGCCCAGCGCGCGGGGCTGATGTTCGTGCCCCGCTCCTCGCCGAAGCTCCGAACGTGCCAGTCACCCCAGAAAAACGTGTGTGCTGCGAAAAACGAAGGCACCACACGCAGTTCCGCCGCGCGGTCCAGTTGATCGGCGCGCATGAGCTGTGCGTGGATGATCACGGACCGGTGATCCGGCATCTCTTCCATGCCAGCGACCGCTTCCTCGACCCCGTCTATCATGAGGTCCATGGCCGCGTCACCGTTGGCGTGCGCCAGGAACGGCACGCCACGCTCGATCAAAGCGGCAGCGCCGGCCTTGTAGTCGTCGGGGTCCATGGTCCCGTACGCGCGGTAGTCGGCCGGCGCGCCCGGCGGCCCCTCCTCGTACGGCTCCGTGACCCAAGCGGTGCGTCCCTGGGGCGAGCCGTCGAGAACGAACTTGACCCCCGCGACGCGAGCGCCGTTCTGGTAGTCCTCTTCGTACTGGAGATCCCCATCGACGATCGCGTCGACGCTCGTGAACACGGCGACGTCGGCGTCCAGAGGCTCCCGCTCCGCCGCGGCGCGGATCGCAGCTACCGTTTCGGGCCCTGTTCCGCCGCCGTTCTGGATCGTGGTGGTTCCGTAACTGGCGTACAGTTGGATCGCCTTGCGGAGCACCTCCTCGACATCGCCTCCTCCCCCAAACCCGACCCCTCCGACGACCAACCGCATGGCTGTCTCTTCCAAGACCCCGTTGGGCTCCATCGAGCCTTCGACACGGCGAATATGGCCGCCGGGGGGATCCTCGGTGGCGGCGGTGATGTTGCTCGCAGCGAGCGCAGCCGAGTTCACCGCTCGCAGGTGGCCCGACACATGGGTCAGTAGGATCGGGTGGTCGGTTGAAGCTCGATCCAGATCGTAGCGTGTCGGATGGAGGCCTTCCTCGAGCAACGAATCATCGTAGCCGATGCCGGACACGAACTCCCCCGCGGGTATGTCTCTCTCATCGATCCACTGGCGGATCTTTTCCACGATGTCGTCAATGTTGTTGACGTCGCCGACCGGAGGGGGGTGCAGCGACAACCGGTCCAACGTGCCGCCCGTGGCGAGAATGTGACCGTGGGCATCGATGAAGCCGGGCACCAGGGCGCGGCCTCCAAGATCCACGACTCGCGTAGCATCCCCCTGAAGCGCCATCACGTCGCCCAGAGAGCCGACGGCTACGATCGTCTCACCCCGGACCGCTACCGCCTCCACACTCGACTGATCCGGGTCCATGGTGACGATGTTGTCGCCGAAGAAGATCACGTCCGCAGGTGTACCTGCGTCAGCAGCTTGGCAGCCGCCGGTCGCCAGGGTCACGCATGTGACGACGACTACAATAGCTGTGTTCTTGTTCACGATTGAACCTCGGCTCAGGGTGGATCTCCAGTACGCGGGCGAATACAGTGTCTGGTGATGAGGGCGCGGAAGGATTGGCCTTCCGCGACAGACCTCAGACGATACCATTGTCGTAGCGACTCTGTCCGCGCGCGCTGCGCCACGGTCGAAGCAGCGTCCGGGGCAGCTCCCGCAGCGCCGACTAGTCAGCTATTGGCATAGGATCTATAGCTCGTCCGGTGCCTTCGGCGCCAGATGGGGCCCGGGCGGCGCCGGAGCGGAGTCCACGTCCCCGTTCGGCTGAGCTAGGGTTCAGGCTGGTTGGTCGCCGGGAAAGACTGGTGGTTGACCGACGGATTTCCTGCTGTAGTTTGCGGCTGCGTGACGCTGGGAAAAACACCGATAAAACGGGAACGATCGGCGTCCCTTCGGGTAGCGGTCCCGGGTCAAGAACGGCACGAAAGACGCTCTGCGAGGGCACGCCCTCCCCGTCTGGAGCACGCAACAAATGCAGATCATCCTGACGCCCACTGCGGCCAACAAGGTGCAGGAGTTCATGACTGAGCACGGCGCAACCCACGAGGCCGGGCTGCGCGTCGCGGTCCTCCCCGGCGGCTGCTCGGGGTTCCAGTACGGGCTCAACATCGAAGATACGCCGGAGGGCGACGACGAAGTGCTCGACATATCCGGTGTAAAGGTCTTCGTCGATCCGTTCAGCGCCCAGTACCTGGAGGGAGTGGAGATAGACTACGTGTCCACGATGATGGGATCCGGGTTCTCCTTCCGTAACCCGAACGCTGCTGGTGGGTGCGGGTGCGGGAGTTCCTTCACGGTCTAAGCGGATTCACGGCTGGCGCCAGCGGGGACTCGCGGGACTTGCTCCCGCGGGTCCCCCGATGGTTCAGCGAGTGCGATGATGAGCCGAGTTCTCGACATCCTGCCGACCCCGCTCGACTACGCTGGATTGTCCCGAGCCGAGCTCGACGGGCACATCCGGGTGCGCAAGGAGGAGCTCAAGGCGGTCATCCTCGGCCACAATTATCAGCGCGGGGAGATCGGGCATGATGCGGCTGGCCGAGGAACATGACGAGCTGATCATCGGAACCGAGCGCGGGCTAGTGGACCGGCTCGTCCAGGTCCACCCGGACAAGACGTTCGCCCCGCTCTCCGGCGCGGCTGTGTGCGGCAACATGAAACTCAACACATTGGCCAAGCTGGCGTGGAGCCTCGACCACGAACGGCACGAAGTGCTCATGGACGAGGGCGTGCGGGTAGGTGCCGAACGAGCCCTCCGTCGCATGCTCGAGCTGTCCGGCGGATGGAGCGCACCGACCGACGAGGAGCGGCACTTGGAGGAGGCCGGCCTGAGAAGGGCCGGCTGCGGGTGCGCCTGACGGTTCATCACGCTCAAGCCGGCTGGCCACTGGCGTGAAGGTTCACACCTTCACGGGAGGCGCCTTCGTTCAGAACGGATATCTGGCCGTCTGTGAGGATAACGGCCAAGCCCTGGTAGTGGACCCGGGAGCGGCGGCATCCGGCATGGTGCGTCACCTTCGCCGGACCGGCGCGCGGCCGAGCGCGATTCTTCTCACTCACGCGCACCTGGATCACATCGAAGGGATCTCCGCAGTCCGGGGGGCGTTTCCGGAGATTCCGATCCACCTGCATCCGGAGGATCGGCCCCTCTACGACGGAGTGCCGGACCAGGCAGCCGCGTTCGGGCTCCCGGCAGTCGACGTTCCGCCTCCGACAGATGAGCTGACGCCCGGTGGGTGCGTTCGCTTCGGCGAGTATGTGCTTGAAGTGCGCCATGCTCCCGGGCACTCCCCAGGCCACGTCGTCCTGTATGCGCCTGCCGACGATCTTGCCTTCGTTGGTGACGTAGTCTTCGCGGGCTCGATCGGGCGTACCGACCTGCCCGGGGGTGATTTCCAGGTGCTGATCGAGTCGATCCGCCGCGAATTGTTGACGCTGCCTCCGCAGACCCGGCTGCTTCCGGGTCACGGTCCGGAAACGACCGTTGCTCACGAAGCTCGTCACAACCCGTTCCTCGTACCGCGCTACGGGGGTGAGCTCGCGTGAGCGGTGGCGGGCAAGTAGCGAGCCGGGGGAGGCGGGCGTTGACCGCGGCCGTCTTCGCGTCGGGCTCGGGAACCAATTTTCAGGCACTGCTCGACCGGGAGGGCAGGGAGGGGGCGCGCTGGACGACGCGTCTGCTGATAGTGGATCGCCAGGGCATCGCCGCGGTCGAGCGTGCCGAGCGGGCGGGCGTGCCGGTCTGCCACATGCCCGTCAAGGGACGGGATCCTGCGGAGATCGGCGCGGCCATGCTCGCCGTCCTCCGCGCCGCGAAGATCGAGGTGATTTTCTTGGCCGGATATCTCCGCCTAGTGCCCGCTGCCGTCACCGAGGCGTTCCGGCACCGCATTCTGAACGTGCACCCCGCGCTGCTTCCGGCCTTCGGCGGGCAAGGAATGTGGGGCCAAGCGGTGCATGAGGCAGTGCTGCGCTCTGGTGCCCGCGTGAGCGGTGTCACAGTCCACTTCGTCGATGAATGCTACGATGAAGGCAGCATCTTTGCCCAGTGGCCGGTTCCCGTGCGTGAGGGCGACGATGCCCGGGCCCTCGCGGCACGGGTCCTGGAGGTCGAGCACCTCCTCTATCCCCTGGCCGCGCAGCACCTCTGTCGTGCCCTTGCCGTAGGCGCGGACGCGGTGCCTCTTGCTTTGCCCAGTGGGGCTTTCTCGTTGGGCGCGTCGAAGTTGGGTCTCTCGGACCTCGTAGCAGAAGCCTTCTAGGACGGGGGAGCAAACGCGAATGACGGTCCTCGAATGAGTTGCTGTCGATGAGCGTTCGACGTCGGGCACTGCTCAGTGTCTCGGACAAGACCGGTATCGTGGAGTTGGGCAGGGCGCTGGCGGAGCGCAGCTGGGAGATCCTCTCGACTGGAGGCACCGCAAGAGTGCTTCGCGAGGCCGACTTACCCGTGACCGATGTCGCCCGGGCGACGGGTCATCCCGAGATGATGGACGGACGTGTGAAGACGCTCCATCCCGCAGTGCACTCGGGGTTGCTCGCGCGGCGCGACCGTGCCGACGACATGGCCGCGCTCGATCGGCATGGCTATCGGGCGATCGATCTGTTGGCCGTAAACCTGTATCCGTTCCGGGAGACCGTCGCCGGGGGGGATGTCGCTGTCGGCGAGGCCATGGAACAGGTGGACATCGGTGGCCCCGCCATGATCCGTGCGGCCGCCAAGAGCCACCGCGACGTCTGGGTTGCCGTCGATCCGGCGGATTACCAGCGCCTTGTGGATGCATTGGACAACACGGGCTCAGGAGAGGACGGGAACAGCCTCCGACGGGAGCTGGCGACCAAGGTCTTTCGCCACGTCAGCGACTACGACGCGGCCATTGCGGCCTACCTCGAATCAAGTCAGGACACGTCGGCTGGGGACGCGACACGGCAGACGGAGTTCGGCGAGCGTCTGGCGCTTTCACTTCACCGTCGGCAGGTGCTCCGCTACGGGGAGAATCCGGACCAGGCTGCGGCCTTCTATTCGTATCCGGGCGAGGGGGCGGGCCTCGCCAGTCTCAAGCAACTTCAGGGCAAGGAGCTCTCCTACAATAACTACCTGGACCTGGACGGAGCACTCTTCTGTCTGGGGCCGTTCGCACACTCGCAGCGTCCGGCGGTATGCATCGTAAAGCACACGACGCCCTGTGGACTGGCCGTCGGAGACGTACTACTTGAGGCGTACCAGAGCGCGCTCGCGACCGACCCGTTGAGCGCGTTCGGATCGGTCATCGCCCTCAACCGGCCGCTCGACGGTGCGACCGCGGAGGCGATGTCAGAGCTGTTCATCGAATGTGTCGTCGCTCCGGAGTTCGACAGCGAGGCGCTGGCCGTACTCGGGAAGAAGAAGAACCTGAGGCTGCTTGCGTATGGAACGGACGCCGAGCACTTCTTGGCCGAACACGGGCACCAGCGGCACGGTTTCTCATATCGTAGCGTTTACGGAGGAATGCTTGCGCAGACTGCCCCCGAGTGGCCGTTGTACGGGGAAGAGGGCACTACGTGGACGACCGTGACCCAGCGCTCCCCCGAAGCTCAGGAGTTGGACGATCTACGCTTCGCCTGGGCCGCTGTGTTCGGCGTCAAGTCGAACGCGATTGTGCTCGCGCGTGCGGGCGCGACACTCGGCATAGGCGCCGGTCAGATGAGCCGGGTGGATTCCTCGCGCCTCGCCGTCCAGAAGGCAGCCGACCGAGGACTCTCGCTCGAGGGATCGGTGCTGGCCTCGGACGCGTTCTTCCCGTTCCGGGATGGAATCGACGCGGCCGCGGCCGCTGGGGTTCGTGCGATCGTGCAGCCCGGGGGCTCGGTACGGGACGAGGAGGTGATCGGGGCGGCGGACGAGCACGCGATCGCCATGTTGTTCACGGGTCGGAGGGTCTTTCGGCACTGAGGGCTTGGAGTGATCGATCATCTCGAGGTTCGCACGCAAGGAAAGGGCCTTCACGAAATCACCGGCGAGTTGCAACGACTCGTGGCCGCGTGCGGGCTGGACGAGGGCCTGTGCACGGTCATGGTCCGCCACACGTCAGCGAGCTTGACCATCCAGGAGAACGCGGATCTCGCTGTTCAGCGAGACCTGGAGGCATGGTTCGAGCGTAACGTCCCCGAAGGTGATCCCCGCTACACGCACACGAGCGAGGGGCCCGACGACATGCCCTCACACATCCGCGCTGCGCTGACCTCGACGACCCTGTCGATTCCGTTCGAACGCGGTCAACTGGCGCTCGGAACGTGGCAGGGAATCTACCTGTGGGAACACCGCCGCCGTGGATCTGTTCGGTTTCTCACGGTCCACGTGAGCCCCTGACGCACGACGGACCGAGCCGAAAGACTCGGCAGATACATCGAAACTCCGGCGATAGACGTCTAGGATGAGGCGAGCGGGCGAGGGACCGGGCCCTGTTCGTTCGGCTGGCCCCGGCGCCAGCATCGCCGACGTCTGCGCAACCCGATCCGTCGTCCGCTTCGCGGTCCAGCTGCCCCGTCGCGATCTAGCGGTACACCGTCCGTTCGCTGACCTCGCAATGCCGCGCCACCGCGGCCTTGCTCAGTCCCTGTTCCAGATAGTGCCGCAGCAGCACCCGCGTCTCTCTTCCGATCATCACGTCTCCTTCGTTCGATGGAGACGCGATCGTAGTTAACCCGTTCTCGCTCCTTGCCCGGCTCCCCCCAACAACCCGTGCGGCCAAGCCCCCGCCACACGGCCCAACCTTGACATTCTCAATGCCCACTATCCCGCAATCTTGCATACCCGGTAACAGACGTACGACGTTCGGCTGGTGGGTGCCATCCCGTAGGTCCCGCGACAGTTGCCCAACCGAGCTCTCCACCCCGCCTTGCAGGCCCCGGGGGCACCTCCTCCTGAGATGCTTGGGGACGCCGCCGCGCCGGGCTCGGCACGCCACGCGCACGGCCGCGTTCTACGACGGTGAATTACCCGAGTCCGCCTGACCCGCGGTCCTCGCCCGGGCCACGCGCGAGGCACGGCGTGTCCAGCCGCTCGTCGAGCACGGCCGAGGCTCCAAACCCGAGGAGTCGCAAGCCGTTGTGCGAACGGCCTTTCTCGCGAGTCGGGTGCGGGGGTATCATCCTCGTACCGTCTGGGCCGTCTCCTTTTGATCTTCGCACCGACTCTCTCTCGGGGGACCGCAACCCGTGACCGAACGCAGGCACGACAGGCCCATCTCACTCAAGAACGCTGTCGATCTGCAGATTGTCGGGGAGAATATCCTCGATGTCGCCGACTTCGCGATCGAGAAGTACGAGTTCGAGAACGACACCACGCTTTCCGACGAACTTCGGGAAGCAGCGGTCGAGCGGGCCCGCGAGGACCTGTGGGATCTGTTGAAGGAATTCCGTGCTCGGCGCAAGCAATGGCGTCGGCGCAACGAATGGCTCCGGATGATGTTCCAGACCGCCGACAGGGCCGTGCGGGAGGCGGTCGATGCTTCCGGTCGCCAGACGTCGTAGAAGAGGATATGCTCGACCCCGGCGTGCTTGATGAGCCGGTGGCAGGCCGTTGCGCGGCATGAACGCCTTTCCGTTGGCGGTGGCCATCTGAATGAGGGCGAGCGTGGGCGAGCGATCACTCGAGGTCCAGGATCGTCTCGTGCTGCCCGCGCCGAAGAATCCCTTCGCGTGCAGTTCGCTTCCGACCTCATGGACCTGCCGCTCAGGTCCTATGCGAACTCGGCGGCTGGTGCTCCAGTGCCATCAGAGGGCCGATGAAGGCCGGCTCAGGAAGGCCCTTGAGGAGTACCGGGAGGTCGGTTCCGGGTCCAATTGGCGAACATCGGAACCCCCGGATTCCGTAAGTTCAATGGGCGCTGCAGGATTCGAACCTGCGACCTCCTGCGTGTAAAGCCCCCGATCTGCAGCGTGCTACTCCGGCGAGACCTATCCTAAGTCCAATCAGAACTGTCCGTGTATACCGTAAAACACTATGTGACAACATTTTACGGCACAAGATTACGGCTTCTGTACCACTTCCGATATGCAGAAATGAGCCGGATTTCATCGGATCAAATTGGACGGCGACGGACCAAGTTTCGGGTGAGGAGGGAGTCAGGCAAGTCGTCAACCGGACGATCTCCCGTCCTCAAGAATGGTTTCGGCGGCTCGACTGCCCCCCTCGTCCGCTCCGCCGACAGCACCTCGGACCCGTTCGAGCGGAGGCGTTGGCTGATCGCTGATTGTGAGGCTTCGCTGGCGGCCACGAGAGCAGGCTCCGGGACCTGATTGGGACGTGTCGCAGCCCGTGACGGAGCTCGGAGCCCGTTTCCGGCGGTTCCACCTCGGCGCGACGCCCGAGCAGGTTGCCAAGGCGATCCATGACACCGGAAGTTTGTGAAGGGCTAACGCTGGCGGCGCACCACGTCAAACCCGAGATCCCAAGAGTCGGCGGCAAGTTTGGGATCGGGTAGCGAGTAGGGCTCCGCTACGCTCATATCGACGAGCCAGCCAAGGTCCGCGAGCGCCCCCAAGGTGATCGCCGAAAGCGCCTTATACCTCCTGCCATACCCGCCGAAGGCACACCCTCCGCCGTGGGACATCAGTTCCCCGCACAGGGCGTCATAGTGCCAGTGCACATTATCGTTTGCCACGGGCACCTTGCCGCCGGTGTACGATTCCCCTCCCGCCGCATCGAACGCCTCGACGGCGCGCCGGCCGGGAAAGTGCGTGTCCGCGACGGCACCACCACGGGCCGGGTTCACGAGCACCGGAGCCCCGTTGGTGCCGCTCCACCAGTAGGTGCCGATGCCGAAGACGTGCGCGAACTCGTGAAGGGCGGTGCGGTACAGGTGCCCTCTGCTATCACCATAGCCGAGGCCCGTTGGGGGGAATCCGTAGACGGGCCTGTACAGCCCCGGACCCTGCCATGCCGCGCCGCCTCCATCGCGGTAGAAACCGCCCGTCTCACGCTCAACGACCGGGCCCGACGCCCACGCGCACGCCAACCCCCCCCCGGCAATCGCCGTACCCAACCTCGATGACGAACGGCGGCTGGTCGTTCGGAGCAAGCGCCGCCTCGAAGAACCCAGCCGCGTAGCCGACCACGCGCCGGGCGCACTCGCTCCACTCGCCCTTGAACCGCAACTCGATGCGGAAGGTCGCCGACGCTGGCGCGCGATCGTATTTGATAGCGGGTCTGGGCGTGGCGGGGTTGAGTCGAGTTCGGTCGGGCTCGGGGCAATAGTCGACGACGACGGGCCGACTGAGCGAGGCAGACCGGTAGTCGGGGGTCCTGGCCGAGACCCGCAGTGAACCTAGCCCGCTCCGTGTTCCCGTAACCCGCAACACTCCGTCAGCCCACGACGCCTCGAACGACCCCCCGTCGACGAAGGTATGGTCCGGAAACACCTCCTGGTTCGATGCGACCACGTAGACGGTGCGCGGATCGACGTACCAATCATCGGTGGACACCTCGAGCGACCCGCCGACCTCCTCTATCGTCAGCCCGTGGGGGACTTCACTTCCTTCCCTGCGCTCGAGATGCGCTGGCATCACGTGGACCAGTGTGTCGGCAAGGCCTTCATACGACGCGACGACGGGCAGGAACAGGGGATCGGCAGGAGGGCCCCCGGTCTCGATCCGGTACACGTCCTCGGGGTCCTCGGCCCACCCCTGAACGATCCTGGCTACGGCTTCGCCGCCCCGCCCCCGGCTATTCGTGTAGAACCGGGCCCAGGAGTATTCGACTTCGGTGCTGCCGTCAGCGAACGCGACGGTCGGAGCAACCGCCATCTCGGCTCCGTACTGGTCGGTCACGGAGGCGCGCACCCACGCGCATCTACAGCCCCACGCTACCGCAGTATCCCGGCTTTCCCAGACGGCCAGCCCCTCGGGCAACCACGATCTGTCTAGCACCGGATGGCGGGACACAAGAACGTCAATCCTCGTGGCAATCGGTGGCAGCGGCGGAATAGGGGCTGGTATCGCCGGGGGTTTCGTATTGGACGGGCCGGAGGGCAGTCCCTGTTCGCACCCAGATAACCCAAGGAGCAATAGGATGAGGGCGACGAGGCGCGGCGCACCTGATGCCAACAGCGCCGACACACGTAGGCTTCGGCTGCGTTGGGTTTCACGCCCGAGGATACCTGTTGAGTGACGACCGCCGAGCTCAAACTCTAGGTCCGCAGCGGATTTAACGGTGTCGTCTCTGGACTGATGGCGCGCGTAGTTCCTTGGACACGCAACCCGGTGCGACAGCACTGATGCGACGCCGGGTATATTGCAACTGCTAATGAACATCTGTCGCTCGGATCCGGCGCACCTCAAGTTCCGATGGGTCGTGTACATCCCTCCTCCTTCAGCTGCTCGACCACATCCGGCGCGGCTCTGTGCACCTGCAAGTCTCCCAAAGCTCCTGATCCTGCCCGGCCCATCGGATCAACAATCCGGCCGTGATCAAGCCGATAACGATGGCCTCAAGTATGACATATACACTTACGCCATCCGCTATGAGCAGGACGGGGCCGACGACTGGGACGAACAGGATGACGAGGATGAGCAGGATGATCAAGCAGGGCATCGACCTGCCCTCCGTTCACTCGGCAGGTGCGCCCGGCTCTGCCACCATCTTATTGCGCGATTCGCCGCCTCGATGTTCTGGTGAACGCGTATGGAGAGCCTGTCGAAGCGGTGCGAGCCGCATGTGGCGGATGTCCTGCGGGGGGTCGAGGCGGAGCGCCCGCGGCTGCGGCGGGGGGGCTTGTCGGACGCCGTTAACGGCGGGGAGCCAGCCTACCCTTTGTGGGTACAAAGGGGCTGTCGAGGGGCTCCGCCCCTTCGAACCCGACAGGCCCGCGCTTCGGTGGATTGCGCGGGCGGGGGCGTCGTCCCGGTACCCCCCGTGGCGGCCCGTCACGATGGCTGGACGCCGCCCAGTCCTGGTCGCCGTCCGCCTCACGCCGGGCGAGTGTGCCGACTGGCGGGTCGCTCTCCGCGCTGATACGCCGGGCGATGGCGCGGACAGCCCGTGCGGTCGACGTCGAGGTCGGGCGCACCCGCGAGCTGGCGCGTCTCGGCAACAACCTCGACTAGACTGCGCCGGGCGTGCGTTTCCGGGGGATCGAAAGGGGGGCGGCAGCCACCCTTCGCCAGCCGCCACGTTCAACGCGGCGTGGGCTGGCTGAACGACCTTAGTGGCTCAGCCAGCACCGGGAGTCCTGGGTCGTCGCAGTCTCCATACCCGTGCATGGAGACGCCCAAGTCCGGCGGTGTCAACAAGGTGAATCAGGGCGATAGGCCGGGGCGTCCCCCTGGTTTACCCGGACCTTAGGTAGTGTCCGAGCGCGCCTGCCGGGGAATGACCCCCGTTGGGGCCTCACCCTTCTGCTACCTAGCCCATTAGGGCTTACCTAAGAGGTAGCACGGCGTCGGCGGAGCCCCGGCCTCACAGGTGTCCACCCTACTGGTAACGCGGCTAGACCTCGCGTCTATGGAAGCCTAGATGCTGTAGGGCTTACCTATGACCCAATCCTAGCGTATGGCAACACGGTATGGGTGTCAAGTGATGGTGTCCGGTCAAGTGCAGTCGCGGACTACCACCACCATCACAGCGGTTCGTGGGCCACATCCGGGCCGGACTCGCTCGTGAGCCCGCGCGGGGAGGACTGGGCCGCAGCCTCGATGTAGTCCTTGCGTTGGGCTGATGCCCGGCCAGATTAGTCGGAGAGAGTCGGCTGATACGGCTTACGCGCAGAGGATTGGACGGAACGAGTCGATGTTTGCCCACCTCATCGAGTTCTCGCAACTCCCCTCCATCAATCTTCCATTTTCGCCGCGTCCCGAACTCATTGGTGGGCGGAGCCAAGCATGAATGGCATCGCGCTCGCTGAGACGGTCGACTTCTATCGCATCGATGCTTCGTTGAAGCTTGACCCCGAAAGACGCGCCGCGCTCGGCCAGTACATGACACCTGTCCCCATAAGCCAGTTCATGGCGAGTCTATTCTCGGAGACACACGGAGACATGCGTGTCCTGGATCCGGGGGCAGGAGTCGGGTCTCTCACGGCCGCGCTCGCCGAACGGCTCTGTGGGCAGTCGGCTTGCCCACCCTCGGTCGAATTCGTCTGCTACGAGATCGATTCGGTGTTGTCGGGCTATCTATCCGACACGCTTCGGCACGCGGAGGCGCGGTGCAAACAAGCGGGGGTCAGGGCGACCAGCCGACTCCTCGACGAGGATTTCATTCTGGAGCACGGTGTCGCGCGCCAGCCGGAGCTTTTCGGCGACGGCGCCAGCGATGACGTTGGCTTCACCCACGCCATACTCAATCCACCGTACCGGAAGATCCACGCAGGTTCGGCGCACCGGGAGGCCTTGCGTAGCGCGGGTCTCGAAACATCGAATCTCTACACCGGGTTCATGTTCGTGGCGGCAAGATGCCTGCGCGACGGCGGCGAAATGGTTGCCATTATCCCCCGCTCTTTCTGCAATGGTCCCTATTTCAAGCCTTTCCGACAACAGTTCTTCTCGATGATGCGTCTCCGGCAGATCCACATTTTCGAAAGGCGCAATCACGCGTTCAAGGACGATGACGTGCTTCAGGAGAACATCATCGTCCATGCGGTCAAGGGCGGTCCCGCGCGTGACGTAATGATCACGACGAGTAGCGCGGGCGCCTTGGAACTGGCCCCAACGCGAGGCATGTGCACTGCCGAGGATCTAACGCAGCGAACAGTTCCCTTAAGTTCAGTAATCCGCAAAGGCGACCCCGACCGCTTCGTGCATATCGCCGCCGATGGCATCGAACAAGGCATAGTCGACCGCATGGCCCATTTTACGGCAAGTCTTGGGATTCTAGGCGTCGAAGTGTCCACGGGACCCGTGGTGGATTTCCGTCTCAAAGATGACCTGCGCGCAGAGCCGGAGAAGGGGGCGGTGCCACTTCTATATCCAGCCCATTTCAAGGGTGGGAGCGTCTCCTGGCCGAGGGTCATGCGGAAACCGAACGCGATCCGCGTATCCACCGCCAGCCGAAAATGGCTGTGGGCGAACAAGGGCAGCTACGTCGTCGTGCGGCGGTTCACTTCCAAGGAAGAGCGGCGGCGCATCGTTGCCTCCGTCTACGGCTCCGACCTTCCCAGTGAACTCGTCGGCTTCGAGAACCATCTCAACGTCTTTCATGTGAGCCGCGAGGGGATGCCCGAGGATTTAGCCGGAGGACTCGCCCTCTTCCTCAATTGCAGCCTAGTGGACCGCTACTTCAGGCAGTTCAACGGGCACACACAGGTCAACGCGACCGACCTGCGGTGGTTGCGTTACCCAAGTCGCGCAACGCTCGAACGGCTCGGAAGACAACACGATGCTGCTACACTATCACAGCAAGCGATCGACACAATCATCGAGGGGGAGATCGCACACATGACACGCGATGAAAGCCCGCTGGCGGCACGGCGCAAGATAGACGAGGCGACGGCGATCCTGAAGGCTCTCGGGATGCCGCGCGGCCAGCAGAACGACCGCTCGGCGTTGACGCTACTCGCGTTGGTCGACCTCCGGCCTTCCGGTGTGTGGAATCGGCTCGAACGGCCACTCATGGGGATTACACCGATCATGGACTACAGCCAGGAGAACTACGGCCGAGACTACGCGCCGAACACCCGTGAGACTTTCCGAAGGCAGACGATGCATCAGTTCGTGGAAGCCGGCATCGCCCTATACAACCCCGATGATCCCACACGTCCCGTCAACAGCCCCAATGCCTGTTATCAGATCAGCGAGGAAGCCTTGCGGGTGATTGAGGCGTTCGACACGCCCCAGTGGGACGCTGCGGTTGAGCAGTGGCTAAGGATACGAACCCCGCTCGCGGCGAAGTGGGCGCAGGATCGGGCTATGCAGATGATCCCGGTCAAGGTGGCGAAGGACCGAGAAGTGACGCTCACGCCGGGCGCCCACAGCGAACTAATCAGCGACATCCTTACTTCGTTCGCTCCGCGCTTCGCGCCCGGGGCCGAGGTCATCTATGTAGGCGATACCGGAGACAAGATCGGATGCTTCGAAGAGGAGCGCTTGGCGGAGCTGGGTGTCACCGTCGACAGGCACGGGAAAATGCCGGATGTAGTGCTGTATTTCCGCGAGAAGAACTGGTTTCTCCTCGTCGAAGCGGTCACAAGCCATGGACCAATGGACGCCAAACGCCATAATGAGCTGGCCGAGCTGTTCTGTTCTGCGCAAGCTGGACTGGTCTACGTCACGGCCTTTCCGGACCGGACCGCGATGGGTCGCCATCTGAGCGATATCTCCTGGGAAACCGAAGTGTGGTGCGCCGACGCCCCGAGCCACCTCATTCACTTCGACGGCGAGCGCTTTCTGGGACCCTATGGCACCAGCCGATGAGTGACGAAAGTGATGGTGGGGACACGGCCTCACCTTCCCCGGCAGTTTCGACTGCACGCAATTTGTCAGGACAGGACCGCTGGGACCGTCAGTGTGGTCTCGAGTTCGACAAGATCTACAATCGGCGAACTGCCCACCACGACGTTCACAAGGGGCCTCATCTGATATCTGTGCCGCTTCACATGTTGGTCAAAGTGCCGCGTCACGAAGAGGACACCGGCCACATTTGAATGCCCGCCAAAGAGGGCTTGCTCCACCCGCGCTTGAGCTTCTTCTGACAGCTTGAATCGCGAATCAGCTGTCCATTCTTGTAGCGGCTCGGGGGCACTTAATCTGGAGAGGAGGCGCTTTTGGTGAGGTAGTCGCACCACGCCTGGAGAACCTCGGCGCGGCGCTCCAGCAGGTCGGAGCGTTGATACGCCTGGACGACCTTGCTTCTCGGCACATGGGCGAGACAAGCCTCCGCGACCTCCGCCGGGACGCCGGACTCGGCCATCCACGACCGCGAGCTCGACCGGAACCCGTGAACCGTCGAGACGACCCCAGCGCCTTGAAGCACGCGCCCCGGCGCGTTCCTCGGCAACGGATCGCCCGTCTTGGAAGGGAACACCAACGACGATTCCGGAGACAGAGCCCGCGCCCGTTCCAGCACATCCAGCGCGCCCGTGCTCAACGGGACACTGAACTCGCGCCCGGCCTTCATCCTCGAGGCCGGGATCGTCCACCGCGCCGCCTCCACGTCGATCTCGTCCCACCGCGCCCCGAGCGCCTCTCCGGCACGGACAACCGTCAACGCGATCATCTCGACGCACAACACCGCCGACGGGTGGATGTACCTCGCCCGGCGGATCGCACGGAGCGCCGCCGCGACCTCCCGGTGCGGAAGCGCCCGATAGTGCCTCGGCGCGTTGCCGTTCGCCCTCGGCAGCGCCACGGCCGCCCGCTCCACCGGGTTGTCCGGGCGTAGATTGTTACCCATGCACCAGCGGAAGACCGCAGAGATCCGGTTCCGGGCCTTCCGGGCGGCGCCCGGCTTCGAGTTCCAGATCGGCGCGAGGCACGCGAGCACGTCCGCGCTCGTGATCCGGTCCACCGGCATCTCCAGGAGCGGGGTGGCATGGAGACGGAACGTGGACTCCCACTGCAAGGGCAACGGGCTCCCCGCTTTCCACCCGTCCCGGTGCAGCTCGATGGTCTGCCGGGCGGCCTCGGCGAACGTGGGAACACCGCGTCCGCGCGGGTCGCCGCCGTGGCGGACCGCGCGGCTGTTGTCCAGCGCCTGCCGGCGTGCCTCGGCGAGCGTGATCTCGGGATACGGCCCGAGCCCGACCGAGGTGAGCCGCCCCTCGATCCTGACGCGCTGCCGCCATGTCTTCGAGATCCGGCCCGCCGCCGTCCGGTGGACCCGGAGACTCAAGCCACGCCCGCCGCGTCCGTCCCCGTACACGCCGGGTCGGCCGATCGTGCGCACGAAGGCCGCGGAGAGCGTTCTCGGTCGCTTCACCATGCGTCCCTTCCCGAGAGTGTGTATCACTTATTGCAACACTACACATGAAGGAATACACGGGATACGGCTGGAGTGCAAGGGATGACCATGCTGCGCCAGTCACTCGAAAAACGTTGTATTACAGGATGTTACGGGACTTATGCCGGACTACTCTGGACCCTATCGGATCATAGCCACAGAGTTCAATCAGGACTCCATGATCTGCCGCTCTCGCCGCTGACGAAGATCTGGATCCATCGGCCCGAAACAGCGGGGATTGGGGGCAAGATAACGGACATCCGTCGCAGCTTTCGCCCAGGGAGCATCGACCTTTCCTCGATCAAAAGCACATCGCCCGATCAACAGGATCCTTCACCGGAGGCGACGACGGACGCAAAACGGACCACCGAGCTCATCCGGCGCGCGAAATCCCCTGGAGACCCAGGACGACTACGGCTTTGTGCTGATCGGATCGCTGGAGCGGTCGGGCTGGCTAGAGACTCTCACGGGAAAGCCAGCGGCGCTCGCAACGCGCGACATGCCCTTGGCGCGGGCGATGTCGCCGAGCACGTTGGCGATGCACACGCGGTCACCATCAGTTGCTCGACGGAAGCTCCGAGGTCAGCGGCCATCCTCCGGTGTGCGAAGGTGCTTCGCGACATCGCAAGGTCGAGAACTTCGCATTTTAGGGGAGACGGAGCCGAGCCCAGGGTGGTCATGAGGTGGTGGCTCTAGGCTGGTAGAGGTTGCGGGCGCCGCCGGGCGGATGGCCCTGGCGCGGCGACGCGGTAGCTGTTGCCGCGGATGGTTGACGATGCGGTCGTTGTCAGTGAGATCGAGTTTGACGACCCGGCCCCCGCATCCATTTCGATCCCGTACCAGTCCCACCAGGGACTCCTGGGTCAGCCAGTTCTCGCTGTTGTGCCAGTTCGTCCCGTCCGCCGCATTGTAGAATACCCCCAGCACATCGCGGTCCCGAGCCACCGTCACGGCAACCGTGTCGGATGCCTCGCCCGCGCTGGCGGTGAACGCGACTGTCCCGCCGCCGGATTCTCCCCGCACGACGCACCCGGGGATCTCCCGTCAAAAGTCACGGATTTTTCCCCTGGGAGCACCGATCCGTGTTGTCCACCATTAGGCACACCGTCGTGTTTGTATCCCGAGAACCGCTTGGGTGGCGCCGACCACATCGTCAGAGAGAAGACTCTCATGAACAAGTGGCTCACGCGTTTCGTCCTCGCCGTCACAGTCGTGGTTCTGGCGATGATGCTCCTAAAGGTGAACATCCGGGACGAGGATTCCGTCTTGGCCCGCTCCTTCCGTGAGAGCGAGGACCGCGTGGCGCAGACCGAGTGGACCTGCAGTGGCTGGGACGGTCGTCCGTGCAACGCCCACGACGAGATCAGGTCATCATCGGCTCGTGACGGAGTGATCGAGGAGGAGGTCGCCTCGTGGCTGGATCATTGGGGGACCAAGGGGCGGAGTCCGGTGCAGCGGGGTCTGAAGCGAATGGGCAGGTACGAGGACTATATTGACGCCGAATTGGCGGCGCGGAACCTGCCGCCCTCGCTCCGCTACCTTCCCCTCATCGAGGCCGACTACTACCACTTGGCCGTCTCGCCGGCAGGGGCGGCCGGGCTATGGCAACTGATGCCCGAGACCGCCCGGTCGCTTGGGCTCGATGTCAACTCGCTCGTGGACGAGCGCTTCGACGCGTACGTGGCCACCCAGGCCGCACTGGACTACCTGGTTGCTCTGCATGACCGGTTCCAGTGCTGGTTCCTCGCTCTGGCGGCCTACAACGCGGGGCCGACGCGGATCGAGCGGGTGATCCGGCGGCACGGTGGCGCCCGGCCCCGCAACGACGCCCTGTTCGAGCATATCCGCGCCGGACTTCCCAAGGAGACACGGGACTTCGTTCCCAAGTTCCTCGCGAGCGTTCATCTGGCCGGCGATCTCTCGGTCATCAGGCAAACACCGCCCGAAAAGGATCCGCCGGAGCACTCCGATGTTGTCCGTGTCGAGGGGGCGGCGTCGGCAGATGTCCTCGCTGAGGCCGCGGGCATCACTGAAGACGAAATCAGGACTCTTAACCCACACCTCCGCATTGGCCTGGTCCCGGCGGGCAGGTCGACACGGGTGCGTCTTCCCGTAGGCGGGGGCGAAACGTTTTTCGCCCGCCTCGCAAGAATCCCGGTCGGGGAGCGCTCTACATTTCGTGAACACACCGTCGTCTCGGGAGAAACGCTGGCGCGAATTGCGCAATGGTACGGTGTTGCGCTGGATGCTTTGCGCACAGTCAATCTGGACGTGGAGCCTCGGCGCATGCAGATCGGGACCGTTCTGGTGATTCCCCGCGTCGCAACGGCGATGGCCAACAGTTCCCCAATTGCGGTCGAGCCATCCTCGAGCCGGCCCGCAGGGACCTGACCCTGCTGTAGGCCGTCGGTGCTTTCGACGACCTGCTAAACCGGCCAGGGCGGGTCGGACTGATCTGATGAAACCCATATTTCCCATTGACAATCCGCGACCGGACGCGTCTCGTGGGTGAGAACGGGCCGGTAAGGAATCCGCGTCGCGGTCACGGCGAGTTGGCCCGACCGAACGAATGGATGGAGCCGGGAGTGCTCAAGCAAAGGGACTACACCGCGGTGTTCGACGCTTCGCCGGACGCGATGCTCGTCGTGGATGCGGACGGAGTGATCCGCGACCTCAACCGTCAGGCCGTCGCGATGTTCGGATGGAGCCGCGAGGAACTGGAGGGCAGCGAAGTCGAGCGGTTGATTCCCGACGCCAGCCGCAGCCGGCACCGTGGGCATCGCCTACGCTACGGCGAGTCACCGAAGCCTCGCCCGATGGGCGAGGGACTCGAACTCGAAGCCTTGCGCAAGGACGGCACGACGATCCCGGTCGAGATCAGCTTGAGTCCCTCGCAACTGGGGCCGGGCCGGGAACACGTGATCTGCGCGGTCCGTGACGTTTCCGCCTGGAAGCGGATGCGGCGCCTGTCGGGCATGATGATCGCGGCGGCCGAAGAGGAGCGGAAGCATCTCTCGCGTGAACTGCACGATGAGTTCCTCCAGAATCTCGTGGCGTTGAAGATCCGGGTGAAGCTCTTGGCCGACGAGAAGGACGAGGGCGAGAGAGACCGCGCGCGGGCGAGGGTCGCCGAGGACATCGGGAGCACAATCCTCGGGGTGAAACGAATGATCCGGGGACTCCTGCCGCCGGAACTGGACCGCCAAGGGCTTTCCTCCGCCCTCGGCTCCGCCTTCCGTGACATCGAAAACGTCTACGGGTTCACGGTCCATGCCGAGCTGGAGCGGTTGGGCAGCCGGTTGGACACGGTCGCCGCGCTCGCTCTGTACCGTATCGTGCAGGAGGCCGTGGGCAACGCAGTGAGGCACGCGGGAGTGAACGAGGCGAGCGTGACGTTCGAAACGGCGAACGGCGCGATCACGGCCACCATCCGAGACGAGGGATGCGGGTTCGAGTTGCCCGACGCGGAAGGGCTGCCGGGCGAGGGCTGCGTAGGCCTCGCCGGGATGTTCGAGAGAGCCGCGCTCGTCGGCGGCTCCGTCGTCGTGCAGACTTCACCGGGCGGGGGAACGACGGTCCGCGCCTCCATTCCCGTCCAGAGTGCGGGCGTACAGGGCCGATGAAGGGTCGGCGGCGATGGTGAGGGTGCTCCTTGTCGACGACCACGCGGTCGTGCGCGCCGGGCTTAGGGCATTGCTGGAAGCGTCCGGAAGGGCGGAGGTCGTGGGAGAGGCATCATCGGGGGAGGAGGCGGTGACGAAGGCCCAGAGCTTGGAGCCGGACATCGTCGTGATGGACTTGGCGATGCCCGGCATGGACGGAGTTCAGGCGACCCGGCGCATCACCGCCCTCGACATCGAAACGAAGGTCCTGGTTCTGACGGTCCACGACGAGGACGAGTTCCTGGTGCCCGCGCTGGATGCCGGCGCAGCGGGCTTCCTGAGCAAGTCAGCCGCGGACACCGATCTCATTGGAGCCCTCGAAGCGGTGGTGCGCGGCCACTCCTATCTGCCCAGGCGCGCGGCCGCACTCATCGCGCGCCAGAAGGCGCAGCGACCCGGCGCGGGCCGCGAGCCGGAGGCGCTCTCGGATCGCGAACGCACCGTGATCGAGTTGACCGCGCGGGGGTTCTCCGCCGCAGAAGTGGGCCAGGAGATGTGCCTCAGCCGCAAGACCGTCGAGGGCTACATCGCCCGAGCCAAGTCGAAGCTGGGCCTCGGGAACCGGCGCGACATCGTGCGCTTCGCCCTTGAGAACGGGCTCCTGAGGCCCGAAGCGGAGGAGTAGCCGAACCTCCCGTATTCCCGCTGGACATCCCCCGGCCCCGCAAGAAATGACGGGGATTTCCCGTCAAGACGGTTGCGGGTTTCGCCCCCCAGATTCGCGGGATTTCTCCTCTGACGGCCCGCAGGCGCGGTTCTGCATATTGGCGGTGAGGTGCCCCGAAGCGCGTTGGGGGCATGCCACCCGAAGCAAGGAGTCGGGAACCATGCAGCAGGAGATCCCGGGCTACGAAGCCATCGTGGACACCCTGGACTGGGCTGCGCAGGGTTTTGTAATCGGCAACGGAGACGCGATCCGGCCAATGCTCTGGCGGCGGATCCTCGATCATCTTGCCATTCTCAGACGGGACGAGTTGCTATGTATCGACTCGAGCGCCAACGGCATGGGGAGCGACATCGCGGTCAGGCCGATCCCTGCGGATGGAGGATCCGGCGCAACGCCGTCCGCGACGAATGGCGCGAGCAAGACGACCTGGACAGTGGACACCCGTGAGGGGTCGCGGGCGAAGGCACGGCTCGCCCAGCGCATCGAGATGGCCTTGCGTAGCGGCGAGTACCGCTCCGTGACGTGCACTCGAAGGGGATCGAGGCTCTTCGCGGTGATGACCGGCGTCTCGGCACCGGCCGCAGGGTCGAACGGAAACCGTCTACCGCCGCCCCGCGTTGGCACCGGAGCGTCTGCCTAGGGCCTGTCGAGCCGGAACGAGACAGGTACCCGATTCCTGTCATCTTCCCAACCCTGTATACTCATGTGCGGCTGACCGCCCTTGAGCCGGGGGTCGACGAAGGGTTCACCAAACTCACGGATGCCGTCCTGATTCCGAGCGACAACATGCCCGGCGCTGTTCAGGCCAAGAAATCACACGTTAGGCAACAGGTCGAAGAAGCTATATTGTAGGCCCTATTTTGGAGAGCCATGATCCGAAACCACAGACCCATAATCACGGTGCCTTTTTACCCGGACCAATTATCATGCGCACACCATCAGAAGACCCCCAGGCCGGACCCGAAGCAGGACCCCAGACCGGATCCGGGCGCGGAATGGAAGAAGGTCCGACAAGTGGAGCAACCGCCCAAGGACGTACCAGGACCGAAACCAGAGAGGTAGGGGAACTGGCACACAAACTGCTGCGCGAGTGTGACCGATCTGCGCGTTATCACCTGGCGCGGGGTGCCTTCCTAGACTTTTCGCACCGCGTGCTGCTTCTCGTCATCATCGTTTCCAGCAGTGCCACATTCGCGCGCCTCACCGAACGGCTGGCAGAGGTTTGGGTCAGCGTGATCGCTTTTATTCCCACGGTGGCGGCGGCCTTCATATTGGTCAGCAACTTCTCCCGTAAGGCGGAAGACCACCGATCTCTTTCACGACAATGCCGAGACTTGGCCAAGAGGATAAACGTCAGGGCTGCTAGCGAAGAATCAGTCGAGGAATGGCGCATTGCGCTGTTGGATATATACAAGGAAGAACCAGCGGTATACCATGCCCTGAATGCTCAGTGCCACAACGCCGTTGCGCAGTCAATCGGTGCCGGCAAGTCCCAGATGCAGCGCATCCGGTGGTGGCAGGCACGGCTGCGCAACATAGTGCGGTTCACGCCAGACAGCTTCCCGCTGAATCAACCAACTCCCCGTACATGAGCCGCTTGCCGGTCAATCTTGCCCACGACGCGACGCCCGTTGATCACCCTGACTTCGCCCTTATTCTGGGCGTTGGACGACTGTTCTAGTGCGACGTGTTGGAACCTGCGGCCCGTCTCTTTTTCCGTGTATGGAAACTTCGCGTCAAGATCCTCGTGGACCGGCGGGCCGCTTCCGTGGAAGGCTCCGCTCAGAGTACTTCGGCGGGCCGGGGTCGATTCGACGCTGCACGGATTCCGGTCGAGTGCCCGGTCGTGGATGGCCGAGTCGGGGGTCCCTGCCGAGGTTGCGGAAGCCTGAATGTTATCTTGCCTTCCATGGCCTCTGCCAACAAACAGACGGGCTACGAGATCGGCCGGGACAACGTCAAGTGCCTCGGCCTCGAGGTCCACAAGCCGGTCTTCTTCGTCTCCAGCCTCACCATCCTTGCATTCGTTGTCGCCGTGCTGGTGTTCCGGGACGCGGTCGGCGGCGTCTTCGACTCGCTGTATGCCTGGCTCGTCTCGACCTTCGACTGGGTGTTCATGGGCGCGGTCAACATCTTCCTGCTGTTCTGCATCCTGCTCCTGGCAACGCCCGTCGGCCGCGTGCGCCTCGGGGGCCCAGACGCCAAGCCGGACTATTCCCTCTGGTCGTGGATTGCGATGCTCTTCGCGGCCGGAGTCGGAATCGGTCTCATGTTCTTCGGGGTGGCAGAGCCGGTCCAGCACTTTCTCAATCCGCCGCTGGGAATCGATGCCGCGGACATCACGGGCGCGCGCAGAGTGGCCGTCGCATCGGCGATCTTTCACTGGGGCGTGCAGGCATGGGCGATCTACGCGGTGGTCGCGATCGCGCTGGCCTTTGCCGCCTACAACCTCCGGTTGCCTCTGACGATACGCTCCGCGTTCCATCCCGCCCTGGGCGATGCTGTGTGGGGCCGGTTCGGCCACTGTATCGACATCCTGGCCGTCTTCGCCACGCTCTTCGGGCTGGCGACCTCGCTCGGTCTGGGCGCCGAACAGTTGACGGCCGGGCTGGCGCACCTGTTCGGTGTGCCGGCCACTGACACGACCAGGGTGCTGGTTATCGCCGCGATCACGTCCATCGCCACAGTATCGGTGGTGTCCGGAATGGACAGGGGGATCAAGCGCCTAAGCCAGGCCAACCTGTTTCTGGCCCTGCTGTTGCTCGTGTTCGTGCTGGCGGTGGGGCCGATCCTCGACGTGCTCTCCGGGTTCGTTGCCGGCATCGGTCACTATCTCGCGGCAATCCCCCCGCTCAGCAGCTGGATCGGGCGTGGCGACCTCGACTTCATGCACGGGTGGACCACCTTCTACTGGGCGTGGTGGCTGTCGTGGTCCCCTTTCGTTGGCCTGTTCATCGCACGGGTCTCGCGCGGCCGCACAGTGCGCCAACTCGTCGGCTGCATGCTGGTCGTTCCAGTACTCCTCTCCGCGCTCTGGTTTCACGCGTTCGGGGCGACCGCGCTGTCTCTGCACATCGAGGGAGGCCAGACCGCGGTAGTCGAGGCGGTAGGGACCAGCCAGCTCGAGTTGGCTCTATTCGGCCTGCTTGAGGTGCTCCCGCTCGGAGGCATCACCTCGGGGATTGCCATCGTCCTCGTGGCCGTCTTCTTTGTAACCTCCTCCGATTCCGGTTCGGTGGTGATCGACACGATTACCGCCGGCGGGAACATCGACACCCATGTAGGGCTGCGCGTCTTCTGGTGCATCTTCGAAGGGATCGTGGCAATCACGCTGCTGGTGAGTGGCGGACTGGTGGCGCTCCAGACGGCCGCGCTCATCACGGGCTTTCCGTTCGCCCTGCTGCTGCTGATGATGTGCTTCAGCACGTGGAAGGGGCTGTGCGCTGCGGCCCGGCAAGGCTGAGCGTGCGGGCAACCCTGGCCTGCGCCCGTTCCGGTGGCGCGACCGAGATGCCGGATGCCTTTGGCCCCGACGGACTGCGGCGTTCATCGAATTGGATGAATTCGACGTGGCCAGCGTAGTGGTGCAGAAGCTACCGGCCGAGGTTCGCTGAACCCGAGCGCGTACCTGGCCGAAGCCGCGTGCATGGCCCGAAAACCGTCCGGTGACCTCCGATGCCGTCGCGCTGGCGGCCCTCAACGTCCCCAAGCGCCGGGATCCGGGATCCCTCGGCTGAAGAGCAAACGGTGCGCGAGTCCGGTTCCCGTGTCGGCGGCCGCCGCGGCGACTGGGGCCATCGCGTCGCGGAGGAAGCCGGTGACTTGGCCGGAGGCCCTGTCGCGCAGGATGACCATGGGCCGATCGTAGTCCGTGTCGAGGGTGAACGATCCCTCTGGCCCCGACAGCGTGATGCTTGCCACCTCGCCGGCCCAGGCAGCTGGCGCAGGCACCGCGAAGGCAAAGCTCGAACCTCCGTCGCCGTCCTCCGCCTGGGGCATGGCGAAGCTCAGGGAAAAGAGTTCGCCGCCATCGCGCGAGCGTCCCGTGATCCGGTGGTTGCCGGTGGCTGCCGGCATCGTCGGCGGGGCTTCGACCACGAACGCGGGTTTGAGGTAGGGCACCGCAAGGGAGTCCACGCCGCCCCAGACCAGAAGCGAGGGGACGGGACGGGCGTCCGCGGCCACGGTCGCACCGAGCAGACCCTCGCTGTGCAGCCGGTAGCGGAGCGCCTTGTCGAAACTGAAGTCGCTGACCCAGTAGGGCTCGCAGTAGGACATCAGGTCCTTGTACTCGGTTGGAGGCACCAGCCGTCCGCCCTCGCTGAAGTCATACCCCCAGATCCCGGGTGAGGCGCCGGCGTACGGATACGCGGGATCAACGCCGGCCGGTCGGCCGCACGGCGTATGCGAGAGCGAGAGGTTGTGCCCGAATTCGTGCGCGATGACCGAGGAACTGGCGACCGAGTAGGCGGTCCTTCGGCCCAGATCGCCGATGCCACTCGCCCCCGAAGATTCTCCCGACAGCAGGCCCATGTAGTAGCCGCTCCCGCCCTCGATGACCCGAATCGCCTGGACCTGCCCGATCAGGTTGCTCGCTTCGTTGCTGGAGCTCACGACGGGAGCGTGGGCGGTGACCGTGAGGTCGCCCACGGGAAGAAGCGTCCGCGTGGGCCGCAGCATCGGGTGACCGGCTGGATCGGCCTGCATGCCGCTCGTCAACTCGATAACGGTAGAGTCTGGATCCGCTTCCCACAGGAAGGGGATGAAGGTGATGTCGAACATCGGCATCGTCCGCACTTCGACCGCCAGCCTTCCGATCTCCGGGATCCGCCGCGCGACCTCCAAGTCTGCATCGAGCACGCCCTCCGGGTCGATCTCGATCACCATCTCTAGTCCAGGCTGGACGATCTCTGCGGGGACCGGGGCGTTGGCCGAACGCGCCAGCGATCCCTCGTCCACCTCGGTCGGGATCGGACCCGGCTTACCGGGAATATCTAGGGAATGCGCGAGCGATCCGCCGAGATAGAAGGCGGCGCGCACGCGCGGAATGTGCTCGGAGTTGGCTTGGGCCGCCGTCGGGAAGACGCGCAACAGGGCCTCCTCTCCCGCCACGAGCGCGATGGGAAGTTCCAAGGACTGGGCCGCTTGAGTGAGATAGGCCGCTGCGGGCGTGTGGTCGCATCGCCGAACCCGCCGGGTGAGCAGCGCGTCCAGCCAAGCGAGCAACACCACGTCCGGTGGCGCGCAAAGATTCGTGTCGGAGGCGTGGAAGTGACTCAATTCGCGGAGATCGGCGAGACGTGCCGGCAGCGGCCCCGACATCTCCGCATTACCCGTCAGGACAAGCGAACGCAGCCGCGCAAGATCGCCGAAGTCGGGTGGGATGGGACCCGACAGGCGGTTGCTGCCGAGGTACAACTCGGTCAGGCTGGCGATTCGGGCCAACTCCGGCGGGACGGGACCGGAAAGGTCGTTGTAGGAGAGGTTAAGGTATTCGAGCTTGGCGAACCCTCCGAAATCGGCCGGAATCGACTCCGAGACGGCGTTGCCGGACAGATCCAGAATCCACAACTCGGGGAGGTCGGCGAGCCCGATCGGCAGGGGACCCGACAGCCCGTTGCCTTCAAGGTGGAGCTGTTCGAGGGCCGAGAGTTCGGCGAGTCGGGCAGGAATTGGACCGGTCAGGCCGTTGTCGGCCAAATCCAAGTGCGTGAGCTCTGACAAGTCGGCCAGCGCCAGCGGTATTCCACCGGAGAGCTTGTTTCCGGAAATGTCCAACTCCCGCAGCCGGGTGAGGTTTCCAAGCTCGGAGGGAATCGTGCCCGATACCCGTATGCCGGCGAGGTCCAGGAACTCCAAGTTGACGAGTCCCCCCAACTCGGGCGGGATCGGTCCCCCCGAAAGATCGTTGCCCGTGAGTGCGAGCGACGCCAACGCGTCGAGACCGACGATTTCGGGCGGGATGGCACCGACCAGGCCATTGTGGGAGAGGTCCAGCCCGACGACGCGCCCCTGGCCGTCGGCGTCAACGCCGTACCAATCGCGAAGCGGAGCATCGGTGAACCAATTCCCGGTGGCGAACCACCGCTCTCCGCCCATCGCGTCGTAGAGCTTCCGCAGCACTTCGCGAGCGGCCGCAGGCGCGCAGTCCTCATCCGTACCCTCGTGCACTTCCAAGGCGTCGAGCCAGCGGCGGATGAACGCCTCCGCAGGCACGCAAAGATCCGTTCCCGCGTACCGGAACTCCCTGAGCGCCGAGAGGCGCGGCAGCGTGTGCGGGAGGAACCCCGAAAGGTGGGGATTGTCGTCGAGCCGCAGCGCCGTCAACATCCCGAGATCGCCCAGATCAAGCGGCAGCTCTCCGGAGAGGCCGTTGTCGGCGAGGTTGATTTCGGTAACTCGCCCGAGCGAATCTTCCGCGGAGACCCCGTGCCACCGCCCCAATGCGGGGACGGGAAGCGGGTCCGCCCCCGGGACTTCGCCCTCGAACCAACCGGTCGAGCGGGTCCAATCCTCGCCGCCCGTTGCCCGGTACAGGGATTCCAGCACCGCCCGGTCTTGCCCGTTGCAGTAGTCATCCCATTCGCTCCCTCCCCGGTGCACCTCGATGCCGGTGACCCAGTCGGCAAAGGCCGGTGTCCCGGGCATGCACAGACCCTCGTAGCTGTCCCATCCGAAGTATCTGAGCGGCAGCCCGATCAAGGTCGGAGGGATGATCCCGACAAGATCGGTATCGACCAGATCCAGATGCGTGAGCTTCCCGAGGTTGCCGAGCTCGGGCGGTATGGATCCCGAGAAGTTGCCCACGAAGAGGCTCAGATGCGTCAGGTTGGCGAGATCGCCAAGCTCGGGGGGAATGTGGCCCGTGAGCCGATTGCCGCCCAAGCTCAACTCTTCCAGCTTGGCCAAGCTCCCGAGTTGGGACGGAATCGCTCCCTCCAGCGAATTCCACGACAGGTCCAGGATCTTCAAGCTCTCAAGGCTCCCCAGTCCGGAGGGAATGGGACCCGCAAGGGCATTCCGGTACAAGTCAATGGCGACGACCCCGCCACGCTGATCCGTGTTGACCCCATGCCATTCTCCAAGCGGCCTGTCGCTAAGCCAGTTGGTGTTGTCGGTCCAGTTGTCACCATCGGTGGCCTCATACAGCGCCACGAGCACTTCGCGATCCGCGCCCTCGGCGCGCGATTCGACGCGCACCGTGGCCTGTCCGGCGACGGAGCCGAAAGTCGCCGTCACGTGAGCCGTGCCGTTTCCCATGGCTGTGACGAGGCCGTCGGCGGCGACCGTGGCCACTCCGGGCTCGGAGCTTGCCCATGTCACCTCCGCCTCGGCGATGATGTGGCCCGCGGCGTCGTGCACCGTCGCGGTGAGCGAGGCCGTATCGCCCAGCGCGGAGAACGCCAGTTCCCTCGGGGAGACCTCGACGGAGGCGGGGACCTGTTGGACCGTGACGGTCGCGGAACCCGGGACCGAGCCCGCAGTCGCGGTGACCGATGCGGAGCCGTTGCCCACGGCTGCGACGAGGCCGGCTGCGGCGACTGTGGCCACTCCGGGCTCGGAGCTTGCCCATGTCACCTCCGCCTCGGCGATGATGTGGCCCGCGGCGTCGTGCACCGTCGCGGTGAGCGAGGCCGTATCGCCCAGCGCGGAGAACGCCAGTTCCCTCGGGGAGACCTCGACGGAGGCGGGGACCTGTTGGACCGTGACGGTCGCGGAACCCGAGACCGAGCCCGCGGTCGCCGTGACCGACGCGGAGCCGTTCCCAACGGCCGCGACGAAGCCGGCTGCGGAGACCGTGGCCACTCCGGGGTCGGAGCTTGCCCAGGTGACTTCCGCGTCGGTGATGATGTTGCCCGCGGCGTCGCGCAACGTCGCGGTGAGTGAGGCCGTGTCGCCCAGCGCCGAGAACGCCAGTTCCCTCGGGGAGATCACCACCGATACCGGGGGGAGCCGAGGATCGGTTGGGTTGGTGGGTAAGGTTGAGTCGCCCGAGCATGCCCACAGGGCGACGACCGCTAGTAGCGCGCTGCGGGTGCGGGTGCGAGAAAGCGTCGATCCGAGCGAGTGGGGACCATGAACGGCCATACGTCCAATAGTAGTCAAGAACGGTACTGCTGGCCCCCTTGGACCCATCCGGGTGTGGGCATCCCATCCGCCTTATCCGAGGTGGCAAAAGACCTTCTTCACCGGATGACCGTTCGCACCTGAGGTCGCGGGGTATGGGTGAAGGCCCGCGCCAGCGAGGCGGAGCGTGCCGAGTGGCACGCCAAGGCACGCTCGGCAAGATTGACGCTGTCGGATCTGGTGCGCCGCTCGGCGCTCGCGGTGTTGAAGCCCGCTGGGAGCCCAGACTTAGTTGCTCGTTAAGTTCCTCGCCCGCAGGAACGGCTCGGCGTAGGACGCGACCGACTACCTCCTCGGTGAGCGGGACGCGGGCGGGAAGCCGCGCGAAGGCGTCGAGGTGCTCAGGGGAGATCCCCCGCGGCCGATGCGCTTTCCTTCAGACACAAATACTCCGTGGGTGCAAGAGGTGGTTGGCGACGGGCGTGCCTCTTCGATCGCCCGAGAGGATGTGCGCTGACGCGCGGAGCTCACGGGCGAGGGCTTTGCCTCGCGGCTGCATCGGCAGGCGAAGCGATTCGGTCGCTCGGTGTGCCGCCATTCCACCCCGGTCACCATCGCACAGCCCTTGGGCGCGATGGGAGCGAGGTTCTGAAGGCGGGACTACGCCCTCCACCGTGCCGATGGTGGCGCGGAAGTCCTACAATCTGTCCGAAGCCATAAACGAGCTGATCGCGCGCGGATTCGTCCGCTGCCGGGTTCTGCCCACCGATGGGCTCTGGCTCCGTGTCACCTTGCCCGGCGACCATGCCGGAGTGGTCGAATCACTGCGGACGCTCGTAGACTTGAAGGTCTACCGCCAGAACCTGTGGGATTCCCCGCCCTCCCCTAGCCACGACTGAAGACCCCGTGCAACTCGCAGCCCTCGACTGGATCGTCATCGCGCTGTACGGGCTCACCGCCCTCTCCA
>JAPPGF010000019.1 GCA_028875075.1 Gemmatimonadota bacterium | reverse complement strand
TCGGAGGGTCGGGTCTGTTCCTTCCAGATCGTCGAAAACGCTCGGGACCATTCGCCGGGCACGGTCTCTCGCGGCGACGGCGCGTGCCCGTATTCCGACTGCGGCCGCGTCATCGACGGCGACGAGATCAAGCGCCAGGCGCAGGCCGGCGCCATGGGCGAGCAGCTCTACGCGGTCGTGTACAAGAAGCGCATGCCGGGCAAGGTTCTGAAATCCGGCAAGCGCGGCAAGGAGCGGTGGGTCCGCGGCTACCGCGCGCCGGTGCCCGAGGACGACAACAGCGCCGAAATCGCCGCTCGACTCACGGAGAAGCTCCCCGAATGGGACGCGCTCGACATGGTGCCGAGCGAGAGGTTCCCCGAGGTCAGCAACGACGACCGGCCCATACAGTACGGCATGCCGCTTTGGCGCGACCTGTTCTCGCCGCGCCAGCTTCTGTGCCACGGCACCGGCGTCGAGGTCTTCCGGGAGATGCTCGAAGCCGACCGCGCGAATGGCGATCTGACCGACGTGCGCCGAGCGGCCTACGGTTATCTTTCGCTCTCGCTGGACAAGTTGCGTGACTACAACTCCCGGATGACTCGTTGGCACTCGAACCGAGAGGTCGTCGTCAACACGTTTGATCGTCACGATTTCGCTTTCAAGTGGTCCTATGCCGAAATGGCCCCGCTGATCGCGGGTCTCGGCTACGACTGGGCCATCGGGCAAACTGCCAAATGCATCGATGAGCTGGTCGCGCTGGTGCGCCCTGGTTCAGTCGGGGACAACGACGATCTTTTCGTGGGTGCGGAGGCGGCGGAAGCGGAGTACGCACCGCCGCCGATCGCCATTTCCTGCAAGTCCGGCGACAGCCTCGACCATATCGAGGACGCCAGCATCGACGCGGTCGTCATGGACCCGCCCTACTACGACAACGTGATGTACGCGGAACTGTCGGACTTCTTCTACGTCTGGCTCAAGCGCACCGCGGGCCACGTCTTCCCCGAGCTGTTCCGCCGCAACCTGACCGACAAGGACAACGAAGCCGTCGCGAACGTAGCGCGTTTCCGGAGCGAGAAGGGCGCGAAGGCGCTTGCCGGCCGCGATTATCAGGAACGCATGGCGTCGATCTTTGCCGAGTGCCGCCGCGTGCTGAAGCCCGAAGGCATCATGACGCTCATGTTCACGCACAAGGCGACCGGCGCATGGGACGCCCTCACCAAGGGCCTGATGGAGGCGGGCTTCGCGATTACCGCGTCGTGGCCGATCAATACGGAAGCGGAGGGAAGCCTCCACATTCGGAACAAGGCGGCTGCCAACAGCACGGTCTTCCTGGTGTGCCGTCCGCGCGGCGGTCGTGACGATGCCGACCGGGATGTCTACTGGGAAGACGTGGAGCCGCAGGTGGCAAGGGCTGTGCGTCAGCGGATAGAGGAGTTTCAGGAAGCGGGTATTGCCGGTGTCGATCTCTATCTGGCCTCGTTCGGCCCGGCGCTGGAAGAGTTCTCGCGCCATTGGCCGCTGAAGCGCGGCACGCCGCGCGAGATGCCCGAGGAGCGGCGAAGGCGGCGACAGCAGGTGCTGTTCGAGGAAGAGTGGGACCCTTACGCGGTGACGCCGGAAGATGCGCTTGACGCCGCGCGGCGCGAGGTCAAGCGCTGGCGCCTGGAAAAGCTGACCCACCTGAAGTCCGATGCCGATCTCGATCCCTCGACCGCCTTCTTCGTGCTCGCCTGGGACGCCTTCCGGGCGCCAGTGTTCTCCTACGACGAAGCGCTGCGTCTGGCCCGCGCCGTGGGTGCAAACCTCGATGGCGATGTCGTGGGTCGTCTGGCCGGGAAGAAGGGAAGCGACATCGTCCTGTGGGACAGTGCGCACCGCGCGGCCAAGGGAGTTCTCGGTCCCGCCGACGGCTCGCGCGGGATGATCGACGCCATCCACCACGGCGCCAATCAGGCGCGTATTCGCTCGCTGACCGCCGCCCGGGAGTTGCTCGCGCGGGCACTGGTGGACCGGGATCCCCGTTTCTTCGCGGCTCTCGAGGCGGTGCTTGAGGTGCTGCCGGTTTCCAGGGGGTTTACCGGCATCGATCTTGAGGGCGAGACGGCGGCGTCGGGCGACGACTTCGAGGTGCTCTACAATCTGAGCCGCCTGGCCTACAGCGATCGCGTCGATGAGCCAGAACAGCTCCGGCTGTGGCGCGACGACGAAGCCTGAGCAATGCTGCGGGATCGCGACTGGCGCCTCAAATACACCGCCGAGGACGGCGATCTCGTCCGCGAGTTCTACGTCCCCGCGCTTGAGGACGCGGAGCGCTACGACCGACTGACAGGGTATTTCAAGGCGGGCGCGCTGGCGCTCGCGGCTCGCGGCATCGAAGGTCTGGTGCGGAATGACGGCCGCATGCGGCTTGTCGTCGGCTGTACCCTGGAACCGCCGGAGATCGAGGCGATCGAGAGAGGCGAGCAACTCCGCGGCCTCGTCGAACGGCGCCTGGCCCAGTTTCCGCTCGACCCGCCCGATCCGGAATCGGCCGGTGCGCTCGAATTGCTGGCGTGGATGGTGGCGCGCGGATTCCTCGAAGTGAAGGTCGCCGTGCCCTGCAACGAGGATGGCTTGCCGATCGCGGAGAGCGGCATCTTTCACGAGAAGACCGGGATCGTCGAGGATCGGGTCGGCGACAGGCTCGCATGGACCGGCAGCCTGAACGAGACCGGCGCCGGATGGCGAAGCAACTGGGAGAGCATCGGCGTCTACACCAGTTGGGGACCCGAACCCGGACGGGTCGATCAGGAAGAAACGAGTTTCGCGCGGATCTGGGCCGGCAAGGCGAAACGCGCGATCGTGATGGAGGTGCCGGAGGCGGCGCGCCGAGACCTGATGCGCTTTATGCCGGGGACGGACTTGCCGGCGCGCCTCGAACCGAAATCCGCCGAGGCACAGCTGCCGCAGCCCGTTGACAGTGCCGATAGCCCGCCTCTTCCGGCCACGACATCCGCACCGCCGGCAATGGGTGAGTTGCGGGGCCGGGTCTGGAAGTTCATACGGGAGGCGCCGTCGCTTGCAGGCGGCGGCGAGCGGATAGGCGAGGCGACCGCGGCCGTGGATCCCTGGCCGCATCAGGCGAGGGCGTTCGAACGCCTGTACGGCGACTGGCCGCCGAGGCTCCTGATCGCGGACGAGGTGGGCCTAGGCAAGACGGTCCAGGCGGGCATGCTGCTGCGCCAGGCCTGGCTCGCCGGGCGCGCCAGGCGCGTCCTGATACTCGCGCCCAAGGCCGTGCTCGGCCAGTGGCAGATCGAACTGCGGGAGAAGTTCAATCTCAACTGGCCGATCTACGATGGCGGAAAGCTGACATGGTATCCGTCGCCGGCATTACGGGATCGAAACGAGCGCGATGCCGGACGCGAGGACTGGCATTGCGAACCGGCCGTGATCGCGTCGAGCCAGTTGATGCGCCGGAGCGACCGCGCGGTTGAGCTTCTGGAACGGGCGGAGCCCTGGGATCTGGTTGTGCTCGACGAGGCCCACCATGCCCGGCGGCGCGGCGCGGGTGGCCAGCGCGACAGTGGACCCAACACCCTGCTCAGACTGATGCGCGGCCTGAAGGATCGCACGGACGGGCTGGTCCTGCTCACCGCAACGCCCATGCAGGTCCACCCCATCGAGGTGTGGGACCTGCTCGACCTGCTCGGGCTTCCGCCGGAGTGGAACTCCAAGGCGTTTCTCGATTTCTTCGAACATGTCGATCACCCGAGCCCCTCCGTGGAAGCGATGGAGCTGATGGCGTCGCTGTTCCGGTCGGCGGAGCGAGCCTATGGCGTGGTCGGAACGCCCGAGGCTCAGCGCCTGACCGGACTATCCCAACTCAAGTCGAAAAAGGTGCTCCGCGCGTTGCGCGAGGCTGCGAGCATTCCGCGTCGGCAACTGGAGACCGCCGAACGAGGCGCGGCCATCGACATTATGAGGGCGGGGACTCCGCTACGTAGACTGGTCTCCAGAAATACCCGCGAACTCCTTCGACACTATTTCCGGTCCGGAATGATGACGACGCCCATTGCCGAGCGTCACGTCGAAGACCGTTTCATGGAGATGTCGGACGCGGAACGCGGCATCTACAATGCGGTCGAGGAGTACATCGTCGGCGCCTATAGTCGGGCGAGCGCGAAGGAACGGACGGCTGTCGGTTTCGTCATGACGGTCTATCGCCGTCGGCTTGCGAGCAGCTTCGCGGCTCTCCGCGAGACGCTTCGCAAGCGCCGCGATGCTATCGACGCGGAGGGACATTCGGAACTGTTCGGCCTCGACGAAGACCTGCCGGACGACGAAGCAGCGGATGAGACGGCCGATCCCGACGAGGCGGCGCGGCTCGAACGAAGCGCCCTTGCTCACGAACAGAAAACCGAAATTGAAGAACTGCTCGGCGCGGTCGGACGCCTGTCGCCGGACAGCAAGCTCGGCAGCCTCAAGGAGGCTCTGCGCGACCTGCGCCAGGCGGGTTACGAGCAGGCCATGGTCTTCACCCAGTACACCGATACCATGGACTTCCTGCGCGAGGCGCTCTTCGAAGACGGAGAAAGCAAACTGCTCTGCTTCTCCGGGCGCGGCGGTGAGGCGCCCGGGGCCGACGGCGCGTGGCGCACCATCGGGAGGGACGACGCCAAACGGCGGTTCCGGGACGGGAAAGCCGATGTGCTGCTTTGCACCGACGCGGCGGCCGAAGGCCTCAACTTCCAGTTTTGCGGCGCGCTGGTCAATTACGACATGCCGTGGAACCCCATGCGGGTGGAGCAGCGCATCGGGCGCATTGACCGGCTGGGTCAGAAGAACGCGATCATCCGCATCGTCAACCTGCACTACGAGGGGACGGTGGAGACCGACATCTACCGCGCTCTCCGCGACCGCATCGGCCTCTTCCAGTCCGTGGTCGGGCCGCTGCAACCCATTCTGGCCCGGTTGCCCGGGAGGATTTCGCAGAGCGTGCTCGCCGGCGAAGGCCGTGACGCACGGGAACCCGCCAACCTTGTCGACGCCATTGAGCGCGAGGCGAGCGAGCGCCGCGACATGGGGTTCGATATCGACGCAGTAACGGAAAGCGACCTCGCTATGCCGGACCGGCTACAATCGACCATCACGATGGACGACCTGGACCGGATCGTCGGCTCGGACGACCTCATGACGCCCGGTGTTAAAGTCCAGTCCATGAGGCATCGGGAATACGGTCTGCTGGCTCCGGGCATGAGTGAGCCGCTTCGGGTGACGACGGACCCGGAGTATTTCGAGGAGCACGCCGAAAGCGTGGAACTCTGGTCGCCAGGCAACCCTCTGTTCATCGCGCCGGATTTCACGGATAACGTGGAGCTTCCACCTTCTGATACGACGCTGAAGGATCTACTCGATGCTGGTTGATGGGCGTTGGCCAATGTGTTCGTTTGTATCCGGTTCTCGCGCGGCATCGAATTCGTATCTTGAGGGTGCTACGGTCGACGACGGACTTCTTTTACTGAGACGGGGAGGGCTTCATGAACATTACCAGTTTTGTTGATTTTCTCAGGGAGAAGCAAGGTGCACGATTTAAGAATAACAATGATGTGGCGCAGTATCTGGGTACTAAAGCAGCTCAGTTATCCAACTGGCGCACCAAGGGGCGAGATATTACCAATCGAGAGATTGCTGGCATGTTTGAACGATCACGGAATGCGGCTGTAGAGGAAGCACAACGCAACGCAATCGGGCCGATCGCCGAATTCTATCCCATCAAGCGCGTGCCGTCCCTAAAAGAGAAGAAATGGGAACTGTTTGCATCGGACGATAACGCACCCTTGCCCGCACGAGGTTTGCGTAAGGCGCT
>JAPPGF010000041.1 GCA_028875075.1 Gemmatimonadota bacterium | reverse complement strand
GGCGGCTGAGCCCGGCGGACGACGGCGATTTCTCGTTCCGCATGGACGCGTCGCGGCGCGACAGCGCCGGCGATGGGCCGGAGCACCGCATCGGGTTCGGCGTCACGGCGCACTGGTAGGCACCAAAGCGCGGGCGCGGCGCCAACCTCCGGCGCCGCGCCTGAGCAGACGGTGACAGACTCATGATTTCCGAACTCATCAGCAAGAAGAACATCGAGGCTGCCTTGAGCAGCATTCTCAGGGACGGGGTTCCGTCGCGACGGCGTCGGCGACTTCGTGAAATCCGACCTTCTGGCAGCCTGCGACTTCCGGGTTCCCGCCCCCGGGTTCATCGTCGAGTTCGACGATCGCCAGCACTTCACTGCCCCGAGGAAACTGGCGTTCTCGGCCTACCGGGCGGAACGCTGGATTGCACTTTGCGAGCATCACGACGAAAGGGACAACGACCCATCATACCGGGACCAACAACAAGGTCTGCGACCGACCGTGTGGCTCTACGCCCGCGATCGGGCGTGGTGCTCGCTGGATCCGGACAACGCCAATCAACTGAGTGCCTTCGCTGACCTGATTCGCGGCGGCAATCATGTTTCCACCCGAACGAAGTCGAGAACGCGCTCCACGTCGGCCCGAATGCGATCGACCCTGCGTGTAGCGATGGTATTCCCCGAGTTGAAGACGGGCAAGTCGAAGGGGAATCCGCCGGTCGGCCGAAGAGCTCGGAAGCCCGTCGTGCCTGCCGTCTCACAATTCGCCGGAGAGCCGGTTGGTCCGGAATCCAGTGTTTTCCCATCGCCAAACGCCAACACGGAACGGTCCCGATGCCGGGCCGCCCGGGAGATCGGGAATCTTCAAAACCCGTGTTGATTGTTTGGCAACCGGCCCGGCAACCCTGCCGGCGCCGCAACCCCTCACATGGAAGGAATGCCCCATGAGAAGCCTTGGATTTGCCCTCGTCGTTCTGTCGTTGGCCGGTTGTGGAGGAGGAAGCGGCGGTGGCCCGGGTCCGGTTCAGACGCCCGACGTCCAGACCCTGACCGGTTCGCAGGCGCCTGTCGAAACAGCCGCGGACCAGAACGCCAGGGCACCTGCGATGTTGGCCAGAGCTGACTTCCTGGCAGTCACCACGCTGCACGGCGAGACCAGCGATTCGAACATTCCGACCTTCAAGCTGCGATCCAGTTGCTCCGCAACGCGTTGTACGTTCACCGAACCGCAGTCCGGATACGGTTGGGTCGTCGACACGGCCGATCTGGAGTTTTCGGGGGAAACGGAAGCCATCCTCACCAAGCACGGGATCACTATGGGCCTGACCCGAGCGCCTGAATACCGGGGATACGCCTCTTGGATGACCTATGGCGCATTTGGCGTGGGCGATGAGCGCGCCACGATCGAAGGCGTCTCGGTCCGAGGACGGTATGCACTGGCTGGCGGTGACCTGACAGGATCGCGACCCTCGGGGTCCGCGACCTGGCGCGGCCTCATGGCCGGAACGCCCGCAACGGGAGTCGGACGCGGCCAGATCCTCCAGGGTGACGCCACGCTGACTTACAGGCTCTCCGGGACGCTCGATGCGTCGTTCACCAACATCAAGAACATCGACACCCTGCGGGCTCACGCGGTCACGAGCGCTCGGTTCACCGGAATCCCCGTCGCAGCGAATGGGACGTTCTCCGCCGGCGGCACCGGGAACAAGATCCAGGGCGGCTTTCACGGGTCCGGGCACTCCGAGACAACAGGCGTCTTCGAGCAGTCGGGGATCGTCGGTGCGTTCGGAGCCAAACGGCAATAAACAGCGCACCCAGCCTCTGCACAAGCCGGGCGTATCAACTCATGACATGAAAGAACAACGCCATGAGTGAAGATCGGCTTTTGACAAAGGACAAAATGAAGTCTGGATGCATCCGGAGATGGCGGTGTTCCTGGAGTGCGGACTGAAATTGACCTGGACTATCCATGCAATGGAGATTTGTGAGCCTGTCGCGCGCGCCGGCGATGCCGCCTCACGGAGCCCGACGGACTCCGAACGCACCCGTCCAACTCCCGGTATCAAAGACACCCCAGGTTTCGTTTTGCCGAATACAGAAATGGTCGCCTGTTCGTCTTGGTCTGCCATGAACTGAACGGATTTTGTGGCACGCGGCGCTGGAGACCTTCAGGCTTGTGCATCAGCCCTTTCCGCCGTAGCCCCTGCCCCGCCCGCCAGCGTCATCTCCCGCGATCACAGATCCGTCGGCAAGGCGGCGCGTTTGAAGCGGAGTCTCATGCCATGTTGCGGATGGTCAAAGCACAAGCCGGTGCGCAGCGTGCTGCGCAGTTGGCCGAAACTGGTGGCCGCGAAGGTTGTGAGGGTCTCACATGATCCCGGAGGATTTCCTGGAGGAACTCCGCAGTCGCGTTTCCATTGCGAAGATCATCGGTCAGAAGGTGGCGTGGGATCCCCGGAAGTCGAATCCGTCGCGCGGAGAGTACTGGGGGCTCTGCCCGTTCCATCAGGAAAAGACCCCGTCCTTCAAGGTCGACGACCAGAAGGGATTCTACATCTGCTTCGGGTGTCACGCCAAGGGAGACGCCATCAAGTTCCTGCGGGAGACCGGCAACATCGGGTTCATGGACGCGGCAGCCGTCGCGGGCGACGCTGCGATCAGCGTCAACATTGCGTCCATGACGGGCCGGGCGGATTTCACCGGCCTCGAAACATGGAACCCGAACGCAGCACCGGGCGCGGTCGGGACCGGCGCGACATGGTTGGACGGCGATCTTGGCTACACCATCGCCGTTCGCGGCAATACCTTCCGGGAAACGGGCGGCGATGCAGGAACCCTGACCGGAATCTTCACTGGCCGCGCGCATGATGGCGCGGCCGGAACGCTGGAGCGCTCCGATTTGACGGCTGCGTTCGTCGCGTCACGCTGAACGGTATAGTCCGCACCATCAACCAAAGGCGTCCAGCGTGACGAGAGTGCCGATCAACTATCGTCGGGATATTCTTCATCGCGTCGCGCGATCAGACGCAGGCTTGGCGTCTGGCTCGATTTGATGGTTTCGACGGGCGTGCCGCCGTCCCCGCTCAGTGAGTTGAACTACGAAAGGGCCTTTTTCGCCAGTTCGCCAAACGCTCACCAGGCCATCCTCCTTCAGTTTCAGGCTTACGCAGACAGCTAGTTGATAGTTTTTACGGTACTTGGGATTAGGGAGATAACTATCCCAGCGCGGCAGTTTCCTTTCGATCTCCGTCGCCTTCCATTCCTTGTGCGGGTCCGAACCCAATAGTTTCAGCAACTGGTCTTCGAGACACTCTGGCATGGCATAGTCCTCTTTTCAGAGTGCCGAGCCGGGACGTTGAACAGCAAACCCGGGTCGGCATGGCAGTCTTTAAGGAAGACCTGCCCTGCCCGCCAGCACCGTCTAAAACGATCCCAGATCCGCCGGCAGGGCGTAGTCGAAGCACAGCCTCTCGCCATGTCGCGGATGGTCAAAGCCCAGGACAGCGGCATGAAGCGCCTGGCGCGGGAAGCCGGTGGCATGGGACTGATCGGAGAGAGCATCGCAGTCAAACAGAACGCGTCGGCCACTGCCCCAGGTTGGATCACCGATGAACGCATGAAATACGATATTGCGGGCATTGATATGACCCAAACGAAATGAAGGAGACAGCGATGCCTACTATCGCCGAAGTCCTGCGGCGCGATCCGGAGCCGCTCCCCGAGTGGTTGGCAAGCCAAAGCCCGCCCCACTTCGACCGCAAGGCCTTTTTCGCCTCCCGCACCGTGTATTATCCCGGCAGCGGCGACGACGGGCAGCCGGTAAGACTCTGCGCCGAGTCGTGCGCCGCACACTGTTTCATCTACGTGGACCAGGCGGTCAGTCAAGTCACCCTGTCCGAACGCCTTCAAGATCCGAAGCATGGTTTTCGAGGCTATTCAATCGCCTATGAGGAAAAGATCTCCGAGAATGCATTGCGGCCGGGCGGATGGACGCAGCATGTACCTGAGGACACTGTCAGGCATGTGTCTCGTTTCCGGAACAGTTTCGTGGAACCTTTTGGATGGTTCGTTGTGCTGGATCGACAGGGCAACGACGAGAGTCACGGGCCACGGCGTTTCGCGATCCTGTTCATCGGCGGTGACGGATTTGCCAGCTACGATGCTCTGTACTGCCAGGAAGACGGTATCCCGCCACCGTTTCTGACGGTCATCCAGGATTGCACATTCTGCGGCAATTATGATTCATTCGGCCGGTGTGGGCTGCTGGAACGCATTGCTTTGAGAACCTCGGTTCTGCCGCGATTCCTGTTGGTCGCAAACAACTCGAAGCCGTGGCGGGGTTACTCGGACACGCAAGCCGCTGCAGAGCCAGGTGGCAGTGCTGCGCATCCAAGACGTCTGTTCCGGCGCGATCTAGGCGAGCGTGGAAGGGTCGACACGGTGTAGATTTCTGTTGGGCTCTCACGGATCTGGGGTGTGCCCCACCAGTTCTGGAGAAGTGCGAAAAGACGGCTGAGGTGCTAGGGTTTCGCCATGTCTCTGGCGAGCTTTCTGACCGACCTCACGAATCGCGTTTCCATTGCGAAGATCATCGGTCAGAAGGTGGCGTGGGATCCCCGGAAGCCGAATCCGTCGTGCGGAGAGTACCGGGGGCTCTGCCCCTTCCACCAGGAAAAGGCCCCGTCCTTCAAGGTCGACGACCGGAAGGAGTTCTATATCTACTTCGGATGTCATGCGAAGGGTGACGCCATCAAGTTCCTGTGGGCGACCGGCCACATCGGATTCCGGCTTGATATCTTGCCGAATACAGAAATGGTTGCCTTTCTGCCCAAGCATGGTCCGAACTGACCGGGCTTCGGGACTCGGAGCCTTGCAGGCCTTCAGTTTCGTGCATCGGCCCTTTCTGCCGTAGCCTCTGCCCCGCCTCGCCTGCAAGCACCAGATCCCGTACACCGGCCCCGCAATCAGCGGACTGCACAAATCTCGGAGCGGGAACATATGAATATCGTGAAGAAACAGTTTTCAATTTTGGCCATCTGCACCTTAGCCAGTGCCGGAAATGCAACGGACTACAAGTTCGAGGCATTGCGATTCGTCATCGGCACCTGCAGCGAACGAGAATTCACACGCGGGATGTACCGACGTGCAATTGCCGAGAATGAATCAGCGAGAGAGTTGAACGACATCGCTGCCAGGATTTCCAACGGGGCGTTGGGACTTTCACTGGAAGAAGTTCAAACAAACCTGAGGGAAACTGATCGTTTGGAGAGTGCCGCTACAGTTGCCAGAAGGAAAGCCGGCAGAGCCACGCGGGCATATGATTCGGCGATTGTTGAACTTAGTGCCGATTCAAAGGAAATTGGCGATGTGGTCGAATTAGCTACCACAGCCAAAAACGAACTTGAGGCCGCACAGGTTGCCCTCAGGACACACATTGCTGCCGAGAGAGACCTTTTGTTACAAATGAGAAAGATCGTCGCCTACTGCAAGAAATAGCTGTGTTGAATTGGATTGTTGCGGTTGGCCCTTGATCACCAGACCGCTAAACTCATCCAGAAGCGGGGATGCGTGGCGAACAGCTGCAAACTTTCGGTCAGTGGCCCTCATTTTGATTGTTTGCGATGTAGCACATTGAATGTAAGCGATATTACCAGTTTCCGGGGACAATTTTTCACCTGCCGCCTGTGACAGGTTCCGGTGTTCGGGGTAATTCGTAAAGCGGGTCGGACCGGCGGACAGGCAAGAACCTGATGTGCCGGGTCAGCGACATCGGCATGACCGCATTCGGCTGTTTTCTATGCAAACGAAGAATCTCGTATGATTCCAGATGATTTCCTGAAGGAGCTCCGTAGTCGCGTTTCCATTGCGAAGATCATCGGTCAGAAGGTGGCGTGGGACCCCCGGAAGTCGAATCCGTCGCGCGGAGAGTACTGGGGGCTCTGCCCGTTCCACCAGGAAAAGACCCCGTCCTTCAAGGTCGACGACCAGAAGGGATTCTACATCTGCTTCGGGTGTCACGCCAAGGGTGACGCCATCA
>JAPPGF010000011.1 GCA_028875075.1 Gemmatimonadota bacterium | reverse complement strand
CGCGTTAGAGGAGCAGTTGACGAGGGCCTTGCGGAGGTTGTCCGCGCAGTACGAGACGGAACAGCGGCGGCACTCCGGGCAGGTCGAAGCCTTGCAAGAGCAAATCGAACGGCTCGACGATCAGGTGACACGCTTGACCGAGTGCTACGGGACGCTCGCCGCGACGTTGCGCGGGCGCTGGAGGTGACGCGCCAGCGTGGGCCGGAGCGTGACTCTGGTCCGAGCCGTTGATGGTTCCCGGCCACACGGAAGCCGTCAGTGTGGCGCGGGCGACCTCCCTCCGCGAGCTTTCGAGCAGGCAGATCGTGCGGTCCATCATCGGAGGAATCTAATGATGGCACGCACGAAACGAGGCCGGCGCTCCTACGGCGCCGGCGAATGGGGCCGGAACCGGGTCCGGTTGTTCCCCGATCCCAAGACCGACCTTCTCCAGATTGAGTGGCGCGAGAACGGACGCAGGCTTACCCGATCGCTGAAGCACCGCGATTGGGCTCGGGCCAAGCGGCAGGCGGACGAGGTCGCCGCAGGCCTTGCCGCGCCGGGGCTGAACGGAAGCGCAGAGGCCGAACCCGAGCCGCTCACGCTGGGAAAGCTGTTTGACATCTACGGTGAGGAAGTAACGCCGACCAAGGCAAAGGCATCCCAGAAGTATGATCGAGCTGCGATGAAGATGTTCCTCGAGTTCTTCGGGGGGAACCGACGCCCCGACACACTGTCACAGAGGGACTGGGACAGGTTCATACGGGAACGGCGGGCCGGTAGAGCGGGTCGCGGCGGCCGTCCCGCAGGCGACCGAACGATTCAACAGGACTTGAAGCTGTTGCTCGCGGTCTTCAATTGGGCTGTGAAGTCGCGGGACGAGGAGGGAAGACTCCTCCTCGAGTCCAATCCCCTAAGTGGCCTTAAGGTGCCAAGGGAGAAGAACCCGACCCGGGTGGTCCTCACGCAGGCGGAGTACGAGGCCCTGCTCGAGATATCCACAGCGGTGGACTGGCGATTCCGTGTGGCACTGGTCCTCGCCCACGAGACGGGACACCGTATCGGTGCCATCCGCCAGCTGCGGTGGTCCGACATCGACCTGGAAGGCAGGACCATCCGGTGGCGGGGCGAGTATGAAAAGACCGGGTACGAGCACCGCACGCCGGTGACGGCCGGGGTGGTGGCAGTGTTGGAAGGGGCGCGGCGGCATAACTCTGGGATTGCCGACCCTCCGCTACTTCCCGCGTCCAGGGACCCGACCGTATGCGTGAGCCCAACGCGCTTAGGCGCTTGGTGGGAAAAGGCTGTGGCACGAGCGGGCTTGGCACCGAAGCGTCACCGTGGCTGGCACTCCCTGAGACGGAAGTTTGCTTCGGACCTCATGAACCAGCCACTCAAGGTGCTATGCGAACTCGGGGGCTGGAAGACGGCACAGACCGTGCTTCAGTGTTACCAGCATGCCGATCAGGAGCGGCTCAGGAAGGCTCTTGAGGACCGCCCGGAGGCATGCTCGTTGCGAGCTTAGCGGGAAAGACTGGCGGGAATAGGGCCCCGCACATCCCGTAAGTCCAACGACCCTAGGTAGATGGAAACTACTTGCATCATGTCCCCAAGACACGACCCGTTTCCGCTGACTCCCGAGGCATGGGAGGCCGCCGCCCGGGAAAGACTCGGCCGTGATGTCTACGACTACTACGCGGGCGGCGCTGGCGACGAAGTCACCGTCCGCGCTAACCGGACCGCCTGGGCCGAGCTATTCCTGCGCCCTCGCGTCCTGGTGGATGTGTCCGAGGTAGATACGTCGGTCACGCTTCTCGACGCGCAGCTTCCGCATCCGGTGATCCTCGCGCCTACCGCCTTCCAACGTCTCGCCCACGCGGACGGTGAGTTGGCGACGGCCCGCGCGGCTAGTGCTTCCGGGACACTGCTTGTGGCCAGCTCGCTCTCGACCACGCCGATCGAGGAGATTGCTGCGACCACGAACTCGCCCCTCTGGCTGCAGCTCTACGTATTCCGTGACCGAGAGCTTTCCTTGGACCTGGTGCAGCGCGCACGGGCGGTCGGGTGCCAGGCCGTCTGCCTGACGGTCAGTGTGCCTGTGCAGGGCAACCGGGAGAGAGACGCGCGCAATCGCTTCCGGCTTCCGAAAGGGCTGGAGATGGCGAACTTCAGGGGTCACGAACAAGTGAGCTTTCCGGGTGAAGCGGAGGCTTCGGGACTGGAGAGCTTTATCGACAAGCATCTCGACCCGAGACTCGACTGGTCCGCGGTCGGCTGGCTGGTGCGGACGGCGGGGATACCGGTCGTGGTCAAGGGTGTCCTGACTCGTGAAGACGCACGCCTGGCCGTCGAGCACGGCGCCGCGGCTGTAATCGTGTCCAATCACGGCGGACGTCAGTTGGACGGTGCAGTTCCGACAGCACGTGCCCTGAGGGAGGTGACCGACGGGGTGGAAGGCAGTGTGCCGGTTCTCGTTGACGGGGGCATCCGCCGTGGCATCGACGTGGTACGCGCCGTGGCGTTGGGCGCGAGCGCCGTACTGATCGGTCGGCCTTATCTCTGGGGACTGGCCGTAAGCGGACAGGCTGGGGTCGAGCATGTGCTCGGACAGCTTGTCGGGGACGTGCGGCGGGCCCTGGCGCTGACTGGCCGGACGCGCCTGCGGGACGTGGACTCGCGCATTCTGGCCCGGTAGACTTCCCGCCTTGATCCCTTCCGATCGAGCAGGTCGAGGCATGCACCTTCTGGACGTCCGAGCCGGGTTCCGCCTTGTCGGTGCATGGCTGCTAGTCGCAGCTTCGAGCGCGCTCCTGTTCTGCGCGGTTGGCGTCTCCGCGCAGGCGGTGCGCGCCGTCCCGGCGTACACCCGTGACTCGGTTCCGTCAGCCAGTTCCCGGAACGGTATGGTCGTGTCGGCAAGCGCACTCGCGAGCGCAGTCGGCCGCGACGTCCTAGCCGCGGGCGGGAACGCCGTCGACGCAGCGATCGCCACGGGCTTTGCGCTCGCGGTCACCTCGCCCCGGGCGGGCAACATCGGAGGCGGTGGCTTCATGCTGATCCGCTTTCCCGACGGGCGCTCAACCGCACTCGACTTCCGTGAACGGGCTCCGCAGGGCGCATTTCCTGAGATGTTTGTGCGGCAAGGCACCTACGACCCGGATCTGCATCACCAGGGTCACCGCTCCGTCGGCGTACCGGGGACCGTCGCGGGTCTCGATAAGGCACACCGGCTGTACGGCAACTTGCCCTGGGAGCGACTCGTATATCCCGCGGTGCGACTAGCGGAGGACGGCTTCGAGCTGACCGAGGGCCAGGCGCGCTCACTGGCGCGATTGACGGAGCGAGCGAGGCGTCGCGGGTACGATGCCACGCTCCGTGCTTACTCAAGGGACGGAGCGCCCTATCTGCCGGGGGAGGTCCACCGGCAGCGCGACCTCGCGCGGACGCTCGGGCGCGTCATGCTTGGGCGTTCCGATGGATTCTACCGGGGCGAGACTGCACGTCTCATCGGCGAGGAGATGCGCCGGGGCGGAGGTCTGATCACCGAGGTTGACTTGGCGCGCTATACTGCTCGTGAGCGCACTCCGATCCGCGGGTTCTACCGGGGCTTCGAAGTGATATCAATGCCGCCGCCTTCAAGTGGCGGGGTTGCTTTGGTGGAGATGCTCAACATCCTCGAAGGATTCGATCTAGTCTCCTTCGGCCACAACTCGTCTCGCTACCTGCATTTCCTCGTGGAGGCAATGCGTCGTGCGTTTCGGGATCGGGCACGTTTCCTGGCAGATCCAGACGTCGTCGACGTACCCGTGCAACGGCTCACCTCGGCGCAACACGCGTTCGAGCTCCGCAGCACAATCCACCCGCTTCGAGCTTCGGTGTCTTCCCCCAACGACGTGATCGAGGCGCCGGGGAATGGAGAGACAACGCATTTCTCGATCGTGGACCGGGATGGCATGGCTGTTGCGGTGACGTACACGCTAGAGGCTTCGTTCGGCTCGGCCATAACCGTGGCGGGTGCGGGGTTTATTCTCAATAACGAGATGGGTGACTTCAACGGTCGACCCGGCCTCACCGAAGAGAGCGGCCTCGTCGGGACCACGCCGAACTTGGCGCGTCCCGGGCAGCGGATGCTCTCGAGCATGACCCCCACCATTCTGGCCCGTAACGGTGGGTTAGTCGCCGTTCTCGGGACACCCGGGGGACGGACGATCATCAATACCGTACTGCAGCTTGTGCTCAATCTGGTGGACTTCGAGATGGACGCCGAGACTGCAGTGGCCGAACCGCGCGTACACCACCAGTGGCTTCCGGACGTCGTCGAGTCCGAGCCTGGGCTCTTGCAGGGAACGGTCACGGCGCTTGAAGAGATGGGCCACCGCGTAGTGGACGGAGGCACGCAGGGTCGCGCCAACATCATTGTTGTGAATCCCGCAGGCGGGCAGCTCACGGGTGTTCCAGATCCCCGTAACCCGGATGCCGCTGCTGCCGGTCACTGAGTGGTACGCAGGAACTCCCCTGCCAGATCGCGGAGCGGTCCTGGATACTCTGTATCGACCGGCGGTTGCGCTCTAGGCCACCGCGCGTTGTCTCGCTCACGCGCGACGGCAACTTGGACGCGCTCGAACCCGCGAATGGTAGAGGTCCTACGGTGGGGCCCCGCTCTACCGCCGTCTAATGCGCTCCTACACTGCCGTCAACGTCTTGCGCACACGGGGACGTGATCCTCATCGTCAGCGGTGTGGCTTCGCGGAGTTGCGTCTTGCGGGGCGATCAATCAGGCGATCCACCTTGGAGGCCAGGGTGACGGATTCCTCATCCGAAATGCCGATGAGTGCGGGTTCGCCGGAGCGCTAGGGTGAGACCGCTCCCGCCCCGCACGACATAGGGCGTTAGCTGCGACCCATGTGGGTACAGAACTACGCCCCGATCTTCGGTAGCGTTCCGCTCTCCGCGTTGGTCGCGATCGTCCCGATCGCGCTTATGTTCGTCTTGCTCGGCGTTTACCGGCGACCCGCGCACATCGCGGCCTCTGCTGGGTTCGCGACCGCGCTTGTCCTGGCTGTCCTTGTTTGGGGAATGCCCGTCCGCATCGCGATCGCGGCTTCGCTGATGGGTGCGGCCGTCGCACTGCTCCCGTTGGTCTGGACGCTTGTCGCTGCGGTGTGGTTCATCAACCTTCTCACGTACAGCGGACACTTCGACGTTGTGAAGCGCTCGCTCGCGGCCCTTACGCCGGACCGGCGGCTCCAGGCTCTGCTGGTAGGATACGGGTTCATCGGGCTTCTCGAAGGATTGGTTGCGATGGGCTCGCCTGCGGCTATCGGCGCGGCCATGCTCGCCGGCTTCGGTTTCCCCGCCGTCACGGCTTCGTTGGTAGCGCTCGTCAGTTTCAGTCATCCGGGCATCTGGGGTCCGATGGGCATCCCCGTCACCGTATTGTCCGACGTGAGCGGGATTGAGCTCGAGAGTCTCGGTGCAATGATCGGCCGACAGGATCTATGGCTGACGTTCTTCTGCGCCCCGGTTGTGGTTTGGCTCGTGGCCGGATGGAAGGGGCTCAGGGGTGTTTGGCCGCTAGCCGTTGCTGCAGGGACTGCGTTTGCCGCCGTGTCTTTTCTGACTTCGAACTACTTGACGATGTACGTTGCGGGTAGCGCCGGCGCCCTCGCCGCCATCGCCACTACTGTGGCGGGCATAGGCGTTTGGCGGCCGGATCGGACGTGGCGCTTCGCCGGCGACGCTGAGGTGACCGAGGACACGAGTGAGCGACTGCCACGGGCGGAAATCCTCCGCGCTTGGGCCCCCGTCGTGCTGCTGATTGTTTTGCTCGGTCTCGTCAGCGGGACCACGGTGCGCGACCTCCTCGCACCCGTTGGCGCTCCTAACTTTGAATGGCCCGGACTCCATGGTGCGGTGGAGCGTTTGCCGCCCATCGTGCCGCAACCGGGTCCCTACCCGGCGATCTACGCGCAGCCCCTACTGGTTCTCCCCGGCACTGTCGTCCTGCTGAGCGGGCTGCTTTCGCTGCCGCTCATTGGAGTTCCCGTCCGGCGGGCGGCCGGTATCTATGTTCGCACGGTGTGCCAGCTGTGGGTTGCCATCAGAACCACGGTTGCCGTGATCGCGCTCGGCTACGTGATGAACTATGCAGGTCTGAGTCTGACCGTCGGTATCGCTTTGGCCGTGGCCGGGGCGTTGTTCCCGGTGGTGGCCGTACTCGTCGGCATGATCGGCAACGGGGTTACCGGCACCAACACCGCATCGAACGCGCTGTTCGGCAATCTCATCGCCGTGGTGGGGGAGCAGACCTCTGCTCCCCCTGCATTCGCGGGGTCCACGCTTGCCGTGGGAGGCTCTATGGCGAAAGCCGTTGCGCCCCAGTCGCTGGCGCTCGCGACCGGGGCGACCGGAACGGCCGGAAGCGAAGGACAGCTGCTACGCCGCGTCTCAGGCGTGGTACTCCTCCTGTGCGCGAGCTTCGCCGCCTTTGCGATGGCCCAGTATTACTTCTTCCCATGGATGATCCCGACGTCTTGACGCGCACAGGTTGGCCTCGTTAGCGCGGTACCTCGATGCGCAGTGGGAGGACCGTCGTGCCCCAGTGGAGTCGGAGCACGGTTTCGTATTGGCCAACCACCGGAAAGTAAAACGCGAGAGCTTCCATGTGCGCGCCTGTCTCTACAGGCACACGCACCCGTACGGCTTCGCTCTCGGACGGGAAGAAGCTGTGGTGTGTGTCCCAGTCTCGTACCAGGATCACCTCCCACGGCTCGTTCTCGTGCGTGACGTGCCACAGCCCGTAGCGCCCGGCTTCAACTGCTAGTCCCTCAAAGGTCAACGGCGTGGAGAAATCGATCCAGGTGGCGCGATTCGCCCCCGGCGTGGCGACAACGTCCCAGTCAAGAATCCCACCGTAAAGCGTACGTCCGCGAGCGACCGGTCGATCGTACTCAACGGTGATCGTAGTGAGGGCAACTTCTTGCGAGACCGTACCATGCTGGCTGGGCCGAGGCCTCGGCAGCTCTTGCGCGGCGGAGGGCAGAGCCGTGAGCAGCGTGAGCGCGAGCGCAATTCTCTTCATGACGATTTCCTTGGCGAAGGCAACGTGGCCACAGCACGGACACTGTCGGATGCTGACGTTTGCCGGAATCTGATCATTCCATCGGGCGACGATTCTACTTTGCCCGAGTCAGCCAAACGAGTCCCCGCAGTACAAACCAGCACTAAGCTGCTCGGTCGCTGAACTGAGACAGCGTCGTCTCAGCCACCCAGGTTCGTGTGCACGGACCCGCCCCGGCCGTGAGAGGGTACGGGGGCCGAGGAGGTCGCGGACGATGCCGAAGCGTGTCGAGAAGTCGGAACAGCGGTGGAAGACGGAGCTCGGCCCGGAGGAGTACCGGGTCATCCGCCAAAAGGGCACTGAGCGACCGTTCACGGGCGAGTACGTTAACGAGAAAGCCGAGGGGGTGTACTGCTGTCGAGCTTGCGGAATCCCTCTATTCTCTTCCGAGACCAAGTACGACTCCGGAACCGGATGGCCGAGCTTCTACGAAACCGTAGCTCACGAGAACGTCCGAGAAGAAACCGACCACAGTTATGGAATGCGGCGCACCGAAGTGGTTTGCGCGGCGTGCGACGCGCACTTGGGTCACGTGTTCCCCGACGGCCCGGAGCCCACGGGCCTGCGCTACTGCATCAACTCTGTTTCGCTCCAACTCGACTGTGTGGCGTGGGGATCAACAGGGTTGAAGCGCCGCGGCACTATTGGATAGCGGTCGACCCGGATTGAGTCGGCGCTCCCTCCCTGCCCGTGCTACTTGAAGCGGGCTGCAATCCCTGCATCGCCTTTGGCTGTCCGGATTTGGGACTGCTCGTAGTCCGATGGTGGCCGCGCCGGTGAGGCGAGCGATCCCATGGCCATACACAGGCTCCTCGTTGCTCCGGTCGGGAACGGAACGGACGCAGGAGTCCAGTCTCCCGTCGGTGAGCGGACGTGCCCAATCTCCGCTCGACTTTACCGTGGGGGCACGAACACCACTCCATCGGGGGCAGGGCCGACCTCGACTTGTCCGACCATTGCCCTCGAGTTCAGCTCGATGACCGCAACACGGCCTTGTCGACTCAGCGAAAGGAACGCATAGCGCCCATCCGGAGAAACCGTGACTCCCTGCGGGCCGCCGCCCGGGAACGGCAAACGCGCCAACTCCCGCCCGCTAGCGCGCTCCAGAATACGGAGTTCATGTCGCCGCGCGTCGGGAAGCAGTACCGTGGCGTTGTCCGGAGTGAACACGATCCGATACGGCCAGCCAAACCCATCGGCGACGCTCCGAACCTCCCCGGTGGCCAAGTCGATAGCACTGACCACTCCGACCGAGTTGCTTCCTATCCATACCTCGCCACCGTCGCTGGGCATGCCGATGGCTTCTGGGTCAGGGGGTACGTCGAAGGTACGAAGGATCGTCCCGGTCGCGACGTCGAGCTCGGACACAGTGTTGCTAGCAATGTTGCCGGTGTAGATCCGCTCGCCTTGCCGTCCGAACGTGAGCATGTGCGAGCCATCGCCTCCGGTGGCGATGGCAGCGTGTACGGCGCCGTCCGCCGGGCGAACGATCACGACGTTGCCACTGCGTTCGCTCGTAACTGCAACGAGGCTGTCACCCGGCAGGAAGGCGATGCCGTGAGGAGCATGGTAGGGCCCGAGATCGACGGTCCGCGCCACGCGCCGGCTTACGACGTCAATCACCGTGAGCGTTCTTCCACCACCGCCATAGTCGGTGACCACGGCCGTCCCGCCGTCGGACGAGAGTGTGATCTCGTGCGGCCCCTGACCGGTCGGAAGCGTGGCAAGCACGCGACCGGATGGGAGCTCGACGAACGTGGCTGTGGCCACTGACTTGTTGGTGACGACCAGCACGCCTCCAGGCATCTGCGCCGCGGCAGGTAACGCCAGTAGTAGGGCGGCCAGAGCGGCGGCGCGGAGATAGCTGTGGACGCCGGACGACGAGTCGAGCATGCGAGCCTCCTCAGAGAACGAGTGATCGGCTCGGAAAACGTACTTCATCATGTCGTCTGTGTCTCGTGTGTTGGTCCATCCGTACGTGCCGAAGCGCGATGGTGCTAGGGTTGAGACGAGTTAGTCCGCGCGCTAGTTTCCAGCGTCCGGACTCACGCAGCCAGGCGTTATCGACGCCGACGCGCCGCTAGCTCAATTGGCAGAGCAACTGACTCTTAATCAGTAGGTTCGGGGTTCGATTCCCTGGCGGCGCATCTCATGAACAATGTACGACAATAACTTGTAACACGACGACAAATTCTGGGCTTATCTCCTTACTCGTCAACGCCCTTCAGGACCGGTTGGCCTGAACCTTCTGCAACGGCGACGTAAGTCCATCGGGTCCTGGGGACGCGCACCTTGACGGTGGCCTAGCGGGCACGCCCCACGTGGGCTACGTCGGCCAATATGAGGGCCCGCCATCGGCGGTCGCAGTGGCGTTCACCGTCGCCTGTCAACGGTCATCGAGAATGAGACTTATCGGGGTGAATCCATCGGCGATTTGCTCGATGTTCACCCCACACCTCCGTTGCGTACGCTTCCGCTCCCGGGCACCCGTCGACACGTCGTAAGAAACATAGTGGCAAGCTGTTGCAAGAAGCTGTAGCGGTGGCGATGGCGCATGAGTGTGAGCCCGGCTTCGGAGCGGACCGGATGGGGCATGGCATTGGGTATTGCGGCGTGCCTAGCGATGCACGTGTCTGCGCGCCGGCTGGCAGCTTCTACTTGTATGCGAGGGCACTGATCTTGTCTCATGGAAAGTGACCAGTTGTTCAGGGTGATTCTGGCTTGCGGCCTTGCCGTCGTCTTGCCGGTCGGTGTCTATCATCGCGTGCGATCCATGGCGTCCGGAGAAAGACTAGATCGGCGTAGGGAAGGGCTATTTATCCTGTTGACACTTCGACCGATTGCCCTGGCCGGTATGATCGGATTGTTGACGTTTGTTGTGAATCCGTCATGGATGTCCTGGTCAGCTCTGCCCTTGTCCCTGTGGCTCCGATGGACTGGAGTGGGAATCGGAGTGGCGGCCGCGCTCCTGTTAATCTGGACGTACCGGTGCTTGGGCACCAACCTCACGGACACTGTGGTTGTCAGGAAATGCCATACGCTTGTCACAAGCGGATCGTACCGTTTCGTTCGACATCCGTTCTACGTGGGCGCTGCTATGGCCATTGTTGCTAACGCTCTGGTGACGGCGAACTGGTTCATTGGGATTACCGGCGGGATCGTGATTGTCTTGCTCATCTTGCGGACCACCACAGAAGAAGAACAGCTGACCAAGCATTTCGGTATTGAGTACGTGACGTACATGAGCCGAACGGGGAGATTTGTCCCGCGTATCTTACGCAAATCGTCCTTGGTGAAGCGCAGCAATGCCAAACGATCCGACCAGAACTCCTCGCACGGAGCCGAATCTTCTGATTCAATTGAATGAACTCTGAAGTTCTTTGGACGATAATGAGGCGAAGTGCAGGAGCAGAGGGGGTTGCCCACCCCCGGTGAGGGACGACGTCGACCGTGGGGAAACGGATGAAGCGCAAATTGCTACGTTCCTGCGCGTGGGGCCTGCTTTACGGCCATAGCATCACTTGCCGCGTGTGCGGTCGAGAAGCGGATCTAGGAAGGGCTAGTGCAGGAACTCACCGGGAGACTTGAGTCTACCGAGTTGTGCGAGGTTGAGGTGGAGGGACTCCATGGTCGTGCGGGCGAGGCCGATCTCGTGCGCGCCGAGAGTCGCCGCGTACGACTGCTGGGCGCGAGTAGCCGGTTTCCGCCCAAGTAGCGGGATCACCGATAGACTGACTCACTGCCTAGACCCAACAGTCGACCTTTCGGGCTTGCCGCTCGACATCGAGGTTACATCGGTACGGATCGAGAGCGTGACGCTGCGTTTGGCCGTGGCCGGGGAGGTGGCAACCCCGGGAGCCACTTGAGGTAGCGAAGGAGTTGTCCATGTACCGGACTGTCGGGATGAGAGGCTGGTGAAACAGATACACAGGGTAGTCGCTGCCCTGATGACGGTTCTCTCAGTCAAGGCTTGTAGCAGTACGCCCGATGGCCCTGGGCCTGCCCCTAGCCCGGGAGCACTCTCGATCGAGGAATTCGACGCGCTCCACAGCGCCCGAATCGCCGACGCGCGTGCCGTCTTTACCGAAGCCGACGTGCAGTTCATGACCCGTATGATCATCCATCACGCGCAGGCGCTCGTGATGTCGGCCTGGGCGCCCGGGAACGAAGCGAGCTCTCAGGTCCGGACGCTGGCGGCACGCATCTTCAGTTCGCAACAAGACGAGATCGCTCGTATGCAGGAGTGGCTGAGCGACCGTGATCAGCCGGTGCCCGAGGCGAGGATGCGAGGCGGGGAGTTGGTGCCCGGCGCCGGGCACACTATGCCGGGCATGCTCACGAACGCACAGATGGCCGAACTGGGCCAGGCTCGCGGGCACGAGTTCGATCGACTGTTCCTGGCCTACATGATCCAACACCATCGTGGCGCACTCATCATGGTGGAAGAGCTGTTCGCGAGCCAAGGTGCCGCGCAAGCCAACCAGGTTTTCAAGTTCGCCTCCGACATTAGCGTGGACCAAGCTACCGAGATTGCGCGCATGCAGGGGATGCTTGAGGCGATGTCGGCGGCTTCTGCCGGCACACGTTGATCCCGGTTGGCATCGCGACTCGATCCATGGAGTTCCGTATGAGAGTCAAAGCGCTGGCTTCGCTTGCTCTGCTTAGTGCCATGGGCTTGGCCGGATGCGCAGCCACGACGGGGCCGACACTACGGGGGATTCCCACACCGCCCCCTAGCCCCGATCCACGTGAGGGATTGGCGCCCGGATCGCTGGATGCGGGCGAGGCCGTCTGGAACATGCGTATCCTGTCGCGCACGCCACCGCCTGAAGAGTTCGTCGGAGGTGTAGGCTCCGACCTGGCCTTTTTCAGCAACTACGTGGTGCAGGGCAACTTCAACGGCTTCATGGTCTGGGACATCTCGGCCCCAAGCCGCCCGCGCCTCGTCCGGGGCTTCCTTTGTCCGGCTTCGCAGAGCGACGTATCGATCTACGGGGACCTTCTCTTCGTCTCGGGAGAAGACCTGGCTTCGCGGTTGGATTGCGGCACACACGGCGCGCGAGGGCGAGTGAGCGAAGAGAGACTCCGCGGGATCCGAATCTTTGATATCAGCGACCTCGAACAGCCGAAGAACGTGGCGAACGTGCAGACGTGTCGAGGTTCGCACACACACTCATTGCTGGTGGATCCTGGCGACCAGGACAACGTCTATGTGTACGTTTCTGGTTCAGCACCCGTACGACCGGCCGCCGAACTCGCGGGCTGTAGTGACGCGCCGCCGTCAGAGGATCCCAACACGGCCCTATTCCGAATCGAGGTGATCCGGGTTCCGCTCGCGAATCCCGAGCAGGCCGCGATCGTCAGTTCTCCCCGTATCTTTGAAAACTTGGTCGCGCCGCCCGAGCACGGAATGAGCCCGGAGGATCTAGCCGCCATCGAGAGTGCGCGTGAGCGCGGGGCTTTCGTCGTGGACATCGGCGGCGGTGCCTACGAGCTACCACCTCGGTTCGTGAATCCGTTGCTTGACACGCTCGCGGCGCGCGCGGGCCGCGCGGCTCCCACGGAGGCGGACAGCGCGCAGCTCCGTGAGATGCTGCCCGCCATGATAGCCGAGATGACCGGTGGTGCCCACGGAGATGCGGGTGAGCCACGGCCCGGACCGACCCAGTGCCACGATGTCACGCTCTACGCCGGGATCGGGCTCGCCGCCGGGGCGTGTGAAGGCTACGGCCTCCTGCTGGACGTCAGGGATCCGGTTGACCCCAAGCGGCTCACCGCGGTCGCCGACTCGAATTTCGCGTACTGGCACTCTGCCACGTTCAACAACGAAGGGGACGCCGTCGTGTTCACCGACGAATGGGGCGGTGGCGGAGGCGCCAAGTGTCGTGCGGGTGATCCTCCCGAGTGGGGTGCGAACGCGATCTTCTCGATCGAGGACGGGCAGATGCGTTTCAGGAGCTATTTCAAGCTGCCTGCCGTGCAGACGCCACAGGAAAACTGCGTGGCCCACAATGGCTCGCTGGTCCCGATTCCGGGTCGTGACGTGCTTGTGCAAGCGTGGTACCAGGGTGGGGTTTCAGTGTTCGACTGGACCGATCCCGACAACCCGTTCGAGATCGCATACTTTGACCGTGGACCATTCAACCCGGACCGGATGTCGATGGCCGGCTCGTGGTCGGCCTACTGGTACAACGGCGTGATCGTGAGCTCGGAACTTGCGCGTGGGCTGGACATCATGGAGCTGATTCCCAGCGACTACTTGACAGAGAACGAGCTGGCCGCGGCGAAGAGCGTCCGCATGGAGCGCTTCAACGCGCAGGGCCAGGAGCGGGTCAGATGGCCGCCGACGTTCTCGTTAGTACACGCGTATCTGGACCAGCTCGACCGCGGGGCCGTTCTGTCAATCGCGCGCGTGAACGGACTGCGGAGCGAGCTCGCCGCCGCCGAGACGGCGCCGACGGCCGTGCGCCGAAGGGTGCTTGAGCGGCTGGCCGACGAACTCCAGCGAGAGGTCATGTCGTCCGACGATCCAAAGCGTATGCGGTTGCTGGTGAGCGCACTCCGAGAGCTTGCCGTCTCGCCACGCTGACGTAGCGGGGCGTACTTGAGGGCGGCCCCGCTACACCGCGAGCCGCGACGCTGCTGACGCCCTCCCTGGAGTTAGGCCGGGACCGGGTCGTCGGGGTTCGCTTGGATCATGGTCGAGAGTAGGATCGGGCAGGGAGCAGGACACGGGACGGGCAGCCCGGTCCTTTTGCTCGGTGCCGGTGCCAACGCCTGCGGGGCTCGTCCCGCTGACGAACCGGACCAATCCCAGACTCGCGTACGCAGGCACGGATGCCCCTCACAGCAGTGGCGAATCGCGTCCGCGACGACTGTTGGCTCCACACGTTGAAGCGCCGCGTAGATGCCGGTTTGTCGCGCGGCCACTTCGGTGAATCCGGTCGATCGAAGCTGCCCCTGATCGCCTAGGTGCCAGTGCACCACGGCGGGCCCGTAGAGCGCGATCAGCGCCTTGACCAGTTCGCGGATGCCGTTCGCGCGGTGCTGCCATCCTGTCGGCAACCCGGCCGCCGTTCGTAGCGGCCGGTGGCTCCCACCAGATGTGCGGCGCGCCAGTTCCTCCAACGAGCTCGCGTCGGGTTGTACCGCAAGCATACCGTCGGCGGCGCCGACATCGGCTCTGTGGCGGAGCACGTAGGTGTCGCCCAGCACCCGGATCTCCACTTCAAGAAGGGTCACGGACCCGCGACGTGCGATCTCGTCGGCCAGAGCGGCCTCCAGCCCCGTGAATGCCGGGTGTGCACGGTCCGGTGCACCCGCCTGCACCGGCTCCGTGTCGAAGCGCGTGTCCAGTATATTCCGCACTACAGTGTCGATCAGTGCAGGGTGCGTGCCGACCGGTTCGGCGTAGACGATCTTCCGCGGTGCCCCGGGTCGTCCGTACCCGCCCCCCGACCCGGTAGTGGCCAGCTCCTCAGGAACTGTCCCTCCGCCGTGGAAGCCGGCTGCCACCAAGAACGGAACGACGACGATTAAGGGTTCGGTGGCTCTGTCGGTCACCCCCGCTAGTCGCGGTTCTTGGTCGATGAAAGCGGGGGCCACCCGCGCGAACTCGCTCCGTCGTTCAAGGCGCCGGCACACGCGCAGCACGGTGTCCGCCGAACGAGGGTCCAGTCGCGTGCCGTGACCCAGCACGACCACCAGAGCCTCGTCATGCGCGCTACCTTCGGGCAGTGCTGACCGCGCGCGGTCCGAGACTAGACCATCCAGTTCAGGGTCAGCGCCGATAGGAGATAGGAGGTGGATCTGTCGGGATGCCGTCGTCGTTAGACCGTACGCGAGGCCGAGCTCACGGGGGACAACAACGCGGCTGAAGTATCCCTCCGCCAGGAAGAGCGGAACCACCACGATTCGGGCGCATCGCACGGTGTCAAGCGCCTGATGCAGGAATGGCTCCTCCTTCCAGAATCCCGTCGCGACTTCAGCGAAACCCCTCGCCACGAGTGCACGCCCCATGGCCCGGACTGGGTCAGACGAGGCGCCGTTGTGCGCGGATCCGTGCGCGACCAGCAGCACGGCCGGGTGCATCGAAGGACTGGCAGGACGCTTGCCAGGAGGGCTGGGCATGGTCTTGGTCACGGATCTCTCATCGTCGGGCTGGCGGACAAGGATAGGTCGTACCATTGACCCGATCCGCCGATCCGATTACTAGTTGGCAGCTTAAGCGTCCTGGTCACATCCAATGTCGAGTTCTGCATGCTTCTGATTGCCTGTGTCACCCCGGTTCGTGAGGCCTGCCTCTGTTGCGGCCTTCCGTCACCCATGGGGGAGGGAGATCGAGCCGCTCGCTGAGCCGGATCGATCGTCCGAGGTGCAGCGCCGCCCTGATCCCCCGGGATCGGGGCTTTTTGTTGCCCGGCCAGGGCGCCAACGACTAACCGACCGGAACACGATGAATAGCAAGAGATGGGAACGGTTTATCTGGTAGGTGCGGGTCCCGGCGACTCGAAGTTGATCACGCGGCGTGGCGCCGAGCTGCTGCGCTGCGCGGACGTCGTGCTGCACGACGCGCTCGTCGGGCCGGAGGTGCTCGCGCTCACGCGCCCGGAGGTGGAGCTGATCGATGTGGGCCGTCGCGCCGGCGAAACGCGCTGGCTCACGCAAGAACGTATCAACCGCTTAATGATCGAATTGGCGGCCGACCACGAGACCGTCGTGCGCTTGAAGGGTGGAGATCCACTTGTTTTTGGACGTGGGGGAGAGGAGGCGTCCGCGTTGGCTGAGGCGCGCATCCCGTTCGAGATCGTTCCCGGTGTTACGGCCGGGATCGGCGCGCTTGCGTACGCCGGCATCCCGCTCACCCACCGTGGAGCCGCGACAAGCGTCGCGTTCGTTACGGCGCACAAGGACGAAGGCCCGGGCGGCGACGAGCGTTGGCGGCATCTGGCGGGAGTCGGCGGGACGTTAGTCGTCTACATGGGCAGTGCGCGCACTCGCGCGGTTACAGAGCGACTGATCCGACTCGGGAGGAGCCCTGAGACTCCGGCGGCGCTGGTGGAATCTGGTACGCTCCCGGCGCAGCGGGTAGTGAGGGGTACGCTGGCGGATCTGGCCGACCACATCGGTGAACCGTCCGGACCCTCGCTTGTCGTCGTTGGCGAGGTCGTGCGTTTCGCCTCGCCGTTGGCGTGGCGTCAAAGGGGACCGCTCTCTGGGCGCACCGTGCTCGTCGCACGCGCGCGAGCCCAGCGGTCCCGGATCGCGGCATCGCTCCGCAAGCTGGGTGCCACGGTGTTGGAGTTTCCTGCCATTCGACTACGGCCCGGCCCCGACCTGGATGACTTCGCTCCATCACTGGAAGCGCTCGGAGGAAAGGGCGCCATCGTGTTCACCGGCGCAGTGGCGGTCGGAGCCTGCCTCGACGCCCTCGCGCGCTCCAAGCAGGACGCTCGCGCGTTCGCTGGCCTCACGCTGGTTGCGATGGGACGCGAAACGTCGGCTGCCCTCGCTCGAGCAGGCCTGCGTTGCGATGTGGCGCTCAGGAGCTATCTGCCGATCCGTCTTGCGGCGACTCTCCGGCGCCGGGTCGGCCCGCTCGAGAGCTATCCCATCCTGCTCGTCAGGGACGGTCAGAAGCAATCCGCCCTTGGGGATGCACTGACAGCTGCAGGCGCCCAGGTCACACAACTTCGGCTGGCGTGCCGTGCCGTGGATGCTCGGGGTCGTCGGCAGCTTGAGCGTGTGATCGACGCCGAACGACTGGATGCGCTCGTACTGCCTTCGTCGTCGGCCGTTGAGGCATTGTTCACCGCCGGACTCTCCATTCCGGCGGCAGTCCCAGCCTTTGCGATCGGCCCCTCAACGTCAGCTGCAGCTGTGCGACGGGGGCTGCCCTCCGCTCGCGTGGCCCGGTGCTCGGGGGCACAAGCGCTAGTAGACGAGGTCAGGAAGCGACTAGTGGGCGAGTCTCCCAGGCTATCGCGGCACGCTCCTGCCTCCTCGGACCAGCAGCGGCGCGCACCGTGACGACTCGGGCTACGCCCACGGGTGTCGCTCATCCGGTGATCCGCGTGCGCGAAGGTCTGGTTTCGCTGTCCGAACTAGAGTTGGAGCACGGAGGGCGCGTGCGCGATGGCAAGATTGCGTATCGCATGGTTGGCGAGCCCGGAGCCCCGGTGATCGCTGTACTCGGAGGGATCTCGGCAGACCGGGTCGTGGCGGCTGCCCAGGACGGTGACATACACCGTGGCTGGTGGGAGTGGATTGTGGGGCCTGGCCGCCCACTCGACCTGCGCGAACACCAGGTGCTGACGATAGACTACCTCTTCGGACGCGGGGACTCGAGCGGCGAGGCGGTGGGGGCGACGCTCGCGAGGGATGGTCCTGTGTCCGTGCCGCTGGTGACGCCGACCGACCAAGCGCATACCCTAGCCGCGGTGACTACAGCCGTAGGGGCGAGACCCCTGTGCGGACTGATCGGCGCGTCGTACGGAGGAGCGGTCGCGCTCTCGTTCGCGGCAGCATACCCCGAGCGCGTGCAGAATACGCTTGTCATCGGCGCCGCAGACCGAAGCCACCCCATGGCCACGGCGGTGCGGGTTGTACAGCGGCGTATCGTGCAGCGCGCGGCTGCAGCGGGAGACGCGGCGGCAGGCGTTGCGCTCGCACGCGCTCTGGCGATGACCACATACCGCTCGGACCGTGAGTTCGCGCAGCGCTTTCAGAGGCCGCCGACGGTCGGGCCGGCGGGACTCAGCTTTCCGGTGGAGTTCTACATAGATCATCATGGCCAGACGTTCGCACGTCGCTTCACGCCTGCGCAGTTCCTTTGCCTCAGCCAGTCGTCTGACCTGCATTCGATCGATGCCGAACATGTGCGAACGCCTGTGACGTTGGTTTCCACGGATCCTGATTTTCTTGCGCCGCGCTGGCAGCTCGCCGATTTGGCGCGGCGGATGGGCGCAGGCCACAGGTTTGTCGAGGTGAAGTCCCTGCATGGCCACGATGCGTTCTTGACCGACGAAGAAGTGTTCTCTCGGATCGTGCTTGATTTCGTCGGCGATTGCGGAACCGCAGGGGTACGGACGAGCTGACCCGCAGCGCGCCTCACTTCCGAGTCCCGGGATCGACACCGGAGGCTAGGTCGCCGTGTCGTGGCTCTCGTTCGTCTAGAGGCCTTCGACGATTAGGCTGTCCGAGGGCAGCGGTGCCATCAAGCTCGACGCGGCGGGTGGTGTCACGGTCGCGCTAAGAGACGCTGCGAGAGAACAGGGCCATGTGAACGCCGGGCGGTGACAGAACCGTGTGCCGTGCCCACCTTTGTAGCCGCTTCGAGCCGCCGCTTCTCGAGCAGTGCCAGATGGCTTCCAACACGATGCCTGTCAAAGCCCCGATCCTCGTGCTCAAGTTCGGGGGAACCTCTGTCGCCGGTCCCGTGGAGATCCGCCGCGTGGCCGACATCGTGGTTGACGCTGGCCGCGGCGGCGGCAGGCTCGTCGTCGTCGTGTCGGCGATGAGCAAGGTGACCGACGGGCTGATCGACAGCATGCGACGTGCTGTTGCAGGACACATCGATGGCTCCCATGACGTGCTCAATGGCCTACTTGAGCGACACCGCCGGGCGGCCCAAGAGCTGCTCGGTCCCGACAACAGGCCCAGATTTGAGGCGGTCCTGGACGAAGCGTCCGGTAACCTCGCTGACCTGCTGCGGGTGATGGGCCGCCACCCGGGCACGCGACGCGCGCTCGAAGACGAGATCGTGGCGCACGGCGAGCACCTCTCTTCGTGGCTGCTTGCGCTCGCGTTGCGTGAACAGGGCCTCCCCGCTGTGTGGGTGGACGCACGTACTGTGATACGTACAAATGATCAGCACGGACGTGCGGCCCCGCTTGCTGACGCAATCCGGAAAGCCGCCTTGGAGTTCTTGGAACCGCGCATCGCGGCCGGGCAGATTCCCGTTCTCGGCGGGTTTATCGGGTCCTGTGCGCAGGGCGCGACAACCACGCTCGGACGAGGCGGCTCGGACTTCAGCGGTGCGCTCGTAGGTGCCGCGCTCCGGAACGCTGAGATACAAATCTGGACGGACGTGAGCGGTTTCCTGACCGCCGACCCACGCGTCGTACCCGACGCGCGTGTGATCCCGCATCTCTCCTACGCGGAGGCAGCCGAACTCGCGTACTTCGGCGCGAAGGTACTGCATCCGCGTACGATCCTGCCTGCGGTCGAAATGGGACTCCCGGTCCGCATCTGTAACTCCCGCGAGCCGGAGGGGTCCGGCACCCGGATCGATGGCCGGCGCGAGGTGTCGGTGCAGGGCATCAAGGCCATCGCCCACAAGCGCGGCATAACCGTCGTGCAGGTCACGGCGGCCCGCATGCTGGGAACGTACGGATTCCTGCGCGCGCTCTTCGAGGTGTTCGAACGCCACCAGACATCGGTGGACATCGTGACCACGTCCGAAGTGAGCGTCTCGCTCACCATCGAAGACACGAGCGCGTTGCCCCGGATCGTTACCGATCTCCAAGAGCTGGGCGACGTGTCGGCCGAGGGCGGTTACGCGATCGTGTGCACCGTGGGGGAGGGATTGCGTAACACGCCCGGCGTCGCGGGTCGCGTCTTTGGGGCGCTCGGGAGCACGAAGACGGTACTCATATCTCAGGGCGCTTCGACCACCAACCTCACTTTCGTAGTACGCGACGAGGATGTCGAGGGCGTGGTTGCGCGTCTACACGATCGCTTCTTCGGCGCACCCCAGTCGAACGCGGGCTTCCCCGAACAGTCAGCTGCGCCGGACAAGGGCTGCCCGGCCTAGTTCCCCCGAGGCTTGGCCGTCCTGCCGGTGGAAGAGTGGCCCGAGCCGCTGGAACTTGGAGCGGCAGAACCTGAACCGGTAGGAGAGCGTGGGCTACTCGCGGAGGGCTGACCGCCGCGCCTCGTAGGAGCCGACGCGGGTGCCGCAGACCGATCCGCGCCCCCGCTTCCCCGGGTATAGCCGCGTCCGCGCACGACGCGCGCGCTCCGCTCAAGGTCTTCGCGCGGTACGACGATCATGAACCTGGGCTGATCGTAGTAACCGTACGAGCGCCCGTACCAATACCGGTAGGGACGGCTGTAGCCGTATCCGTATCGGTAGCCGAAGGGCGAATGGTAGAATGGGTCGCGATACCATCCGGTTCGTCCTACCACGAACGTTCGCCGGCGGTAGTCAATGCCGCGCTGCGGCGTGCGATGCTCGATCTCGTCGATATCGCGATCGCGTTGCAGCGCAAACCGGTCCGGGTAAGAGACCGCGATCATCACGTCGATCACGCTCGAGGGTACGCCCGCGTCCGCTAGGCGCAGAAGGCCTCGTGAATCCAGGTCGAACGGGTCACGGACTTCAGCGACCCAAGCCCGTACCGCCTCGGCCTCCACCGTCCGGCTCGCCTCGATTATGTCATCCACGTCAGGCACGGCCGCCGCCGCGCGCGCGGCGGCCCTCGCTACACCGCTGCTCACCACAAGCTCGGATAGCCCGGCGGTCTCCGCGAGTCCAGGTCGCGCCGGGCGGAACCGGCGCACCCAGCTGAGTACGCGTCCGTCCACTTCGGTGGCCTGAACGTCGATCCACTCACGTGGAGCGACCATGGCGATTACGCCGGTTGAGGCGCTGAGCGGGCTGCCTTCGCAAGCCCGCTCAGCTCGTGTGAAGAGTCGGCCTCCGTCAAGCGCAAATTCCAAACTCCACCACCCGGAGCAGCCATCGACCGTCATGTCCCGGGGTCGCCCGTCCGCGATCAGGGTTCGCGTAGGACGGCTCTGGCCTTCGATGACTTCGATCATCTCCACGCCGCCCGGTGCGGGGCGGACACAAAGCAGGTCATCGCTTACGGGCGTCTCGGCGCCCTCCACCGTCTGCCAGCATCCGATCCAGGGCGTCCAACGCAAGTCCTGAGGCTGGGCGGCCGCCCCGCGGGCGGCGACTGTCATCAGCCCAAGGAACAAAGCCGTTCTCATTGCCGAGCTCATCGCAGGCTCCTAGAAGCGGACCGCTAGGCCGAGCACCAACTGGCGGCTGGAAAGGTCAATGGCATCGAAATCCACGAAATCCCGGCTCATACCCGCTCTCGACCATAGGTAGCGGACTTCACCAGTGGCAAGGAGACTCCGACCGAGCGAGAGCTCGATTCCCGCCCCGCCGTAGAGCGTCGGGGCCACGCCTTCGGACGTGAAAGTGGCCTGGAAGACATCTCGGGTGTCGTAGTCTACGAACTCTCCATGCTGGCTGAACTTGTACACGATCAAGCCCCCTCCTGCCGCCGCGTAGGGCGACCACCGGTCCGGCACCCACGCGAACCGACTCACGGCTCGGCCGCGATCCTTCAGGTACGCTTTGGCGCCGAGGGTAACCGGCGTCAGCGCGAAACGGGTCGTCTGCTCGATCGGGAGGTCATCTGCTCCCACCCAGTTGCGGAACTCGGATCGGGTATTGCTCTCGCTGTGCCCGATGTTGAGCGCGAGATCGAGACGGTCGCGCAGACGCACGCCGAGTTCCACTTCGAAGTCAATCGCGGCGAAGTCACCGCGCTTGACGGTGAGCTCCTCGGTTGTGAAGTCGAAAACCTCGCTGCCCGCAGTGGGCGCAGCCAAGCCCAGGCGAGCGCCGACCGTCACGTGCGGCTTGCCGAACAGGAAGTCACGCTGTTGCGCGGCCGCAGGCTCTGCCGGTAGTTCGTGCGCAAGGGCCGCGAGGGCGATGACACCGGCCTTGACCAGGCCGACTGCGATTCGGGCTCCCATGGAGACTCCAATATGAGCTCTGGCCGCGGACACGGGGACCGCCAAGCTCAGCCATGTGGCTTCCGTGGCACTGCCGTCATGCCGGAACCACACTGCTCGAACCACTTACTGCTTGACACCCACTATCCTCCGATGCCTTCCTACCCGCCTCGGGCAGGAATGTCCCGGCCGGGGAACGAGCGCCCGCGCGGTGGGACTCGGGCGTCCGGAGATCGGCGAGCGCCGTCGTCATCTCTGCCGCTCAAGCGGGGTGGCGAGGGCGGTCGAGCCGGCAGATCCAGGGCGGCGCGACGGAAGCTCTCGACACGCAGCGTGGACGACGGGTTCGTGTTGGCCGACTTGTCATCCGCGCACACCCGGTACATTCGCTTGGTTCTGCAGCTCTGTCGGCGCAGCCCGTAACACGCCCGCGCGGGTCCGGTCCATGGTTGCTGGAATCGTGGATTGCCAGGGGACCAACTCCAGGGTTGTCCGAGCCGTGTCGGCTCTCGGCCGCGCTTCGGGACAATCGACTGGGCAGGGGGTATCGTCTTGGTCGGGTGTGCGAGTGAGGATCGCCGGTAGCACGACCTTGGTCGCCAAGCTACCGGAGGAAAGTCCGAGCTCCACAGGGCAGGGTGCCGGGTAACGCCCGGGCGCCGTCTGGTGGCGGCGACGGAAAGCGCAACAGAGAGCAGACCGCCGATGGCCTCCGCGAGGAGGCTCAGGCAAGGGTGAAACGGTGCGGTAAGAGCGCACCGGGCGTCCGGTAACGGATGTCGCACGGCAAGCCCCACCCGGAGCAAGGCCAAATAGGGGACGAGGGGTGGCCCGCCCCGTCCGAGTCCCGGGTAGGTCGCTAGAGGCCGGCGGCGACGCCGGTCCCAGAGAAATGGTCCTCCCCCGCTTCGGCGGGGACAGAACTCGGCTTATTCCGCGCGCTCGATGGTGGCGCCCGCGGCGGCACTGCCGCCCGGGCGCCCCGCGGACTCCTCCGCCACGGCCTCGCTTGACCCGTTCGTTGTGCCCGGCGAACGTTCGATTCACGCCGAAACCTGCGCTCGTAGCTCAGTTGGATAGAGCGTCGGCCTCCGGAGCCGAAGGTCACAGGTTCGAATCCTGTCGAGCGCGCCTCTGAAAGTGCTTGGCCGCCGCAGGCCGTAAGGCCTACGGCGGCTTTGTTTGTGTGCCAGGCATCCCCTGCGTCCGAGTGACAGCCTCCAACGGGGGGAGGAACTGGCCTGGACGGTCGAGGGCAGGGCCCCCGGTGTTCAGGATCAGTTGGCCTCCCTGGGCACCACTATCGGTTGGCCGATCAACTGACTCACGTCGGCGTCGGGCTTCGGCACGAGCTTGCTCACGTATCTGCCGTCGTAGCTGGCGATGTAGAGTGTCCCGTCGGTGTCGACGCCGAAGTCGTGTGGACGCATGAGGCCGCCCGGCCAGTTCCCATACGTACCGAAGAAGTACTGGAACAGGCCCTCTGTGTTGTACTTCATGATGCGGGCGAGTACAGCTGAAGTTTCGCTCGACCTGCTGAATCGGCTGGGGGCGCCGGCAATCTCCATCGTAGCAGAGTAGAGAGACCTCGCGAGCTGCGGCGCGCGGAGTGCGACGTTTGAACGGCAGAGCGCCTGTCCGCGGCTCCGGAGTCCTCACTCACCGGGGACCTCCTCGCCCCGGATCGCATGCTGTCGCCAGTCACGATCGCAGCGCCTCGGTCTGTCTTGCCCCGTGCAGGCTGAAACGGTGGCGCCGCTCGGTCGGTAGAAGCTCTCGTGCGTGCTGTTGGCCGTCACGCGTCTGCAGTCCCGGAGGGGATGTTGAGACCGCCGGGGCCGTGCAACACATGGCAAGCGGGGCTTACTCGGGAGTCCCGGCGACTCGCAGTTGGGAGGCCAGCCGGTGGGCACGCGGGGGGCGATTCCACGCGCTGCGGATTCGCGGGCCAGACCATAAGGGGCGGGCCCCTTCGTTTTTCTGCCTCGTGGCCTAGCTTTGCTGCTCCATGACCGACGCTGTCTTCCATGCTCCAGCGCGACTTCCACGCGGCTTCCGCTGCGCCGCGATAAACTGTGGCATCAAAGCCGCGGGCAGGGACCTCTCGCTCTTCGCTTCCGAGGTTCCGGGGGTGGCCGCCGGAGTCTTCACGCGCAACCTGGTTCCCGGGGCACCCGTGATCGTCGGTCGCGAGCTGATCCGCTCCGGACGGCTCCAGGCTGTTGTCGTGAACAGCCGGGTGGCTAACGTCGGCACTGGGCAGGAGGGCATCCGAAAAGCTCGTCGGATGGGAACTGCAGTGGCGCGGGCGCTGAAGATCGCACCTGAGCTCGTGTTGATGAGTTCTACGGGAGTGATCGGGGCGCCATTGCCGATCGATCTCATCGAGGACGCCATGGAGACGCTCGTCGCGGCGCTCCAGGACGACCCCCTCGTGGCTGCCGAAGGCATCATGACGACCGATACACACCCCAAGGCGCTCTCGCTGTCCCTCGGGGACGCGGTGCTCACGGTGGTGGCCAAGGGTTCAGGGATGATCCAGCCTGACATGGCGACTATGCTTTGCTACGTATTCACCGACGCGGCGGTCGAGCACAGGGACCTCGATTGCGCATTGCGGCGCGCGGTAGAGCATACGCTTAACATGTTGTCCGTCGACACCGATACGTCGACGTCAGACACGTGCGTAGCAATCGCTAATGGAAGGAGCGGGGCCATCGATCCCGCCGCCTTGGAGGCAGGTCTCCGCACCGCGCTCACTATGATGGTCGAGACATTGGCCCGGGACGGCGAGGGTGCGACGCGACTCCTTCGCGTGAGCGTCCTCGGGGCTGCAGACTGCACGCAGGCTCGACGCGTGGCCAAGTCGCTGGTGAACTCGCCGTTGGTCAAGACGATGGTCTACGGCGGCGATCCGAACGTCGGGCGGATCATGATGGCGGTAGGAAAGTGTTTCGAGTGCAGGGTGGATCCTGACCGGCTCACGGCTGCCATAAACGGGGTGAGGGTGGTCACAGCAGGTGGCCCGGCGGACTTTGACGAGCCCCGCGTGCGACATCTCTTGGGCGAGGATCCAGTTGACTTGACCATCGATCTCGGGGTAGGCGCGGGAGAGGCGCGGGCCTGGGGCTGTGATCTTACACCCGGCTACGTTTCCGAGAACGCCGCCTACTACTCCAGTTGACGTTTGCTCGGGCAGCACATGCGGTGTCCCTCGCGGAGGTGGCTGCCGAAAGTGGCCGTAAGTGCGCAGGTCCGCGACGTTGTCACGAAGCGACGGCAGCTGGCCGAACGCCCCGGGAGGCTCGCGGAACCATGATACGAAGTTGGGTGATCGTCGGCGTCGCGCTATTCAATATGAGTGCCGCCGGTTGCGGCGAGGACTATTCCGCGGAGGGGGCGCCTCCGGTCGAGATGCGGATGCCGGCCCCTCCGTCCGCCGTTGCCGACTGGATGCAGGTGGACAGCGCCACGAATACCGTGGCGCTGGGAGTCGTCGCCGGTAGCAACGCCACGAACAACAACTGGAATCTCAACGGATATGCCAGCGGGAACTTCACGGTGTCAGTGCCTGAAGGGGCCACCGTGACGATCAACTTCTCGAACAACGACCCCAACATCGGCCACAGCATCGGCGTCTCGGAGAAGCCTGCTGGGTCCTGGCCGGCCACGCCCGATCCGACGCCGGTGTTCGACGGCGCGATATCGTCGGAGCCCGCGTCGTCGACCGAGTCCACGAGAGCCGGTGAGAGCGAGACAATCACCTTTACCGCTTCGACCCCCGGAGAGTACGCGCTGGTGTGCTACGTTCCCGGACACGCCACGGCGGGGATGTGGATCAACTTCACGGTCGAGCCTGCGGGTGCCATGTAGGGTTCAGGCGGCCTGCCGCGCCTCGGCTGATTGAGCCCTTCGGCGACGAGCGAGATGTCGATCAGCAGAAGCTACCGGGGCGCTAGCATCGGCGCGGTCGGATGACGGGGCACGAACCTCGCGAAGCCTCCGCAACGGTCGTATTGAATCCCGCGATGCGGCAGGCCGCCAAGTCCTAGGGACTTCGGATCCTTCAGGTCCGGTTTCCGGCCACCGGGATTCAACTGGGAAGGACGGGCAGGCGCTACTACTTGGCGCGCGGTCCACACCAGTGTGCAAGCCGCTTCCCGTGCCGCGTCACCCCGTTGGGTCAAACACCGATTCATAGTGCCAGGTGCGGCTCTCGCTCCGGAGCCGGAAGTGCCAATCCTACCGGAGGTCGCAATGTCCCGGTTCTTTCTCCGAGGTCAGCTGAGAGGGCCACTGAACAGGCTTGCGCTGGCGCTGCTGCCGTTGTCTGCATACACCCCGGCCCTCGTCGCTCAGGGCTGGATTGAGCCTCTCCCCAGCCGCCCCATACCCCTGGGGAGTTGGGCCGTCGAGAAGACCCGAGCTGAGGTGCGGGTGACGGTCGAGGGGCGGGTGGCCCATGTAGAGCTCTCCGAGTGGTTCAGGAACGGGGCGCCGCATTTGGCCGAAGGCGAGTACTTCTATCCGCTACCGGGCGAGGCAGCGTTCTCGGACTTCTCCCTCTGGCAAGGCGAGGAGGAACTGGACGGCGCCACCATGGATCGTGAGCAGGCGCGCGCGATCTACGAGGAGATGATCCGGCGGCATGCCGATCCGGCGCTGATCGAGCTGGTGGGACATGGACTACTGCGCGCGCGCGTCTTCCCGATGGAGCCGGGCGAGGAGCTCAAGGTCCAGCTTCGCTACACGCAGCTCCTTGAGATGTCGGGCGATGCGCTCCATTTCCGCTACGCGGGCGGGGTGCGGACGAGCGGTACGCGCCCGCCTCGGTCGCGTACTGGTCGAGGTGATCCGCAGCAAGATCAGAGCAGCCAAGGCGAGGACCGGGACGATCGCGCCGTCCGCACTAGCTTCGAGCTCGTCGCCGCAGACGGCGAGGCCTACCTCGATCCGTTCTCCCCGACCCATGCGCTGGTGCACCGTCGCCGCAACGGCCGGCTGGTCGTGCAGTTGGACGGGGACGAACTGCCCGGGGAGCTGTCGGTCTTCCTGCCGCTTGCTCGCCCGGGCGTGGGCCTCACGCTCGTCACTCACCGTCCCGTCGGTGAGGACGGTTACCTCATGCTGACGCTCTCTCCAGGCCGGGTTGACGCCGAGGCCGAACCCAGGGACATGACGGTGGCGGTGGACGTGTCGGGCTCGATGGCCGGGGTGAAGATCGCCCAGGCACGCGAGGCTCTGCACGGGCTGCTTGAATCCCTGGAACCAGCCGACCGTTTTCGGCTGGTTTCCTTCAGCAGCGGTGTGCGCGTACTCGGCGAGGGCTGGTGGGTTGCCGACGCGGCTAGGCTCGACGAGGCCAGTGCGTGGGTCGATGCGCTCGCCGCTGACGGGGGTACCAACATCGCCGCCGCACTTGAAGAAGCGTTCCGCGTCGTACCAGGCGAAGGTCGCCTGCCAGTGGTGATCTTTATCACTGACGGCCTGCCGACTATCGGCGAGCAGAACCCCGAGCGGATCGCCGACACCGCCGAGCGCGCCCGGGCGCGCGCTCGTGTGTTCGCGTTCGGTCTCAGCAGCGATGTGAACACCTACCTGCTGGATCGGCTGTCGAGCGCGACACGCGGCTCGACGGACTATGTGCAGCCCGGCGAGAGCGTCGAACGCGCACTGTCGTTACTCGCGGCCAAGATCCGGCACCCTGTATTGACCGACGTACGGCTGGCCAGCGCGCCCGCCGAGCTACACGAAGTCTATCCCGTGACCCTCCCGGACGTGTTCGCCGGCCAGGAACTCTTGCTGCTCGGTCGCTACCAGGGAGAGGGCGAAGGCGACCTGGTGTTGACAGGGCGTCATGCGGGGCGGACCGAACGGTTCGCCGTCGAAGGGTCCTTCCCGCCCCGTAACGACGTGAACGGCTACCTGCCCAGGCTGTGGGCCTCACGGAAGCTGGGACACCTCACCCGGCAGGTGTGGCTGGAAGGGCCCACGACCTCGCTGATCGGAGAAATCAAGAAGATTGCGCTCCGCTACGGTTTGCCGAGTGAATACACTGCCCATCTGGTGTCCCAGGCGGAGGTGGCCGTGGCGGTGGGAAAAGGGTCACGCCCCGGCGGCTTGAGGCTGAATCTGACTGCGCCTCCTGCGAGCGCCGCGGAGGCACAGGGAATCCGAGCGGTGGCATCCGCCGTGCGCGCGCGCCGGCTCAGGGACGTTTCACGGGTTCCTGACGTGGACGCGGCGGAGGATGAGCTTGCATCCGGTCTGGGCCTGGCCGGCGCGGGTCGCCGTGTCGTCTACGGCCGGCTCTTCGAGCGAATCGACGGGGTATGGATCGATAGGACCCCTTCTACCTCCGACCGAGCGCACGTGATCACCGTGAAGCTCTTCAGCCGAGCCTGGTTCGACGTGGTGGCCTCGCTCCCCGAGGTGGCTGTGATCAATCGGGAGCTCGGGCGGGTCGAGGTGGCGGGCGTGCGGGTGCGCCTGCGGCTGGACGAGACCGGTCACGAGAGGTTGCCGCCCGATCGGCTCACAGGCCTGATTGCCGACTTTCGGGGGGCAGAGTGAGAGAGGCGGCATCGTGAACGACTGGGGCTGCCTCTACAGTTCCATCTTCCCCGACTTGGTGCGCTTTCTGCACCGCAAGGTGTGGGACGAGGAGAGGGCGCGCGATTTGGCCCAAGAAGCGTTTGTCAGGGCCTTGCGCGAGCGACCCGACAAGCCGCGGCCTTTCCTTTTTGCGGTTGCGGCGAACTTGGCGCGCGACGAAGCGCGCACGATGATTCGGCGCAAGCGCCACCTGGCGCTGATCCAGGGAGGCCTAACCGTGGAGACGTCGACCGATCCCGAAACCGAACTCATCCGCGCCGAGCGAGCACAGCGCGTGCGCGAGGCGCTTGAGTGCCTATCCGAACGGGATCGTGAGGTGCTGTTGCTCTGGGACGGGGGAATGAGCTACGCGGAGATCGCGGCCGAGACAGGACTCGCGCCGGGAGCGGTGGGCACGACGCTCGCTCGGGCGCGCAAACGTTTGGCAGAGACGTACGGACACGGGGCAAGGGATCATGTCGCAAGGGGCTGACCGCACCACCCAGCGTGCGCAACCGCATTTGACGGAAGGGGAGTTGCACGCCTTGCTGGACGGAGCGCTCGATCAACTTGGAAAGGCACGCGCCGTGGAGGCGCGTGACCACCTCCGGGAGTGCACGTTGTGCCGCGATGCGTTGTCAGCGGAGGAGCGTGTGCGTGCCCAGGCGGACGAGGTGCTCGCACTCTCGGCGCCCCGCGTGGCCGAGATTCCTCCGTTTGAGATGCTCGTCGCACGTGCAGGTAGCAACAGCGGCGCACCGCCTCGTGCTGCGCGCCTGTCTCGAGCAGCCCGGCTGGGTTGGGCGGCCTCCATCGTGATAGCGCTCGGCGCTGGTTGGCTGGCACATGAACTTGGGCTCCATACCCCCGCTCTTCAGGAGCCGACCCGGGGGACACCGTTGGTTAGGGACCTGCCGACGGAAGCCCCGCGGGCGGCGATGGCGCCCAGCATGAGCGACGTGGAGGCGGCGCAGGTCCCAGAGTCAGGGGAGCCCGCGGCGGCGGCGCAGGAGGCGCCTGCGCCGGTTGCGGTGGAGCCGGACGCAGGCCGGGAGATCAGCGTGCTGCTGAACCTGCCGGTTCACGAGCGTACGATCGCCACGACCGTCTCCCTGCCGCCGGTATCCGAGTTGAGCCTCGAGCCTCTCCTGGCAGCGGGAGCCATTGGGGAACAGTCCGAGGGAAGGAACGAGGCTGGCCCTGAAGGGACACCGCCGCGTGCGGAGTTAGAGCGGCGCGGAGTGATGCTGCTACAGAGAGCGCTTACGTCGGTGCCTCCGGCCCCCGCTGAGGTGGGCATCCAGGAATCGGTCGGCGGGAGCGTGGGTGTTGGCGTGCCTCCGTTGTTCACGGGCCGCGCGGACATGGACCGGGACGCCGAGGCGGTCAACCGGATCGCGGAGCCGGACGAAGCGCTGGACTTGGCAGTACCGGGGCTCGAAGTGCTCCGCGTCGAGTGGTTAGCCATTGCGCCTCGGCAGCCCTCGCTCCGCGTGCTACAGCGGCTTCCGAGCGGGGATACACTCGAAGCACGCTTCGTGCGCGCACCCGTGGGCGACGTCGGCGGCGATCCGCTCGCATTGCTGACGAGCGTGCCGCTTGAGGCTGGCTGGAGTCAGGTTGTGAAGGCTCACGGGGATGGATGGCTGGTCGCGCGCGCGCCGCTGGCGCAGGAAGAACTAGAAGTGCTGGTAGAGCGGGCCGGGGCTCGCTGAGCGGTCCGGCCCACGCAACGGGGCCGGCTGTAGTCCCACGTGCCGTGTCGTTGGACCGGCCCCCGACGCTTTCGACGCCACGGCCCCTCTGTGCACTTGCCCTATCCCTCGCACGCTCTTGCGGGCACGCGTGGCCCCGCTCGCTGCGTCGGTGATCGTTCAGACCTCTCTAGGCCCACGAGTGCCAGCGTACCGCGATCCTGCGCTGTGAGGATCTCCCGGCCCCTGGGTGGGTTTGATACGTTGCGGCAACAGCCGACTTGAGACTACCGCCCGCTGCCCATGATTCAACGCTTGCTGCGCGCAGGTCCCCCAGTTGTGCCCGCGATCATGTCTGCTACGGTTGTGGCTGCTCAGGCCCCCGCCCCGGTGACCGCGCCTGCCGCCGTCGCGCGCGCGGCCGCGACCATCACGGAACGGGATATCCAGCGCCGTATCAACGTTATGGCGCACGACACGATGCGGGGGCGCTACACGCCTAGCGCGGAGCTTGAGGGAACGGCCGTGTGGATTGCCTCGGAGTTCGAGTCGTTGGGGCTCACACCCGCAGGTGACGAGGGGGGGTTTCTTCAGCGGTACTCGATTCGTCGAGTGACCCTCAACCCGGGCCGGTCCGGCGCACGCTTCGGGCGGCGCGACCTCCGCTACGGGAGGGACTTCGGGCCCGCGTTGCCGGTCCTGCCGCCAGCCATCAGCCTTACGGGTCCCCTCGCTGTTGTGAGTGGTTCCCGTGACCCCGGGGAGGGCCTTCGAAGCGCTTCGTTCACCGGGCAGCACGTTCTGATCGTGCCGCCGTTCGGGCTCGACCTGCGCGACGCAGTCGTTGGCAACGTGTACCGCGCGGTGTTGGCGCGCGAGCCGCTCGCGGTGTGGGTGGCAATCAGTGAGCAGAACCGGGAGTGGGTCGAGCGCGTCAACGCCGAGCTGCGACGGCAGCACGTCCATGTGGGCGAGCCCGTTACGAGGCCTGTATTCGCGGTGCGTGACCAATCCATCGACGAGTCTCTGCGAGCCGCGGGCCTGGAGTTGGCGCGGCTCCGCGACCGGTCTGACGACAACGTGCGGTGGCACGGAGCACCGGGGGCACTCGTATCTGTGACCACCGAATGGCGCTACATCACCGATCGGTCGGCTCCCAACGTAGTCGGCGTTCTGGCTGGAGACGATCCCGTGCTGAAGGACGAGTACGTGGTCTTCAGTGCCCACATGGACCACCTGGGAGTGGGAGATCCGGATGTCTGGGGCGATAGCATTTACAACGGGGCCGACGACAATGCCTCGGGGACTGCCGCGGTCCTCGAGCTCGCTGAGGCTTTCGCAGCCTTGGAGGTGCGGCCCCGGCGGTCGGTCGTGTTCCTGACCGTGAGTGGGGAGGAGCACGGACTGTGGGGGAGCGATTACTTCGCGCAGCACCTGCCGTTCCCGATAGATCACATCGTAGCCAACCTCAACATCGATATGATTGGGCGGAACTGGCCCGACACGATCGTCGCCATCGGCAGGGAGCACTCCGACCTCGGCGCGACGCTCGCCAGCGTGAATGCTGACCATCCTGAATTGGGAATGACCGCGATCGACGACCTGTGGCCGCAGGAAAACTTCTACATGCGCTCCGACCACTACAACTTCGCTCGTAGGGGCGTGCCCGTGCTCTTCTTCTTCAACGGCACGCACGACGACTATCACCGGCCGAGCGACGAAGCGGACAAGATCGACGCTGAGAAGGCCGCGCGGATCGCTCGCTTGCTCTTCTACTTCGGCCTCGAGGTAGCCAACCGCGCCGAGCGGCCCCGCTGGAATCCAGAGAGTTATCGCGAGATCGTGCGGCCGTAGGTATCGACATGACGAACCCCGGACGCAAACGCGTAGTGGCGACCGCACCGACCGCCTCGGGAGCACCGGCTGAGTGGCCCAATAGCGATTCCTCAGAGCAACTGTGAACTGCCCATTTTTCAACGACTTGCAAGCGTCACGAAACTAGATCGCCTGCCTCGTTCGGTTTCGTCGAGCCTGGGTCGGACCTTGCCATCTCTCCCGGGCAGGGGTCCCCGCCAGGCACACACACCGTGATATTCCGAGTTGTCGGGTCCCGTGGATGCCCAGGTGCGTCCCCCCTGGACGTGGGAACACGCATGCGGTCTCGAACCGCCTCCTCCGGAACAGCAGGTGACGTTTGAGCGACATGGTTCTTGCCGAGCAGCAGGCGCGACGGGGTGCGAGGTCAAAGAAGATCGTCCTCCTAGTGATGGACGGTCTGGGCGGGCTCCCGCATCCCGATACCGGTCGCACCGAGCTCGAGACCGCGCGCACGCCGAACATGGATGCGCTGGCTGGGCACGCCTCGCTGGGGATGATGGTGATGGTGGCGGAGGGTATCACGCCCGGCAGCGGGCCTGGCCACCTCTCCCTCTTCGGCTACGACCCGGCACGCTATGTGATTGGTCGTGGAGCGCTCTCGGCCTTGGGAGTGGGACTTGAGCTGAAGCCGGGAGACGTGGCCGTCCGACTCAATCTCGCAACCTTCGACGACGATGGCCTGGTCGCCGATCGCCGAGCTGGGCGTCCGGTCGACGCGGAGGCTGCCCGCGTCGTGGAGCTTGTGCAGAGAGAGCTGGACGTGGCTGCCGACGTGACGGTCACTCTCGTACCGGAGAGGGAGCACCGCGTCGTGCTCCATCTGCGCGGTGCGGCCCTGGGGGGTGCCGCGCTCACCGACACCGATCCGCTCGAAACCGGTCGGCCGGCGCTCGCCGTCAAAGCCGTGGACGACCATTCGCGTGCCACCGCCGAGGTCGTGAACGAGGTGCTCGGGCAGAGCCGCCGGATCCTGGCGCGTGAGCCCGCGATGAACGGTTTCCTCGCGCGCGGGTTCGCCGCGTTCGAACGCTACCCGACGATGGCCGAACGCTTTGGACTCGAGGGCGTGGTACTCGCTAGATACCCGATGTACCGCGGGGTCGCGCGCATGGTCGGGATGACGGTCCCGTCGGTGCCGGAGAGCACCGAGGACACGGTGACTCAGCTCGAGCACTGCTGGGGTGAGTCCGATCTCTACTTCCTTCACTTCAAGGACACCGACACGTGCGGGCACGACGGTGATTTCGACGGCAAGGTAGCGGCGATTGAGGAAGTGGACGCACTCATCTCCCGCATCACGGCGCTCGGTCCCGGCGTGTTGATCATCACGGGCGACCACTCGACCCCGGCGCTCTACCGTGAGCACTCGTGGCATCACGTTCCAGTGTTGCTTGCCTCGCAGTGGCCTCGGTCGACCGCGCGAGCGTTCGGTGAGGCTTCTTGCCGCAGGGGCGATCTCGGGCTCATCCACGCGACGTCCCTCCTGCCGCTCGCGCTCGCCCACGCGGGGCGGCTGGTCAAGTACGGCGCGTAGACTCGACGCGACGGTGGAACACGATAGAGGCTTCCCGGCTGCTCCGGGACCTGCCGTGCCGGACGCTTCGGTGCGCGTCGTGCTCGCTCAGGCCCACAGCTACGGCGATGAAGGCGACTTCGCGGGCATGGCCGAGCACCTGAGCGCTGCTCTGGTCGATCACCCGGACAACCCTTATGTGCTCTGCTGGCTCGGTGTCGCGGAACGTGAGTTGGGGCTCGACAGTAGGGCGTACCAGCATTTTCGTGCCTGCTTGGCGACCCGTCCGTCGGATCCGCACGTGCTCGCCACCGCGGGCAACGCGGTTGCGGCGCTGGACGACCCCGGTGCGGAGGGAGCGCTCCGAACTGCAACGCTGCTGGCTCCCGAGCTGCCACTCACGCGCTGGCTCTACGGTGCGTGGCTTGCACGCGAAGGCATGATCGACGACGGACTAAGGGAACTAGGTGCGGCGCGTGACCTGGATCCACACGACCCGGCAATACGGTTCGAGCTAGGTGTCGCGCTCTACCTGGCTGGACGGAGGGAGGCTGCGATAGACGAACTCTACCGTGCGATCGACCTCAGCCCTAGAGATGGCTGGACCCACGTAGTACTCGGATTGATCCTCTCCGAGGACGGCTACGGGGAAGAAGCGGCTGGCGTACTAGAGCGGGGCGCGCGGCTGCGTCCCGAGGATGTCGACGCTCAGCTCCTGGCGGGGCTCGCCACGGCAGCGTTTGGAGCGGATGCTTGTGCCTTGGAGATGGTTGAGTGCGCCCGCCAGATTGCAGAGGGAGCCGACCGCGCCCTGGTGGACGAAGTGGAGCGCCGTATTGAGGAAGGCCCGGAAGAAGCGGCTGCCGGGTTGGCCGAGCAGATCGGCCCAATCGTGCTCCGCGAACGCATCATGATGCGCCCGTAGCCGATCAGGAGCGGACGCGGTGCAAATCGACGTGGATATTCCTTTCACACGGTTCCAGCTCGCCAACGGGCTGGATGTGCTCGTCCATGAAGATCACCGCTTGCCCTCGGTGGCCGTGAACGTGTGGTACCAAGTGGGAAGCGGACACGAAGTTCCAGGACCCACGGGTTTGGCACACCTTTTCGAGCACCTGATGTTTGAGGGTTCTGCTCACGTGCCCGCCGGAGCGTTCGACGAGCTACTCGAGAGTGCGGGGGCCACGAGCAACGGGTCGACATCAAACGACCGCACCAACTACTGGATCAACGGACCTGCCAACGCGCTCGAACTCGCACTCTGGTTGGAATCCGATCGCATGGGTTTCCTGCTGGAGGCGATGGATCAGCACAAGCTCGACGTACAGCGCGACGTCGTAATGAACGAACGCCGACAGAGCTACGAGAACCAGCCGTACGGATTGGCCTGGGAGACGGTAGCCGCAAGTCTCTATCCTCTCGGGCATCCCTACCACCATCCAGTGATTGGCCGGATGGAGGATATTGAGGCTGCGACACTCGAGGACGTCCGCCGCTTCTTCCGCACCTGGTATTCACCCGCCAACGCTTCCCTCGCCATCGCGGGTGACGTAACAGTCGACCGGACGCGCGCCTTGGTCGAGCGCTATTTTGGAGATCTGCCGGCCGGGCGGCGGACTCCACGGCTTGAGCAGCGGTCGACCGAACCGGTCAAATCCCGCCGTTCTGTATTGGAGGATCGGGTCCAGCTCGCACGGCTCTATCTCGCGTGGCAATCGGCTGGCCACTATACGGAGGAGGACGCAGCTTTCGCCGTGCTCGCGCTCGTCCTCGCGGATGGCAAGAGCTCACGGCTTTGCCGACGGCTCGTCTACGAAGAGCGAAGCGCCCAGGATGTGGTGGCATGGCAGAGTGGTGCGCTGCGCGGGGGTACGTTCGAGATCGAGGTGACGGCGAAGCCCGAGGGCGGACTCGCGTGCCTTGAAGCCGTGGTGCGGGAGGAGCTTGCCCGGGTGGCCACGCACGGAGTGGAGGCGGAGGAGCTCGCGTGCGCGGCGGCTCAACTGGAGGCCGCGTTCGTCCACGCGCTGGAGCGTATCGGTGGCTTCGGGGGCAAGGCGGACCGATTAAACGAGTACCTCGCGTTCACGGGCGATCCGGGGTACGCGCGCGCCGATCTGGAGCGCTACCGGCACGTGACACCGGATCAGGTCGTTAGGACGGCGCGGCGACTGGTTGACGCACACGCGGTAGTGCTGAGCGTAGTCCCTAGGGGCCGGCGTGACTTGGCCTCGAATTCTACAGCGTGAAGCCGGGCGCGCGGCCGTCGGCCATGAGTCAGACTCCATCACCGCTTAGTGGGCGCCCGCTCGATCGTACGTACGTGCCGACTACCGGCGTGCCGGCCCGACTCGTCTTACCCGAGCCCGACTGCTTCACACTGTCTTGCGGGGCGGCGGTGCGTCTGCTCGAACGGCACGACCTTCCAGTCGTAGCCGTCGAGGCTTTGCTGCCAGGTGGCGCGGGCGCAACACCCGTGGCGCACGCCGGCCTCGCAACGCTGACGGCCGACATGCTGGACGAGGGAGCGGGGGGCAGATCAGCGCTGGCGCTCGCCCGAACACTGGACGGCCTTGGTGCCGGCTTCGATTCGGTGGCCGGTTACGAGGACAGCCGTGTCCGACTTTGGGTGCTGAGCCCGCGTCTTCCCGAGGCGCTCTCAGTCATGGCGGACGTGCTGATGCGGCCGACCCTGGCTTCCGACGAGCTCGACCGCGTCCGGTGCGAGCGCATGGACACTGTACTCCAGCTCCGTGACGAGCCGGGCTCCCTGGCCGCCGACGCCCTGGCGTCGCTGCTCTATGGCCCGGGCCACCCCTGGGGCCAGTCGTTGCTTGGCACGCGTGCCTCGCTGGGCGGCATCACCCGCGACGACGTCGTGCGATACCACGCGGAGCGCTACCAACCGGGGAACATCACGTTCGTAGTTGCGGGCGACGTGACAGAAGCGGTACTACGGGAGCTGCTTGAGGAGAGGTTCGCCGGTTGGGAGGGGCGGACAGAATCGAGCGGTATCGAGTGCGCGGTGCCCGAGCCGGACGGCACCGTCGTACACGTCCTGGATCGGCCGCGGGCAGCACAGTCAGAGGTTCGTGTGGGCCGGATCAGCGCGTCCCGCTGCACTCCGGACTATTTCTCGGTCGTGGCACTCAATACCATCCTGGGCGGTGCGTTCACGAGCCGCCTCAACGCCCGGCTCCGGGAAGAGAAGGGCTTCACGTACGGCGCGCACTCGACCTTCCATATGCGGCGGTCACCAGGACCCTTCATTGCCCGGGCAGCCGTGCACACTCCGGTGACCGATCAGACGGTCCGGGTGATCCTTGAGGAGCTGACCCGTCTGGTGGAGGAGCCGGTGCCAGAGGGGGAGCTGGAGCGCGCAAAGCGTTACGTCGCGCTGCGACTACCTCAGGCCTTCGAAGCCCTGGGCGACCTAGTGACTCGCATCGCCGAGCAAGTGCTGTACGGGCTTCCCGAGGACTACTGGGCCACGTACGTTCCGCAACTCCTCGCAGTCGATCGGCAGGAAGTACGGGCGGCTGCGCAGCGCTACTTGGATCCGCAAAGCATGACCGTCCTAGTCGTGGGGGACCGTGCGGCCATTGAGGAACGCCTGCGTGGGCTCGAGATCCCGGTCAGGCTCCTAACGGAGGAGGCCGCTTGAGCAACGCTGCCGGGGACGGCCCACACCCCATGCTCAGGGTCCCGTGGGAGCTCCACGAATTGCCCAACGGGCTTCGCGTGGTCCTCTCTTCCGACGCCAGCGCCGGCGTGGTGGGCGTGAACCTGTGGTACGGCGTGGGCTCGCGGAACGAGCGGCCGGGCCGTACGGGGTTCGCGCACCTGTTCGAGCATATGATGTTCCAGGGTTCGGCCAACATCCCAAAGAACGGTCATTTCGAGTTGGTGGAGCGCGCCGGTGGTTCGCTAAACGCGACCACGTGGTTCGACCGCACGAACTACTACCAGTCGCTTCCCTCTCATCAGCTGGAGCTAGCTCTCTGGCTCGAGTCCGACCGGATGGGTTGGTTGGTACCGGCGTTGACACAGGAGACGTTGGACAACCAGCGCGAGGTTGTGAAGAACGAGAAGCGCCAGCGCTACGACAACCAGCCCTACGGGGACTGGGACGAGCGCCTCCACGCAATGGTCTTCCCGCCGGAGCATCCTTACCACCACGCTGTCATTGGCTCGATGGAGGACCTGGACGCGGCCACCATCGACGACGTCGTGGAGTTCTTCCGGACCTACTACGTACCCAGCAACGCGGTGCTCTCGATCGCAGGCAACTTGGTAGCGGAACACGCGCTGGATGCAGCCGCTCGCTGGTTCGGTGAGATCCCGCGCGGAGGACCGATCCCGCCGCTGCCGGGATGCCCCGAACTCCCGCCGCGCATAGGCGAGACGGTGCGTGACGAGGTTCGTGCGCGCGTGCCTCTGCCCCGAACATTGATCGCATGCCGCATACCGACCATTCACGATCCCCAATTCCATGCCATCGAGGTCGCGGGGGCGGTGCTCGGCACGGGGCGCGGGGCGCGCCTTTACCGAGCTCTGGTTCGGCAACGCCGGTTGGCCAAGGACGTGGTGGCCTACGTCTATCCCCTGACGACGGGTGCGTCGATGCTCGTAGTGTGGGCCACGGGCTATCCGGGCACTGACTGCACCGAGCTCGAAGCAGCGTTGGTCCAGCAACTCGAAGGGCTGACCTCGGTCACCGACCGGGAGGTGGAACGCGCGATAGCGCTTACCGACACACGCTTCGTGCGGCTGCTCGAGCAGGTGTCCGAACGCGCCGATATGCTTTCCATGTTCACGCTCATGTTCGACGATCCCGATCGTGTGAATCGAGAGATGGACTATATCCGTCGAGTTACGGCGACGGACTTGCGCACGGTCGCGCAGGAATGGCTGGGCCCCGACAACCGTGCTGTGCTCGCGTACACACCGGACTCGTGAGCGCTCACCCCACGGACGTGACTGGTTCGCTGGTCGACCGCAGCCTGCCCCCCGCGCCCGGCAAGGTGGACTCGTTCGGCTTTCCCACGGTGCATTCGAGCGTGTTGGCGAACGGCTTGGCGTTGCGCGTCGCTTGTCTGCCGCGACTTCCGCTAGTCGCCGTCGCGCTGGTTCTCCCGGCGGGGGAGTCGATGTTGGGCGACGCTCACGCTGGTCACGCCATACTGGCGGGCGACGCGCTGGAGGGGGGCACGAGCGCGCGCACGGGGTCGGACTTGGCGGATGCCCTCGAAGGCCTCGGCGCTGCGCTACGTGTGTCCGTGGGATGGGATGCCACAACGGTTTCGCTGACGAGCCTGGCCGACCGGTGGGAGAAGGCCCTCGCACTGCTTACCGAGGTCGTGCTGCAACCCGCTTTCCCCCACGACGAAGTGGTACGCGTACGGGAGCAGCAGCTCGCCCGGCTTCGCCAGCGCGCGATGGACCCCGTGAGCCTAGCCAACGACCGGAGTGCGGAGCTGCTTCATGCTCCGGGAGTCCCGTATGGACGCCCCGCGCGGGGCACACTGGCTTCGGTACGTCGCTTCGACCCCACCGCCGCACGGACACTCGCCTCCGCGCACTATCGACCTCGTGGCGCCGGACTAGTGGTTGCCGGCGACGTCGATCCAGACTGGGTCACCCGCGTCTCGGCGAACGCCCTAGCACAATGGGAGGGGGCGCCGGCTGCCGGGCGTCACTTCGAGGTCCACCCGCGATTCCACGAGGCCACCGTACACGTCATTGACCGCCCCGAGTCGGTGCAATCCGAGATCCGCGTTGGGCATACGGGAGTTTCGATGGGGCATCCCGACTATCATGCTCTGGTGGTCGTGAACTCGGTTCTTGGGGGGGCGTTCACTTCCCGATTGAACCTGAGCCTCCGTGAGCGCCACGGCTTCACGTACGGTGTACGTACGGGCTTCGCGTTCCGCAGGCGCGCGGGGCCGTTCAGCACGAGCACCGCCGTTGCGACGGACGTCACCGCGCCCGCGGTTCGGGAGATCGTCGCCGAGTTGACTCAGATGGCAGAGGCGGGACCAACCGAAGAGGAAATGGAGGCGACTCGCGACTACCTCGCTGGTGTGTTCCCGCTGCAGCTGGAGACAACCGGTCAGGTCGCGGCGCGGGTTGCCGAGCTGATCGTGTACGACCTCCCCGATGACCACTACAGGCGCTACCGGGATCGGGTACGGTCCGTCAGCCGGGATGCTGCCGCAGCTGCCGCACGCCGTCACATCCGGCCGGCCCAACTCACTGTGGTCGTCGTCGGTGCCGCCGATCAAGTGGTGGGCCCGCTTGAGGCGCTCGGCATCGGTCCCGTAGCCGTCCACCGGCGGCCGCCTGGAGAGCCAGCCCCCGGAGCTCCGAGATGAGCGACGGCGGTGCCGGTCAACGCTCAGCCGAAGGGGAAGGGCGACCGCGAGAGGCCAATGACCGTGACCCTGCGCTGCTCCACCGCCAGGAGATCCACCGAGGACGCCTCCTGCGTCTGACCGTCGACACGGCGCATCTACCCGACGGTTCGGTCGGCCAATTCGAGCTCGTCCACCATGCCGGGGCGTCCGCCGTGCTGCCCGTCTTCGGTCGCCTGGACGACCCCGATCCCGACATCCTTCTCATCGAGCAATACCGGCATGCCACCGGAGGCTACATCTACGAGGTCCCGGGCGGGACGCCCTCGCACGGGGACGAGCCCTGGGACGACGTGGCCCGTCGGGAGCTGGAGGAGGAGACCGGCTGGCGGGCGGGACGACTCATCCCCCTCACCTGGATCTGGACCACGCCCGGCTTCACTACCGAGCGTATCTACCTGTGGCTGGCAACCGATCTCCGGCGAGGAGCGTCCAACTTGGATGAGGACGAGTTCGTCGAGGTTGTCCGGATTCCGCTGTCCCGGGCCCTGCAGTGGGTCGAGGAGGGCCGGATCGTTGACGCGAAAAGCATAGTCACGCTGCTATTCGCCTGCCGCTTCATGTTGAGGGCCAACGCCCGGACGGAGTGACGGACAAGCCGAACAGTCTCGGCATGTGTCGCAGGAGCAGGGAAATCCGTCACCCTTAGGGGGCGACCGGAAGGGGTAGTGGCGTCATGCGTCCGTTTCGGGGATTGCATGCCCCCGTTCGCAGGCGAAGCTGGCCGGATTTCCATCCTGGGTGGCGATAGGACGATGAGGGAGGGGATCATGGCGACGAGGACGAGGCATCAGCAGCCGTCCCGTTTCGGAGGGACGGGCACGGAGCACCGTCGACAGCTCAGCGAGCTGTCCGACAGCGATGTCGTGCAGACGTTTCTGGACGGTGAACAGCGGGGCTTTGATGAGCTGGTCCAGCGCTACGACAGCCGTTTGCTGAACTTCGTCTACCGTACGGTAGGCGACCGAGAGCGCTCCCAGGACCTGGTGCAGGAGACCTTTGTACGGGTGTACCGCCACTTGGGGCGCTTCGATCAGTCGAAGAAGTTCTCGACCTGGATCTACACGATCGCGAGCAATCTTGCCAAGAACGAGCTACGCAATCGTTCGCGCAACCCGCTGGTGTTCTTCCAGACCCTCAAGAAGAACTGGGACGCCGACCACCGCCCGCTCGAGTGGGAGGACATGCAATACAAGCCGGACGACCTGTTCCGGAAACGTCACCTGCGCCGGAGGGTGGAGGAGGCGGTTGCGCGGCTCCCTGAGCATCACCGCATCGTATTCGTTCTGCGGGAGCTAGGGGGGAAGACCTATGAGGAGATCGCGGACATCACGGGCTGCAACCTGGGCACTGTGAAGAGCCGGCTCAACCGGGCCCGCAACAATTTCGCCCAGATCATCGCGCCGATGATCGACTAGGGGGAGGGTAGTCCTTACGGGCCCGGCGTCGCTGTTGCGGCGAACTGCGAGGATGGGCGTGGCCGCCAGGAACCTTAGCGAGCGCGCTCCAGTACCATCCTCACATGACCTGCAAGGAGTTCCGGGAGCGGTTTTCCGATTACGTCGACGGCATGGGCGAGCCGCGGTTCGTGGCCGAAGCATCCGCTCACACGGCTGCATGCCGCCAATGCGCGCGGTACCGCGATGTCGTGGAACGGGGTGTGGGCGTCCTGCGCGACACACCCGGACCATCGTTGGCAGACGATTTCGTCCCCCGCTTACGGCACCGCATCTACCATCTCAAGGACGGTCCAGCGGCAACCATAGGATCGGCCGCGACCACCGCGACTGCGATCGCGATTGCGATGTTGATTGCTGCGGCGGCTTGGTCTCCCGCCTTGATACGGGCACCAGAAGTGACGATCGATCCGATCGTCGTCCACCAACCCGAGCCTCGCCTAGTCGGCATCCGGAGCCCGTCGTACTGGACAGGACTGGCGAGCGAGCCGGCGGGCGTTGCGCCCCGGGGTCTGTGGGACGACCCACTCCTGCTCACCAGACATTCTCCCTTGATAGCTGGTCCCGGAGGCCGTTCGGCGTTGCGGCGGGCCGAGCTTGAGTAGGAGCCGATGACGTCAGTCCCCGTCCGCCGCTTCCTCAAGCAGGGCGGAAGGGGCGGTGTCTTCTTCATCCACGGCGACGACCCCTTCAGAAAGGACGAGTCGGTGCGCGCGCTCGTCGAGGCCCACGTTGACCCCGCTACGTGTGACTTCAACGTCGACGTCCTACGCGGATCCGAAGTGGACAGCGAGAAACTCGCCTCAGTGCTCGCTACCCCCCCGATGATGGCCGAGTGGCGCGTCGTGGTGGTCCGCGACGTGGAGGCTCTGTCGGCGAGTCGGCACATGCGTGAGCTTCTGAGCAGGCTTGCCCAAGCCCCGCCGCCTGGCCTCGCCGCCATATTGGTCGCGACCGTGCCGAGAGGTTCACGGGCACGCTTCTGGACGGACCTGAAACGTCAGGCGCGATCCTTCGAGCTGTCTCCTCTGACCCCCGACGACGTGCCGGGCTGGTTGCTCGAGCGAGCGACAAGTACGCTCGGCATCGAACTCGAGGAGGACGCAGCTGTTGCGCTCGCGGCTGTGGCCGGTCCCGACTTGGGGGTGCTTGCGCGCGAACTCGACAAGCTGTCCCTGTTCGTGCCCCCGGGAAAGCCGGTCACCCGGGCCGATGTTGAGGCTGCCGGTGTCCGGCTTCCTGTCCAGGACAGGTGGCGGTGGCTCGACATGGTGGGTGAGCGAAGGTTGCAGGAGGCGCTGGAGACGCTTCCCGTGTTGTTCGCACAGGGCGAGCCGGCCGTACGGCTGGTAAGCGCACTGAGCGGCCACCTACTCCGTCTCGGGGTGGCAGTTGCGGGTGGAGCCGGAGCGCTGCGGTCGTCGCTGCCTCCGAACCAACGCTGGCTCGCCCGTCGTGTCGAACGCCAGGCAATCGGCTGGACAGCGGACGAGGTGGCGCACGCGCTCGTGAAGCTGCTCCGTAGCGACCGTTTGATGAAAGCGAGCCGGATTCCTGGCGAGGTGCTGCTTGAGGAGTGGCTACTTGAGCTATTGCTGCGAGCACGAGCGGCGGCATGAGGGTGCTCGGCGTTCTCGGGGCGCGAACGCTCTTCTCGGCGATCCTTCCCTAGCCTCCCGAGCAGGCTGTGGCTGGCGCCGAGAGCCAGCCGGGTCGCGGCCGGCAGCCGAGCTGCAACGCGAAGCCCGACCGGAGCCGGGGTCGGGTGTCAGTCCTGATCCAGGGGAGGCACAGTACAGTCCCGTGGAGGCCCCTGACTTCGGTTCTTGATCCTGGACTATGCCATCTCGACCTGCTCGGCGGGGATATCCTCGAACGCAAGAGACATTCCTGAATTCGCGAGAGAAACGGAGCCCACGGACAGAGCCGACATGATTCCCCGACCCGCGACGCCCACCCGCACCGCAGCGCTGCCTCGCCACGACGCCGGCGAGGAAAGAGTGCGGCTGGAGCTGTCGATCGAAGGCATGCACTGCGCGGCGTGCGTGAGGCGGGTCGAACAGGCGCTTACGTCAGTCCCTGGGGTGATCGACGCGGAGGTCGGGCTAGCCACCGAGTCCGCACGTGTGCGCCTGCTCGGCTCGCCGGACATCGCGGCAATGCAGGAAGCGGTGCGAATGGTGGGCTACCGCGCCGCGCCGCGGGAACGGGCGGATGGAGCCCTCGCCGACTCACTTGCACGGCGCGAACGCGAGCGCACGGACGAGAGTCGGCGGCTCCTCGGGAAGTTCACGGTCGGCGCGTTACTTGCCGTACCGGTGCTGGTGATCGGACACTGGGCTGTGTTCCCGTTCTTGCCTTTGATTCCCCAGGAGATGTTGCGCCTGCTCCGCGCAATATCCGGCCTGCTCACTCTGCCCCACCTATTCTGGGTTGGCTCCAGCATTTTTATCGGCGCGTGGGCGGCACTGCTCCGGCGCGAAGCCAACATGGACACGTTGGTTGCACTGGGTACGGGCTCGGCGTGGATCTACTCCAGCGCGGTCGTCGTCGTGCCCGAATTCTTTCCGGCCGGCGCGGCACATCCGTTCTACGAGGCGACCGCGGTGGTAATCACGCTGGTCGTTCTGGGCCAGTCGCTCGAGCTGCGTGCACGGGGCCGGACGTCCAAGGCACTGCGCCGCCTGATGGATCTGCGGCCTACCACGGCGCACGCGATCCGAGAAGGTCGCGAGGTGGAGATCGCCGCCGAGGACGTTCTGCACGACGAACTGCTGCTCGTGCGGCCGGGTGAGCGACTACCGGTCGATGGCGAAGTAGTCGAGGGCACGAGCACGGTGGACGAATCCATGATCACCGGCGAGAGCTTCCCGGTCCGTAGGGGGCCGGGAGATGCCGTATTGGGGGGCACGATCAACCGAACCGGTTCGTTCCGTTTCCGTGCCACCTGCGTTGGGGCTGATACTGTGCTGGCCCGTATCGTCGCCACAGTTCACGAGGCCCAAGCCTCCAAGCCGCCAATCCAGCGGCTGGTCGATCGGGTGGCCGGTCGGTTCGTGCCGGCGGTGGTCGTGATCGCGGCTCTGTCGTTTGTGCTCTGGTACGTGTTCGGCCCCGAGCCACGCCTCAGCTTCGCCGCCGTGGTCGCGGTGTCCGTGCTCGTCATCGCCTGCCCGTGCGCGCTCGGGCTGGCCACGCCCGTCTCCATAATGGTGGCGGTCGGTAAGGCTGCGGAGCTTGGCGTTCTCGTGCGTGACGGAACGGCGTTCCAACGAGCCCGGAACGTGGACGTGGTCATGCTGGACAAGACCGGCACCCTCACGGAAGGTCGTCCTACGGTGGCCGACATCTGTCCGTTAGCTGGGTTCGACGAGCCAGGTCTGCTGGCGCTCGCCTCGGCGGCTGAGGCCCGTTCCGAACATCCACTCGGTCAGGCTGTAGTCAGCGCGGCGCACGAGCGCGGAGTGGAGCAGCAGATCGCCACGAACTTCGAGGCGCATCCCGGGCTCGGGGTCGCAGTCCGCGTGGGGGAGCGCACCGTACTGGCTGGCAGTGAGGAGTTTCTCAGGGCTCATGGCGTGGATGGTTTCGTGGATCGCCGTCATTCGGAACACTGTGCGTCCGACCTTGTCGACCGCCTTAGTGGCGAGGGAAAGAGCCCGCTCTTGGTTGCTGCGGACGGAACGATCGCCGGGGTAGTGGCAGTCGTCGATCCGGTGCGGAGCGATGCACGCGCTCAGGTCGAGCGCCTGCGCGCCCTGGGCGCGGACGTGGTGTTGGTGACGGGCGATCACGCCCGCACCGCTGAGGCGGTCGCGAGTGCCGTGGGGATCACCGACGTGCGGGCACGCGTTCTCCCAGAGCGGAAGGCCGAACACGTGGTGGCGCTCCAGGCCGACGGCAAGCGCGTGATGATGGTCGGTGACGGGATCAACGATGCCCCGGCCCTCGCGCGTGCAGACGTGGGCGTCGCCGTGGGCGGAGGAGCCGACATCGCGATGGAAGCCGCCGACCTCACCCTGATCGGAGGATCGCTACGGGGTATCGCTGACGCAATCGAACTGTCACGCGCCTCGCTGCGCAACGTCCGGCAGAACCTGGTAGGCGCGTTCATCTACAACGTGCTTGGCATACCGATTGCAGCCGGGTTGCTCTACCCGGCCTTCGGCTTGCTGCTCTCTCCTGTGATCGCTGGGGCCGCTATGGCGTTTAGCTCCGTCACGGTTGTGACGAATGCGAACCGACTGAGCAGATTCCGGCCGCGGACCTAGTGGCGGTTGATCCTTTCCCGGTTCGCAGGCCAGATTGACTGACGCCGGGCCCCGTTCCCGCAGTCCGATGCTGGATGGCCGCTACTGAAGACACCCCTCTCATGCAGCAATGGCGCGACGTCAAGGCGCGCCACCAGGACGCGCTCGTCTTCTTCCGGGTAGGCGACTTCTACGAGCTCTTTTTCGGAGACGCCGAGGAGGGTGCCGGGCTGCTCGGCCTTACCCTCACGTCACGCAACAACGGGGCGGCCAGGGCGGTCCCGCTCGCAGGTGTACCTGTCAAGGCACTGGACGAGTACCTAGCCCGGCTAGTTCGTGCGGGTCGTCGGGTTGCGATTTGTGAACAGGTGGAGGACCCCGCGCAGGCCAAGGGTATCGTGCGGCGCGAGGTAGTCGAGACGGTCACGCCAGGTACTGCGCTGCACGAGGGTCTCCTCTGTTCCGACCGGAACAACTTCCTGGTGGCGCTGGCGCCTCCGGGCTTATCCCATCCTGGACAGCGCTGGGCGCTGGCCGCCCTTGATCTCTCCACCGGCGAGTTGATTGCACAGTCCTGCGCCGAGCCGGAGCTGGGGGATGAACTCGCACGTATCGAACCCGTCGAGCTGTTGCTGCCACGCTCCTCAGAAGACACGGCGGTTCTCGCGGTTGTCCTCGGGGACGCTGGCGACGGACCGGTGTCCACGTACCGTGATGATTGGCTCTTCGACGAGAACATCGCTCGCGAGGCGCTTCTCACACGCTTCGGTGTCAGTTCGCTCGAAGGTTTCGGATTCGAATCGCATGACGAATCCTTGGTACAAGCGACCGGGGCGCTCGTGGCCTACGTCCAAGAGATCCGGCCGGGGGGAGCTGCCCATCTGAAGCCGCCGCGCATCCTGCGTTCCGGCACGGTGATGCCGCTCGACAAGATGACCTGCCGCAACCTGGAGTTGGTGGCACCTCTCCGGGCCGGCGAGCAAGGCGGGACGCTCCTCTCCGTGCTGGACGAGGCGGTAACGGCGATGGGCAGGCGCCTGATGCGCCGCTGGGTCCTGAGCCCACAGCTCGAAGCCGCAGCGATTTGGCGCCGCGAGGACGCCGTCGGGATGCTGGCCGACCGGGCAGACCTTCGGGGTGCCGTACGCGAGCGGCTCGCGCGTGTCTCTGATCTGGAGCGCCTTGCCGGCAGGCTCGGTACCGGTCGTGTGACACCACGGGACCTGTCCGGCCTCGCTCGCTCGCTCACCCAGCTCCCCGGCGTGCGCGCCGCGCTGGCCGACGCGGAGGCCCCGCTGCTGGTGGAGCACCACGATGCGTTGGACTCGCTCGACGACGTGCGCGAGCGGCTTGAGCACACATTGGCCGACGACGCACCACACGTGCTTGCGGATGGTGGCGTCATCCGCGCAGGCTGCTCAGACGAACTCGACGATCTCCGTACAACACGGGACACGGCCCGCGACTTCATCGCTTCGCTCCAAGCGCGCGAGCGTGACCGCACCGGGATCGCCTCCCTCAAGGTCGGCTACAACAACGTATTCGGATATTACCTTGAGGTGACGCGGGCGAACCTGGGGCGCGTACCCAGTGACTACGTCCGCAAACAGACGCTGGCCAACGGGGAGCGCTACTTCACACCCGAACTGAAGCAGTGGGAAGAGAAGATCTTGGGAGCTGAGGACCGGATCCTCCAGCTAGAGGCCCGGCTCTTCGCCGAGCTGAGGGACTACGTCGTCCAGGAGGTCGAGCGCCTCCAGGAAACTGCGGCGCACGTGGCCGCACTGGACGTGCTCACGTCGCTGGCCGTCACGGCGGTGAGGCGAGGCTGGACGCGACCGGAGGTCCACACCGGCTTCGATCTCGAGATCCGCGCGGGTCGGCACCCGGTAGTCGAGACCATGCTCCCCGCACAAACATTCATCCCCAACGACGTCGTCCTAGACGGGGCCAAGCGCGTCGTGATCCTGACCGGCCCCAACATGGCCGGCAAGAGTACGGTGCTCCGTCAGGTCGGGCTGATCCAGCTGCTTGCGCAGATGGGGTCGTTCGTTCCGGCGGACCGAGCCCGTATACCTGTCGCGGACCGGATCTTCACGCGCGTCGGTGCCTCCGACAACCTCGCGCGCGGGCAGTCGACCTTCATGGTCGAGATGCACGAGACGGCAGCGATCGTCCACGGCGCCACCGAGCAGAGCCTTGTCCTGCTCGACGAGATCGGACGGGGCACCTCCACCTACGACGGAGTCTCGATTGCCTGGGCCGTGACCGAGCACCTCCACGAAGCGATCGGAGCCAAGGCGATATTCGCGACGCACTACCACGAGCTCACTCAGCTCGGCGACCTGCTCCCTGGGGTCCGCAACCTGAACGTCTCAGTGCGCGAGGTCGGGGAACAGATCGTTTTCCTGCGGCGTCTGGAAGAGGGTGGTGCGGATCGCTCCTACGGGCTCCAGGTCGCGCGCCTCGCCGGGCTGCCTCCAGACGTAATCGCCCGGGCTCAGGAGCTCCTCGCGGAGCTTGAGGGAACCCACTCCGGGGGCGGGGAAGGCCTCGGGCGTGGCGGACGCCACCGGCCGGCCTCGGAGCCGCCACCGGGACAGTTCTCGTTGTTCCAGCCCGAGCACCCGGCGCTCGCGCGGCTGAGAGCGCTCGAGCCTGAGCGCCTTACGCCCCTTGAGGCGTTGAACCGGCTGGCGGCCCTCAAGAGGGAAGCGGAGGGTTGCTAGCTGCGGGCGAGGGTGATCGTAGTGCGGTTCGGCCAGCCGCTGCTCTCGATCGTACCCGCTTCGGCGGCGGCGCGTCAGGACACACCATCCGAGAGCTCGTTGAGGCGGACGGGTAAACGAAAGCGATGACAAGAGTATCCTGCCGCGTCGGAGCCTCCTTGAAACGAGCCATTTCACGCCGACCACTGGCATTTCTCCTCGTCGCGTGTTCTACGGGCTGCGCTCCGGACAGTCCCATCGAACGCCCGGCGCCCCTGTTCAACGAGGCACCGATCGACTACCCGCTTGATCTCTGGGACCAGAATATCGAAGGACAGACACTATTGCGTGTTCGGGTAACCGACACGGGTAGCGTGGACAGCGTGGTGGTGATCGAGTCCAGCGGACACCGGGCGTTCGACTCCGCCGCGATCGCTGGCGCGCGTGATCTCCGGTTCCGTCCTGCCAGCAGGAACGGGAAGCGTGTGGAGGTTTGGGCGCGAGTGCCCGTTCATTTCTCCAAGCACCCGCCGCCCGACAGCGCGTTTTCGTTCTGAAGCCGCTGCGCGAGCGAAGTATACGATGGCTGGATGCGTGAGGCCGCCTCCCTCGAGTGCGCGCACCGCCACACGACCCACGACCTGTTGCAGGCGAGTGGCAGACATCCGCCTGGGCTGGTCTCGGGAGCACATCGGCTACGCGTACGTGCCTTTCGACGTGCTCGCCGCATGACGGTTCACTGATGCCCGTGGTGCTAAGGGCGAATGCGATGGCTCTCTCAGCGAGGAGTGGCTGATGGCGTTGAGGATCGCCGTTCTGATGGGCGGGACTTCGGACGAGCGCGAAGTCTCGCTCGCGTCGGGCGCCCAGGTGGCGGCGGCGCTCCGTGTCGCTGGCCACCACGTCATCGCGGTCGACACTACGCGCGGCGTGCTGCCGCGAGAAGAGGAGCAACGACTGTTTGAGTCGGGCGTAGACGCGCTACCGCCTACGGAGCAAGCACTCGACCTGTTGGAAACCGAAGACGTGCTTACTCAGGCACGCGAGCTGCGAGACATCGATCTCGCCTTCCTCGCCCTGCACGGAGGGCGGGGCGAAGACGGCACGACACAGTCTCTACTTGAAGTCGCTGGCATCCCCTACACCGGCAGTGATCCGACCGGCTGCGTGTTGGCGATGGACAAGGATCTGACCAAACGCCTACTGCGCGACGAGGGCATCCCCACACCCGACTGGATCATGGGCCCCGGCCCGACGACGGACGAGGTCGTGGCGCGGCTGGGATTGCCTCTGATCGTTAAGGCCTCGCGTGGTGGCTCGTCCTTGCGGCTGCGATTGGCCCACAGCATGCCTGAGCTGGCCGACGCCATGGAGGAAGCGGAGCAGTACGATGACGGCGTTGTCTTCGAGAAGTTCATCCGCGGGCGCGAGCTTACCGTGGGGATCGTCGGGGACGGAGCACTTCCTGTCGGTGAGATTATCCCGAGACACGAGATCTTCGACTACAAGTGCAAGTACCAGCCCGGGATGGCAGCCGAGGTTTTTCCGGCGAAGCTCTCGCCGAAGTCCGCGGAGCTGGTCCAGGAGTTCGCGCTGCGAACCCATCGACTTCTCAAGCTCGATGATTTCTCGCGCGTAGACTTCATCCGTGACGATGGCGGCGGGGTATGGTGTCTGGAGGCCAACAGCCTCCCGGGGATGACCGCCAACAGCCTGCTGCCCAAGGCGGCCAAAGCCGCGGGCATCTCGTTCCCGGAGCTATGCGACCAGATTGCCCGCCTGGCACTCGAACGACGGCGAGGTCGGCCACCAGTGCAGAGTTCGTGAGGTAGGCGCGGTCCGCAAGGAGGGGGCGGGAACAACCATGGCATACCGGACCGGCGGCTACAGCTTCGGCGGCTTCATGATGACGCCGATGGTGAAGCGGCTGCTTATCGCGAACGTGGCGACGTTCGTTGTGCTCCTAATGCTGCCCGAGCGGACGTGGGTCCTGGAGTGGCTCGCATTTCGGCCCGACCGCGTGCTGACGCGCCCGTGGGGCGCGATCACTTACATGTTTGTGCATGCGGACCTGATTCATCTATTGGTCAACATGTTGGTGCTGTTCTTCTTCGGGCCGCCGCTAGAGGATCGCTGGGGCTCGCGCGAGTTCCTACGGTACTACCTGATCTGCGGAATGGGCGGCGTGCTGTTGTCGTTCCTGCTGGCTCCGGGCGCTCCCATTGTCGGCGCATCTGCCGCGTGTTATGGCCTAATGCTCGCCTTCGCGATGTCGTGGCCGGATGCACCCATCTACGTTTGGGGCATCTTCCCGGTCAAAGCGAAGTACCTGGTTGGCTTCTTCTTCCTGCTTACGTTCGTGCAGGCGTTCGGTGCGCCCGGCGGGCCTGTCGCCCATATGGCGCACCTCGGTGGCCTGCTCACTGGGCTGGTCTACATAAGGGCGGACTGGCGGCCCGGAGCGAGGCTTGAGTCGATCAAGAGGCGCGTGAGCCGGATCCGTCGGCCAGCCATCGTGCCGCGTAACAAGGAGTCACAGCCCCGGAGCAGTTCCTGGCGTGCCAATGATGAGGGCGAACTGCTCGACGCGGTGGACCGGGTTCTGGACAAGATTTCAACCGAAGGCATGTCAGCGCTCACGCGTGATGAGCGCAAGCTGCTTGACGAGGTCTCGCGGCGCCACCGCACCCACAACTAGGTTCCTGCGGCCGTCGACCGATGGCCGTCCTTCTGTCAAGGAGTTCGAGTCATGAAGCTGTACGTCTTGGCCTTAGCGGCCGTGCTCTCCGTCGGCCTAGCGGCATGCGCGAGCGGCGGTCCGTCCGCAGCACCTGCTGGTCCTCCGGCCGCGGTGACTCCCGCACCGGAGTCTGGGGCGACAGGCGCCGAAGCGGCCGGGCCGGGGTTCGCGGCTCCCCTGGGCGTCGACCTGGACACGGTACAGGTCGGACGTTTCGAGTTCGGCAAGATGTGGACGTTCGAGTTCCCGCCCGTGCAGTACTTCGGCCAAGAGTACGGCTTTGATCCGGACTCCGCCTGGTTCACCAGAGCTCGCCTGGGTGCGCTGCGCATTCCCGGCTGCTCGGCGTCGTTCGTCTCGGCGGACGGTTTGGTGATGACCAACCATCACTGCGCTCGTGAACACATCACCGCAGTGACGGGCGAAGGCGAGAACCTAATCGAGGACGGCTTCTACGCCCGCTCTCTCGCCGAGGAACGAGCGATCGAGGGGTTCCAGGCGGATCAGTTGATGGACATCCTCGACGTCACCGATGAAGTGGAGTCCCTATTAGAGGGGCTGGACGACGAAGAGCGCAGTGAGGCTGAGGAGGAGGTCTTCGAAGACATACGGGAGCGGATTGTCGAAGAGCGGGGCGGTGAAGACGTGGAGATCGATGTCGAAGTGATTTCGCTTTTCGCCGGGGGCCATTACTCGGCGTACGTGTTCCGGCGCTACACGAATGTGAAGTTGGTGATGGCGCCCGAGCTTCAGATCGGCTTCTACGGTGGCGATCCCGACAACTTTACCTACCCGCGCTACAACCTCGACTTCGCGTTCCTGCGCGTCTACAACGACGAGGGTGATCCGCTCGACAGCGCCGGGCACTACTTCGAACTGGACGACGACGGCCTCGCGGAGGGCGACCCCGTATTCGTGATCGGCAACCCCGGCAGCACGAGCCGACTACAGACTGTAGCCGAGTTGGAGTTCCGCAGAGACGTGGGCGATCGCGGTGTGCTGACCTTCATCGAGAACCGCATCGATGTGCTCCGGGCGTTTCAGGGCGCCAACCCTGAGGTAGCCCGGCGGATGGACCTGATCAACGACATCTTCAGCCTACAGAACAGTCAGAAGGCCTATACTGGGCAGCTTGCGGGGCTGGCCGACCCGGTCATCCTAACAAAGCGGTTGCTGGCTCAGCGGGAGTTGCAGGATTCCCTTTCCTCGCCTGCCCGCGCCAACGAGTACGGAAGTCTGATCGAACGCATGGCTGAGCTGCAGGAGCGAAAACGTGAGCACGCCCCGGCCTATGCGAGTTTTCTCTCGCTTACCAACGAGGAGTACGAGGCGTCTACGTTTGTCCGCGCTCTGATCGGACTGCAGGTCATGAATGTGGCGCGTGCCAATCCCAGTGCCGCGGCCGGACTGCGCACGCAGTTCCGCAACGTCGACGACAAGCCTGAGGAGTTGGAGGTCGCGCTGATGGCCGCACGCCTCCAGGAATTTGCCGACCACTACGGGGTGAATACGGGCTGGGTGCAAGACATCCTACGAGGTCGCACACCCGAGGAGGCCGCGCGCGCCATCTATGCGCGCTCCGTGCTTGCGGACTCCGCTACCGCCGTCGCCGCGGTTGAAGGGATGAGCCTGCGCGCAGACGATCCGGCGATGTTGGTCGTACGAGGCTACTTGCCAGCCTTCCAGGTCTTCCAACAGATGCTCGCCTCCGTTTTTCCCGAGGAAGAGCGAATTGCGCGGCAGCTCGGACGCGTACGCATGGAGATCTACGGGACCGACCGGCTGCCTCCGGACGCGACTTTCTCGCTGCGCATCGCGGATGGTGTGGTCGCAGGCTACCCGTACAACGGAACACTCGCCCCGCCCTTCACGACGTTCCACGGTCTCTATGACCGGCACTACTCATTCGGTTCTCGCTACCCGGATCCGTCCGAGTCACCGTGGGCGCTGCCAGACCGCTGGATGCCGCCTCCCGCAGGACTTGATCTTACCGGAGAGGTCAACTTCGTCTTCACCGCTGACATCATCGGCGGGAACTCGGGATCTCCCGTGATCGATCAGGAGCACGAGGTCGTGGGGCTCGTCTTCGATGGCAACATGGAGAGTCTGCCGGGCGACTACATCTACCTGCCCGACCTCAACCGTGCGGTGGCAGTGGATGTGCGCGGCATCGTCGAGGCGCTCGAATCCGTCTACGAAATGGATGCACTCGTGCAGGAGCTGCGGACCGGCACAACGCCCTGAGGCAGAATGCATCCGAAGACTCGGGGGCGGCCTTGCGTGTTTTCTTGACCCTGTTGTTGCCAGCTCTTTAGAATGGCCGCCCCGGGCCCGTGGCTCCCAGCTCCCCCGGCGGTGGACGGCATCTTGCGTCCTCCTCGGTGCTGGAAGCCCAGGCTGGCCTTTCAACGGTCGGCCGCGCGCCGCGCGCCCCCGTTCGTGCACCGAGCCACCAGGAGGATGGCGTGGCGTTCGCCAAAGAATTCGCGACGGAGAAGATTCGCAGCCTCGCTGTATTGGGGCACGGAGGATCGGGAAAGACGGCGCTGATCGACGCGCTCTGCTTCGTCTCTGGCACCTCCAAACGACACGGTGATCCTGCCGAGGGGCATGCCCTCACCATGCACACCCCGGAAGAAGCAGCTCACCAAATCTCTATCCAACTGACACCTGCGTTCGCCGAACACGACGATCACAAGATCAACTTCCTCGATACTCCGGGTTACCTCGATTTCACCGGCGAGGCGCTGTCTGCTGTCCGCGTAGCCGACTCTGCCTTGATCGTCGTGGGGGCTACGTCGGGCGTCGAGGTCGGAACCGAGCGGGTTTGGGAGTACTGCGAGGCGCGCGCTTTGCCCAGGCTGCTCTTCGTCTCGATGATGGACAAAGAACACGCTGACTTCGAGCGGGCGTACCAGGAGATCAAGGAGAAGCTCACCAACAAGGCGGTTCCGGTACAGATTCCGATCGGCGAGGGCGAAGAGTTCCGAGGAATCGTGAATCTATTGACCGAGAAGGCACACATCTTCAAGAAGGGCACGCCCAACGGTGCGTTCGAGGAGGGCGAGGTCCCTGGTGAGCTACGCGAACAGTTCAACGAATACAAGACTGAGCTTCAGGAGACCCTTGCGACGGCCGATGAGGCGTTGCTCGACAAGTACTTGGAGCAGGGCCACATCAGCCGTGACGAGGCGATCGACGCCCTGCACCGGCTGATGGGGCAAGGCGAGGTATGTCCGTTGTTCTGCGGCTCGGCCAGGCTGACATATGGAATGCGCACGCTGCTCACCGAGATTGTTGAGGTGTGCCCGAGACCGAGCGAGGCCCGACCGGAGCATGCGGCCCGGCCTGGCATCGACCAGCAGGTGGAACTCAGTGCGTCCGACGACGGGCCGCTCGCCGCGCTCGTCTTCAAGACTACGACTGAGCCGCACGTCGGCGAGTTGTCGTTCTTCAAGGTAATGAGCGGGAGCGTGGAGAACGGCATGGAAATCCTGAACGCGGTGAACCAAGAGAGCGAGAAGCTCGGTCACCTTTCGGTCCCGCTGGGCAAGGAACGACTGGAGGTGGCACGTCTGCACGCGGGCGACATAGGCGTCGTCGCTAAGCTCAAGCACACTCACACTAACGACACGCTCTGCTCGAAGGATCGCCCCCTCCGGTTGGCTGCCATCGAATTCCCCGATCCGGACATCGCGATCGCGATCCGCGGGGTGTCGCGCAACGACGAGGACAAGCTGGGCGAGGTGCTGCAGCGCCTTCACGAGGAGGACTCTACCTTCACCGCGGAGTTCAACTCCGAGCTGCACCAGACGATTGCGCGAGGGCTTGGGGAACTGCATCTGGACATCCAGATCGAGCGGATGAAGCGGAAGTACAACGTGAGCGTCGAGACTGAGGCTCCCAAGATCGCATATCGGGAGACCATCGCCGGAACCGGCGAGGGGCAAGGGCGCTTCAAGAAGCAGACGGGAGGGCGAGGCCAGTTCGGCGACTGCTGGATCCGCGTCAAACCCCTGCCGCGTGGAGGTGGCTACGAGTTCAAAGACGCAATCAAGGGAGGCGTTATCCCCGGAAAGTTCATACCCTCCGTGAACAAGGGCATCCAAGAGGCGGCGCTGAAGGGAATACTGGCGGGCTACCCGTTGGTGGACTTCACTGCCGAGTGCTTCGACGGCTCCTTCCACACGGTGGACTCTTCGGACATCGCCTTCCAGCTTGCCGCGTCCCTCGCTTTCAACAAGGTGGTCCCTCAGGCACGCCCGGTTCTCTTGGAGCCCGTGATGGAGGTATCGGTCACGACACCGGACGAGTACGTGGGCGACATCATGGGTGACCTCACGCAGCGACGGGGCAAGGTGTCGGGTATGGAGCCCCGGGACGAGAGGACCGTGATACGTGCGCTCGTGCCCGAGGCCGAGCTATACAAGTACGCAGCCGCGCTACGGGCCATGACCCAGGGACGGGCGTATCATACGCGCACGCTCGCGAGCTACGAACAGGTTCCCGACCAAGAAGCGCAGAAGGTCATCGCTGATCGGAAGCAGGAGAAGGAGGGAGCTCAGCACGCCTGACGTGGTGCGTGGGAGCGTTGTGAGCGCGCCGAGGGAGCATCCCTCCCGCGGAGGGGGCTTTTCTTGGAGACTCCGGAAAGCTCGATCCCGCGTCACTCGCCGTGAGAGGGCCGTACAACCGGGTCATGCGATTGATTGCTGCGCCGGTCTGTCATTAGGTTCGCAATACGCCCCCGCACGACAAAGCTCCAACGCCGGAACCCGTGAGGCTCGACTTCGCCACCGCCCGAGGATCCTGAGCGCAAACGAGCGGAGCGGCCAGAAGCTGCTCTGGGAGTATCTCCGTGGCTGGTCACAGCAAGTGGAAGCAAATCAAGCGCAAGAAGGCTGTCCTCGATGCCAAGCGCGGTCAGCGTTTCACGAAGCTGATCCGTGAGATCACGGTGGCCGCCCGCGGAGCCGGCGGGAACCTCGACGGCAACCCCCGGTTGCGTCTGGCGGTGGACACGGCCAAAGCAGCCAACATGCCGTCCGAGAACATCGAGCGCGCGATCAAGAAGGGCACGGGTGAGCTTGAGAGCGTGCAGTACCAAGAGATCGCCTACGAGGGGTACGGCCCCGGAGGGGTCGCGCTCTATGTGGAGACGGTGACCGACAACATGAACCGCACGGTCGCCGAATTGCGTCGTGTTCTCGAGCGCCATGGGGGATCGCTCGGCACCAGCGGATCGGTAGCTTGGCAGTTCGATCGCAAGGGACAGATATACGTGGACGCCTCGCGCTACGACGAAGTCGCGGTGCTCGAAGCTGCCCTCGATTCCGGTGCCGAGGATATCACCCGCGAGGATACGGAATACGTGATTGCCACCGCGCCTCCGCACCTCCACCAGGTACGTGCGGGGCTTTCGGCCGCGGGGATTGAATCGATTCAGTGCGAGCTGTCGATGATCCCGCGGGCGGAGGTCGATGTCGTCGGGAGTGACGCAGAGCGACTGGTCAGGCTGTTCGGCGTGCTCGACGATCATGACGATGTGCAGAAAGTGCACTCGAACGCGAACGTCGACGAGAAGGTGCTCGCTGAAGCCGGGTGACGGACATTCGGCGGCCGCGATCGGAGTGGTTGACGCACACCCCCCTGTAACACAGCTCATCTACAAGTGGAGAGCGCTGCCTTGACTGGCCGAGGCCTCGGCCGCGACACGCGCATCGTCTTGGGTATCGATCCCGGTACCGCGATCACTGGTTTCGGCGTCGTAGAACGAGAGGGCGGCGGGCGCGTCTCGCTTATCGAGTGCGGCGTGATCCGGACGGCGACCGGTCAGCCGTTACCCAGCCGCATTCGCGAAGTCTACGAAGGAATCGTAGAGCTGATCGACCGGCATCGTCCTTCGGTTGTGTCGGTCGAGGACGTGTTCCACGGCAGAAACAGCCGCACCGCCCTCACACTTGGCCACACACGTGGTGCGATCCTGTTGGCTGCTTCTCTCAATAACCTTCCCATCAGCGAGTACACAGCAGTCGAGATCAAGAAAGCGGTGGTGGGGACCGGACGTGCGAGCAAGGAGCAGGTCGGCTTCATGGTTCAGCGGCAGCTCCGACTGCGCACCGCGCCGGCACCTGCCGACGCGGCGGACGGTGTGGCAGCGGCGCTGTGCCACTGCATGGCCGGCGCGTTTGCGAGGAGAAACCGATGATAAGCCGCCTCAAAGGGCAACTGCTCTCGCGTACCGCCGACGGATTGGTAGAGATCGAGACCGTCGGCGGGGTGGTATACGAAGCCGCGCTGCCGCTGTCGGTGCTTCAGCGGATGCCCACGTCGGGGGCGATGGTCGAGCTACTCACGCTTCAAGTCGTGCGCGAGGACTCTGTCGACCTCTTCGGTTTTCTCGAAAGCAGCGAGCGGGAGGTCTTCCGTCTCCTGATGTCCGTCAAGGGTGTCGGCACCCGACTCGCGCTCCAGGCGCTCTCGGTGTACAGCGCCCACCGGCTCGCTCGTGTGCTTGCCGAGAAGGACGTGTCGGTGTTGGCGCAAGTGAGCGGCATCGGCCGAAAAACCGCTGAGCGGATGGTTCTGGAGCTTTGGGACAAGGTTGCTAAGCTCGCCGTGAGCGCTGCGCCCGGAACGAGCGAGGACACCGTTGGGCCCTCGCAGGAGGCGGTCGCCGCGCTGGTCGCCCTGGGTTACTCCTTTGCCGACGCGGATGACGCCGTCCGACGTGTGTTGGAGGACGGCGGCGCGCAAGGCGCGGAAGAGCTGATCAAGCGAGTGCTTGAGCGTCGCTGAACACTAGGGCTCTGGGAGTACCTTACCCGGATTGAAGAGTTCGTCGGGATCGAGCGCGCACTTGAGGCGGCGCAGGAGCGCTAGCTCAGCTACCGGCTTAAGACGCCCCAACTCCGCTATGCGGTACTGCCCGATTCCGTGCTCCGCGGAGATCGAGCCGCCGAAGCCGGCGACTACGTCGTGCACGACCCGCGTGATGTCTGCGTCCGCTATGCCGGCCGCCTGCCCAGCGACGTTGTAGTGAAGGTTTCCGTCGCCGAGGTGACCGAACGCGATGATCTGAAGTCCTGGTCCGAGCTGGGCGAGCGCGGTCTCGACCTCGCGCAAGAAAGCGGGCACGCGCGTTACCGGAACCGAGACGTCGTGCTTCGCGCTTGGTTGCTGGCGTCGCTCCGCTTCAGCGATACTCTCACGCAGCGTCCAGAAGCGGCGCGCGTGCTCCGTCGACTCGGCCAGCGCCGTATCCTCGATGGACCCGTGCTCGGCCGCGGCTGCAAGCGCCGCCTCGAAACGACGCCGGAGGTCACCCGCGCTGTCCGCTACCTCTATTAGGACACACCAGGGCGTGGGGTTCAGCGGCGACGGGGCACCCAGATGGCGAATCACCAAGTCCAGGGTTGGCCCGGACATGAGCTCGAATGCCGTGACGGCATCTCCCATCTGGTCCTGGAACCGCTCGAGAAGCGCGAGCGCGGCCTCCGGACTCTCCAGTGCGACGAACGCGAGCGCTCGCTCGGAGGGCAGTGGAAGGAGACGGAGCACTGCGGCCGTCACGACGCCCAGTGTGCCTTCCGAACCGATGAAGAGCTGCTTCCAGTCCCAACCGGCGTTGTCCTTGCGTAGCCCGCCTAATTCGCCGACAACCGAGCCGTCAGCGAGCACCGCCTCGACACCCAGGACGAACTGTCTCACGGTGCCGTGGCGGAGTGCGTTGGAACCGCCCGCGTTCGTTGAGATCATCCCGCCGACCGTAGCTGAACCCTGGGCGCCGAAGCTGATCGGGAGATAGCGGCCCGCCCTAGCTGCCACCTTCTTGGCGTGTTCCACGATACAGCCCGCCTCAACCTCAAGCGTCATACCAATACGGTCCACGTTGCGCACGGCGTCCATACGATTCAACGAGAGCACCACTTGGGGACGCGTGTCCACCGATGCCCGCGTGCCTGCATTCGGGGTGGCTCCGCCTGCGAGGCCCGTGTTGCCGCCCTGCGGCACGATGGCCACGCGATGGACTCCGGCCCATTGGACCGTGGCTCGCACCTCTCGGGTGCTTGCCGGGCGCGCTACGCACGCCGCCTCTCCCCGGTAGCGGCCCCTCCAGTCGGTTAGGTAGGGGGCCATTGCGGCCGGGTCCCGGATAAGGGAATCCGGAGAGAGGCGGCGCGCGAGGTCGTCGACGGCGTCGTGAACGCTAGTCAGTTCGCTATCGGCTGGCAGAACGCTTCAGTTGCGCGAACGCGTTTGCCCGCGGATCGGAGTTCAGGATGCGCTCCTGTGACGGCAGCTCTCACGGTCGCAACCAGCAGGGCGGGGTGGCTCACGACAGGTGTTCTTTGGCGGCGTTCAACGGAACCGCGTCGCTTGTCGGGAGCGAGGCGTCTCTGTAGCAGGGAGAGCTTCTACCTCCACGACCCGAACGGCGTAGTCCGTGGTACTCACCGCTCTGGGTGTGCAGACGGCCGACCAACCCTGATAGCGGCATGGGACTTCAACGCGGCAGCTCGAATGCCGTCGCCACTCTTGCGAGCGTTGCCTGCTCGAATGCGTAGGCTAGCGCGATCAGGCGAGGCTCATCGCACGCGCGGCCGGCAAAGCTCACCCCGAAGGGTGCCGGCGGCGGGTCAAATCCTTCTGGGAGCGTGGCCGCAGCTGGGTTGTCCACCCTCCCGAATGGGACAGTGACGGCGGGATAACCTGGTTTGGCGGAAAGCGCGGCGTTCGACGAGCCCGGGAAGAGCAGCGCATCCAGCCGCTCGCTCTCCATCACCTCATCGATCCCACCAAGCCCGGCGAGTTCGATATCCCTTGCCCGGTCGATCTCGTATCGCATGCGATCGCGCTCGACGTCTATCTCGTCCGAAATGTCGAGTCGTGCCTGACCGTACTTGATCGCGCCAAGGTGTGCGTGCGCTTCGTTCCATTCTCGGAGTTCTAGGAGTGTGCGTACCGGCGCTCGCTCACCAAGCGTCAGGAGCCAACGCTCGAAGTCGCGCTTCATCCCGTATTTGAGGACGATCGAACAGTCATCGTCCAGGCCCCGCCCATCGTCCAGATCCGCGCAGATCGGCCAGAGCAAAATGTTCCGATCGCGATCGGACGTGACAACGCTCGGGATGTCAGCCGGGTCGACGATCACCGCGCCTTGGGCGCGTAACACGGTAATCGCTTCGTCAATCACGCGTTTCCGATCGGCACTCAGCCCCCCGAGGGACACTGTGTCGGGCCCAATCAGGGGATCATAGTAGTACGCACGCGGAACTCCGATACGTGCTCCGCGGAGCGCTCCAGGATCAAGAAAGGCCGTGTAGTCGCCTCCGGGGGGCACGGGGCAGCGCCCGGTCGCTGGATCGTTCGGGTCAGGTTCGCCGCTCTCGAGTACCCCGAGCACAAGAGCGGCGTCGCCCACCGTGCGTGCCATCGGACCGGGCGTGTCCTGGTCTGCGGTGATCGGGATCACCCCCCAGCGGCTAATCCGGCCCACCGTGGGCTTGATTCCGACCAACATGGTTGCGTTGGCCGGCGAGAGGATGGAACCGGAAGTCTCCGTGCCGACATTGGCAGCCCAAAAGCTTGCGGCCGTGCCGACGCCGGAGCTCGATCCCCCGGTCGAGAGCACTGGCCGGCCGTCCCCGGTCTCGGGCCGTGGATCACGCCGCGGATCGTACGGGTTCATGCCGTATCCGCCAAGGGCGCTGTAGTTGCCGGGCATCCCGGCCGTCACCCAGTTCGCGAGTTCGGTCATTGTCGTCTTGGCAAGGATAATCGCACCCGCATCGCGGAGGTTCTCAGTGAGGGTGGCGTCGTAGGGCGGCGTCAACCCCTCGAAGGCTAGGGCGCCGCCTGTGGTGGGCAGATCGACTGTGTGAATGTTGTCCTTAAGAGCTACGGGAATCCCATGCAGGGGCCCACGCACATGCCCGACCGCACGTTCCCGGTCAAGAGAGTCGGCCACGGCCAGCGCCCGTGGGTTGACGGTGATGACAGCATTGAGGCGGTCCTCAAAGGTGGCGATCCGCGTCAGATACATGAGAACGAGCTCGCGCGAAGTCGTTCGACCTTGCGTGAGGGCCGCCTGAAGTTCAGCGACGGTCGCTTCGACGACCGAGACCGGCTCGACTCCGCCCGCCTGAGCGCCCAGCCGAGGGGCGGTGGCCAAGACGACGACCGCGCCCAGCGCGAGCCCTAGGTGCACTTTCAGGCGACCTCGCCCACGACCGGACGCGGATCTGTAGCCGGTTTCGAGGGACTCCGGATTGCTCTTCATGTTCCCGATGCAGCGCCCAGCGCTGCTGAGCGGTCTTCACAACAGATAGACATCTACGTCCTCCGGGCGAGGTGCACAGGTCTGGCCCGCTGGCGTCGTGAGTGACACACTAGATGCTGTCGTCCCCGGCCGCGAGTACCGGGAGATTCCTGCGGCCGGTATTGGGCGGCGCAGCCCGCGGTATCTCGGCCCTGGTCGGGCCGCTGCCACACGAACCATCAATCTTGCGCCTCTCGGAGTATCAGGTGAAGACCAACATTGCGCTGGCTGTCTTGCTGGCTTTTGTCGGAGTTCTATCCGAAGCCCCTCCCATCTCTGGACAGGCCCCAGCGCCCGAGCCCGCCCCTGAGGTCGCGGCGCTGGATTCTCTGTCCGACGAGGGGCCGTGGCCACGTTCTCTTCTGGAGGTGGAAGCTACGCGCTCACGGCGTTGTGTTCCGCTGCTCGCACGGCTGGACGCGCTCAACGAGGCGCTCAATCCGGTGCGCACGCGCACTCAGCGTCTAGGCCAACTGGTCGACGCGGTGGCGTTGGAAGACACGACCCGAGCGACACCCTTCGACACCGATGATCCAATCGAGCAGGCCGTGCTTGAGTGGTACGAGGCCGATCAGGGGCTCGCGCGGCAGTTCCTGGCAACGGGCGACACGACTCTCCAGGCACAACGCACCGAGGGGCGTGAAGCCATTCTGGCGCAGGTACGTGAAGCCGGCGACGCGGCCACGGCGGAGGCCGACACCATGGTGGCTGCCACGGGCGACCTGCTGCAGTCGGCAGATGCGTGCCTGGGCGTGATGTTCGTCCGGAGTTTCGTGCTCGAAGCGTGTGGGGAGACGCAAAACGCGCTGTGTGCGGAAGCGCGAGGCGGCACGCCGAGCGGCCGATTCCGGCTCATGGAGGCGCCTGAAGACCTGTGGGGCATTGAGACCCTTCGTCCGTGGTCCCAGCCCTCGCGGCTAGGACTCACCGCCCAGGGCACGCTGGGTGGAGCCAGCACAAACGCGAGCGCGACACGCGGCAACGTCGCCGTCGTCGTGGGCATCGAGCCCATGCTTCAAGACAAGACCGTGGTCGAGCCAGAGGATGTTGCGCGCTTTGAGGCCGCGCTCGACTCGCTGGGCCTGACGTTCGAGCACCCTCGTTTCCAGCTGGTTCCCGGATTGGCGATTCGGCTCGACGTCTGGACCCCCCTCGGCGGTGAGTCCTACTACTTCCTCCATTTCGGCGGTCTAGCCAATCTGGCCGACGATGTGATCTGGAGCGCCAGCGCCGCGACTGGAGCGCCGATTGCCTACATGGCACCTGTCCGGAAACCTGTGCTCGATCGGCTGGCGGCTGGCGAAGTCATGAGTCTCACGGCAGTCCGTTTTCCCGAGTCCGGCGTGATGGAGGGTGAGGCCGTTTACACGATCGAGTTGCCCGTCGTCAGCCAGGCGGAGGCTGTGGCTGCGGTGATCGACTACATCTCTAGCGGTCAGTTGCAGACAGATTTCACTTCGCTTGTGCCCCCGGGTCCGGGTCCGGCCGGTGGCTGAGCACTTGGTCGACCCCAATCTCGAAACCGATACCGAGGGCCGAGCACGCGTCAAGCGGGTGGCCATCAAGGTCTTCGTTGTGCAGGTCCTGGCCATGATCGCGCTGTGGCTGCTCAACGCTCGGTACGGGACGCCCTAAGGGGATGCATCCAGTCGACTGGGCTATCGTCATTGCATACGTCGTCTACATCGTGTGGGACGGACTACGGCGTGCGCGTGGCACCGATCGTATGGAGGGCTTCCTCCTAGCCAATCGGAGCCTGCCTTGGTGGGTGGTCGGGCTCTCCGTAATGGCGACGCAACTGTCCGCAATAACCTTGGTCGGTACCACCGGTCAGGGCGCCACCGACGGTGTCCGCTTCATCCAGTTCTATCTCGGGCTGCCGCTCGCGATGTTGATCCTCGGCGTCACGATTGTACCGCTGTTGCTGCGCGCCCGTGTCTATACGGCGTACCAATACCTCGAGAAGCGCTTCGACGCCCGCACGCGCACGCTTACGAGCGTACTCTTTCTACTCTCTCGGGCGATGGCGGCCGGGGTCGTGATCTCAGCGCCTGCGGTGATCCTCTCCGCGCTTTTCGGGTGGTCTCTGCCGCTCGCGGTTGCGCTAGTAGGGCTCCCAGCAGCAGCCTACGCTGCATTGGGCGGTGTTCAGGCGGTGGCGTGGGCTGACGTCAAGCAGATGGTCATCATCGTGCTCGGGTTGCTCGGCATCATCGGTGCGGTTGTGGCTGGAATGCCCGAGGGCGTCGGCTTGGACGGAGCGCTGCGCGTGGCAGGCACAACCGGACGGTTGAACGCGTTCGACTTCCGGCTCGATCCGACCGAGACGTACACGTTCTGGTCCGGCCTGATCGGCGGGACCTTTCTGATGATGTCGTACTTCGGCACCGATCAGAGCCAAGTTCAGCGCTACCTGGCGGCGCGCTCGGTCAACGAGGCGCGCGGGTCGCTGCTCATGAGCGCGTACTGGAAAATCCCCCTTCAGGCCCTCGTCTTGCTCGTCGGCGTGCTGGTGTTCGCTTACTACTCCTTCCGCCCGCAGCCGCTGCTCTTCAACCCCGCGCACGAGGCGGAGGTGCTGGCGTCGGGGCGGGCCGCGGAGTATTCGGAACTCTTGGAGCGTTTCGAGGTGGCGCTGGCAGAGCGGCGCTCCGCGGCAGGCGTGGTGGCGGCGGGTGGTGCGGAAGCGGAGTCGGCGCGCACGACGTTCACCGCGGGCGATGCTGTCGTGCAGGAAGTGCGTGCCGAGGCCCTTGCGCTTGCCGAGGAAGTGACGGGGGAGGGTTCCAGGGACGTCAACTATGTGATCGCGGCGTTCGTGTTGCACGAATTGCCACCCCTACTCCCTGGGCTCTTCATTGCCGCTGTGCTTGCGGCGGCCATGTCGACGATCGCGGCCGAGTTGAACTCGTTGGCCACAACATCGGTGATCGACGTGTACCGCCGCCTCGTACGACGAGAAGCCAGCGAACGGCACTACCTGATCGTGTCTAAGCTTGCGACTGCGTTCTGGGGTACATTCTGCTGCGTGGTGGCCGTCTATGCCGTGCAGCTCGGCTCGCTGATCGAAGTTGTGAACCGCTTCGGATCCTTCTTCTACGGCTCGATCTTGGGTGTCTTCCTGCTCGCGCTGGTGCGCCGCGCGCGTGCTGCCGGTGCGTTCTACGGCCTGTTCGCAGGGATGGGTGTTGTGGCCGCAGTGAGCTTTCTCACGCCCAGCATCTCCTTTCTCTGGCACAACGTGATCGGCGCGGTGACGGTGTTGGCCGTCGGACTACTGTTCGGGCCCGCCGGCGCCGAGCGTCGTGGCGAGATGCCTGGGTAGAGCTGATCTGTCCGCTTCCTCCAAGAGGGAACGAAGGCTAGCTCGTCTGGTGGTGCCACGACCGGAGAACGGCCACACGGCGGTCACAGCAGCTCTGGCCTCGACCAGCAGATCCCATCACGTGCGCCGCACTGCAGATAGGTGCACAGCGTACGGGCGGGCCTGAGGGGCCCGGGTGTCGGGCGATGCGTCGGGAACGATCTTGCGTACGTTGCGGTCCTGCCGCTGGCGGGCCGCAACCGACCCACACTACTGTTGCTGACGATCGTGTACTGGCTGTTCCCGGGCCATTGCCAGGATGTCCGACGAGTCAGCCAACCAACAGGGCCTCGACGCGATCCTGCCACTAGCGAAGCGGTTCGACGCAGTCCTGGACCGGCTGGACTGGGTCGACAGTAGCATCGAGACGCTGGCGACCATGGTCGGCCGACTCGACAGACGGCTCTTCATCGTCGGGCGCAAGGTCGGCGCGCGCGCCCAGGCGGGAGCAGGGCAATGAGCGCGGTGCTCCACGCCCAGATGAAGGCGACCTTCGGCGTGATCCAGGTTTGGTGCAATAGCAGCCGTCGCGAAGAGTCGAACAGGGATTTCACCCGGACCCTGATCGCCCCACTCTTCCTCACAGCATCGGTCCTCACTCCACTCTCCGTGTCGGCGCAGGCCGGCCTCGAAGGCACCATACGCCACGCCGCCACCGGCGTGCCGCTCGCCGGGGTGCAGATCAGTTTGCCGGCGCTTGGCTTGGGCGGAATCACCGATCCGGACGGCCAATATGTGGTCACGGACATCCCGCCAGGCACGCACATGGTTGAGTTCGCCAGCATCGGCTTCGGCGACGAGGTCAGAGAGATCACCCTCACTGACGGCCAGACACTTCGCCTCGATATCGAGTTGCACGAGACTGCCGTCGCGCTCGAAGGGCTGGTCGTGGTGGGCAGTCGGGCGCGGCCGCGCACGGTCACGCAGTCGGCCGTGCCGATCGACGCCATCGCCTCACGGAACTTCGTCGATCAGGGCGACACCGACCTCAACGACTTGCTCCGCACCGTGATTCCGTCCTTCAACGTCAACCCGCAGGCCACAGGCGACGCGGCCCGGATCATCCGGCCCGCCAGTCTGCGCGGATTGGCTCCCGATCACACGCTGGTGCTGGTCAACGGCAAGCGCCGCCACCGCGCCGGAGTGATCACCTGGATCGGCGGCGGGTTCGCCGACGGCGCCCAAGGCCCCGACATCTCGTCGATCCCCGCTATCGCGGTACGCCAGGCGGAGGTGCTCCGCGACGGGGCGTCGGCTCAGTACGGCTCCGACGCCGTCGCTGGAGTGATGAACTTCACGCTCAAGGACTCACCTTCCGGCGGAAGCCTCGAGTTCCGCACCGGGACCTTCTGGGAGGGCGACGGCGAGTCGTACACCCTCGCCGGCAACATCGGGCTTCCGCTCGGCGAGAACGGCTTCGCCAACCTCAGCGCCGAATTCGGCGAGTCGAATCCCACGAGCCGTAGCGTGCAGCGCGACGACGCGGCGGCACTGATCGCGGCGGGGAACACGCACGTACGTGATCCGGCCCAGATCTGGGGTGCGCCCACCGTCGACAACGACTTCAAGCTGTGGGGCAACTTCGGCCGCTTTCTCGGCGATGGCTTGCAGCTCTACGGGCATGCCAACTACGCGACCGAGACCGTCACCGGCGGCTTCTTCTTCCGCAACCCCAACACACGGGCGGGGGTCTTCAGCCTTGACGGAGGCGAGACGCTGCTGGTCGGTGATCTGCTCGACGCCCGCGACGGGGAACTCGACGGCTCGGCCGGATGCCCCGTGGTCAACATCGTCAACTGGGTTCCGGACCCGTTCGCGCTGGACCGCGTGTTCGAGGACCCCAACTGCTTCACCTTCCAGGAGCTCTTCCCCGGAGGGTTCACGCCCCAGTTCGGGGGTCACGCGCTGGACGCCTCGGTCGTGGTGGGCATCAAGGGGCACACCCGCGGCGGTCTGCTGTGGGACGTAAGCGCCGGCCTGGGGCGGAACGCGGTCGATTTCTTCATCGACAACACGGTCAATGCGTCGCTGGGACCGGAGTCGCCTGCGTCCTTCGATCCCGGCATCTACGAGCAGTCGGAACTGAACCTCAACATCGATCTCAACTATGCACTGAACGATGTGGTCAACGTCGCCGGTGGCGCGGAGTTCCGCGACGAGCACTTCGAAATCGGAATCGGCGAGGACGCGTCGTGGGTGATCGGGCCCTTCGCCGCGCAGGGGTTCAGCGCCGGCTCCAACGGCTTTCCCGGCTTCAGCGACATCGCGGCGGGGGGCTGGCACCGGGTCAACTTCGCCGTCTACGGCGACCTGGAGATGCGGAGCCGGGACGACCGGTGGACCGTCGGCGCGGCGCTCCGAACCGAGCGCTTCGAGGACTTCGGCACGACCGTGAACGGGAAGGCGGCGGCGCGACTCGCCCTTGGCGAAGCCCTGGCCATCCGTGGCAGTATCAGTACCGGGTTCAGGGCGCCGACGCCCGGGCAGCAGAACGCCTTCAACGTCTCGACGCAGTTCGATCGCAACCTGCGGGAACTCGTCAACAACGGCACGATTCCTTCGACGTCCAGGGTGGCGGAACTCACGGGTGGCAAGCCGCTCGATGCCGAGAAGTCGGTGAACGCCAGCTTCGGCTTCGTAGTCGACGCCGGTGCGTTCACGGCTTCGGCCGACTACTTCCGGATCGTCCTATCCGATCGGCTCGCGCTGAGCCAGGTCTTCTCACTCGATCCCGCGGACGCCGAACGCCTCATCTCGGAGGGGATCACGAGCGCACGGAACCTGGCCAACTTCCGCTTCTTCACCAACGAGTTCGACACGCGCACACAGGGGTTCGACGTCGTGGCGTCCTTCGTTCCCGACGGGGCGGGCGGCGCCGAGTTCAACCTGGCCTTCAACCATACGAACACGAAGGTGACCCGCTACAACCCCAAAGTGCTCGACGATGTCCGCATCCGGCAGCTGGAGGATGCGCTGCCCGGCACGCGCTGGACGGCATCGGCACGGAAGACGCTGGGCGCCGTCTCGGCGCTTGCGCGGCTTAGCTACTACTCCGGCTGGTTCGATTCGCGTGACGACCGCACCTACCCCGGCGAGTACCTTGTCGACCTGGAGGCGTCCTACCCGGTGACGACGGCAGCGAGTGTCACCATCGGCGCGCAGAACGCGCTCAATCAGTACCCCCAGGAGAACCCCGACGCGGCTGCGGTGGCGGGAAACATCTACAGCTCGGCGACGCCCTTCGGCGCCAGTGGCGGATTCGTCTATGTGAAGGCCGAGTACAGTTGGTAGGCAGAGCGAGACGGTTTCGCCATCGGGCGGACCGAGCAGATCGGTGTGTAGCCGGTCAGCCGACTCGAGTAGTCAGATCGCTCTGCGCAACCACTTGGGAACAACCGACAAGTGATCGGCCAGGGCATAGATCCCTCCGATCTGGCCGTAGACATCACTACGGACGCGGCGGCCACGCCGGGCGTGCGAGGCAACCGCCGTCCTAGTCAGGACCGGGGCCGTCGCGGCCACCATCACTCCGGACGGCGTGGTGGAGCGGGAACTCTAGCCCGTCCTCGGTGATCGCGATGTTCGCGACATCGAGCAGCTCCGCTGCTCAGACGGCGTCGATCTGCCGCACAGCGACTGGTATTCCTTCACCGCTGCAGGACGGTTCTTCCGTGATAGTGCCCACGGCCGAGACCTGCGTCCCGACCGCCCAACTCCCGGTCACGCCTTCGAGCATGTAGGGCGTCTCGCTCGGCCCGCTGAGCGACACGCAGCTCCCGCTGTCGCTTGTAAGACGGACAATTCCTCTCACGCGTGCCGTGCCGTCCGCCGCTGTGACGTGCAACGCTTGCGAGAAGCCCCGCGGCCTCTGGTCGGCAAACGCGTAGAAGAAGAAATGCGGCTGATCAAGCTCGGCCCAATAGGGAATAATGATGTCGACGCTAATGGAACCTTCAGCGTCGGTGTCCACCTCAGCGACCAGCTCGTGCGCCGCGAGCGATCCGAACCCGATGATGATCGGCGTGCCCGGCAACATTCCTCCCAAAGCCACCGTCACCTCACCACCCACGGGAGCGCCGCGGCGCGAAATCGAGAGCCCGGCGACCTGCGACGGCAAGAAGTGGACCATGGTTCCCTCCGCATCCGCTGTGGCACGTGTGCAGCCGGACGCCCCGTAGACATCCGCCCGATTCCCCGAGTGTACTCTCGTTCCTCCGCGAGTCACCACCCATGCGCCTCACGTGCGCGATCTGTTCGCCAGCCCTGATCCGATGAGAGGCGGTGCACACCTGCACGGTCACGTGAAGAAAGCCCAGTAACGTTGGCTTGGCTAGACGTTAAACCGGACGTGTACGATGTCGCCGTCGGAGACTTCGTAGCCCTTGCCCTCGACTTGGAGCAAGCCAGCGCTTTTCACGGCCTGTTCGGAGCCGTGCTCCATGAAGACCGTGTAGGGGATGACCTCGGCGCGAATAAAGCCTCGCTCCAGGTCGGAGTGGATAGTACCAGCTGCTTGTCGCGCCTTGGTACCGCGGCGGATCGACCAGGCGCGGACCTCGTCCGGGCCGACCGTGAAGAAGGAGACTAGGTCGAGTAACCCGTAAGCGGTCCGGATGAAACGCGCGAGCGCAGATTCCGCGAGGCCCATGCCTTCGAGGAAGGCGGCTTGCTCGGATGGCTCGAGCGCCGCGACTTCGGCCTCAACGCTGGCCGAGAACGCGAGGCCAGCGGCGTCCAACGCGGCGATGCGTTGCGCTAGCTGCTGGCCGAGCGATTTGCCCGCCCGCGCCTCGCCACGGTTGACAATGACCAACAGTGGCCGATCTGTGATGAGCCCGTAGCCCTTGAGTTGGCCTCGATCGAGCTCGGTGGTAGGGATGCTCCGCAACGGCTTGCCACCCTCGAGCGCACGCTTCATACGCTCAAACGCAGCCATCTCCTGGGCCGCTGCCCGCTCCTTCCTGCCTCGCTCCAATCTGCGCTCGACGATGCCATAGTCGGCAAAGCTACCTTCCAGGTGGAACGCTTCGAGATCGCGCAGCGGATCGGGTCTCAGCTTGATGGCGGGGTTCACGAAGTCGCGCAGCACGAGGCAGACCGCATCCTGGTCGCGGATCTGCTGGAGTGCTCTCGTGGAGAGGCCCTTCTGCTCGGCGCCATGCTCGCCGGGGATGTCCGTAAAGCTTATCTCGGCGTACGTGGTCTTCCTCGGGGAGAAGACTCGCGAGAGCGCATCAACACGCTTGTCCGGAACACGTACGACGCCATGCCTCAGTTCACCCCCGAAGCCGACTGGGACATCGAGTCCTGTCATCGTATTGAAGACAGTCGTCTTGCCCGACCCCGCGAAGCCCACCAAGCCGATCTTCATCCGGGCTCCGCAAGAGGTGGCACTTCCGCGAGACGGATGGGCGTTGCGGTCGCGACGCGATCGGGGTGGCCAAACGCATCGCGGAATCGACCGAATCTGCTACGGCTCGCCCGATTGTCCCCTCTAGGCGGTGGGGTATTTCCGGTGCTTCGGCCACTGTCGGTGGAGTTCGCTCCTAAGTCAACGATACGGGCATCGGTTCCTCCGATGCACGGAGGCACGGGAGCGAGGGTGGAACGCGGGCCATCCTGAGGGGTCGACGGCGATGTCGGCGAGTTGGTCCACATGGTGGCTGTCGGTCGGCTGGCGTCTGGATGGAGGCGCGAGATGGCACAGGAGAATCACAAAGACATCATCGCAGCTGCGTGTGGCTGTGCCACTGGAAGCGACAAGGGGCGCAACGCGGTTGGAGTGGATTCCGCTATCAAGGATCGCAACATCAAGCGGCTCCGCCGTATCGAAGGTCAAGTCCGCGGCCTGCAACGTATGGTTCAGGGGGATCGTTATTGCGCCGATATCATGATCCAAATCGCGTCCGTACAGGAAGCGCTGCGAGCTGTTGGTCGTGAGTTGATGCGCAATCATCTGAAGCACTGCGGCACGGCGGCCGTTCGAGGTAGCGAGGAACAAGCCGAGGCCATGTACGACAAGATCATCGATCTGATGTACCGCAACGTTAGGTAGGCGGAGTACTGTAGGCACAAATCACGGCGGGAAACCACGTAAGTTGAATCAGGACTGCACGATCTGCCTTTCTTACCGTGGGAACGGGTCGGGTTCCACCGAGCCACGATAGCGGGGGCCAAGGATCTGCCCCCCTTCGGCAGCCATATCTTCACGATTCCGTTCGATGCGACGGGCCAAGCTTGGGTGCGCTTCGCAGCTCGGTGCCTACGAAACTCTGGGTGTCTCGACGACGCAGGGTCGACGACGACGAGTGACGAGGCACGCGGTCGGACGGCTTGGCCGCCCCTTCGCCGACCGCGCCACCGTTGTCGCCGGCGCCGTCCGGGCCCTAGCCCTCCGGCAGCCCGAACACGAACATCGTCCCGCCCGCCGAGTTCACGATCCGCTGCTGGCCGTCGATCTCGTACGACATCGGCCCGCTCCGCACCGCCCCGCCCGCCTGGAAGTTCCACAGCGGCTCGCCGGTCTCGGCGTTCAGAGCGAAGATGTTGCCCTCTTCGCTTCCGCCGAAGACGAGGTTGCCGGCGGTCGCCATGACCCCCGCCCACGGTGGCGTCTGCAGCGGAAACTCCCACTGGAGTTCGCCGGTGAGCACGTCCAGGGCCTTCACCGCGCCGCTGGCCTCCTCACCGCGCAGCGCCTGCTCGCCCCCGCCCATGAAGGGCTGACCGGGCTCGTACTCGACCTCGGCCTTGTAGTAGATCGAACCCATGATCCGCGTCGGCTGGTAGAAGAGCCGCGTCAGCGGGCTGTAACTGGGGCTGAACCAGTTGGCCGCGCCCTGCAGACTGGGCCAGACCAGGGTGCCCTCCTCGGTGGGGTCGGTCCCGGGGATCACGATCGGCCGCCCGTTCTCGTCCAGCCCCTCGGCCCAGGTCTGTTTGGAGTACTCCGTGCCGTGCAGGAACTCGCCGCTCTCGCGGTCGAGCACGTAGTAGAACGCATTGCGATTGGCGGTCACGACGAGCTTGCGGGGCTCGCCCTCCCAATCGGCGTCCACCAGGACCTGGATCTGGTTGGCGTCCCAGTCGTGGGTGTCATGCGGCGTGAACTGGAACCACCAGACGATCTCGCCCGTGTCTGGATCGAGGGCCAGCAGGCAGTCGGTGTAGAGGTTGTCGCCCGGGCGCAGGTCACCGTTCCAGTCGGGTGCGGGATTCCCGATCGGCCAGTACAGCAGATCGAGTTCGGGGTCGTAGGAGCCGGTCAGCCACGTCGAGCCGCCGCCGGTCTCCCAGCTGTTGCCGCCCCAGGTGTCGCTCCCGAACTCTCCCGGCGCGGGGATCGTGTACGTGCGCCACAGGAGTTCTCCGGTCTCGGGGTCGTAGGCGTCGATGAAGCCGCGCACACCCGCCTCGGCGCCCGACACGCCGACGATGATCTTCCCGTCGAGCGCCAGCGGCGCCAGCGTCAGCGCGAACCCGATCGCATTGTCGGCGACCTCGACGTCCCACCTGACCGCCCCGGATCGCGCATCGAGCGCGACCAGGTGCGCATTCAGGGTTCCGACGTAGAGCGTCGAGTCCAGGATCGCCACGCCCCGGTTCACCTCCGGGAAGCCGATGTGCAGCACGTCGGATCCCATCTGCGGCGTCCACTTCCACAGCCGCTTGCCGGTGCGCGCGTCCAGCGCCGTGACCGTGCTCGGCGGCTCGGTCACGTACATCACCCCGTCCGCCACGATGGGCGTGGTCTCGATCAGCCCCTCGTCCATCTGGTAGGCCCAGACGACGCGCAGATCGTCCACGTTCCCGGCGTTGATCTGGTCAAGTTGGGAAAAACGGTGGGAAGCGTAGTTGCCCGAGTAGGTGAGCCAGCTCTCCGGCTCGGAATCGGCCGCCACAAGGCGTTCGTAGGGGACCTGTGCGGTGGCCGGCCGGACTGTTGCCGAGCCCAGGGCGAAGACCGCGGCGATCGCGGCCGCCGTGCAATTCCACTTGCTCATGATCCCCTCCCCAGGGTCGTCAGGTACGCCACCAGGTCTTCGACGTCGTCATCGTCGAGGCCTTGAGTCACCGGCATGAACGAATGCCCGACAAGTTTCTCCATCTCGGCTATTGTCCCCTTGTCAAGCGAAACGAGTGCGCCCGAGAGCGTCATCAGTTGGATGGTGAAAGAGTCCTCGTTCATCCGCATGCCGTTGTAGATGTCTCCACTGTCCGTGACGATTCGCACCGGCAGATACTCGAAGAAGCCGCTCCTGACGCCCAACCGCGCGACGGGAAGTCGGGCGGCGGGCGCAGTCAGGGCCTCACGCAGGTAATCCGCCCCCCGGCGAAGCCCGATAATGGTCAGTTCCGGCCCGACGGCCGTGCCTTGCCCGGCGACGATGTGGCAGGAAGCGCAGTCGCCGCCGGCCCAGAAGAGGTCGTGTCCCCGTTCGGCGTCGCCGGTGACCCCCGACGCATCTGCAGCGGTCTGTGCGCCGAGCCAGAGCACGTAGCTGGCGACCAGCGCCACGGCGTCGTCGTCGAGGACCCGAGCACGCACGCCCGGCATGCCCGTGCCGGGTATCCCATCCCGGATGAACCCCTCCAGCTGGGTCTGGTCCGCGACTCTGGGCAACACAAGTTGCGCCAGCCCGGGCCCCTCGCCACCGAGACCCTGCACGCCGTGACAGCGCCCGCAGTGGGCCCGGTACAGGCGCTCCGCGCGCTCGGGGTCGTCGACTTCGGGGGCCACCTCGCCGGGTTCCTGGGCCGCAGCGGGTGCGGCGAGCAGCAGGAACGGCAGCAGTAGCGGCCAGGCGCTCTTCTCAATCCGCATGTGGTCACTCCTTCCCCGGAAGCGTGGGCGAGCCAGAGCGACCGTCATCATACGGCTGCCGCCGTTTCGCGGACAAGGCGGTTTGGGGTGCCGCGGCGAGGGGATTGCGGCGATTCGGTGGCGGCGGTCCCAGCATCGCGTGGCGGCCGGATCAGCCCCGTGCGGGCACGGCTATCGCGGGTTGCCGAGCGGCCTCCCGTCGAGCCCCCAGGCCGGGTCGATCTCGAAGCCGAGGCGGTAGAGCGCGGTGGCGGCGATGTCCACGATGTCGGCGGGCTTGGGGGGTGGGCAGTTGGCGGGGTGTCCGCGCTGGCACCGGCTTCCTCGCCGCCCAGCGCGTTCGCCAGGATGAAGATCGTCACGTTCTCACGCGAGTCACCCCTGAACCCGTTGACCACATAGGCGCGATAGGACACGCGCCCGGTCGAGCCATAGATGCCGACGCCGTTCTCGCGCCACGTCGACGGGATGATGATCCGCTCGGTTACCGGCCGCTCCGCACCAAGGACGACGTTGGGCTCGTGCAGTTCGTTGACGACTCCCGCGGACATGAGCAGCATCCCCGCCCGAAGGCCCAGGTTGTCTCTGGAACGCCAGTCCAGGTAGGTGAATTCGAGGAAGATCTCGTTGGCGTGCTCGATCTCGATCTCCGAGTTGAAGATGAATCGATCGTTGAAGCGATAACCGGCGTAGACCACAGCCCGCAGATAGTCGAACTGGGTGGTCTTGCCGGTGAAGTCGCCGGCCTGGTTGTGGTTGGCGTAGTTCTGGGTAGCGCAGACGTCGATTGGCGGTTCCGGGTTGGCTTTGGTGCTCGCGCACGAGACCGGGCACCGCATCGGGGCTATCCGCCAGCTCCGGTGGTCCAATATCGACCTAGAGGGAAGGACCATCCGGTGGCGGGGCGAGTATGAGAAGACCGGCTATGAGCACCAGACACCGGCGACCCCCGAGGCGCTTTCTATCTTGGACGAGATGCCGAGGAAAAACCGGTGGAGTGGTGACGCGCCTCTGCTGCCTGCGCGGGAGGATCCGTCGAAGTGCGTGAACCGCTCGCTAGCCCGCGACTGGTGGAAAGGGCAAGAGCTTGCCGGGTTGGAGCCGGCACGCGGCCGGGGCTGGCACTCCCTGGAGCCACGACTACCCGAGCGCCGATCTGAACATGGAGGCCGTACTCCCTTATCAACTAAAACTCGGATCTTGCCGAGTATTGGGAGTACTCCGGGACCGGCTTCTTGGCCATCGACCCCACCAGCGACGCATTCCGGCTGGGCGTCAATTACCTAAGCTACGGTCTGACGCATTGAGCGTTGGATCGGGCGTGCAACTGGGCAACTGGCGACGGGATGCGCTCGTCTACAGCTCCCCATGCGGTTGATGATTCGAGTGTCGTTGTCTACGGGGGTGCGAGCGCCGTGTACGGCCCGCGGCAGCCCAGGTCGCGGAACTCCGTGCGAGGATGAGGCGTCACCGGACGTGGGGGGTCACCGACCTTGGCGAGCGAGGCAATGATCCGGCAAACGCGAAACAGCCCCCCAGGATCGCTCCCGAGGGGCTGTTGTCTTGCGGGCCGAGAACCCGCCGGTCGGCATCATTCGACGACACTGACGTTCTCGGCAGCCGGACCCTTCTGGCCCTGCACGACATCGAACTCGACCTTCGCACCCTCCGCCAGCGTGCGGAATCCTGTCCCCTGGATGGCGGAAAAGTGCACGAAGCAGTCCTTCGAGCCGTCTTCGGGCGTGATGAATCCAAAGCCCTTCGAGTCGTTGAACCACTTCACGGTGCCCTTGGTACGCATTCCCTACTCCCTATGTAGTTCTTGGACGATGCCGGGGTGTGTGGAATACGCACCAACCGCTCATCTTCCGTTCCCGCGACGAAACCGTTCCGTCGCTTCTCTCGCGAGGAAAGAAGAGGACCTTGGACGGAGCGTCCAGGTCCTCTGGCACCGAGGGGATACCCCCCCAGCTCTTCACTCACGCAAGCACTAATATCACCCTGGGTCCCGCGCCAAGCAAGAATCTTGTCAGAGCTCCGCCAAGACGGCCGCTAGGAGGTATGACGATGCCATACACCGATGTCCAACTCCAAGATGCTAGTTCCCGATCGGAGTGGCTGCGTTGAGCGACGTCGGCATGGGACCCGGAGCGGGTGTCGACGCCGACGCTTTCCGAGAAGCATTGGCCCGCTGGGCGAGCGGGATCGCCGTGGTCGCCCTCCGGGAAGAGGCACGCGTCTTGGCGACCACCGTGTCGGCGCTCATGTCCGTCTCCGTGAAGCCGCCCTTGATCATGGTGGCGCTGGGCCCCACGGCTCAGGTACTTCCTTACCTCACACCCGGTCGCCGGTTTGGTGTCAGTCTCCTGGGCGAAGAGCAGGGCCGTCTGGCCCGCGTGTTCTCCGATCCGTATCCGATTGGGCCGAGTCCCTTCGGTGAGGACGATCCCGTTGTGGCGGAAGCGATAGTCCGTCTGGGCTGTATGGTTCAACGAGTGGATGCCGGCGGCGATCACCGCTTGGTGCTAGCTCTAGTTGATTCTGCGGCGCACTCCCCGGGCGGGCCGCTCCTGCGTTGGGAGCGCGAATACCGTCGACTGGCACCGCGGTGAGCCGTGTCCACCGATCCCTGAACATCAGAGCTGCACGACCAGCCAGAGCGGGGCCGTGGTCGCGAGGAACCGGTGCAGGAAGCTCACGTCCTTGTTCGTAGGAGGCCCGAGCAGCCGCACCGCGTGAGCGGAAACGACGCGCTTCGAGGTGTGGCTCGACTCAAGGACCGGCACTCTCGAACGCCCCCGTGACGATGAGGTCACCTAGCGGCGATAAGTCGCCGTTGGCCGCATTCGCCGCGGCATTCAGCACGACCGCCCCGCCGGCGGTGGGGGCGGTCCAGTCGAGTTCCCAGACGACGCGCCCTTCCGGAGTCAGCACGCCGCCCGGCCGGTGGTGAACATAGGTCACGCCCGCCGAGTCGGTTACAGCGCTGAGAGAGTCTGCCGGCACCAACGCGCCCGCTTGCGCACCGGCCTGTGGGCCGCCTGCGAAGCGGACCGCGGCCTCGAAGCCGCCCAATACCATGAATTCATCGATGAGGATGAGCCTAATCCGGTAGGATGCTCCCGGCTCGTAGGTCCCGGGCATCCCGGCCAAGACCAGACCTCCGGCTACAGGGTCGTGGTCGCCGTGACAGAAGGCGCACGTTGGCTCGCCGAACCCGCCCGTGTAGCCCGCGGGCGGCGCCTGCGCGTACGCCCTTGGAGAGGAGGATGCAGCGGCGGCCGCGATCCCACTCGTCAGGAGGATCGCCGCCGCTAGCGCTCCCGCAAGGGAGCGGCCTGTCAGTTGGCTCCCCTGCGCGGTGGTTTCACCGTGGCCTTGCCGATCGTGTTCGAATCAGTTCCGAACCAGATGGAGCGAGTCCGTGCGTCATAGTACATGTGCCGGATCGCGCCCGCCTCGATCGGTAGGTTTGCGATGTACCTCTCCGTTGCCGGATCGAACCCTACAAAACGGTTGGGCGACACGCGCGTGTTCACATACCAGATCCGGTCCCATTCGTCGATTGCCATGCCGTAGGGCCCGGAGTTCGGACCGTTCGGGTCGGCAAACTCTTTGACCTCACCGGTGGCGGGGTCGAATAGGCCCAGTTGGCCCTGTGCCCAGTCACCGTACCAGATGCGGTCGGACGAGTCGATCACCAATCGGCGCGACCTTGATCCCTCCGGCAGCCCGTAACGCTTGAACTCCATCGTAGCTGGATCGACAGTGCCAATGTACGCGGAGTTCAACATCGCGATCCAAGGCTGGCCGTTGGAGTCGATCTTGATCCCGTAGGGCCGGTTCCCCGTCGCTCCGCGCGGTCCCTCCACCTGCGGCAGGCTTATGAGCTGGACCTCACGGGTTTCGGGACTCATGTGTCCGATCATGTTTGCACCCTGCAACGTGAACCACATGTCACCGTTCTGATCGAACGCGATGGTGTGCGGGTCGCTCGCGTCCGGGTGCGGCATATCGATGCGAGTGACAGCCCCCGTCGCCGGATCGAGGCGACCGATATGGTGTCCCCGGTTGCCCGCGTACCAAACGGTCCCTTCCCGGTCAACGACCACGGTGTGCGGGAAAGCGTCGTCTTCGACCTCATAGCGCTTCATGTCGCTGGTGTTCGGATCGAGAACTGCAACGTAGTTCCCGCGCTGGCCGACGAACCACACTTGTCCGTCGGGGGCCACGTACGGATCGCGCGGTCGTGAGGACTCCCAGGGCACGGTCCACTGTTCCACGGAGGGATCGTCGGGTCCTGGCTGGACCACCTGCGCCTGCAGCGGCGAAGTGAAGAGTGCAGCCGCGAGCAGGAGAGCGGAGAAGAAGATGCGCCTCATCGTTACCTCCATGGCGGTTTGGGGACTGGGCGGTTGCCCGGAGCGACACGCCGGAGAGGCCGGGCGTTGACCCTCGGCCAGCGTAGCCGCCTGAACCGGTGCACGAGCAGTCCGATAGACCCTTTGCTTGCCGGTCTCGTCTTGAGTGTCCCGTCGCTCCTGCTTGGGCGCCATACCGATCTGCCAAGTCAGGTTTCTGAATCAAGAGGCGCCTCAGAACCGTCGGTGGTTCGATATGTTGGCGCGGCATGTAGGGGTCCATCTGCGCGAGATGACGGTTCGGGCGCCGGACTCTTGCCCGTACCCCGGACGACACGAACGTTACGGCCTATGGAATTCCTTGCCGACCCTCTCCATCTGGCCGCGGTTCTGGTTGCCGGCCTGCTGGCTGGGGCCGGCAACACGATCGCCGGCGGCGGTACCGCGCTCTCTTTTCCGATCCTGGTATGGGTCGGGATCCCCGACCGGATCGCGAACGCCACCAACACGGTCGGCCTGCTCGCCGGATCGGTGGGGGGAGCGTGGAGCTACCGGAGGCGTATTCGGCGACAGGGAGGATGGCGACTGCTGTGGGCGCCAGCCTTCGTCGGTGGGGCGGTCGGTGCGGCGCTACTGTTGTGGTTGCCGCCAACGTGGTTCACCGCGATTGCGCCTTGGATGGTAATCGGCTCCGCGGGCCTGGTCGCTGCTGACCCACTCATCCATCGCTACCTCCCGCACCCCCCTTCGGGGCCGCGCCTGGGCTCGGCTCTGACCACGATGTTCTTGGTCGCGATTTACGGAGGCTATTTTGGGTCCGGGATCGGAATCCTCGTGCTGATCAGCCTTGGGATACTGGGTGTGGACGACCTGCAAGACGCCAACGGACTCAAGAACCTGCTTGTAATCGGGATCAAGGGGATCGCCTCGCTCTGGTTTATCGTAAGCGGGGTCATTGTCTGGCCCGTCGCGGTGGTCATGCTGATCAGCTCAACCATGAGTGGATGGTGGGCAGGAGAGCTAATTCAGAGGGTGGAAGCCCAGACGCTGCGCTGGGCCGTGGTCGCGGTCGGCTTCTCTATGGGCGCGTTAATGCTTATCGGGCCGTGACGTAGGGGTGGCGGAAAGCGGCGGGAAACGGAACGGGCGGTTTGGGCGTTTCGGTTCACCCCAACGCCATTCCGGGGCTATGATCAAGTGTGCCCGCACCCGCGTCCGTCCCGCTCTATCTGGTTCGCCTCGCGCCCGAGGTGACAACGAAATCGCGTCGCACGCGACGGCGCTTCCAGAAGCGCCTGATTGCCAACCTGAGCGACGCGCTGAGCCGCCTGGGCGGTACGTTCCACATCCACGACCGCTGGGACCGTATCCACGTAGAGGCAAAGCATCCAGGCGTAGCGGAGCGTATTGCCACCGTGTTCGGAATAAGCTCCGTTTCGCGTGTGGACGCGCGGGTACCGGCAGATCTGGACCGGATCGTCGAGGAAGGACGGGAGCTATATCGCGACCTAGTGGCCCGAAACGGGACCTTCGCGGTAGAGGCACGCCGTTCCGGTTGCCAGTCGTTCCGTTCGCGCGACGTCTGTGTCAGCCTCGGCGCCGCGCTCAGACCCTACGCCGCGGTCGATCTGAGTACGCCGGACGTCACTGTCTCCGTCGAGGTGCGCGATGACGAAGCGCTCCTGTTCAGCTCCCGCCGGCAGGGTGCGGGCGGACTGCCACTGGGCATTGAGGGAAGGGCCGTGTGTCTGCTCTCCGGAGGCTTCGATTCAGCGGTCGCGGCCTGGCTCGTTCTCCGCCGTGGTGTCGCGCTGGACTACGTCTTTTGCAACCTTGCAGGCGACGCCAACGAGCGCATGGTCGCCTCCATCTGTAAGGTGCTGGTCGACCAATGGAGCTACGGCGATCGTCCGCGACTGCACGTCGTGGACTTCGGTCCAGTCGTGGACGAGCTGCGAGCTAAGTCAGAGGCGCGCTACGGTCAGGTAGTGCTCAAGCGGCAGATGTACCGCGTCGCGGAGCTAATCGCGGGGGAGCTCGAGGCCGAAGCGATCGTGACGGGCGAGGCGATCGGACAGGTGTCCTCCCAAACCCTCGGCAACCTGCGTGCAATCGACGCTTCCGCTACGCTCCCCGTCTTCCGGCCTCTGCTCGGCTTCGACAAGGCCTGGATTATCGAGCGCGCGGGGCGGATTGGTACGGCTGCGCTCTCCGCACGGGTGCGGGAGCACTGCGCGATCGTGCGAGACAAGCCTGTCACACACAGCTCGCCCGGGCGCGTCCGCGCGCGCGAGGCCGGCCTCGACGCTGTAGTGCTTGAGCGAGCCGTGGCCGAGCGCAGGGTGCTCAATCTGCACGAGCTCTCTGCCAATGATCTGGTGGAACCGTACCTGTTCATTGACCAGGTGCCGCAGACCGCAGTCGTGATCGACTGCCGGCCGGAATCTCTCTATAGCGTATGGCACTATCCGGGCGCCGAGCGCTATGCCCCGCACGAAGTGCTCGCCCGCATGACAGGCTTCCGCAAGGACCGAACCTACGTTCTGTATTGCGAACACGGTGTGCAGACGGCCCACGTTGCCGAGCTGATGCAGCGGGTCGGGTTCGAAGCATATTCGTTCCGGGGCGGAGCAGCTCAACTGAGGGAGTGGAGCACGGTGCGGCACGCGGCGCCGGAGCGGCAGGGCTCGGGAGCGACGGCAGTGCAGAGTGGAGCCGGTCAGTCGAGCGCCCTTTGATGGCCGTAGTCCACGTCGGCACCAGCGGATGGTCCTACCGGGAATGGAAGGGGAGCTTCTACCCGGCGGACCTGAAGAACCACCAGATGCTCGCTTACTACGGCGAGCGCTTCGACAGCGTGGAGGTAAACAACACGTACTACCGCCTACCCACGCGCGAGGTGCTCGAAGGTTGGGCGACGCAGGTGCCGGCCGGATTCTCCTTCGTCGTGAAGGCCTCCCGGCACATCACACATCGGGCCAAGCTCAGCATCGAGGCGGCCGATCCTCTGGCCTACCTCCTTGAGACATGCAACGTATTGGGCGACAAACTCGGTCCGGTGCTCTTCCAGACGCCTCCCTGGTTGAAGTGCGACCTGCCTGTGTTGCGTGATTTCCTGGCGCTCATTCCTTCAGGCGTGCGGGCCGCGTTCGAGTTTCGTAATTCCACGTGGTTCGACGATCGTGTCTACACCGCGCTCGCCGAGAGCAACGCCGCGCTCGCTGTGGCCGACACCGGCGATGAGCTGCGCGATCCGCCGCTCGTCAGGACCGCCGACTGGGGATACGCCAGGCTCAGGCGGAGCGAGTATCGCGGAGAGCTGCTCAAGCAGTGGGCCGATGGCCTCTCCGACGTGTCGTGGGACTACCTCTGGGTGTTCTTCAAGCACGACGACGGAGGCGCTGGCCCCCGCCTCGCGGCACAGTTTCGTGCATTGACGCAGGCATGAGTGGACAGCTTGGATCCCGGCGCCAAGATGACGGAGCGCATGAGTCAGGAGCGTGTTGATACCCGCATATTGTCCGAGTCAGACTAGGCGAGGGACGAATAGGACGGGGCAGTAAGCTCTCGTCCCCTCGAGTGCTCCTCCAGGCCCATCAAGTGCTCGACGGCAACCGGTAACGGTTCTATCCTAGGATTGATCCCTCTCGTGACGGAGAACTACGTGCACACATCTGTCCACGGCCCTCTGCGCGGTTCCCTATGTGCCCCGCTCGTACTCGGTGCTCTGGTGCTGGGTTGTGAGCGCGGCGAGCCGGAGCCGGATCCCCCAGAGATGTTCGCGCCGGAGCTCGGCGTGGACATCTCGGACATGGACCGCACCGATAGCGGCCTCTACGTCCAGGTGCTGGAGGAGGGCAGTGGCGATCCGGCGGTCAACGGGCAGCGCATCTCGGTCGTCTACACCGGTTGGCTCGTGAACGGCACGCCCATCGACTCGGCGGCAGCGAATGATCCGCGCAGGGTAACGATCGGCGAAGACTACATGGTGGACGGCTTCATGGAAGGTGTCGAAGGGATCCGAATCGGCGAGCGGCGGCTGCTCTTGGTGAAGCCGGATCTGGGTTACGCGCGCGAGCTAGTTCCGGATGTGCCGCGGGGTTCATGGCTAGTCTACCAGGTGCGCCGAGTTCCTTCCGGCTGAGTTCTGCGAGCCGGTCGACGGTCTTTCTCCTATACCTCAGGGAGCTCCGCTCGGCTCTGCGCGAGCGAAGCATCGTCGTCAACAGCATTCTCCTACCCGTCTTCTTGTACCCGCTCCTGCTTTGGGTGATGGTCACGGGCGCCACCCTAGCAGAGGGGATGGCGGAGGGAACGCGTTCGCGAGTGGTCGTCCGCGGCGTACCTGAGGCGCATGTCGAAATGCTCGACTCGCTGCGTGCCGCTCCCGACGTTGAGGTGATCGTCCCGCTCGGCGCGGTGGAAGAGGCGGAGGACATGCTGGCCCGGGGCGACGTGGACCTGGTTGTCGACTTCGGGATCGCGTCTGCGCGAGAGGCGGCGATGCCCGACAACTTCTCCGTACGGCTCTCCTACGATCGTTCCGTTGAGCGCAGCCGGCGCGCCCGCGCCCGCGCGACCGCTGCGGTCACACGATACCGTGACCGTTGGCTAGGCCGTCAGGCGCGAGAGCTGGACATCGCTCAGGCCGAGCTGGAGGGATTCCGGATAGTGTCCAACAGCGTCTCGACGGAGCGCCAGCTTGGCACCCTCCTGCTATCGGAGTTACTCCCGCTCTTTCTCGTGATCATGGTTGCCCTTGGCTGTTTCGTTCCCGCCATCGACACCACCGCGGGAGAGCGCGAGCGCTCGACCTGGGAGACCACACTTACGCTGGCCGCTTCACGCACGGACATCGTGGTAGCCAAGTACCTGTTCGTCGCCACTCTCGGCTTGACGGCGGGAGTGCTCAACGTTGTGGGTGTGTTCGCGGCAATCGGCCCTGTCACCGCGCCGATAACGGGGTCGAGTGCGGCAGAATTCGAGTATTCGCTACCTGCCTTGGCGTTTCCGGTGGTGCTTCTGGGTACAGTCAGCCTTTCCCTCTTTTTCGCCGCCGCGATGATGATCCTCGCCGCGTTCGCACGAACCTTCAAGGAAGGACAGGGGATGGTGACGCCGATCTACTGGCTGGCGCTCCTCCCGCTACTACTCGGGCAGGGATCGGAGGCGACGCTTACACCAGTTGTTGCCGCGATCCCGGTGGGCAACGTGGCGATGATGCTACGCGACGCAGTCCGGGGTGTCTTCCAGTGGCCGCTGATTCTAGAAACGTTGTCGGTGCAAGTCGTCGCAGTGGTATGCTGCCTTCTGGTGGCTCGCAGTGTCCTGCGCTTTGAGGATTTCCTGATCGGCGCCTACGACGGGAGCTTCTGGCGGTTCCTAAAGAAGCGACTGATCACCGGCGCACCCCGATCTGTCCACTGAAATGGAGACGGTTGTTGCGGAGGACTTGACCAAGACGTTCTACGACGAGTCGAGGGGCGAAGTGTGCGCGGTCGAGAACATGAGCTTTGCCTGTCGAGCTGGTGAGGTGCTAGGGCTCCTGGGCTCGAACGGGGCCGGGAAGACCACGACCCTCCGCATGCTAGCCACTATCCTGCGCCCGAGCTCCGGCACCGCACGGATAATGGGGCATGATCTCATTCGTGATCCGGAGGCCGTACGCAGAAGCCTCGGATTCTACTCGACCTCGACCGCGCTCTACCCGAGACTCACTGCACGCGAGACACTCGAGTTCTTCGCGCGCGTGAATCGGTATCCGGCCGCACGGATCGAAGAGCGCGTGAGTGAATTGGTGGGTCGGTTCGGGATCGCCGAATTCCAGGACGCGAGAGTCGAGAAATTGTCGAGTGGAATGAGGCAGCGCGTGTCAATCGCGCGGACGGTAGCGCACGACCCTCCTGTCTTGGTGTTCGACGAACCCACGGTTGGGCTCGACGTCATCGCGGCGCTCGAAATGCAGGAGGTGATTCGGACCCTGAGTGAGGAACGGAAGACGATCATCTTCTCCACGCACATAATGAGCGAGGCGGAGAAACTGTGTGATACGATCGCCATCATTCACCGGGGACACCTGCTCGCTTCGGGCACGCTTGAGCATCACCGCCGCTGCACAGGCAAGCACTATCTAGAAGACGTTTTCGTCCACTACGTGCGTGGCGGGGGCTGAGAACATGCCTTCGTTCGTTCTGGCGACGCTCTATCGCAGTGAGTTGCGCATGCTGCTGCGCGACACGCGCACGATCGTGATCGCGGTCGTCGCCCCGCTCGTTCTGTTCCCGGTCCTGATCCTGGTCATGCGATGGGTGGAGCAGCGGCAGGTGACGCGGGTCGAGCGGACGGTCTACCGGTATGCGGTCACGGGTAGCCATGAGGACTTCGCGTACTACAAGGTCCAGGGTGTGATCAATCGTGAGACTTTCGATCCCGACACTACGCGGGCTCCTGCAGCCTTTCTGCACGACCGCAGCCCGAACCCCGACTCGTTGATCCGTGCGGGGGCCATCCACTTAGTGATCGAGGGCCTCGGAGCTGACGAGTACCGGCGAGTGCGCACCCGCGAGTTGCAAGAGGAGGCGGGCTCGGACAGCGTCGAACTCGCCGTGATCGCCGATCTCCCCGACGTCCCGGTGATCCGCCTGCACTACCGCGCCGATCAAGACGTGTCCCGCGCGGCATTCGAACGAATGCGGGAGCGCCTCGAGGAACTCCGGCGAAGTCACCGCGACAGCGTCTACCGTGCCCACGGACTCGTGGTCGGCATCGAAGACATGGGCGAGATAGGGTCGGAGAACATAGCGTCTACGGAGCGGGAGAGCGGTGCCTTGCTCGGGCTGATGCTGACCCCGTTGCTGCTGGTCCTGATGCTCACCGGCGGCTCGATCGTGGCCGTCGATGCGATCAGTGGCGAGAAAGAGCGTGGTACGCTGGAGACGCTGTTGACTACGGCCGCGCGGCGCGCGGAGATCGTCAATGCTAAACAGCTTGCGGTGGCGACCGTCGGTGTCGCGGTGACGCTGGTCAATCTGGCCAACCTGCTTGCGTACGTCGTGCTCGGCCTAATCGAACTGCCGGATTCCTTCACCGTATCGCTGGCCCCCGCGTCGTTGGTAGTCCTGTTAATGTTGTTCCTCCCCGTAACGGTGCTCGTATCGAGCTCATTGCTCCTACTCTCCGGTCGGTCCAAGAGCTACAAGGAGTACCAACTCTATTTCCCGTTCCTGCTGCTCATCTTCTTGGCGCTCGCCGCGGCTGCCGCGCTTCCGGGGATGGACCTGCGGTCGGCGATCGCGCTCGTACCGGTCGTGGGAGTGGGCGTCGCGGTTCGCGAGGTCATGGTAGGCGAGCTGGACTGGCCGTTCCTAATGGTCGCGTTCGCCTCGACCGGGATCGCGGCGTGGGGTGCGGCGTGGCTGACGGAGCGCACGCTTTCGACCGAGCGTCTAATCTCTGGGGCCGAGCTGGATCGGGCAGACCTTGTGGGTGGTCCGGCGCTGTTTCCCCGCCGCGTCCTGCGCTGGTTCGGCGTCCTCTGGGCGATCCTGCTCGTGACGTCACTCTGGTCGGGTCCGTCGTTGGGGCTCCGTGAGCAAGTGCTGTTCAACATCGTAGGGGTGCTTTTCGTAGGCAGCCTCCTGATGGTGCGCAGCTACCGCCTCGATCCCCGCGCGGCGTTCGCGCTCCGCGGGCCGCCGCCTGTCGCCTGGGCCACAGTGTTAATCGGCGCGCCCGCGGCGCTGGTTACCGGAATCGGTCTGGCGGAGCTCTTCCGGCGGTTCGTACCCGTCCCCGACGAGGTCATCCGCTCGTTCGCACAGTTTCTCGCCGCCGGCGACCTGCCCGTCTGGCAGATCGCGCTGTTTCTGGCCGTGATCCCGGGTGTGTTCGAGGAGCTCGTATTTCGGGGTGTGCTCGTGCATGGCCTCATCCGCCGACTGCGTCCGGTCCCGCTCGCTCTGACCGCGGGCGTCGTGTTTGGATTCTTCCACCTGAGCCTCTGGCGGATTGTACCGACCGCCTATCTCGGCGTACTGCTGACGGCGGTCGTGCTCCTCACGGGCTCGGTCTATCCGGCCATGCTCTGGCATGCGCTGTACAATGCGCTCGGCATCCTGCCGGTGAGGATGGGGTGGGTGAGCCAGGACTTCGACTTGCCCCTCTGGAGCTATCCGCTGGGTGTAGCAGCCCTAGGGGTCGCGTTCCTTGTTCTATGGAACGCGCGCCGCCCGTATCCCGGCCTGCTTGCGAGTCCGGGCAGGCTCAGGGCCTCCTGACGGTCTGTCGATGACATCCGTTGGTGAGCCGGCGCCTGCATCGATCTAGCTCATCCACGCGCCGGCTTGGACAGGGCCGTGCGGCTAGGCCCGGGCTACAAGGTCTCTAGCGACTGGAATAGCTCGACCCCCTCCTTGAGCCAATGTTCGCGGAACGGATAGGGACTGATCTCCTCCAGGGTGAGCGCGGTGGTCATGGGATGGTGGTGCAGCCTCATCCGACCGCCCTCGTTCTCGTGCACGGTATAGCGCCCGCTGATCTGGAGATTCGCCTTGTACCGTTGCTTGCCGTGCGTCATGAACGTGTGCAACAGGTGGGTGGTCGTCTCCCACTTGTGTTGAGTCACGGTCAGGTCCACCACGGGACCGCTGCACGACCAGATATTGACCCGTAACATACCTGCGGTCTCGACGAAACGTGCGTCGATGTCCTCGGCGATGTGTGGGATCCGGAATGCCTGGCTGCGGTGACGCCGGCTCTCCTCGGAGCTGGTAGCGGCCATGAAAGGATAGAAGCCAGCCTTGGGGTGCTGGCCCCAGCGCCCTGGGACCGGCGGTACGACGACCGAGAACATCAGTTCAGCATAGGGGCCGACGACACTCTCGCGGAAATGGAACGCAGTCACGGCCAGAATGCTGCGCTCGTGGCGGATCTCGACCGGCTGCAGATGATCGGGAAGGATGCGTTGCGCGTCCGAAGTGGGCATCTCAAAAAACGCGCTTACGCCGGTGGTGAAGACGTAACGGCCGCTATCTACGGACGACATATGCCGTACTCTCGAAGTACGTCCGCGATCAGCTGTGCCCCCCGATCCAGCTCCCCGCGCGTATGGGCGGCCGAGACGGACATGCGGAACCGGCTCCTGTGCTTCGGCACAGCTGGGTATTTCACGGGATTGATGAAGACGCCAGCTCGGAACAGCGACTCTCCGATCGTGAAGATTCGTGCGTCATCACGCACCATGATCGGGATCACCTGCGACGCGCTTTCGCCGGTCGGTACGCCGGCGGCGTCAAGACGGCTCTTCATGAAACGTACGTTGTCCCACAGTCGGACACGCAGCTCAGGCTCTGAGCGGGCCAGTCTGAGCGCAGCGAGCACACCCGCGACCACGGTCGGCGCCAAAGCGCAAGAGAAGAAGCGGGAGCGGCTGAAGCCGCGCAGATAGTTGACCAGCTTCTGGCTGCCGGCCGTGTAACCTCCTTGCCCGCCCAGGCTCTTGGAAAACGTGCCCAGATGTATATCTACCGCTTCCTCAAGCCCGAGTTCTTCCACGACCCCCCGTCCGTTCCTTCCAAAAACGAACGCTGAATGGGCTTCGTCGATCATCACGCGGGCACCGTGATTCTTCGCCACAGCCACGATCTCGCGCAGCGGCGGTAGATCGCCGTCCATGGAGTACACGCCTTCGACGATGACCAGCTTCTTGCCGGTGAAGCCCGACAGCTTACGATCGAGATCCTCGACGTTGTTGTGCCGAAAGAACCGGCTTGTCGCCTTGGAAAGGATCATTCCATCGACGATCGACGCGTGTGACCACTGATCCGCTACGATGAGGTCGCCGGAACGCATCAAACCAGCGATAGTGCCGACGTTGGCGCTGTATCCGGTGGGGAAGACCAACGTCGCCTCTTTCGCCTTGAAACTGGAAATCTCCTTGGCGAGCTCGCGGTGGAGCTCTGTAGTGCCGGAGAGAATCGGACTGCCCGAAGCGCCTCCTCCGTAACGCTCAGCCGCCGCGTGAATCGCGGCCTTCACTTCCGGTCGATAAGAAAGGCCCAAGTAGTTGTACGAGGCAAAGTTGATCAGCCCTTTGCGAATCTCCCGGGTCTTCTTATCGAAGACGTCCACGCGCGTTGTCGGCGCGGACATGATGGGCAACTCGTATTGGTAGTAGCCCTCCGGCTCGACCTGCGCGTACCACTGGTCGAACGGCTCAAGAAGGTCGAAGGGGTCGTCGCCAGCACCGAAATAGAAGTTCGTGTAGTCGTACTGCAGTGCCGGCTGGACCAGCTCGCTATCCGAGATGCGGGAGCGGGTCTCGACCGGGCGTGCTTCCACGATATCGGTGCGCTTGGGACGTGCCATGCCGGGGTCTCCTGCCCGCGCGGTTCCGTAGGGTGGACGAGGAGCGTATGCAAGATACTCGCGTCAACGGCCTGCCACAGCAAGGAAACCCGCGTTTTTTCTCCGTCCGCGGTGTCAGGCCAGCGCGCGGGCGCTGTCCCGGGCCGAGTGCCGATCCGTGCGTTCCGCCTTCAGTACGGCGTGCGGGCCCAGTAGAGTTCACCGAAGGGATCAGCGGCGCGCATTCGAAAGCTGCCCGCGGAGCCCGCCGCCGCGAGCTTCACCCGCACTCGGTTCCAGCCCGGGAGCAGGTAGGCGTCCATCTCGACCTCCGCGTGGCCCGGTCGCCGCGGACGTTCGAGCGCGGGCGTGTCGTCAATCCGGACCCGGAGCGCGCCTTCGTACTCGGTCACAAGCGTGACTGCCCGCCGACGCGGCGAGTAGAGAAAGGACTGCGCGTACGCGGTTCCTCCGTCCGGCGCCAGCTCCACGGTGCCGTCCTCCTCTGCGTCCAACGGCTCCCATGCAAGAGCGTGCCCGTTCGGTAACTCGTGCACCCGGTCGAGCGCGGGATCGTCATCGGGACCCCAGACGTATAGCAACCCGGTCGCCGGGTCGGGGCCGCCCCAATTGGGCCAAGTCCCGATTCCCCACCAGCGCTCGGCCCACGAATTGAGCGGCCGGAGGTGAACAGCGGCCGGCACTGCCACACCGCTGCCTCCGGCATCTAGCTGGAGGTCGACGGTACGCCGGTTTGCCGCGACCGTATCCACGACAACGCTCGGTAGCAGGTCACCGGGCTCGGAGCCGGCGGGATTCACGTCCAGCTCCCGCCCTGGATCGGAGGATCCCACTACCGAGACAGTCGGGTTCACAGAGCCTGGCGAGGCCTCGGGGAACACGTTCACTTCGTAGCGGTCGGCGCGGGGTACCGGGAGCACCATACGTGTGACCCCGCGACCCATCCCTACAACCTCCACTTCGTCACCCCAGAGGGCGTCACGCGGGACGAGGACGTCGGGCACGCGGCGCTCGTGCGGGCCCGGCAGTCGCGGAAGCTCATGGGGCTCGCTCTGGTACCAGTACGCCACCGTCGCGTACTCGGCACCCTCACGGTCGGCGCGTCCGCGCTCGAGCTCAAGTCGGAACGAACGGCGAAACGGGATCGGATCGGCTAGGTGCCAGCGGTAGGCGGCAAGGCGTGTGTGCTCGGTTTCCTGTAACGCAACACCCTGGAGCGGCCCAGCTACGGCCGCTTCCGAAGCGGGACCCGCTCCCACATAGGACGCCACCGTGCTTGAGTCGAGGGGATTGCCGTCGACGGTGAAGATTCCGTTGCCGCTCAGGAATGCGAAGGAGCCCTCGTGGCCCTGCGCGGCGAGGGTCGTTCCAACAAACCAGCCCGCGCCCTCGATGTCGACCACAAGGTGCCTACTATCGGGCCGGGGGCGCGGGTCGCGATTCCACAATGCGTGCAATGTCGCCACTGGCTCGGTGAGGGTCGCCGCTGTCTCGACGTCGGCGTCGAAGGCAACCGCCTCGATGGTCTCTCCAGTGCCGTTCTCGAGCACGATGTGCGCACTGCGGGCGAAAGGCATCGGCAGATAGCTGTAGAAGCCCTCGCCAGCGAAACCCATGGCGAGCGACGCGTAAGGGCGGAGCTCGAACCCATTGCCGAAGAAGTCGCCCAGAGGCACATGCACCGACGGCTGTACTTCGTCGTCCCAATGCATGCGCAGGGCCACGCGCCTGAGCCAGTGCGGGTCGGGGCTTGCCAACGTGATGCGGATGCGCCGCACAACGCCGGGCCCGGCGAGGGAAAGCAGCACCACCGTGTCCCCGGGAGCCACCTCTGCGGCGGCTCCCGACCCGGTCGTCACGATGCGCTCAAGCCGGCCGTCGGGCTGACCAGGCGTGGAGAGCACTCGTTGCGTCCCAGCGAAGACCGCGGTTGGGAGCTCGGTGGGTGGCGGAGCCGATGCCTCCAGGCCGACTGCCCGACGCAAGTGCCCACAACCGGTCATCAACACCGCCGCCGTGAGCGTAGCGACCCTCACTGCTCCCCTAGCCCACGGACTCGTCACCGCGACTCGCACGTTCAGGCTACGCCGCCGGGTCTCTCATGTCGGACGGTGCTTCGGCGTGAGGCAGCATATACTCACCTGGCGCGATCGCCAGAGGCGGGAGCGCTGCTGGCACGCCCTCTTCATCGGGCAGCCGTTCGAAGTCCGTGCGATGGTAAGGCAGGAGCACGTAGATGACGAAGCTGGCTATGAACACCAACACCGCCGACAACAGAACCGGAAAGAGCAGCGACATGATCGGAACCATAGGCCGACTCCGGTCGTGGAATCGATACGATCAGTATGGGACGTGTTGCGCGCCGGCGCTCGATTTGTCCTACGATGGCCATTGTGTTGCTCACAGATGTCCGGGAGTCGTGGGCTGATCAGCGGCTCTGCGAGTTCGTTTCCCCGGCCCCGGCGGGGCGACTCCTCGGAGGATCGTACGTTGGCGGGAGTGGCGTCGGCCCCGGTACGACTTCCTCATCGGCGTTGTAAGGCGGGCGCTCTCTCGCGACGGATCCCCGTTTAGTCGAGGATCACGGCGGTCAACGCGGGTGGTTGGGGTCGTGGAAAGGCCGCAGGTGCTCCTCCATGAATGCCCAAACCCGGTTCCACGAGTCGCGCTGAGCCGGCGAGTCGACGCGTTCGAGCGTGGTGGCATCTACGCGGCGGCTGAATGAGTGCCCCTGGGTCGCGCCCCATGGCTCGGGGTCAACATAGATCTTGGTATCCGAAAGATCGGGCTTGAGCACGCGCAGCTTGTAGATCAACATAGCGCTCTCCTCGAAGTCCACGTCTTCGTCATTGGTGGCCACGTGCACGAGTAGCGGTGTGCGCAGCTGGTCGACTTGGTAGTAGGGCGAGCGCTGGATGTAGACGTCCGGTTCCTCGAAGGGCAACCCCCGAATGTTGCGCTGGGTAGAGAAATACCGCTGGTAAGCCGGTCCCTTGTAGGAGAGCCTAAAGACGAGGTTTGTCACAGGCACGATCGCGGCGCCCGCGCGGAAGGGGTGCAGGTCTCGTGTGACCGCCAGAATCGTGATCAGACCACCATGGCTCCAGCCCATCATTCCCACGCGTGCCGGATCGACGTACGGCAGGTTGGCAACCATCCAGTCATAAGCGGTCATCACGTCGTCAACCTCTAGGCCACCGTAGTCAATCGCGTTGTGATGCTCGGCTCCAAATCCGGTACTGCCTCGGTATTCGGGGGTGATCACGATGTAGCCGCGCTCGACGGCCTCGCGCACAAACGGCCACGCCGCGTGGCTCCAGTTGCCGTGCACACCACCATGCACCCAGATCATCGCTGGGTGACCGCTCGGTCCACGCTTCTTGAGCGGCTGGAAGACGTACGCTGGGATGTCCATGTCCCCGGCGCGGCTACGATAGGTGATCATCTGGAAGTCCAACACGCCCTTGGCGACTGCCCTGTAGATGCTGTCCGTAAGCGCCTTTTCGGCGATGTCACGCGCGTAGTCGGCGGCCGGATGATCCTCCCATCGGTCGCTGACGTAGAGCTCACGGGCGCGGATCGGGTCGATGCTGTCCGGCAACGACGAAATGTTCTGCCTACCGGCGACGGGCTCGGCTGCGAATGACGCTGCCAGCCCCAGCACGAAGGTGACCGTCGCCGGCACCAAGAGCGCCCGCACGTTGCTCAACGGGTTCCGCCGGTCGCGTGCGCTCTCAATGGGTTCGGCAGGCCTGAAGAGGGAAGGAGCGAGAACCATGTCACGTCGTCCTGATCGTAGACGCGTGTGCCAAGAGGACGATCCGAGGCGCACGGACGGCTGTCAATGGAGCAATGCGGGAACGGAAGGTTATGATCGCCATGGCTCGACTCAAGATGTGCCGATCTAGTACCCTGGCTTTGCGTGCTGATCGCGGCCGAACTGTCGGTCCGTGCGACGGCGCCCGGGCGCCGCGCAGTAGGGGACGACCGCCCCCGACGCAGGAGGCCTTTACTCGGGCGTTCCTTCCCGCGCGACAGGCGACACCGCGTGCTCCAGCGAGGGTCTTGGTCCAAGGGACGAGCATCGCCGATGTCGCGGCGTTCCTTGCGGGGTGCGCTCGGTGCTCGACTTGTGATGGTGACAGCGTGACCGGCTGAGAGGTATACTCCCGCGCGGATGACCCCTCCAGAGCTTGGCATCATCGAGGGCTACTACGGACAGCCGTGGGAGTGGGGCGAGCGCATGGATGCCGTTTCGTTCTTCGCCGCGCACGGCTATGGGTTTTATCTGTATGCGCCGAAGGGCGACGCCTACCTGCGTCGACGTTGGCGCGAGCCACACCCGCATGACCAGATGGATCGGCTCATGAGGCTGGCGAAACGCTGTAGGGAGGCAGGGATGCGTTTCGGCGTCGGACTGAGCCCAATCGGGTTGCAGGTCCGACCAGGCGCGGATGCGCGGCAAGCCTTGGAGCGCAAGCTCGCGTGGCTCGACGACCTCGATCTGGACGACTTCGCGCTCCTCTTCGACGACATGCGGGGTGACATCCTAGACCTGGCGGACACCCAGGCCGCAATCGCGGACTGTTCAGCGTCGCGTGTCCGTGCTGATCGGCTGTTCGTGTGCCCCACGTATTACGCGGACGATCCCGCGCTCGATCGCGCTTTTGGCCCACGTCCGGCCAACTACCTGGAACGTCTGGGCGAGCTGCTCGACATGCGCATTCAACTATTCTGGACCGGCGAAGAGGTAGTATCACGCGAGCTGTCCGTCTGTCACCTCGAGCGCGTGGCCGAGCAGATCCGCCGTAAGCCCTTCCTCTGGGACAACTACCCGGTGAACGACGGCGTGCGGATGTCGCAATTCCTACACGTACGTGGATTCACCGGTCGGCCAGCCGCCCTTGCCGACATCGTCGCGGGACACGGCATCAACCCTGCGCTCCAACCCGTGCTCGCGCGCGTCCCCGCACTGACTTTGATCGAAGCCTACACCAGCGGGGAAGCGTACACATACGGTGAAGCGACGCGGCGCGCGGCTCACGCCGTATTGGGCGAAGAGCTAGGTGAAGCGCTTTGGCGGGATTTGCCGGAGGTCCAGGAGGTGGGGCTCGACCGACTGGGTCCGCGGGCGACGGAGCTCCGCGCACGCTATGCCGGGTTCGACCACCGCGGTGCCCGTGAGGTCGTGGCCTGGCTGAACGGGGACTACCGCGTCACGGATCACTTTGTTCAGGCTCAATCGGGCGAGGTGTAAGCGCAAACTGGACCAGCCGGTATCACGCGCGGACCTGTCCAGCTGATCACTTGACGGTTGTGCCCATCGGTGTGGTGAGGGTCAGCTGAGGCGTATTCCGAACCCGAACAGTGGCGCTGGCTGCCGCGTGGGTATCGAACGGTCAGCCGCCGAGCACCGTAAACTGCCGACTGAACTTGACGATCAGCGCCTTGTTGAGCGGTCCGTTGAGTCTATCCACGCCATGGGCCTGGTTATAGACGACGAACAAGCCGGTACCGGCCGAGCTGAGCCAGCCGAAGCGCATGTTCATCGACCAGTTATCGCTCTGGTCGCTGTATTGCACCAGCGACTGCAGGTAGATCTGGGGCGTAAGAAAGTAACCGAGCCTCAGACCAGCCAGTCGCGTGGTGAAGTCCCCCTGCGGAAGGTCGACATCGTTGTACTCGAAACGGAGCCCGGTGGACAGCGCAGAACCGTGGCGGAGGGAGAGCACGACGGAGTGTCCGCGCCGGTGGCCGGAGAGGAAGCTTCCGTTCTCGAAGAGGGTCTCGACCGATACGGGTGCCGAAGGATCGGTGTAGAAGTGCCACACCATTTCCCAGCCGTCGTACGTGCCGGGAGGCACGACCACGCCGTCCGAGATCTCGAAGGGTACCTCCAATCCCTCGCGTACCCAGTTGACTGCAGTGCTTAAGAACATCCCTGAGTCCCACTCGAAATGATTGTCCAGGTGAATTCGTGCGGATTCCTCGAAGCCGGTCTCAAGGTCCCGCGTAGTGTCATAGTTCGCGTGGGGCCTTAGTTCGCGCAGTCCGAACAAGTCGGTCGGCCGGATGAAGGCCATTGTCTGGGTGCTGAACGACCGGAGACCGGCACGCCGCAGGAAACCGATCTCGGGATTGAAGTCTTCGCCGATCTCACGAACATTCGCCCTGACCCTGAGGCCCCGGCTGCTGTAGTTCGCCCCCGCGCTCAGCATATGGTCCCGACCGTCCCGTCCGGGCGTATCCGTCCGCGCCGCGGTCATGTCGAAGTTCCACGCCGTTCCGATGCCGAGCTGTCCATCCACCGCGTAGGTCCGGTTGTAGTCGTCCGCGAGAAGGCCCCCGTCGCGCTGCAGGAAGGCACCTCCGATGCTCGTCCGGTTGCCGAGTTCGCGGGCCAGACGCACGACGGAATAGGACTGCTCACTCTGCACGCCTTCCATCTCGTCGGTGCGGATGTGGAGCAGGCCCACGTTCAATCCCCCGACCTTGCCCGAGAGCCGCCCGCCGCCCTGGATGGGGACACGGTTGCCGTCGCGCGCGATGCCGATCCGTCGGCTGAAGAACAGGCTGGCGCCGCCTCCGCCGACCGAGAACATGCCCGAGTTCTCAAGGAAGAACGGCCGCTTTTCGGGGAACTGGATGCTGAACCGCGTGAGGTTGGTCTGAACGTCGTCCACCTCGACTTGCGCGAAGTCCGTGTTATAGGTGAGATCGAGCGTCAATCCCTGGGTGATCTGAACCTTGGCGTCGCCGCCGACCTCGCCGTTCTCGCTGAAGCTCGGCTCACCGATCGCGTAGTTGCGGGCTGAGGAGCCCAACACATATGGGATCACCTGGACTGATCGATTCAGGGGTGGCTCCAGGGCGGTGAGTGTGCCCGCGACGCTCACGCGGTTGAAGTCGAACTCGCGCGGTATGGCCGCCCAGGACGACTCCTCGTTCACCCGGCGCACACGCCGAAGCACGTTGAGACCCCAGTCCTGGGCACCCGACCGGTAGCGGAGAGTCGAGAACGGGATCCGGAACTCCGCGCTCCAGCCAGCCGCGTCGCGCTCCGTGGCCACGTCCCAGGTCCCGTCCCAGTTCAAGTTGAAGCCGTCACCGGAGCCACCCATCTGTCGTCCGCCGCCGCCGCCAGCCCGGCCAAGCGATCCGCTCCGCCAGCCAGACCCGCCACCCTGATCGACGACCTGACCGTCGTATTCGATCCCTGCCGGGTTGGTCCCGAAGACGAAGCCGTTGAGGTCGTCGTTGTATGTGTCGAAGATCACCATGACCGCGTCTGACTGCGTGAGATCGTTGTCGCGGATCGCTTCGCCCGGCACGATGAGCGAAGGTTGGTCGTCGAATGCGCGGACGCCCACATAGAGCGCGGCTTGGTCGTAGCCGATACGCACCTCGGTCCTCAGCGAAGCCGGACTGCCATCACTCGGGATGCGCTGGATGAAGTCCGAGAGCAGCGGCAACTCGGCCCACGCCGGCTCCGCCAGCGAGCCATCGATGACTGGCTCCTCCGCGATACGGACGGCGGGCACGGTGGCCTGCGCCGCGAGCGATGGCGCGTGGGCGAAAGAGAGAGCCGCGACCAGGAGGATGCTCGTGTTCGGCAGCGACTTCTTCATGCTCGGGAGGCTCCGGCTGTGGGCAACAAGGCACGGGAGCGGGCAAGAGACTGCCTCGAGTATAGCGTGATGGCCGCGTACCCGCCTCGCATCGGGATGACGGGTGAGCCGCCACGCGTCCCGCCGACCTCCGGTCCTAGCCCGGGTCCCGCCCCGTCGCTGGCGCGACGCCCGCCCTGTAGTTTGTCGCATGACCATACTCTGCCGTGTGCTCGCGCTGCTCGCCGGCGGGCTTGTCATCGGTTCCGGTCAAGCCGAGGGGCAGGATCTTCGGGATCTTCGCTTCGGTCCACCGGCCCGCCGCCTTGCCGCGAGTGTGGAGGAGGGCCTGCAGGGAGGCGGCGTCGGCTTCTCTTTCTGCCGCCTTGCGTACCGGCGCGTCACGCGCGAGGCCGGGGGCACCGGCTGGGACACTGATTTCCCGTATGCCGACAACAATCTGATGTTCCGGGCGGAGGAGCTGACGACGATCGGAATGGCGAGGCACCCCAACGGGGAATTCGCGCACTCGGTCGTTCTCGCCACGCACCCTGATCTCTATCGCTGTCCCTTTCTGTTTGCTTCCGATGTGGGAACCATGGGGCTCGGCGACGAGGAAGTTGAGGCGCTACGCAAATACTTGGACAAGGGTGGCTTTCTATGGGTGGACGATTTCTGGGGCGAGCGTGCGTGGCGTCGCTTCCAGAACGAGTTGCTCCGTATCGTCCCCGCCGCCACCGTCGTAGACATCAGCCCGGAGCATCCCATGCTCTCGGCGATGTACAAGGTGCAGCGCATTCCCCAGATCCCCTCCATCCAGCAATGGCGGCGGATGGGCGGCGGCGCCGAGGACACGTCCGAGCGCGGCCGCGACAGCGAGACGCCGCACATGCGTGCGGTTTATGACGGACATGGCCGCCTGATGGTGCTGATCACACACAACACCGATATCGCGGATGGGTGGGAGCGCGAGGGTGAGGACGAGGAGTACTTCTATCTCTTCTCCCCGGAGGCGTACGCGATCGCGGTCAACGTGCTCGTGTGGGTGATGACGCACTGACGGATACGAGGATGTGGCGGGCGGATCGCCGCTCGTCCAGCCACGGGGGTGTGACGTACCCGGGACGATCCACTCCGGAGTCTGGGGTCGAACTCACTAGGGTCGGGACGGCCTGGGGGTGCCCCTGCCCTCATCGTGACATTGGACAGGGCCGTCCCTTTCGGTCCCGCCGGGAGGGGCGTTAGCCTGACTCCATGAAATCCCGAGGCGAGGCGCTCCGCGAGTACGTGATCCGGCGGATCCTGCTCATGATCCCGACATTCATCGGGATCACATTCCTGACGTTCCTGGTCCTCCAGTTCGTTCCCGGCGGGCAGATCGACCAGCTTCGAATGCAGCTCGCCGGCGCCGGTGGCGGAGGGGAAACGAGCGGCGGCGGCGGTGCGCGCATCCAGCTCGAGATTCCCGACGACCAGCTCGCGCAGCTGCGGGAATACTACGGCTTTGACGAGCCGGTCCACGTCGCGTACGGCGAGTGGCTCTGGAATACCGTGCGGTTGGACCTAGGCACCTCATTCCGCTACAGCGAGCCGGTGCTCACCGTCATCGCGGATCGCCTCCCGGTGTCGATCTTCTACGGCGTGCTGACGGCGTTCTTCACGTACGCGATTTGTATTCCGTTAGGGATCCTGAAGGCGATCAAGCACCGAGCGCCGATCGACAACCTGACGTCGGCACTGATCTTCTTGGGCTACGCGATTCCGGGCTTCGCGCTCGGAGCCGTGCTCAGCAACCTGCTCGCGGTGCATTGGGCGATCTTTCCGCTGGGAGGCTTCACTTCGGAGGGGTTCGAACAGCTCTCGCTCGGCGGCAAGATTGGCGACTTGTTCATGCATTCGGTCTTGCCGCTGATAGCCTATCTGGTAGGCTCGTTCGCGATCGCGACGATGCTCATGAAGAACAGCCTGATCGAGAACATGAGTGCGGACTACGTGCGCACGGCGCTCGCGAAAGGTCTGTCGTGGCGGCGCGCGGTGTTCGTGCACGCACTCAGGAATTCGCTCATCCCCATGGCCACCAGCATCGGAGGCTTACTCGGCATCTTCCTCACGGGCAGCTTCCTGATCGAGCGAGTCTTCGCCATCAACGGCGTGGGCCTGCTGGCCTTCGAGGCGATACAGGCGCGCGACTTCCCCGTGGTCATGGGGTTCCTGGTCATCTCAAGCCTGGTGCTGATGCTCGGCAACCTGTTGTCGGACTTGGCGGTCGCGTTCGTGGACCCACGGGTTCGCTTCGAGTAACCGATGGCCTGGATCCGGCTCGACCCCATCACACGTCGCCGGTTGGAGCGCTTCCGCAGCATCAAGCGCGGCTGGTACTCACTCGTGGTACTCGGCGCAGCCATGGTGCTCTCCGTCTTTGCGTCCTTTCTGGCGGAGAGCCGCGCGCTGGTGGTCTGGTATGGAGGCCGCGTCTACTTCCCGACGTTCACCTATTACGAGGCCGGCAGGTTCGGGCAGGAGCCTCCACCCGGATGGGGCACTGGAGACTTGGAGGCGGACTACCTGCGCCTCCAGCGCGAGTGGGACCTCGAGCGTGTGCTGTATGAGAGGGAGCGGACGGCAATCGTCGGGGATGATCGGGTCGCGCTCGCCGCGCTTGAGGAGAAGTACGCCAACCGACAAAACCGCGTGTTCATGCCGCCGATCCCGTGGGATCCTTACCGGAGCGACTTCTGGTACAACGAGATCCTTCGTGATGTTCAGGCGGAGCTCGACCGGGACGCCAACCTGCGTGCGGAGCTGTTGGCTCGCCGAGACGGGCTGGACGAGCTCGCGGACGCGATCGCGTCAGGCGACATAGAGACCATGTTGGCGGACCCGGAGCGGTCCCTCACGGGCGACCTGCTCGGACTGGCACGCTCCGGAGCGATGCCTTCGCTCGCGGGTCTCGGCGCGCTTCCACCGACCGCGCCCGACCTGCGCCGACACCACTATCTGGGAACCGACTCACAGGGCAGGGACGTAGCCTCGCGACTGCTCTACGGCTTCCGCATCTCAATCTTCTTCTCGCTCTTCCTGGTGCTGGTGAGCCAGGTAGTCGGTACCGCCGTGGGAAGCCTGCAGGGCTACATCGGAGGGCGGTTCGACCTCCTCAGCCAACGCCTGATCGAGGTGCTGCTGAGCATTCCGTTCCTGTATGTGGTGATCATAATGGGTGCACTCTTCGCGCCAACCTTCTGGCTGCTGCTGGCGATCATGGCGGCCTTTCAGTGGATCACGATCACGTTCTATATGCGCACCGAGATGTACCGGGAGAAGACGCGCGAGTACTGTCTGGCGGCGCGCTCATACGGTGCTTCGCACGCACGCGTAGTCTTCCGGCACCTACTCCCCAACTCGCTCACGCCGCTCGTCACGTTCACGCCCTTCGCCGTGGTGGCAGCGATCTTTACGCTGACAGCGTTGGACTATCTGGGATACGGGCTACCGGCACCCACGCCGAGCTGGGGAGAGATGCTCGACCAAGCGCTTCTGGCCGAGAACCGGGACCGGCTCTGGCTCACGCTGGCGCCGTTCGGTGCTCTGACGTTCACGCTTGTGTTGGTCGTGTTCATTGGTGAGTCCGTGAGGGAGGCGTTCGACCCCAAACGGTACTCCCGCTACGAGTGACGTGAAGGCCCCGCGTCGGCCGACCAAGGAGGGGGAGATGAGGATCGTGCTCTGGGTGTCCGCTCTGTTGGCCGCTGCCCCGCTCGGTGCACAGGATGTGGCCGTTGTCTTGCCGCCCGGCATCGCCTGGAGCACGAACTACGACGATCCACCCATCGGGTCGCCGGAGGCCATCCGGGGCGGCACGTTCAACGACTGGATCGGCGCCTACCCGCTGACCTTTCGACTGGTAGGGCCTAATTCCAACGACGGGTTTGCCGGATGGAACCGCCTCTTCACCATGGCCTTCAGCCTCGTGAAACGGCACCCCGTCACTGACAACTACATTCCCTGGATGGCGACGGCCTGGTCAGTGCAGGACGACCAGCGAACGGTCTACGTGCGGCTAGACCCGGACGCCCGCTGGAGCGACGGTGAGCCGATCACCGCAGACGACTGGGTCTTCACGTACGAGATGTTCCAGTCGCCTCACATCGTCGACCCCTTCTACGCCATCCTCGCCCAGGAGACGTGGGAGTCGATCGACAAGATCGACGATTACACGCTTCGCATCGTGGGGAAGGACCCGAGCTGGCGGCCGCTTTGGGACTTCCTGGGGATCTGGCCGACACCTTCGCACGTGGTCACGCTCGATTCGACGTGGGTCGAGCGGACGAACAACGAGCCGCAGGTTGCTCCGGGCCCGTATATCGTGACCGGTCGCGAGCGCGGAGAGTCCGTCACATTCTCGCGAGTGGACGGCTGGTGGGGCGAAGGCAAGCACTATTTCCGAGGCCTGTACAATCCCGACACGATCCAGCTTCGCATCGTTCCAGAGGAGCGCTCGCTCGACTACCTGCGCCTGGGTCAGATCGACGTGCTCCAAGAGAACACGGCCAGGACCTGGAACGAGGACTACACATTCGAAGCCGTGAGGAACGGCTGGATCAAGCGTGCGCGCGTGTTCGTGGATTTTCCGCAGGGAGTCTACGGCCTCGCGATGAACCTCGAGGCGCCCATCTTCCAGGACAAAGATTTCCGTAAGGCGATCCAGTACTTGTTCAACTTCGAACGCCTCAACCGAAACCTGATGTTCGACGAGTACCTCCGTATCTCGTCATTCTTCGAGGGGACGGAGTACGCCAATCCCGACATCGAACCCTATTCGTTCGATCCGCAGCGCGCGCGCGAGCACCTCGCACGAGCGGGCTACCGGCGTCCGAGCGAGAACCGTAGTCGTGGTCTGCTCGCGAGCGCTGGCCGAATGCTGAACGGTCTCATCACGACGCGCGCTGCCGACGACGACATCCTGGTCAACGAGCGTGGCGAGAAGGCGAGCTTCTCCATCGTCTACGGGTCGAAGGGGCTTGAGCGTCACCTCACCGTCATGCAACAAGATTACCGGCGAGCGGGAGTCGAGGTCAGGCTGAGGTTGCTTGAGCCCGGGGCGGCCTTCGAGCGTGGGCTAGAGCGGAAGTATGAGATGCATCTCATGGGCAGGGGCACATCTTTCTTCCCCGATCCGCGCCAGTACCTGCACACCGAGTTCCGCGACACTACCAACAACAACAACGTGTGGGGGTTTGGCACGCCGCAGGTAGACTCCCTGATCGAGGTCTTCGAGGATGACCTGGACTTGGAGGACCGGCAGGCCGCGATGTGGCGAATCGACGAGATCGTCCACGACGAAGCGTTCCACATTCCGTTCTGGGGGGCACCCTTCGTCCGTCTCGCTTACTGGGACTACATCGGTTGGCCGGACAACTGGCTTCCGAAGCGCGTACTTGCCTACAACGACTGGCCCGTCTTCTGGATTGATCCCGATCGCAAGGCGGCGCTTGAGGAGGCCATGCGCACCGGCACTCCGCTTCCTGTTGACCAAGAGATAGACAAGGATCCCTACGACCTCGTCGACGACCGCCAGTGAGTGGGCCGACTCCGTCTCTTCTGGAGATCGAGGACCTCGCGGTCGGCTTCGACACGGAAGCCGGCCTGCTGCGTGCGGTCGACCGGGTCTCGCTGGAGATCGCTCCTGGGGAGACCCTGGGGTTGGTGGGTGAGTCGGGATGCGGCAAGAGCGTCACTGCCGCGTCGGTCTTGCGGTTGGTGCCGATTCCGCCGGGGCAGATCCTGCACGGCAAGATCCGGCTCGCCGGACGGGGTGACCTTCTGGGTCTCGCGCCCGCTGACTTGGGCGCTGTCCGGGGCCAGGAAATCGCGATGATCTTCCAGGACCCCATGACCTCGCTGAACCCAGTCTTCACCGTAGAGAAGCAGCTGTTGGAGGTGCTCCGCCTCCGTTTCGGCATGGGCCGCCAGTCCGCCCGCGTGCGCTCGATCGAGATGCTCCGCACGGTCGGGATCCCAGACCCGGACGCGCGCCTGGCCGCCTACCCGCACGAGCTCTCGGGCGGCATGAAGCAGCGAGTCATGATCGCTATGGCGCTGTTGTCCGAGCCCAGGCTCCTCATCGCCGACGAGCCCACGACGGCTCTGGATGTGACGATCCAGGCGCAGATCCTGCAGCTCATCCGTGAGCTCCAACAGCGCACTGGCGCTGCGGTGCTCTTCATCACGCACGACATGGGAGTGGTGGCGGAAATGTGCGACCGCGTCGCGGTCATGTACGCGGGCCGGATCGTCGAGCGTGGAGATGCGGTGGGCCTGTTCACGCGGCCGCGTCACCCCTATACGGTAGGATTGCTGCGTAGCGTCCCGCGCGAGGGCACGGCGCGAAAATCCGAGCTGCCGGTCATCGAGGGAGCCGTGCCGTCACCGTTCGCTTCTCCGGTTGGGTGCCGCTTCGCACCCCGTTGCTGGAAACGAATGACCTTGGGCGACGCCGAGCAGGTCCGCTGCCACGAGGAAGATCCAGCACTGGAACGAAAGGCCGATGGCGGCGTCGCGGCCTGCCATTTCCCCGTAACGGACGACGAACGGTGAAGGCAAACGCGGACGGGCCGCTGATCGACGTCCGGGAGCTCAAGAAATACTACCCGCTCCGCGGTGGGATCTTCGGCAAGAAAATCGGGGATGTCCGCGCGGTGGACGGCGTCTCATTCGCGGTGCGCGCGGGTGAGACGCTCGGCTTGGTCGGCGAATCTGGGTGCGGCAAGTCTACGCTTGGTCGTACGGTCATGCGGCTTGAAGAACCGACCGACGGGCGGATTCTGTTCGAGGGCGTCGATCTCACGGACGTGGCGGGTGCCGAACTGTTCCCTCTTCGCCGCGATGTCCAGATGATCTTCCAGGACCCCTACTCTTCGCTCAACCCACGCATGACGGTCGGCGAGATCGTGCGCGAACCGCTCATCGTACATCGGGTCGGGGGTCGGGACGAGCAGATGGAGAAGGTGCGCGCGCTCCTCGATACGGTCGGCCTGGGCGACGAGACGCTCGAGCGCTATCCGCACGAGTTCTCGGGTGGTCAGCGGCAACGGATCGGTCTCGCCCGCGCGCTGGCGCTTGACCCCAAGTTGGTGATCGCGGATGAGCCGGTCTCGGCGCTCGACGTCTCGGTCCAGAGTCAGGTACTCAACCTCATGGGCCGGCTCCAGCAAGAACACGGGCTCACGTATCTGTTCATCAGCCACGACTTGTCCGTAGTGAGACACGTGAGCGACACCGTGGCGATCATGTACCTGGGAAGGATCGTGGAGAAGGGGCCGACCGAGAGAGTATTCGCGCGCACCGGTCACCCGTATACTCGCGCGTTGCTCGATGCAGTCCCCTTACCCGACCCCAGACGGCGCCGCGCCGCAGCACCCGTGAAGGGCGAATCGCCGAGCGCAGTCTCGCCGCCGCCCGGATGTTCGTTCCATCCGCGTTGCCCATTCGCCGTGGAGGCATGCACCCAGATCGTGCCGCCGCTCGAGCAATTCGAGCAGGTCGGTCACATTTCCGCGTGCCTGCGCAAGGAAGAAATAAAGGAGCAGTTGGGGCATGGCGCCGTAACGGGTGTTCAGCCCGCGGGATAGGGCTCGGTGCGCGCGGATCAACGCCCGCAGTGACGGTCACGCGGATCTCGGCGCTGGGCATGAGGCGCCGGACCCCGTTCTCAACGCTCCGGCGGCCAGTTGCCGCGTCGGGCTCACCCGGAGAGTTGTTGGCACGCGCGCGTTCGGTCCGCCCGGTGGCCGCTCCTCCATGGGATTGTCGGCTCGCGGCACTAGCGTCGCGACAGCTGGCCTACGTTCCCTCGTCTCGCCCCTGGCCGCGGGCCGCAAGCGCCGTTGCGAGTGACGACGCGACCAGCGGGCCCCCAGCGCGTGCGGCAGTGACGCCAGCGGGCAACCCGGCGACTCAGGCCGGAAGCTGGAGCCTCGGCAGGCCCGGCGTCGAAAAGATCATCTCCTGAATCGCCTTGATGCTACGGTTCCCGTAACGGAACGGAATGATGAGCCGGAGCGGTGCGCCATGCAGCGGCGCGATCGGCTCGTCGTTCATTAGCCATGCCAGCATCACCTGGGGATGCATGAGCGTAGTCATGTCCTCGTCCACGTAGAATCGGTCCGAGGCGACAAAGCGTGCGTAGTGCACGCCGTCGACCAGTCCTAGCAGGTCTGCGAAATCACTGAAGCGGACACCCGTCCACTTCACGATGCCGGTGGGCCTGGGAGCGCCGCACTGAAGCAGATAGGTGCCGCTCACAACGGGCAGCGTCTCAAGATCGGCGAAGCGGAGCGTGCCGCCCAATCGGGCCAGCCCCCGAGTATCCACGCGAACCGCCAAGTTCCTGTAGTCGTAGTCGATCACCGGCGTCGAACGATCGGGCGTTCGCCACATGGATCGGTTGCCTTCCGTGATGGGCCCGGCTTCGCTCTCGTCGTGCTCTGGGGCCGACCCGTCAGGATTGAGCGGCAGCTCGGCCGGGAAACCCTCGCGACGGGGCCGTTCGACCAACGTCGAAGGCCACTCCTGTGGGGGCTGCTGACCGGCCGGAGGAGTCTGGGCGTCGAGCTCCTCTGCGCCGATTAGTCCGAGAGAGACACCGGCCACGGTGGAGCCGGAGATTGCTATTGCGTCGCGGCGAGTGAGGCTCATGGCTCGACCTCGGGGAGCGGGTCTCGGATGGGTCCGGCAAAGGGACCAAGATACCAATTATAGTGCGCGAACTGGCGATTCGCCCCTCTTCCGACAAGAGCGCATAGTCTTCGCCGCGCGCGCTGTTAGCGCCTTCGGGCTCGTAGTATATTGCCCGCTCGGCCGAGCACGTCCAACGGAACGGATGTCTTGGGCACTACGGATGAGTCGAGCAAAAAGCAGATCCAGCCGTCCCAACTGGCTTCTCCGTGCGTCCGGTCTAGGCCTGCTCGCCTTCATCTGTCTCACCGTGGCGCTGATTCTCCCCTGGCGCTGGACAGCGCTCCCGACCACCGCGTTCATGGTTCGGGAGAACCGCCTCCGCGACCAGCCGATAGCACATCGCTGGGTGGATTGGCCGGGCATCTCGCCCAACCTTGCCGTCGCCGTGATAGCCTCCGAGGATCAAAAGTTCTTCCAGCACAGCGGATTCGATTGGGGGTCGATCCAGAGTTCGTTGGAAGAGAACCGGCGAAGTGGTCGGTTCCGGGGTGCAAGCACGATCTCTCAGCAGGTAGCGAAGAACGTCTACCTGTGGCCCGAGCAGAGCTGGATCCGCAAGGGAGTCGAGGCTTACCTGACGGCCTGGATCGAGCTGTTGTGGCCCAAGCGCCGCATACTTGAGGTTTATCTGAATGTGGCGGAGTTCGGAGCCGGGGTCTTCGGGGTCGGCGCCGCGGCCGATCGCCTGATCGGGAAACCGCCCGCGGAACTCACTGCCTACGACGCAGCCGTCTTGGCGGCCGTCCTGCCAAGTCCGAAACGGATGTCCGCGGCTCGTCCCTCGGAATATGTGACCCGCCGCGCGGCAGAGATCATGGCGAGCGTCGAGCAACTGGGCGGGATCACGTACTTGCGCGGGGATTCCTGACCAAAGGCTTGCCTCGCAGGCTGCGAAGGGCACGGGCGTCGGGCTGCGGCACACGGCGTAGGGACGGGACCGCGCTCAAGGAGCACCGCACAGCCGCCGGCATCTAGGCCAGACGATCGTCTAAGCCGTGCCTCCGCAATTCGTTCTCGGCCTCCTCCCACTCTTCCATAAGGCCCTCGACCTCCTCGGCTAGTCTCGCCCGCTCCCTTTCGAGGCCTCGAACCTCCTCGTCCGGAGCCCGCGCGTAGAAGCCTGGCGCGGCAAAGGCCGCGTCGATCTCCGCCATGCGCCCTTCGGCCAGCTCGATCAGTCGCATCACCTCGGCATGACGGCCCTTGAGTCGGTTCCTCCTATGTGCGGAGGAGTCGGGTTTCGCGGAGTTCCTGGAGGTCGCGCCTTGCCCGGCCGGGGTGACCCTCCTCGGCCTCCTCTCCGCTCCTGCCTTCAGAACGGCGTTGTGGTCCAGCCGGTCATCGCCTCCGGACGCGACGTACTCTTCGTAGGTACCTCGGTAGTCCGTGATCCGTCCGGGTTCGATGTCCACAATGCGCGTGGCCAGTTGACTGATGAACCAGCGATCGTGAGAGACGAGGATCAACGTGCCCGCGTAGAGCCGGAGGCCCTCCGCGAGGGCTTCGATCGACTCGAGGTCCAAGTGGTTCGTGGGCTCGTCCAGCACCAGCACGTTCGGGCGATGGAGCGCGAGCTTCGCCAACACTAGGCGTGCTGCTTCGCCCCCGGAGAGCGCGGAGATTCTCTTCGTGGGGTCATCGCCCGTGAACAGCATGAGCGCTAGCCTGTTCCGGATCCAACCGATGTCCTTCTCCGGCGCGAACCGCGCGAGCCATTCGTGCGCGGTCAGGCTTGGATTGCCGAGTTGCTCCCGGTGGTCCTGGGCGAAATAGCCTGGGTGGGTCTCGTAGCCCCAACGACGTCCCCGGCATCGGACTCCACCTCGCCCGTCACGATCTTGAGCAGCGTGGACTTGCCGACTCCATTCGGGCCCACGATGGCGAGGCGGTCTCCTCTACGAACCAGCAGGTCCACACCGTGCAGCACTCGATTCTCACCGTACGCCTTGCTGACAGATTTCACCGCGAGCACGTCACGTCCGCTCGGGCGCCGTTGCTCGAAGTTGAAGACCGGATGGCGACGAGAACTCTGAGGCAGCTCCTCCACGTCTTGGAGCATCTTCTCAATGAGCCTGACCTTGCTCTGTGCCTGACGTGCCTTGGAAGCCTTGGCCTTGAACCGATTCACGAACTCCTGTCGGCGCGCGATCTCTCGTTGCTGTCCGGCAATCTCCCGCTCCCGCCGCTCGCGGTCCTGTTTCTTGGACTCGAGGAAGGTGGTGTAGTTGCCGCAATACCTTGTGACGGTTTCGTAGTCGATGTCGAGGATATGTGTGGCAACGCCGTCCAGGAATTGGTGGTCGTGCGAGATCACGACCACGGGACCCGGGAAGTCGCGCATGAATCGCTCTAGCCAGCGGATCGATAGTAGGTCCAAGTGGTTGGTCGGCTCGTCGAGTAAGAGAACGTCGGGCGCGCTCACGAGCACTTGGGCGAGCAACACCCGTAGCTTGAAGCCACCCGACAGCGTGGAGAGCGGCAAGTCGTGCGTGGTGGCCGGGAGTCCGAGGCCTTCGAGGATGGCTGTGGCGCGCGCCTCGGCTGTGTAGCCGTCGTGCCTCCGCACGATCTCCTCGAGCACGCCGAAACGTTCGGCGTTGAAGCTCTCGTGCGCGGCCGCCAGGAGCCTCTCGGTCTCCTGCATCGCATCCCACAGTTCGCGATTGCCCATCATGGCGACGTCGACGATGCGCTCGTCGTTGTACAGGAACTGGTCCTGGAAGAGCGTACCTGGACGGAGGCGCTTGGGTGTAGAGACCGAGCCCACGCTTGCTTCCATCCTGCCGGCGAGGATGTTCAGGAGCGTCGTCTTGCCGGAGCCGTTTGCGCCCACGAGCCCGTAGCGTTCGCCAGCGTTGAGCTGCAAGGTGACTCCCGCGAACAGGACGCGGGCACCGAACGACTTGCCGACGTTGGTGACGGAGATCATGGGCGCGAAATGTACGGGCAAATCTGATAGGGCTGCAGCGGGTTCCATCGGGCCCTGTTGTTTCGATGCCCTCTCGTGCCCGGGTATATTGGACTCATGCGGCAGAATCCGATGCGGCCGACCCCAATCCGCCCCCGATACCCCGGAGTAGGCGCCGGCGATGGGCCACTCCAGTCATGCCCCTCGCCGTCAGCTTCGGCGTGCCTGGGGTCCTGCCCCGACCCTTGCCGTCCGGTCTCGTCTTGACGGCAAGCCAATGGATGCGCCGCCGGCCCTGCCTGCGCGTCTGGTGCGGGAGCGCGGCTGGTGCGCTCACCGCGGTCGGTCTCGTCGCAATGCTCACGGCGCCTCCAGCTGCGGCGCAGACGCCAGTTCCCGACGTCGAAGTGTCATGGGTGCCGGGGCGACCTGTAGTCGGGACACTCTTTGTGGTGCGCTTGCGCGCCACCGGGGCCACCTCGGTGCTGGAGTTCGCGGGCAGCTTCGCGGGGGAGCCGCTCCATTTCCTGCGTTCCGAACGCCCAGCGGGAGAGAGTGCGGCGAGCGGGACACTGTCCTGGGCGGTTGCTGCCGTGCCCGTCGACGCAGCCGATTCGCTCGAACTCGAGGTGCATGTTCGATGGAGCGACGGGCGTGTCCGTGCCATTACGGGGGCGGTGCCCTTGGCTGTCGGGAGCTACCGGATGGAGCGCCTCGCGGTCGCGCCGCGCTTTGGCTCGCCGCTCTCTCCAGAGCTTCGGCAGCGCACAGAGGAGGAAACGGCGCGCGCCATGCAAGTGGCTCGAGGTGCTCACGGGACGCCGCCGTTGTGGACGTCGGACGGCTTCATCCGGCCCCGTGCCGCCCGTATCACCAGTGGCTTCGGCAACGGCCGCGAGTTCAACGGCCAGGTGCAGAGCCGCCACATGGGCACCGACATCGATGGTGACGTAGGCGATCCGGTGCTGGCCGCCGCCGCCGGGATCGTCCAGTTGGTCGACGCGTTCTACCTGGGCGGAACCGTTGTCTACGTCGACCACGGCGGCGGACTCTCAACCGGCTACCTCCATCTCTCGGAGACGTTGGTCCAGCAGGGGGACACGGTGCGGGCCGGCCAGCGTATCGGTAGCGTGGGGGCGTCGGGCCGTGTGACCGGACCGCACTTGCACTGGATCGTGCGCTACGGAGGGGTGACCGTCGATCCGCTGAGCGCAGTCGAGCTGGAGGTTCCCTGAGGAGTACGCGACCCTGCTGGGCGCTGACCCGCCCAGGCCACCCGTTTCTTTGCCGCTGCCGAGTTAGCAGATTCCCGAGAGAGCCCTGCTCGCACGGGCAGTTCCTCGTTCGGCATGACCGGTGTCGGACTTCGCTGGGGGCTTCCTGTAGCAATTCGGCGCACGCACTCGGCAACATCAACCTTGGGACTGGATCGTGAGCGAGGACAGCAAGAAAACACCGCGTGTGGCCTTCCAGGGAGAGCTGGGAGCTTACAGCGACGAGGCGGCGCAGACCTGGTTCGGAGGCGAGGCGGAGGGCGTCCCGTGCCGCGAGTTCCGTGACGTCACCCGGGCCGTCACGGGCGGTGAAGCCGATTTCGGGGTGCTTCCCGTGGAGAACACGCTGGCGGGGTCGGTAGGGGCTGCGCTGGACGCGCTGCTGGAGACCGACCTTGAGATCGGGGGCGAGGTGATCCGCCCGATCCGGCATTGCTTGCTGGGTCTCCCAGAGGCGACCGACGAGGGACTCAAGAAAGTCATGTCCCATCCGGTCGCGCTGGTCCAGTGCGTGCGTTTCTTCGAGGGCAGGGTCGACGTGGAGGCCGTGGCCGTGCACGACACGGCCGGAGGAGCGCGGCTCGTTGCGGAGGGAGGTGATCCGACGGTGGGCGCGCTGGCCTCCGAGACCGCGGCCGAACGCTATGGGCTACGAGTTCTGGCTCGTGACCTGCAGGATCGCCCGGACAACAGCACCCGCTTCTTTGTGGTCGCCCCGCCGGGAAGCACTGCGGCCGCAGGGGCCTTCGCTAATCCCAAGACGCTCGTGGTCTTCGAAACCGGCGATCGGCCCGGGGCGCTGGTCGAGGTGCTCCAGGTGTTTGCGCGGCGCGGACTGAACCTGTCCCGACTGGAGTCTCGGCCCGGTCGATTGCCCTGGACCTACCGCTTCGTGGCCGAGGTGATGGCCGACCTGCGCAAGGGGGGCGGGGCGGCCGGGATGGAAGAGATTCGTGCACGTGCCATGACGGTCGTCGTCCGGGGTCCTTTCGCCGCCGCGGCGGGAATCGCCCCGGAGGACCGGGGGGCGGCCGATGTGCCCGTGCCCGAGATGGAGCCGTGGCTGAATCGGCTGGAGCGTACGCGTAACGCTATCACTGACGTGGACGAGGCTCTAATCCGCTTGCTCACCGAGCGGCTTCGCCTGGCGCGGCGAGCCCAGTTACTCCGTAGCGAGGCCGGCGTGGGGGGCGTGGACCCTGAGCGCGAGGCCAAGGTGCTCCGGCGGGCTGCAGAGTTGGCCCGTAAGGCCGGGTTGCCGGACGAACTGGTGCGCGACGTGTTCTGGCGGATCGTGGCTCTCTGCACGCCCGAGCAGGACTCTTGACACTCGTCCGGGGCCGGCTCTACTGTTCGGTCTGTTTCTTCAGGACGACGTGTGCAATCGTGAACTGGAACACTGGCCTTCTCAGCAGCCTTCTTCTCGTACCCCTCGCCCTTACCGGGCGGGGTGGAGAGGGCCGCTACGTGCCCGCGCCGATCCGGGCGAGTTGACCGGACCAGGAGCGACGAAGCCAGGGCCCTCTCCGAAGCGGAGAGGGCCTTTTCATTGCGTATCGGCCGTGACATCCGTCGAGAATTGTTGGCAGACTGAGGAAGCGCCGAGCCGGGTAACAGAGAGCAAGGATGGCCATCATGAGGCCGGATCTGAAGGGAGTCGCAGACGAGTCGCGCCCCCGACGAACGGAAACCGGATAAGGAGACTCCAGAACGGCGTGGGAGGACGGGGGTGAGCCCCCCTCCGGTCCCGCTTGACCCCTACGGAGACAGAGAGCATGCAGAAGATCCTCGTGTTCGACACCACCCTGCGGGACGGAGAACAGTCCCCGGGTGCGACCATGACGACCCCCGAAAAGGTACGGCTCGCCCAGGAACTAGAAGCTCTCGGAGTGGACATCATCGAGGCGGGCTTTCCCATCAGCTCACCGCAGGAGTTCAAGGCAGTGGCCGAGGTCGCCCAGGCGGTCGAGCGCCCTACCGTCGCCGCGCTCGCCCGGGCGACCACCGCGGACGTGGATCGCGCGACAGAGGCGCTCAAGGGAGCGGTCCACGCGCGCGTCCATACCTTCTTGGCCACGTCAGACCTGCACCTCGAACGAAAACTCAAGATCAACCGGGACGAAGCGCTGCGCCGGATCGAGCGTGCGGTGAATCGTGCCCGCAGCCAAGTGGAAGACGTGGAGTTCAGCTGCGAGGACGCCACGCGCACAGATCTGGACTTCTTGTGCCGGGCAGTACAGGTCGCGGTCGAAGCGGGCGCTCTGACGATCAACTTGCCCGACACGGTCGGCTACGCTCACCCGGAGGATATCCGGCAAATGCTCCAGGCGGTCACCGCGAACGTCACGGGGATTGACCGCGTTGCGCTGTCCGTTCACTGCCACAATGACCTCGGCCTCGCGGTTGCCAATTCGCTAACGGGAGTCGAGAACGGTGCCCGCCAAGTCGAGTGCACGGTGAACGGAATCGGCGAGCGCGCCGGGAACGCGTCGCTTGAGGAGGTCGTGATGGCTCTGCGCGTACTGCCCCGCTACTACGACCGCTTCTATACGGACGTAGTGACGGAACGGTTGTGCCCGGCCAGCGAGGTGCTCGCACACGTGACCGGGATTCGGCCTCAGCCGAACAAGGCGATCGTGGGGGCGAATGCGTTCGCGCACGAGGCAGGTATCCATCAGGACGGACTCCTGAAGGATCGTCGCACGTACGAGATCATGACGCCCGAGATGGTAGGCGCCCGGGGCACGCGGCTGGTGCTCGGCAAGCACTCGGGGCGCCATGCACTCGCGCGGCGCTACAAGGAATTGGGCTACGACGTGTCCAACGCAGAGCTGGACCGTGCCTACGAGTTGTTCGTCCTGCTTGCGGACCGGAAGAAGGTGGTTCACGACGAGGACCTGCTTGCGATCTACTTCCAGGGGACTATGGACGACGCTCCGCGCGCCTTCAAGCTTGAGCATCTGGAGGTGCGCTGCGGTCGGACCCCTTCGGAGGCCGTAGTACGAGTCTCCCATAATGGTGGGCCGGTCAGGGAATCGAGCGCCACAGGCGACGGGCCGATCGACGCGACTTTCACTGCGATCGAGGAGCTGGCTCCCTGGGAGATGCAGCTTGAGGAGTTCACGATCCAGGCTGCCGGAGGAGGCAGGGACGCGATCGGCGAGGTGCACCTCTTGGTTCGCGTGGGCGGGAATGAGTTCAGCGGGCGCGCCGCCTCCACCGACATCGTGGACGCCGCCGCACGGGCGCTCTTGAACGCGTTTGACAAGGCCGACCATGCTCGGGGGCTCGAGTCCAAGGCTTTCGCGAGGATGGATCTGTGGGCGGTCTGAGCACTGGAGATCGGCTGTCCCCGGGCGCCGCGCGGCAACCGGCCGAGCTGCGTGTCGCCGTGCTCGGAGGCGATGGCGTCGGCCCCGAGGTGACGGCCACCGCGATGCAGGTGCTCGCGGCAGCGGTCGGCGATGAGGGCGTCGGACTACGGCTGGACGACCGACCGGTCGGCTGGACGGCAGTGCTCGAGGAGGGGAGTCCGCTGCCCGACCAGACGCTACGTGCTTGCATCGACGCGGACGCGGTGTTCCTCGGCGCGGTCGGTCATCCTGATGCCCACGGCCAGCCCCGTGAGCTGCTGCCCGAGACCGGACTCCTAGCACTCAGGAAGGCACTCGACTGCTGGGCGAACCTGCGTCCAGTGCGCGTACCACCGCCACTAGTCGGGGCTTCCGCACTTCGCGCGGAACGAGTGCGCGGGACCGACGTGATGATCCTCCGGGAGCTGGGGGGCGGTCTCTACTACGGAGAACCGCGTGGTGAGGCGGATGGGCGGGCGTTCAACACGATGGTGTACGGCGAAGACGAAGTTCGACGCATGGCCGCTCTGGCGCTGGCGCTCGCACGTGGTCGACGCAAGCGGGTGACCTCGGTGGACAAGGCGAACGTGCTGGAAGTCTCACGCCTCTGGCGGCGGGTCGTCGACCGGACCGCGGCAGAGGAAGGGGAGGATATCGAAGTGGACCACATGTTGGTGGACCGCGCCGCGATGGAACTCGTCCTAAACCCGACACGCTTCGACGTTCTGCTTACCGAGAACCTCTTCGGTGACATACTCTCTGACCAAGCGGGCGCTCTGGTTGGCTCGCTCGGCGCGCTCGGCTCGGCGAGCTTGGGCGAGGGTACGGATCTTTACGAGCCGGTACACGGCTCGGCGCCCGACATTGCGGGCAAAGGAATCGCGAACCCTCTCGGAGCGATCGATTCGGTCGCGCTCATGTTGCGTCACACTTTCCAGATGGATGTTGCGGCGGACCGGGTCGAGGCCGCATGCACGGCTGCGTTGGCGGACGGCGTGCGCACCGTCGATCTCGCAGAGCCGGGCCAGGAGCCCGCCAGCACTACTGAATTCATGGATGCGGTGCTAGAACGTATGGACGGTAACGTCCGTGAGCCCGCGGAGGCGATGCCGGGAGGTGTCCGATGAGTACTGAGCGAGCGTCTGGCGCCGAGCTGCTCCGGCGGGCCCTTGTCGATGCCGGCACGCGAGTCATGTTCGGTCATCCGGGTGGAGCCATCCTGCCCTTCTACGACGCATTGCACGGTGCTCCGGGGCCGTACCACGTGCTGTGCAGGCATGAACAGGGGGCGGCACACGCGGCCGACGGCTACGCACGCGCTTCCGGGGAAGTGGGAGTGTGTGTGGCCACGAGCGGGCCGGGCGCCACGAATCTGGTCACCGGCCTCACCACGTCGCTCATGGACGGCGTCCCCGTTGTCGCCATCACAGGCCAGGTTCCGAGCCACTTGATCGGTACCGACGCGTTCCAGGAATGCGACACGCTCGGAATCATGTTACCGGTCACGAAACACGGCTACGCCGTGCAGAGGGCTTCCGAAATCCCCGAGATCGTGGCGGAGGCCTTCGAGATTGCCCGCTCGGGTCGGCCCGGGCCCGTCCTGATCGACATCCCCAAGGATGTCCAGCTCGCCGAGGCGGAGATTCCCGACGCCCTTGCAGGGCAAGTGAATTGTTCGGCGATCCCCGAGGAGCAGCGCAGAGAGCGTTTCGCCAACTCCTGGGTAGACGGCGAGCCCGCCACGACGGGGGCCGCTGTGGCCGCAGCTCTCGCCCGACTCCGGGCCTCACAGCGACCGATTCTGATAGTAGGCCGCGGCGTCGTGTGTTCGATGACGACAGGCGCGGTGTTCGAGCTGGCCGAGGCGACCAACCTGCCGGTCGTGACCACCCTGCTGGGGCTCGACGCGTTTCCGACGCTGCACCCGCAGTGCGTCGGCATGCCGGGCATGCACGGCACCGAGCGGGCCAACCACGCGATCTCCGAATCGGATCTGATCATCGGGATGGGGCTCCGCTTCGACGACCGGGTCACCGGCAAGGTGAGCCGATTCGCGCCGGATGCCGGGATCATCCATTTCGATGTCGACCCGCGCGCCCACGGCCGCACGATCCGCACCGACATCGCGGTTCTGGGTGACCTCGGTGACACGCTGCCGCCGTTCGTGCGGGGCGCACGGGAAGGCTACCGCGTGCCCTCGGCGTGGTGGCGTCGCATGGAACAATGGCGGCGGGAGGCTGGAAAGCCCGATGTCCCGATGGACTCCCGCACGGCGGAAGGGCCCATGTCGGGCCGTCAGGTGTCACGCGCGATCGCGCGCGTCGTACGGAGAGACCACGCCATCGTCGTGACCGACGTAGGTCAGCACCAAATGTGGTTGGCGCAGGAGGTGGCTGACGCGGAACCCGGGACGCACCTGACCTCAGGCGGGCTCGGCACGATGGGCTACGCGTTGCCGGCGGCGCTGGGCGCTGCCATCGCGGCGCCGGAGCGGCCCGTCTGGGCGGTGATCGGTGACGGCGGCTTCCAGATGACGTCCCAGGAGTTGGCCACGGTCGTGCAGGAGGGACTCCATCTGCGGATCGCCATCATGAACAACGGCGCTCTCGGTATGGTGCGGCAATGGCAGATGCGAATCCACGGCGGGCGCCGGGTGGCGAGCGACCTGGGTGCGCCCGATTTCGCTGCGCTGGCGACCGCGTATCGGATCCAGGCAGAGACGATCGATCGGGCCGGCGAGCTTGAGGATGCCCTCGACCGTGCGGCGGCATGGCCGGGACCCGTGCTACTCGACCTACGCATCCCGGCTGAAGACGAGGTGTACCCGATGGTACCGGCCGGTGCGGCCCTCAACGAGATGTGGATGCACGCGCCAGGCGAGAAGGTGGCGCCGTGACGGCCATGGATGGCCTCAACACCGGTCCGCCTTCCGACAACGGAGCCGGTCCCGTGCGCGGCCCGGACGAGAACTCCAGAGCGGAGGCATCTCGCAGGGCCTCGATCCCCGAGATCACACTCGTGATCGACGACCGACTGGACGCACTCGAACGTACGCTCGGCACCGTGCGCCGGCGCGGGATGAAGTTGGAAGTATCTTCGCTCGTCCGCCGGCAAGACCACCTCGTACTGGTCTTCCGCGCCGCGCCTGACGCGATGGTTCCGAACCGCTGGATCGCCGAACTTGAGGCGCTCGTAGACGTGAAGAAAGTCGACGTGACCGGGTTGCCGACCAGCGGAGGCTGAGCCAGGGGGAGCGAGCGCGGCAAGGCCCTCGACCCAAGAACGTATACCGGACAACACAAGTGCAGAGGAGATCGTCTGTGACCCAGAACACCAAGAACGAGCAGGCCCGGCCATCCGACGAGGCACGCCAGGGGCTCCGGTCCAGGCCCGTGGCGATCATCGGGTACGGCAGCCAGGGGCACGCGCATGCCCAGAACCTCAAGGACTCGGGTATCGACGTTGTGGTCGGTCTCCGTGAGGGAAGCGCACGGCGGCCCGCCGCCGAGGCGGCAGGACTACGCGTGGCCACCGCGGAAGAGGCGGCCGAGCGAGCAGGGCTCATCGCCCTCCTCATTCCTGACACTGCTCAGAAGGCGGTCTACGAGGCGGACATCGCGCCACACCTCGACGGGACCAAGACGCTGCTCTTCGCCCACGGCTTCAACGTGCACTTCGGCCAGATTCAGCCACGTTCCGACGTGGACGTTATCATGGTTGCGCCCAAGGGGCCGGGCAGGTTGGTGAGGCGCGAGTACAAGCTCGGTCAGGGCGTGCCTTGTCTTCTCGCAGTTCACCAGGGCGCCTCGGGGCAGGCGTGGGACATGGCGATGGCGTACGCCGAGGGCATCGGCGGCACGCGTGCGGGTGTGCTCAGGACGAGTTTTGAGGAGGAGACCGAGACCGATCTCTTCGGCGAGCAGGCAGTGCTGTGCGGTGGCGTGAGCGAGCTGATGAAGGCCGGGTTCGAGACGCTCGTCGCGGCCGGGTACCAGCCCGAGTTGGCCTACTTCGAGTGCGTGCACGAGATGAAGCTGATCGTCGACTTGATCTACGAGGGGGGCCTGAACGGGATGCGTAGGGGCGTCTCCGACACAGCGGAGTTCGGCGACTATGGGGCGGGCAAGCGCGTGATCGGCGAAGCGAGCCGTACGGCCATGAGAGAGTTACTTGCCGAGATACGGTCCGGGAGCTTCGCACGCCGCTGGATCGGCGAGGCGGGCTCGGGCTTCGAGCAGTTCGAGAATACCCGCCGTGATCAGCGGGAGCATCCCGCGGAGGAGGTGGGTGCCAGATTACGCGCTCAGATGGCGTGGATGGGAGGCGAAACGTGAGCACGGTGTTTCCGGTCACCGAATGGGTTTGGGCCGACGGCGAAGTTGTGCCCTGGAGGGACGCGACGCTCCACGTGATGAGCCACGTCGTGCACTACGGCAGCTCCGTCTTTGAGGGGATACGGGCGTATGCGAGCGGTCAGGGGCCCATGTACTTCCGCTACCCGGAACACATGCGTCGTCTTCGCGAGTCAGCGAGCATATACCGGATGCAGTACGCCTGGACGGACGACGAGCTCAGGGCTGCGACGAGCGACCTGATTGCCCTCAACGGCCTTGATAACGCCTACATCCGACCGGTTGTCCTGCGGGGGTTGGGTGCTGCCGGTGTCGATCCCGAGGCGAGCCCGGTGCAAGTCTTCATCGCGGTCTGGAGCTGGGGTGCGTACCTGGGTCCCGAAGCGCTGGAGAAGGGCGTAGACGCAGGTGTGGCGAGCTGGTTCCGCCCCGCCCCCAACACGCATCCGAATATGGCCAAGGCGGGTGGCAACTACCTGAACGGCCAGCTCATGAAGATGGAAGCGAAGCGCCATGGCTACGAAGAGGCCATCGCGTTGTCGGTTGACGGTCTCGTGAGCGAGGGCAGCGGCCAGAACATCTTCTTGGTCAAGGACGGTACGCTCCACACCCCTCTGGTGGACGCCTCCTTCTTGCACGGGATCACGCGGGATTCGATTCTCGCGCTGGCCGAGGACCTCGGCATTCCCGTCAAGCAGGCGCCCATCCCGCGCGAGCAGCTCTACATCGCGGACGAGATTTTCTTCTGCGGCACCGCCTCTGAGATCACGCCCGTCCGTTCGGTTGACCATTGGAAGATCGGGGCAGGTATGTGCGGTCCCGTCACGGCCAGACTCCAGCAGCGTTTCCTGGCCATCGTCAGCGGTGAATACCCTGATCGACACGGCTGGCTGTCACGGGCGGAGCCTTCCGTCGGCGGGGTGGCGAGGCCGGCCGAGGCGCGCGCGGGAGTGAGCGTGTGAGCCCACCGATGCGTGTGCCGGACAGGGGCGCGGCTGCGGGAGATTCGAAGACGAGAACAGAAGAGAAACGGGCCGAGAAGTCCAGCAGCGGGAAGCACCCCGCTCGGCCAGAGCTTGAGCTTCCCAGCCGCGTTCTCGTCGAGGGACCCAGCCGCGCTCCTGCGCGCGCGATGCTCCGTGCGGTGGGACTGGACGACGCCGACTTCGAGCGCCCACTGATCGGTATCGCCAACACCTGGGCCGAGACCACGCCTTGCAACGCGCATCTGCGCCAAGTCGCCGAGTGGGTGAAGGAGGGCGTGCGCGACGCCGGGGGCACGCCGCTCGAGTTCAACACGGTCGTGGTGTCGGACGGCATAACCATGGGCACCCAGGGAATGAAGGCGTCACTCGTCTCACGCGAAGTGGTGGCCGACTCGGTAGAGTTGATGGCTGTGGGTTATCAGTTCGACGGCTTGGTCGCGCTCTCGGGCTGCGACAAGACCATTCCTGGCACTGTCATGGCGATCGTGCGACTCGACCTGCCCGGGGTGATGCTCTACGGCGGCTCGATCGCGGCCGGCAGGTACCGGGGCAGGGACATTACCATTCAGGACGTGTTCGAAGCCGTGGGCGCACATGCGGCCGGGCGGATCACGGACGACGATCTCGGCGACATCGAACGCGCGGCGTGCCCGGGAGCGGGTGCTTGCGGAGGGCAATTCACGGCCAACACGATGGCGACCGCCTTCGAGGCATTGGGTATCAGCGTGATGGGCTCGGCCGGTCCTCCCGCCGGTGACCCGCGGCGACGTGACGTCGCGAGGCAAGCGGGCCAAGCCGCGGTGGCGGCCGTGAAACAAGGGCTGAGGCCCTCCAAATGGCTCCGGAAAGCCTCGTTCCAGAACGCGATCGCGTGCGTGAACGCGACCGGCGGTTCTACGAACGCCGTGCTCCACCTGCTCGCAGTCGCGGCAGAGGCTGGTGTCGGGCTCTCGCTGGACGACTTCGACCGCGTCGGTCGCAACACGCCGCTGCTGGCGGACCTCAAGCCTGCAGGCCGGTTCGTAGCGCCGGACATGTATGAAGCGGGAGGCACGGCGCTGGTTCTCAAACGTCTGCTTGAAGCAGAGAGGGTCGACGGGAACGTCATGACGGTCACGGGCCGCACGCTCGGAGAGGACGTCAAGCACGCGCGGGCGCGGCGTGGTCAGAGAGTGGTGGCCTCCGTGGAGAACCCGCTCAAGCCCGAGGGCGGTCTAGTGATCCTGCGGGGCAATCTCGCCCCCGAAGGGGCCGTGCTGAAGGTTGCTGGAACGGGCATGCTCGCCCACGAGGGCCCGGCGCGCGTGTTCGAGCGTGAGGAAGACGCGTTCGCGGCCGTCCAGCAGAGCGAAATCGAGAAGGGCGACGTCGTGGTGATCCGCTACGAGGGCCCGGTGGGTGGTCCCGGGATGCGGGAAATGCTCGGCGTCACGGCGGCGATCGCCGGAGCCGGGCTGGGCCAATACGTGGCGCTATTGACCGACGGGCGCTTCAGTGGAGCGACCCGGGGCATGATGGTGGGACATGTGGCTCCCGAGGCGGCGGTGGGAGGGCCGATCGCGCTGATCCGCGACGGCGATACCGTCGTGATCGATGTCGCGCGGCGGAAGCTTGATGTCGCGCTCTCGGGGAGCGAACTCACGCGCCGACGGGAGCGATGGAAGGCTCCAGACCCGCGCTTCCGGCGCGGGGTAATGGCCAAGTACGCGGAGCGCGTCGCCTCAGCTGCGCTCGGCGCCACGACATAGAGGAAAGCCCCCAGGGAAGCGCATGGCCAAGACCCTCTTCGAGAAACTCTGGGAAGCGCACATTGTCCGCGAGGAGGCAGGTAGGCCGACGCTGATCTACGTCGACCTCCACCTCGTGCACGAGGTCACCTCACCACAGGCCTTCGACGGTCTGCGCATTGCGGGCCGCAAGCCGCGCTCACCCGATCGCACCATCGCGACCGTGGACCACAACGTACCCACGATTAACCGCTCGCTCCCAATCGTTGATCAGACCGCTCGGACCCAGATCGAGACACTGCGAAAGAACGTCGAAGAGTTCGCCATCACGTTCTACGACATGGGCACGAGGGAACAAGGCATCGTACACGTCATTGGGCCCGAGCTCGGCTACACGCAACCGGGCATGACTGTGGTGTGCGGGGATAGCCACACATCCACGCACGGCGCTTTTGGAGCGTTTGCCGTAGGAATCGGCACGAGTCATGTGGAACACGTGCTTGCCACGCAGACGCTTCCGTTGACGAAACCCGACACGTTGCAGATCCGTGTCGAGGGTGAGTTGCCGTTCGGCGTCACCGCCAAGGACGTGATTCTGGGCATCATCGGCCGGATCGGTGTCGACGGCGGAAACGGTCACGTCATTGAGTACACCGGCTCGGCTATCCGCTCGCTATCGATGGAGGGACGGATGACGGTGTGCAACATGTCGATCGAGGGCGGAGCGCGAGCCGGCATGGTAGCGCCTGACGACACTACGCTCGCGTATCTGTACGGCCGGCCGATGGCCCCGAAGGGGGCTGCATGGAAGGAGGCCGAGAGTCGCTGGCGCGACCTGCCCACCGACGCGGATGCATCCTACGATAGAACCGTCGACATTGCGGCTGACGAGCTGGAACCCATGGTGACGTGGGGAACGAATCCGGGGATGGTGGCGCCCGTGACCGGGTGCGTCCCGGGCCTGCCCGCGAGCGGTGCGGCTCGACAGGCGGCCGAGCGTGCGCTCGAATACATGGCAATCGAGCCGGGTACGCCGCTACAGGAGATCGAGATCGACCGCGTCTTCCTCGGCTCGTGTACGAACGCCCGCATGGAAGACCTGCGGGCAGCGGCACGTGTAGTGAGGGGCCGGAGTGTGCATCCGCGTGTGAACGCCATGGTAGTGCCCGGTTCTGAACAGGTGAAGGAACACGCAGAGGCGGAGGGGCTGGACGCCGTGTTCAAGGCCGCCGGCTTTGAGTGGCGCGAGCCGGGCTGCTCGATGTGTCTAGGCATGAACGATGACATCCTAGCGCCTGGCGAGCGCTGCGCGTCCACGTCCAACCGTAACTTTGAAGGACGCCAGGGCAGGGGTGGTCGCACGCACCTGGTGAGTCCCGCCATGGCCGCGGCGGCGGCCGTCACAGGGCGCTTCGTCGACGTACGCGCCATGGGAGAGGCCTGAGGTGGAGAAGCTTCGGCAAGTCGCGGGCGTCGTCGCTCCGCTGGACCGTGTCGATGTCGACACCGACCAGATAATCCCGAAACAGTTCTTGAAGCGCGTGGAACGGAGCGGCTACGGAGCCTTCCTGTTCAACGACTGGCGCTATCTGACCGACGGTTCTCCCAATCCGGAGTTCGAGCTCAATCGGCCCGAGCTGCGGGACGCGAAGATTCTCGTTTCGGGGCGAAATTTCGGCTGCGGATCGTCGCGGGAGCACGCGGCCTGGGCGCTGCACGACTACGGTTTCCGTGCCGTGGTCGCACCCAGCTACGCGGACATCTTCCTTTCCAACTGCTACCAGACCGGCATCGTGCCGGTGACGTTGCCCGAGGCCCAGGTTAGCGAGCTGATCCGACGGGCACTCGAGGGTGCTTGCCGCGCCACGGTGGACCTCGAGGCACTCGAGATTTGGAGTGACGACGGCTTCAGGGTGTCCTTCGAGCTTGACCTCTTCCGGCGACGCTGCCTCATGGAAGGCCTCGACGAAATCGGGCTCACGCTCGAGCACGAGGTCGACATCAAGCGCTACGAGCGCGAGAGGGCGCTTAGGCCCAGTTGGGTCGCCTAAGGTCGCCAGCGCGACCGAGCCCGTACCCTGCGTCGCTTCACATCTCAGGTAGCCGCCGTTGCAGGGACCCGGACGGGCTCAAGCACCCGGGCATGCTGGCAGGGGGCCCGGGAGCGTGGTCGCCGTGCGGTTGCCGTTCCGCGGTACCTTGAGGGAACCGAATGGGGTGATCGGCCATAGGAGTAACTGGTCCGTCCGGCAGCAAGGAGAACCGTTCTTGGGGGCACCATGTTGATTCGTAAACGTCGCGTCGGCGAGGGCGATATCCTGTCCTCCGAGATCACTCCCTATGAGCTATACCTGGATCGTCGCCGCTTCATAGCTCAAGGTGCCGCCGTCGGGGCCGTAGTCCTGCCGTCCACGCTGGCCGGGCGCGTGCCTGGGGCGTTATACACGCAGCAGGTGGAGGAGCCCACTCCGTACGAGGATATCACCACCTACAACAACTTCTACGAATTCGGCAGCCAGAAGGGGGATCCTGCTCGTTACTCGGGCGACTTCAAGCCGCTGCCGTGGAGCGTGGTCGTCGACGGCGAGTGCGACAACCCGGGCACACTTGCACTTGAGGATCTGCTGCAGGGCCACGAGGTCGTCGAGCGCACGTACCGCCTGCGCTGCGTCGAGGCGTGGTCGATGGTGATACCCTGGCGCGGGGTACGGCTGCGTGACGTGCTCCTGAGGGCGCAGCCCAATAGCGACGCGCGTTTCGTAGAGATGACTACTGTACTCCGGCCGTCGGAGATGCCTGGGCAGCGCCATCCGATGCTTCCATGGCCCTACGTTGAAGGCCTACGAATGGACGAGGCGTTTAACGATCTGACTCTCCTGGCTACAGGCATCTACGGCAAGGACCTGCTCAACCAGAACGGGGCGCCGCTACGCCTCGTGGTGCCGTGGAAGTACGGCTTCAAGAGCGTGAAATCGATTGTCAGGATTCGCTTCACCCGCGAGATGCCACTAAACACGTGGCAGGAGATGGCTCCCCACGAGTACGGGTTCTACGCCAACGTGAACCCCGACGTGGACCATCCGCGCTGGAGCCAGGCCCGTGAGCGCCGTATCGGCGAATTCCGACGACGCATGACCCTGGCGTTCAATGGATATGCGGAACAGGTCGCGCACATGTACCGAGGGATGGACCTCACCAGGTGGTACTGAAGCGGCACGTTCTATTCCTTAAGACCGGTGTCTGGATACTCGGGCTGACCCCGCTGGGTTGGGCCGTCTACCGATTTTTCTTGGGAGACGGTTTCGGTGCGAATCCCATCGCAGAACTGCAGCTTTGGGGTGGACTCACTTCGTTGACCACGCTGCTCTGCGCTGTGGGCGTGACTCCCGTTCGTCGACTCACGGGTTGGAACGGTCTCCAGAAGGCGCGCCGCCTGATCGGGTTGTTCGCGTTCTTCTACGTGACGCTTCACTTCCTCATCTGGATAGGCGTGGACCAGTTCTTCGCCTGGGAGTACATCGTCGAAGATATCGCTGAGCGACCCTACATTCTGATCGGCTTCAGCGCCTTCATGCTGCTGATTCCGCTCGCGATAACCTCGACAAGGGGTTGGATACGACGCCTCGGCAGGAACTGGGTGAGACTGCACCGACTCGTGTACGTTGCGGCGCTGTTCGGGATCATTCACTACTACTGGGTCACCAAGGCGGACGATCGGTGGCCTACCTTCGCGCTGATCGTATGGGCTGTTGCCATGGCGCTCCGCACGGCGTGGTGGCTACGCCGGCTTAGGAGCGTCACACGGGCGCGGGGCGCCGCCGCCGGGGCCGCCGCCTAGACGCGGTTCGTTGGCCCGGTTCCGCCCGGGCGTGAGAGCGGATGCCACTACGGATAGGGGCAGCCTGCCTCTTCGATGGTTCGCGGCATTGCCGTACACCAGAAGTTGCGCGAACAACGATCGGCTGGGCTGTGCGTTGGCCGGAGGAACCGGCGGAGACAAGCATGGTCCGGTAGTTGAGCCGGACCACCCGAGCGTATTCCTGACTGCTCTCAGAAGGGGCGGGGGCTTGCCGGTGCGCCGGGTGTCCACGTGAACGCGAGCATGATGAAGCGGGAGTCGAGCTCGGCCACACGAACCCAGCGGAACTCAAGTTCGGTTCCGAGTCTTCCCGCTTGGCCGCGTAAGGCAGCCAGGAACGTATACCCCGCTTTGCTCTCGCGCTCACCGTCGTCCGTGAAGACCGAGTTCAGCGCCACGGGACCACCGCCTAGTTGGATTCCGCCGATGTCTACGGTGACGTCGACGGTCACCTGTCGTTCCGTCAGCCCATCCTGAAAGACTAGGTCGCCTCCCGGGGTCACCGCAGCCGGCAGGCCCGGGACCGGCAGGTGCAACAGGGCACCTACCGACGGTGCCTGGTTGCGGTAGTCGAACCCGGCACGGACCCCCGGGGACGGGCGCCAAGTGAAGCCGTCCGGCGGTGGCCCGGTGCCTTCCAGCGTCTGCGCGCCGAGGCCCGTGGCGAGCCACAGGGCGGCGCACGCGAGCCGCAGCCATGTAAGCGCGACGTGCGCCGGGCTCCTCACACGGCCACCCAGAGTCCGGTGACGTACATGATCGTGAGCCCCGCGATCAGCCCGGCCGCGTTCAGAGGACGCACGAGCCACGCGCCCCGCTCCCCCTGGGGGCCGACCCTGCGGGAGAGCAGCCGGCCGATGGCGAACACGACCTGCAACACTGCGCCTGCGCCGATCGCCAGAAAGAGCACCGTCGTCACGGGAGAATACGAGAGCCCGCCCATCCATGCGCCCAAGATAGTGGGAACGCCAGCGAGTGCCCCGAGGCCGACCAGCAGCGCGATCCGTGCGGGCTGCCGCGCCAGAGGAGCCACGATCCCGATGCCTTCGGTCGTATTGTGGAGCAGGAAGCCGACCACGAGCGCGGAGCCGAGCGCGAGCTCACCCGCAGCATAGGCGGAACCGATGGCTAGGCCCTCGCCCAGGTTGTGCAGGCCGATGCCGACCGCGATCAGCGTGGCGATCCTCAGGGCCTCGGCTCGCCGGGTTACGGCGGAGGAGATTTCCTCGCTTGCCGTCGGGGCGCGCCGACCCAATCGACCCACGCCTTCAATCAGCAGGGGCGCGCCGATCACGCCCAGTGTGACGAGGCCGATTCCCTGGAAGGCCGAAGCCACCGCGCCACTCATCTGTACCGCCTCTGCGAGAGCGTCCACCCCGAGGAATACGAGCAGTCCCATCGTCAGGCTCAAGAAGAAATCCGTCCAGTGGTGTGCGATCCCGCGCAGGAACGGAAGCCATAGAAGACCCAGAAAAACCGGGATCACGCCTACGTAGATGCCCAGCAGCGCGAATGTCGAAAGATACCGAACATCGGCACGCGGAGACTCCGTCGCGACCGAAACCTCGTGTGTGAACGTCAGGCCGCTCGAACTCACCAGACCGATTGCGATCGGCTCGCCGTGGACCCAGGGGTAGAGGACGTCGATGGTGACGTCGTCCAGCCGATCGAGCGTGCTCTCCCCGGCGATCGTGAAGTTCCAGTACGCCTCGTCGACCATCACTTGCGAGACGGTGACCGGCTCCGGCCCCCCGTTCACGACGTGAACACGGATCCGCCCGCTCTGGGGGAACTCTATCCGCTCGATGGTCAGTTCCTCCACGGGCGGAAAAGCGGCGCGTAACACGCCGAGGGGACCCGTGAACAGGAAGAGTGCGAAGAGCGCCACCAGAAGAACCAGAGGCAGGAGCCCCCTCAGCCAGAGCGGAAGCCGACCTGAGGCGACAGGCCCGACCTCCCTTCCGTCCGCACCCGAGGGTGTTCGGATGGGTTCAGGCAACTGGATCCTCGCTCACGTCGAAGAGTCCCATCCATCCCAGCTCTGCGAACTCGCTCTGGTGGGCATGGAACATGAACAGACCCGTGTGTTCGAACGTGAACTCCATCACGCCACGCTCGCCCTGACAGAGCATCACGTTGTCCGTGTAGTCGTAGTGCTCGGGCCGCGTGCCCGTGCGCCAGTACTTGAAGAAATTCCCGTGGAGGTGGAAGGAGTTGATCAGGTCGAACTCGGTCATGTTGATCAGGTAGAGACGCACGAGTTCGCCCGTACGGATTCGGATAGGGTTACGCTGGTAGTGGAAAGCCACGGAGTTGACGGCGTAGATCTCGTTTTCCCCGTCGTAATTCGTGTCAAAGCCATTCATCACCATGACCATCTCACGCGCGGGTGTGAGCTTCGTTCCTCTGGGATCGATGATGAACGCGCCGTAAAGGCCCTTGTGCACGTGTCGCTTGAGTGGCACGGCGTGACAGTGGTAGAGCTGCACACCCGCCGGTTTCGCGTCGAATTCGTAAGTGAAGCTGTCGCCGGGCTCCACGATCTCGAATACGCCGTCCATATCGGCTGGATGCACGCCGTGGAAATGGATGGTGTGCGGATGGCTCCCCGCATTGGAGAACTCAACCAGCAGCCGGTCGCCCTCGGTGCAGCGCAGGGTGGGACCGGGCACGGAGCCGTTATACGTCCACGCCTCGAAATGTACGCCGGGAGCGACCTCGATCGAGCGATCGAGCGCCGTGATCCGGTATGTGCGGAGCACGCCACCATCCGGCAGGGTCGATATTTCACCCCAGTCGAACTGCTCTAGGAAGACCGAAGGATCGAAACGCGAAGTGTCGACGTCGCCCCCGCCGGTCCCCAGGGAGTGGACGTGCTCGCGGCCCCCGCGCGCGACCTGCGGCCCCCGCGCTTGCGCGGCGGGCGCTCCCACGATCGCGCTTGCTCCCCCCCCGGCGGTGATGCCCAGGGCGCCAGCGGCTCCCGCGCGCAGGAGCGCCCTGCGCGTCAGTGCGCCGTCCTGTTCCGTCCCCACGTGCTTCCTCCGAGAACTCTGTACGAACTAATGATTAGTTTAGCCTAAATCTTGGCGTCAAGGCGCCCCTGTCAAGGGAGACGGATGTTCTCAGCGTACGCGTTGGCGATGCTGTTCCGCGTACCGGTCGACAGCTCTATCGAATAGCCCGCTCGCAGGGAGAGACGCACCCGCGGTCGCTCTTGTGGAGCGCGGGAATCGGCTCGACTGCGTCCTGTTCGCTGGAAGGAGAGCTGGACGATCCCAGCCTATGGGGCCGTGCTTGCGTTTGTGAGCAGCTCATACGCCTAAGGTACAGGAACCGATGAGCTCTTCTTCGGTAGCACGGTCGCGTCGAGTCACGCCGCGGGGTCTCCTTGACTCTTTAGGTGGTTCGCAGGCGTCGACCTCGAAGCCACCGAAGGAGCCCTCGCTTGGACGAGTCCACCGTCGCTTCACATCCCGCCGTCGGCCAAGCTGACCCCGAGAACATGCTTCCCCCTGAGGTCAGGTCGGCGGCTTACCGTCGTCGACCGATCGGCGTGTTCGACTCCGGTTTGGGGGGACTCACGGTAGTGAAGGAACTCGTGGACCGCCTACCCCACGAGTCTATCCTCTATTTCGGCGACACGGCCAGGGTCCCTTACGGGACCAAGTCGCCCGAGACCATTTGCCGCTTCTCGCGCGAGGCAGGGCGTTTTCTGCTCGGGCGTGGCGTGAAGATGATCGTAGTCGCCTGCAACACGGCGAGCGCATACGCGTTGAACGACTTGGAGAGCAAAGTCGCGGTACCCGTGCTGGGAGTTGTCGCTGCGGGTGCGCGCGCGGCTCATCGTGCCAGCGAGTCGGGAAGGATCGGTGTGATCGGAACCACAGGCACGATCGCCTCTGGTGCCTATGAACGAGCGGTCCGCACGCTGCGACCGGTCGTGGAAGTGCACGCGCAGGCATGTCCGCTGTTCGTGCCGCTCGTGGAAGAGGGGTTGGCGCATCACGCGGCCGCCCGCCTGATCGCTGAGGATTATCTGGCTCCTCTGTGCGCGCTCGGTATCGACACGCTTGTTCTCGGTTGCACTCACTATCCGGCGTTACGTCAACTGATCGGCGATGTCATGGGGCCGGGGGTTCGCCTCATCGATTCGGCTGAGGAGACCGCGACGGACGTGGCCGAGGTGCTCCGGGAGCACGATCTTCTGGCCCCGTGCTCTCAGCGTCCGGTCCGGGTATTCAGCGTGAGCGACCTTCCTCTCCGCTTTCGCCACGTCGGTCGTCTGCTGATCGGCGACATGATCGACGCGGTCGAGAGAGTGGAAGTGGAAGGCAATCTCTCCGCAACGGTCTAGGATTCCTTCTTGATGACTCAGAGCTCCCTTGGCATGTCCTCCGGCCTCGATCTTCGGGAGGCTAGCGCGGTACTGCGGGGCGTGACGGGCGGCTGCTGCAGGGGTCCCTTGACCGAAGCCTCTGCCTTGGCTCACGCGCGGCCAGGTCTGACGCAACATCGCCTGCGATCTGGCCGGGAACATGTCTGGCGGTCTGCTGTCGTTGCTGATGAGCCGCTAGCGTACTTCGCCGGGGACACCGCCTCGGCGTAGACCGGCCACTAGCCTTCCGTATATTCCCTTCCCGCATCACCTACCTAGCGCACTGGTCTCTTTGGGAAGGACCGGCATCATTATCGACGTTCGCGCCAACTTCACGTCCCGGCACGGGCTCCGGCACGCACCGGAGGAGCGGCCAGCAGGCCGTCTGGCCAGCTTTTCCGTGGAGCTTGCGGGTGCTTCCCCCCTAGACCTGCTTCGGGCTTCGCAGAGCGCACGTGGTTTTTGGTCCCACGGCGAGCGTTGGGTCGCACACGCCGGGATCGTGGCCACCGTGGGTGCGGAGCCCGGTCCCGAACGGTTCGAGCAGGTGCGCCACGCCGCAGCCGTGGCGGGTGGCGACGCCGGCCCGAGTTGGCCGGAGGGCGGCGATCCCCGCCTGATCAGACGCCCACGATTCTTTGGCGGGTTCTCGTTCCGCGACACGCCGGGCGCATCGCGGCTATGGAGGGGTTTCCCATCTGCCCTATTTCACCTTCCCGCTGTTGAGCTCGATGGCGATGCGGAGGGCGTCGCGCATCTCCATGTGCGCGCGCTCGGCCGCGTAGGCGAGTCTGACGAAGCGTTATATGCGCGCCTAGAGGCACGCGCGTTTGGGTTGGCCGCTCGGCTGTCTGTACTTCACGGGAGGACGGACGGCCCAGCTCCCTCAGCCCGGAGCGAACTGCGTGCGAACGAGTCGGATCGCGAGGCGTGGGACGCGGCGGTCGAGCACTCACTCCGGGCGATCCACGACGGGGCGGTTCGCAAGGTCGTGCTTGCGCGTACACTCGACGTGCCCGACCCAAATCTGGATCCTCTGGATGTCTTGGATCACCTATGGGCCGATAATCGCGACAGCCACGTCTTCTATTTCGAGCCCCAACGCGGTCGCGTGCTGATCGGTGCAGCACCGGAGACGATCGCGACCGTCCGGAGCGGCGTGTTCCGCGCGACGGCGGTAGCGGGCACCGTAAGGCGCGGCGCGAGCGACGAGGAGCGTGAAGCGCTCGCGCTCCAGCTCCTGGCGAGTGCCAAAGACAGGGAGGAGCATCAGATCTTGGTCGAGGACGTAGTGCAGCGACTCGAACACGTGGCCACGGGCGTCCGAGCGGAGGAGAACCCGCACGTCCTAGTGCTCCCCGCCGTTCAACACCTGGAGACCAAGATCCGGGCCCGACTCGTTGATGACACTACGGTCCTAGATGCCCTTTCGATTCTACATCCCACTCCGTCCGTGTGCGGGGAGCCTCGCGGTGCAGCGTTGGAGTTGCTGGCACACGAGGAGCCGTTCGAGCGCGGTTGGTACGCGGGACCTGTCGGCTGGTTCGACCTCGAGGGCAACGGGATGTTCTCGCCGGCGCTCCGCAGCGCGGTCTTGTCGGAGCGCGGCTGGCGGCTGTTCGCAGGGGCGGGAATCGTGGCCGGCTCACGCCCGGAGGCCGAGTGGCTCGAGGCGGGGATCAAGCTAGGGCCTGTCCTGCGGGCGCTCCACGCTGCCGCCGCGGCGACGTGAGCGTCCAGGACCACAACGCCGTATGGGCGCAAGCCTTTGCCGAAGAGATGGCACGGGCCGGCGTGAGCGACATCTGTATCGCCCCGGGATCGCGGTCTGCTCCTCTCGTACTCGCATGCGCGCGACTCGGTGCGTTCCGAATGCGGGTGCATCTGGACGAGCGCGTGGCTGGCTACTTCGCGCTCGGCCTGGGCAAGGCAACGGGCATCCCCGCGGCGGTCGTGACGACCTCCGGCACGGCTGCGGCAAACCTCTTCCCAGCCGTGGTAGAGGCCAGCCTGTCGGAGAGCCCGCTGCTGGTGCTGACCGCTGATCGTCCGCACCGTCTGCGTGGCGCCGACGCAAACCAAACCATCGAACAGGTGCGTCTGTACGGCATCTACACGCGAGAGTTCTTCGATGTCCCGATGCCGGCGGCCGAGGGATCCGCGCTACGTCACCTGCGTACCGTCGCGGGGCGCGCCGTCGCATCGGCTGTTGGGCTGCCGGCAGGTCCGGTCCACCTGAACTTCCCCTTCGACTTGCCGCTTGAGCCTACGGGGCGGGACCCCGGCGAAGCGCAGGACGCATTGGCCGTAGCGCATCCGCTGGCTGTGCGGGATGGGACCGTAGCTGGGCCTTACGTCAGCGTGGGACGCCGACGGCCAATCCTGGGTGAGGGGGAGGTCGGCGCTCTCCGGGCTCGGTTAGCAGCGAGCCGGCGTCCGCTCTTGGTCGCGGGGCCGAGTGTTGACGCGACCGCCCTGGGGGCTGCCGCGACACGCTTCGCCGAGGCCCTCGAGGTGCCCGTGCTCGCTGACCCGCTGTCCGGTGCCCGCTACGGTCATCAGCGTGGCGGCCATGCGTGTGCCGGATATGATCTGTTCCTCCGCGAGCCGGCCGTGCGGAGTGCCCTCTTGCCGGATCTCGTCCTGCGGGTAGGCCGGACCCCGACGTCTGCCGCGCTTGTCGAGTACCTTGAGAACGTGTCGCTTGACGCTCAGGTCGTGATCGATCCGTCGTACCGCTGGAAGGATCACCTCGCCACCGCTACGCACGTATTCCGCGGCGACGCCGCCGATGCGCTGGGACGGCTGGCGGAACGGTGTCAGCGAGCCGAGCGCGATCCGGCGTGGCACACGCTCTGGATCCGCCTCGAACACGCCGTAGGGGCTGCACTGGAAGAGCCGCTGGCCCGGACCGGCCGGTCCACCCGCTTCGAGGGGATGGTCGCGCGCCATGTAGTTCGCGCGATCCCTGCGGATGGAACCCTCTTCGTGTCCGGCAGCATGCCGATTCGCGACGTGGACGCCTTTGGGGGAACGCGGACCGATCCGTTGCGCGTTGTGGGCAACCGTGGCACGAGCGGGATCGACGGGATCATGTCCACGGCGCTGGGGGTAGCGGCGGGGATCGGCACGACCGTGGTTGCGCTGTTGGGCGACCTCGCGCTGCTCCACGACACCAACGGGCTTCTCGCGACCCGCGAGCCGGACGCACGAGTCGTGTTTGTGGTCGTCAACAACGACGGGGGCGGAATCTTCCACTTCCTGCCGATCCGCGAACACGAGCCGCACTTCACCCCATTGTTTGCTACGCCGCACGGTGTCGAGCCTGAGCGCGTTGCGGCGCTCCACGGGCTGCCGTGGCAACGGGTCGACCCCGAGAACCTCTCCGAACAGGTGAAACGGGCAGTGTTGGAGGGCAGATCGCGAATACTCGAAGTCAAGACCGACCGTGAGGTCAACCGGCAGCGACGCGAGCAAGCGGTTTCGCGCGCGCGCGCGGCGGCACGCGAGGCGGTGGAGACACATTGAAACCGAAAGGCCGGCAGATGGCCGGACGACGTACGGAGCGACCATGAACGATCGTCCCGATTGGCAAGTCGTCAAGGAATACGACGACATCACGTACCGAAAAACCGCCGGGGTCGCGCGCATCGCGTTCAATCGGCCCGAAGTGCGGAATTCGTTTCGACCCGAGACGCTGGACGAGCTTCGAGAAGCGTTTCAGGACGCGGGCGAGGATCCTTCGATCGGAGTCGTTCTCTTCACAGGGGAAGGGCCCGCCCCGGACGGCAAGTACGCGTTTTGTGCCGGCGGCGACCAACGGGTACGCGGTGACGCGGGCTACGTGGGCGGCGACGGAGTGCCGCGCCTCAACGTGCTGGAGCTGCAGCGCTACATCCGAAGTATGCCCAAGCCGGTGATCGCGCTCGTGGCCGGATACGCGATCGGTGGCGGGCACGTATTGCACGTGATCTGCGATCTCACGATTGCGGCCGACAACGCGGTGTTCGGCCAGACCGGCCCGAAGGTCGGAAGCTTCGACGGTGGGTTCGGCGCGTCATACCTGGCGTCGATCGTTGGTCAGAAGCGTGCGCGCGAGATCTGGTACCTGTGTCGCCAATATTCGGCGGACGAGGCGATGGCGATGGGTCTGGTCAACAAGATTGTCCCGGTCGCCGACCTTGAGAACGAAGGATGGCTCTGGGCGCAGGAGATCCTGCACAAGAGCCCGCTGGCGATCCGGCTGTTAAAGAGTGCGTTCAACGCGTCCGTCGACGGTCAGGCGGGTCTCCAGGAGCTCGCGGGCAACGCGACACTGCTTTTCTACATGACCGAACAAGCTCAAGAGGCCAAGAACGCCTTCCTAGAAAGGCGCGACCCTGACTTCCGCAAGTATCCGTGGCTTCCCTGGTGACGGCGACCCGCGCGGTGACCCGGCTGAGCCGTACCCGGGGGGCCAGACGCATCCTGGTCGCATTCTGAAATCTGACGCCCCCCTCGCTCCGCAGTCGGGCCCGGAGTTCGCCGTCCCCGGGCGTGTCGCGATCTGGCTTCTGGCCGCGCGACCCAAGACGCTCGTAGCCGCTGCCGCCCCCGTACTCATCGGCTCAGGGCTCGCCGCTTTCCACGCGAGGTTCAGACTGCTGCCTGCGCTTGCCGCACTCGCGGGCGCATTGCTCATTCAGGTCGCTACGAACCTCGCCAATGACTACTACGACTTCATGCGAGGCACCGACACCTCGGAGCGGGTGGGTCCCGTGCGTGTGACGCAGGCGGGATTACTATCGCCGTCGGCAGTGATGCGCGGAATGATAACCGTCATGGCTACGGCAGCGGCCGTGGGCCTGTACTTGGTGGCGGTCGGAGGATGGCCGATCCTCGTCGTGGGCGTCGTATCGCTTCTCCTGGCGGTCGCATATACGGGCGGACCGTATCCGCTTGCCTACCACGGGCTTGGCGACGTGTTCGTGTTTGTGTTCTTCGGGTTGGTCGCCGTTGCGGGCACCTACTGGGTGCAGAGCCGTTCCCTCGTCCCGGACGTGTTTGTCGCCGGGGCGGGCGTAGGGGCGTTGTCCACGGCGATCTTGGTGGTGAACAACCTGCGCGACAGCGAGACCGACCAACGGGCGGGGAAGCGCACGCTCGCGGTCCGGCTCGGACGCACGGGCGGCGTCACGGAATACACGTTGCTAGTCGCACTTGGCGTGCTGACGCCGGGCGTCGGGATCGTGGCGCTCGGCTGGCCCCTCGTGACTGGAGTGGCCGGCCTGGCTGCGGCGGCCACATGTAGGCGTCCGCTTCTTGCGGTGTGGCACCATCGCTCCCCGCACGAACTGTTGGCCGCCCTTGGACAGACCGCGCGTGGTGTCGCCGTCTATGGTGGGCTTCTCGCCGCCGCGTTGGCTTGGGGCGGCGCGTAGGGAGGGCGGGTGGGTCCTAAATTCGCCGTCGACTTCCTCGCTGCCGGAGCCCGCTCGCGACCGGACGCGATTGGCCTTGACGATGGTGAGAGGACGTGGACCTATCGTGAGTTTGACGCACGCGTCGCCCGAGCCGCCGGAGGGCTGCGCGCACTCGGCATCACGGACGACGTCGTGGCGCTGGTTTCCGAGACCACGGCTCCCGCGGTCGTCGCAGTGCACGCGGCGCTCAGGGCGGGTGCGGTGCTGGCTCCACTGAGTCCGCGCCTGACCGTCGATGAGCTTCGTGACGCGCTCGACGTGCTGGCCCCTGGCCTCGTACTGGTAGGGCCGGATGCATGGCAGCGAGTGGTGGAGGCCGGTGTCCGTCCGGCCCGAGTCGATGCAATAGAGGACTGGCTGTCTCGTGCTCCGGCCGGACGCGTGACTTCTGGGCCGGAGCGTCCGCCGCTCCCGAAGGGATCACGTGTCGTGATTTGGACGTCGGGCACTGGGGGACGATCGCGTGGCGTGGCGCTCACGCTCGCCAATCTTGAAGCGAACATCCGGGCTGCTGCCGCCCGTCTCGCCCTCGGACCCCGTGACCGCTGGCTCGCTACTCTTGAGCTGGGACACATCGGGGGGTTGATGCTGGTGTTGCGCGCGGCCGCGACCAGCGCGTCGCTCGTCGTGCAGGGGAGGTTCCTGGCGGAGAAGGCTGCGGCGCTCATCGCGTGCCGGTCCATCACGCACGCCTCGCTCGTGCCGACCATGCTGCAACAGCTGATCGAAGCCACCGGGAACGGGCCGACGCAGGGGCTTGGCTGCCTTCTTGTCGGTGGCGCCGCCTGTCCGCGCGGGCTCATCGAGAAAGCGCTGGGCGCCGGCATGCCGCTCGCACTTAGCTACGGGATGACCGAGACAACCTCACAAGCCACGACTGCACCGCCGGCGCTGGTCCGAGAGAAACCGGGCACGGTCGGCGCGCCCCTCCAAGGGCTCGATGTTCGCGTGGCTAAGAGCGGCGAGGTAAAGGTACGCGGGTCGACCGTCGCGGCGGGCTACGTCGGGGCCGAGCTCTCGCTGCTGGACTCCGACGGCTGGCTGGCGACCGGGGACCTCGGCGAGATGGATGGTGACGGACATCTCTGGGTCTCGGGACGGGTATGCGACCGAATCGTGACGGGCGGCGTGAATGTGGATCCCGCCGAAGTGGAAGGAGTCCTTCTACGCCACCACGGGGTCTTCGACGTCGCCGTCGTTGGGTTGCCGGACGACCTTTGGGGAGAAGTGGTTGCGGCCGCCATTGTGCGGGCTGCCGGAGAGGACCCTAGCCCCGCCGAGCTGGGATCGCTTGCCCGCGCATGCCTGGCGACCGCCAAAGTGCCGCGCCGCTGGCTCTTCTTGGTCCAGATCCCGCGCAACGCCAACGGAAAAATAGACCGTGACGCCGTGCGCCTGGGCTTCCCGACTCCTTGAGTGCGCTGGCCGGAGCACGCGACGCCAGATAGCCTTCTTGCCCTATGAGCGATCTGATCGAGGAATTCCGCTGGCGCGGCTTGCTCCAGGACCTCACGGATGGTGCAGCCGAACATCTTGCCGCAGGGCAGCGTACATGCTACGTCGGCTTCGACCCGACTGCATCCAGCCTGCACGTCGGCAGCCTGTTGCCGATCATGGCTCTGGTGCACGCACAACGGCATGGTCACCACCCGATCGCACTGGTCGGCGGCGGGACCGGGCTGATCGGCGACCCCTCCGGCAAGACCGAGGAGCGGCGGTTGCTTTCCCTCGAGAATGCGGCCGCCAACGCCGAGGCCATTCGTGCACAGCTGCAGCGTTTCCTGGACTTCGGATCGCGAAACAATCCTGCACGCATGCGCGACAATCTCGACTGGCTCGGCGAGATCAGGATGGTCGATTTTCTGCGCGACACAGGTAAGCACTTCCGAGTAAACGAGATGCTCCGCAAGGAGTCAGTACGCCGTAGACTCCAGAGCGGCGACACCGGGATCAGCTATACCGAATTCAGCTATCTGTTGCTTCAGGCGTATGACTTCCTTGAGTTGCACCGCCGGGAGGAGTGCACCGTCCAGCTAGGGGGCAGTGACCAGTGGGGCAACATCACGGCCGGCATCGACCTGATCCGGCGCGTGACCGGCGTATCCGCTCACGGCGTGGTGTTGCCGCTCCTTACGACATCCACGGGCGTAAAGCTCGGGAAAACCGAGACGGGCACGATTTGGCTTGATCCGACTCGTACGTCCCCCTACCGCTTCTACCAATACTGGATCAATGCAACCGACGACGACGCACTTCGCTATCTCAGACTGTTCACGCTTCTGGAGCAGGACGAGGTCGTCCGTGTCGGCGAAGCAGCACGCGCCGAACCGGCCGCACGCCACGCACAGCGCGCGGTTGCCGAAGACATGACGTGGCGGGTGCACGGCGAGGACGGCCTCACCAGGGCACGACTGGCCACCCGGGCGCTGTTCGGGGGCTCGCTGGAAGGGCTCACCGCCGATGAGATCGCGGACATCTTCACGGACGTACCGTGGAGCGAGGTTCCTCTCGGGGAGCTGGCTGGCGACGGGACGTCGGTGGTCGATCTGCTGGTAGGCGCGCGCCTCGCGGGCTCCAAGAGCGCGGCGAGACGCGCGATCGAGGGCGGCGGGATCTATGTGAACGGAAGATGTGTGGAAGGGGTCGACGCACGTGCTACCGCGAGGGAGGCCATCGACGGGCGCTTCCTGGTGTTGCGAAAGGGCAAGAAGAACTATGCGTTGGTGCGGCTGATCCGCGGAGGACCCTAACCGCAGACTCGGGAGGCCTCGAGACAGGCTAAGCGATAGGAAGTCTGCGGAGTTCCACCTAAGGGAAGGCGAGGGTTGACGAGGCCGGCCGACGCGACACCGTCGGGGAGGTCTGCGGTCCAGACCGCAACTGCCGGGCACTCGCGGCGTGGTGGTCGAAGCGACCTCAAGGAGCCGAACGATCCGCTCCGAGCGGAGCCTGGGCGGCCGAACGGAGTCAGCTCTCGAGCCCGGCGGGTGCTCCGAGCACCCGATCGGGGATCCCGAACGCGTCGACTAGTGCCTCGGCTTGGTCCGCCACCTCCCGGCACAGGGCGTTCACCTCGGCGCGGATTGCACGCGCCTTCGGCCCTCCAAAATAGCCGCTTTCCAGGAACCAGGCCCGATCCGCCTCGAGCCTGGCAAGCGACCAAAGGGCAGACGGCGCGCTCAGGCACTCCGATGCCGCTGGAGTGGGAGCTCGCGCCACGCCGCGCTGGAACGCCTCGTGCAAGACCCGCTCGACGTGCGCTTCGGCCAGCTTCAACAGGTGATCCTGGCACCGCGTGAGCGCCTCGAAGGAATCCACGCCGTCCTGAATCATGGCGCGCAGGCGGCGCCCCGCCGACGCGAGCAGCCGTTCCTCTCGGTAGAGAAACGCGGCCCCGTGGAAATCGGGGTCACGGAGGTGGTCACGGTCGGTCCGCCGCACCGCGACCGGATTCATTTCGGTGAGTCGAGTCTCGGCGCGATCGGCGAAATGCCGGAGCAGTCCCCATAGCCGCAGGTCGCCCATCTCGTCCTTGTACTGCGAGAGAAGTCCCTTGGCGACCAGCTGGAGCAGTACGGTGTTCGCACCCTCGAAGGTGGTGAATATGTCCGTGTCTGCGCGCAGCCTGCCGAACCGATTGGCCGCGACGTATCCTTGACCTCCACACGCCTCGCGGCACGCTTGCAAGGTCTCAACGCAGTGGTGGGACGCGTACGCCTTGAGCCCGGCCGCTTCGACCTCGATTCGCCGCCCTTCCTCGTCACCCGGCGCGGGGCCTTCCCGCTGGGAGCCGTTCGGAAGCGCACTCGGCGGAAGGTCGGCATCCGATTCCGCCCTTTGACGCTCCGCGTGGCGTTCCGCGAGGGCACGCACGGCGAAGTGAAGCGCGTACGTGGCGGCCAGAGGGATGAGCAACCGACGCTGGTGCGACAGGTAGGAGAGAATCGGCACTTCCGCGCCGCCAGCCGGCCGGAACTGGCAGCGGCGCGACGACCAGCGGACCGCGATCGTCAGACCGACCTTTGCAACGCTCACGGATGCCAAGGCGATACTGATCCGTCCCGCCACGAGCGTCCCGAGCATGGTGAAGAAACGGCGATCCGGGCTCGGGATCGGGCTGTTGTAACGACCCTGGGCGTCCACGCTCGCGAAGCGGTCGAGTAGGTTCTCCCGCGGCACACGAACCTTGGTGAAGCGGATGAGTCCGTTGTCGACGCCCTCAAGCCCGACCTTGGCTCCGCGGTCGTCGATCTCGACGCCCGGAAGCGGCCCGCCGTTGGGGTCGCGTATCGGCACGAGCAGCGCATGCACGCCGTGGTCTTCGCCGCCCACTATCAGACGGGCGAAGACCGTGGCCATGCGACCGTGCAGCGCGGCGTTGCCGATCCAATCCTTGCGCGCCTGGTCGTGTGGAGTGTGGACCACGAAATCACCGCTCTCCGGATCGAAGCGCGCGATCGTCTCCAGATCCCGCACGTTCGAGCCGTGCCCGCTCTCGGTCATCGCGTAGCACCCGGGTAGGGCGAGCGAGACGACATCGGGGAGATAGGTCCGGTGGTGGCGTTCCGTCCCCAGGTTCAGGATGCTTCCTCCGAATAGCCCGAACTGGACACCGAACTTGATCAGCACGCTACTGTCTCCGAGCGCGAGCGTCTCGAAGGCTGCGAGCGCGGCGCCAGGGTTCTCGGTGCCGCCGACCGATCGTGGGAACCCGAGAGCACTTAGCCCGCGCGCGGCGAGCGCACGAGTTGCGCTCAGTACTTGCTCCCGGTACTCGGCGCGCTGAAGGTCGATCGGGAACACGAAGGTGTCGTCCTCCAGCAATGCCAGCACCTCTCTTCGGACAGCGGCGTGGGGTCGCATGAGGAGTTCGCCAACGTCGTGCATTCCGGCCGGGACCGGAGGACGCGGCGAGTCCGTACCACGTGGGGTGGGGGCCGTCTCCGCGAGGAGCTGTCGGACGGCCTCCACGGACACGATACGCAGGTCGGACTCCAGTTCCTTTAGCGCGCGCCGGGCCTCAGGCCGGGTCCAGGCTTCGTTGCCTGCTTCCGCGCTCGCGAGCGTCAGACCAAGCTCGACCAGGGACCGGCGTGTCTCCTCACCCGCGGTCCTTGCCAGGGCACGCATCCGCTCCCGCAGTCCGACCAGTGCAGCGGCCGGAGGCGGTCGGGCCGGGTCGAGCCACGGTGCCAGAGCGTCCCGAGCGCCAGCGTCGAACCAATCCTGGGCGGCCACGCGATCACGAATGGTGGCGAGCTCCTGAGCCGACATGACTCCGTCGATCCAAGCCGCACAGACCATCGGAAGGAAGGGCAGTAACTCGGGACGGTCTTCGGGCCAGACGAGGGCGGTGGCGCGCGCGCGAGCCATGCAGGGCGAACCGGAGCAGGGGGAACGTCGGGCGACAACTAAGTTACCGGGGCTCGATTAGGCGGTTCCCGCTTCGCACCTTCGTTTCCCGGGACTGTCGCCACCACCCGCGGGTCGGCGCCCCTTGACCCCCTCGGCGGTGTGCGTCACCATCCCAAGCTTCCCGGCGGCCCCGGATGGGGCCGGTCTTGTCTGCCCTCTGGAGGATGCCCGCGCGTATGGCCCAACCCTTGGTGGGCGTGATCATGGGCTCCCGCTCGGACTGGGAGACGATGCGCCACGCGGTGGAGATCCTCGAGTCCTTGGGCGTCGTCGTAGAAGTCAGGGTGGTATCGGCGCATCGTACCCCCGACTTGCTCTTCGAGTATGCGGCGGAGGCTGAGGGCCGCGGGCTGGAGGCGATCATCGCGGGAGCCGGGGGTGCTGCCCACCTCCCCGGCATGGCCGCCTCCAAGACGATGTTGCCGGTGCTCGGCATACCGATCGAGTCAAGGGTCCTCAGGGGGATGGACTCGCTGCTCTCGATTGTGCAGATGCCGGCCGGTGTCCCGGTGGGCACACTCGCGATCGGAAAGGCCGGTGCCGTCAACGCCGGACTACTGGCTGCGGCGATCGTGGGTGCCAGACGCCCCGAGGTGCGCGAGGCCCTCCGCCGTTGGCGCGCCGAGCGTACGGATGCCGTGCTGCAGGATCCCGATCCCCGTGTAGACCAGGCGTGACTTGAACGTCGGTGTGCTCGGTGGGGGCCAGCTTGGCCGCATGCTGGCGCTCGCCGGTCGCCCGCTGGGCCTACACTTCCGCTTCCTTGAGCCAGCTAGGCCCGCGCCCGTGGATGGGCTGGGCGAGGTTATCCGTGCCCCGTACGATGATCCGGACGCCCTGCGTCGCTTTGCGCGCGGCCTCGACCTGGTCACGTACGAGTTCGAGAACGTTCCCGCACACACCGTGCGTCAACTCGAGACTTCGCTGCCGGTCCGTCCCCCCTCAGCGGTGCTGCGGACAGCGCAGGACCGGGTAGCGGAGAAGGAAGCATTCGAGCGGCTCGGCGTCCCTACGGCTGCTTTCCATCCGGTGGACTCGCGCTCCGCCCTCAAGGAGGCCATAGAGCACGTCGGCCTTCCGGCCGTGCTCAAGACGCGCCGCTTCGGTTACGACGGAAAGGGACAGATCGTCATTGACGGTCCCCGGCAGTTGGACGAGGCATGGGCCGCGTTCTCCGGGCGCCAGCTCGTCCTCGAGGCCTTCGTCTCCTTCACGCGGGAGTTGTCGATCCTGGGTGTTCGCTCACCCGCTGGGCAGATCGCGTTCTATCCGCTGGTGGAGACCGAACACCGGCGAGGCATCCTCTATTCCACGCTTGCGCCCGCCCCGCTGGCCGGGGATGGACTCGAGACATGCGCGCGTGCGCACTTGCGTACTGTGATGGAAGCCTTTGACTACGTCGGGGTGCTCGCACTTGAGCTCTTTCAGCGGGAAGACGAGCTGCTTGCGAACGAGATGGCGCCCCGTGTGCACAACTCAGGCCACTGGACTCTGGACGGGGCATGCACGAGCCAGTTCGAGAATCATCTGAGGGCGGTTGTGGGGCTCCCCCTCGGCTCGCCCGAAGCGCTTGGTCATACTGCGATGGTGAACCTGATCGGGCGGCTTCCGGCGATCGAGGCGATCCTCGAGATCCCCGAAGCCAAGCTTCACCTCTATGGCAAGGAGCCGCGCACTGGGCGCAAGCTCGGGCACGTAAACATCGTCGCGGCCGACCCCGGCAGTGTACGCGCCGCGCTGAAGCGGATCGAGGCGTTAGTGGCTTGACGCCCTAGCCGGCCTTTCCCGCCACGCGAATAGCCCCTATCGTTGCAATTGCGCCCGGACATCCGCCCCGACTGCTCCGGGACGGCATATTTCTTGTAGCCCCCTCTCTGCGACACCCGTCATGCTGGACGAGATCCGCGCGCGCATCGAAGCCGAGATCGAACGGCTCACGCACGAGCTCACCGTGGTCCTGCCTAAGGCGATCAAGACCGCAGTGGAGCACGGTGACTTGCGCGAAAATGCCGACTACAAGTCGGCTCTCGAGCGCCAAGGGTTTGTTCAGGCCCGCATCGGCCAGCTTACCCAGCGTATGGGCGAGCTCTCCAAGATCGATCCCGACCACATGCCCATCGACCGTGTCGGCTTCGGTTCGCGGGTACGTGTCCTCAACGTGTCGATGGAGGAGGAGGAGAACTTCACGATTGTGGCCGGTGACTTCATGGATCTCGACGCGGGTCAGGTTTCGCTCGCCTCTCCCATCGGCCGCGGCCTGCTGGGAGCACGCGAGGGAGAGGAGGTCGTGATCGCGCTGCCGGTCGGCGAACGTCGCTTCCGCGTGCTGGAGCTGTATACCCTGCCGATGCAGCTTGGAGTGGAAGGCGGTTGAGGCCATGGGGCGCGTGCTCGTCATCGACGGTGATCCTGTGATGCGCGGCACGATTCGAAAGATCCTGATGCGAGAGGGTCACAAGGTGCGCGAGGCCTGTAACAGCGGGGAAGGGCTGGACCTCTTCCGCAGGGACGCCGTCGACGTGGTGGTGACCGACCTGGCCATGCCCGCCCAGGAAGGGGTCGCGGCCATCGTCGAGCTATTCGACGGAACGCCGGGCGCGCGAGTCCTGGGTGTCTCGGCGGGGCCGCGCCGGGCGCGGAGGCAGAGCTTCCCGGGATCCTGCCCTACCACGGCTTGTTGCGCGAACCGTTTACGGTTGACCAACTGCGATATGCCGTGGCAGTGCTCCTGAACTAGGCATTGAACGGTGCGCTGTGACCCGCCCCCCAAGGCCGTCGGCCAACCGCCCCTTGGACGGGTAACCCGCTGCGCCGGCTCCCTCGCGTCGTCCAACGCGCAAGTCGTCCACGCCTCGGTGTGGCCGGACTTGCCCACGCGCGGACCGGGGTGTATTGAATGGCTGGTCCCGGAAGGCACTGCGCAGGCTCTCAGGGGTTAAAGCGTTCATGGCCCGTACTCCGTCTACGATGCAGCCACTGGGCATGGAGGTTCCGTCCTTCTCGCTCGCGGACGTCAGCACTGGCAAGGCCGTCCATCACGGCGACTACCGAGGGCGGCCGGGCTTGCTGGTGATGTTCATCTGCAACCACTGTCCTTACGTGGTGCACCTGCGCGAGGCGCTCGCACAGTTCGGGAGGGAGTACGGGGAACGGGGTCTCGGGATCGTCGCCATCTCAAGCAACGATGCAGTCGCGTATCCGGACGATGCGCCCGAGAAAATGAAGAAAGAGGCGGCATCCGTGGGCTACACGTTCCCGTACTGCTTCGACGAGACGCAGGAAGTCGCCAAGGCATACGGCGCGGCGTGCACGCCGGACTTCTTCCTCTTCGATGGGGAGATGCGGCTGGCGTATCGCGGCCAGTTCGACGACACCCGCCCCGGCAGCGGTCGCGAGCCGACGGGTGCTGATCTTCGCTCAGCAGCCGACGCGGTATTGGCTGGGGTCCGGCCCGACGCGGCACAGGTACCGAGCATCGGCTGCAACATCAAGTGGAAACCCGGCAACGAGCCGGAGTGGTTCGGATCCTGAATAGGCGAACGCCACCGAGGGCGAGACCCCGGTGGCGTTCGAGCTTCGCTCTGTCCGGGACCCGGCGCGACGGCCGCGTCCGGCTTGGACAGCGCCGATCGTAGATCGGCTACTAGCCTAGCTCAACGAGAGAGCGGCTAGCGGCCGAAGCGGCGATCGCTTGCCCGTACCGGGCCGGACAGACTACTGGGACTAGACAAGGGATCACCTCCTTTGTTCGGGTGGGACATCGGGCGGAACGTCGAGGGACCGAGACACCGACGATTGCGCCTCAGCCCCTCAACCGTAGCATAACACGAGCAGTCGCATGGTTGCCAGTGCTCGTGCATCCGTTCCATAACTCGCACCTCTTCACCGCTCGACCTCTTCCTCCCCCTCCGCCCTCGTTCTCCGCTCCAAGAACGGCACCGCGGCTCGGGCGCAGCGGCGCAGATGAGCGCCCAGCCCGTCGCCCGGTTCGCATCGAGTCGCGATGAGCCGCCCACTTCGACCGCGTGCCCTACGACGGCCGGGCATGGCGCCGGAAGTGATGTGCTGCCGTCGAGACTACGCTCGCCGCCATGCCCAGCGGAGGAGTGCAGCGCACGTCGCGACCGCGACCGCGATCCAGAGCAAGCCCCAGAAAAGCGTGGGTAGCCCGGTCAGATCAGCGAGGATAGCAGCGTCAGAGGACAGGGCGGGCCGGTCGAGAACGTCCGACTTGATATCGAGTACGGCGTAGAGGCAGCTGGTCATGCCCAGCACCAGCACTAGCCGTCGGTTCCAGAGCTCGGACAGGTGCCGGGCGCTTGCCAACAGCCCGATCCCGAACGCCGCTCCGAAGAAGACCGCGAAGGCCCCTCGCAGGTAGAATATGGTGAGTGCGAGAACGAGAGCTCCCACACCAGCATTCACCCAAGCCGCGTGTACGCGCCTCAGATGGGCAACGATCACTAGTATAGAGCCGAAGAACAGGCTGCCAAGGTAACCGGCGGACAACGCGAGGAACGCGTTGCCACCGGAGGCGAACGTCACACCTCCTTGGTCCGGATCGAGCGTGATCCACTCAACGCTCCCACCGCTTACCCACACGGCAACGGCGTGTGACAGCTCGTGAAGTAGCACGACGAATATCTTGAGCGGATACACGGCCGGAGTCTCCCAGAGGGCCCATAGGAGAGCGAAGTAGACCGTGAAACTCACCACAAATGCCCGTCGCCGACGGGCTTTCCGTATCATTGAGGACTGGCTTCCGGGGACGAGCGCATCCGACAATATGGTTCCTCGCCGGTCGCGCGGAGAACCGGCACGGCGATTCTCCAGACGAAGACGTTCGTTACGTGTCGCCAGCCGCGGCTCACGGATCTTCCCCTGACCCGATTCGCACGCCGCGGCGTACTCGGAGAGAAGCCCTCCCCACTCGCGACTCGATAGCGGCTGCCGGTCGCGTTGGCAAACCGGCCCGTGCTCGAGCGGGCGACCGCCCTGGGCCCGCCGTCTCTTCGGGGGAGACGGGGGCGGTGGGCGTTCGGCACTCGTAGGCCCGGTAGGGTCCCATTACCTTTGCTCGACTCACCGCCCGAGAACCCGAGCCCAATGCGAGACCATGGCCGAGCAGGACCCGCAGACCCGCAGCATCCGTCTCCAGGCCGAGCGCTCTCCTCACAAAGAGCACGCCGTTCCCGTGTTCGTCACGAGCAGCTTCGTGTTCGACGACGCGGAGGAGATGCGCGCGGCCTTCGCGGACGAGATCGAGCGACCGATCTACAGCCGCTTCTCCAACCCCAACGTTCGCGAGTTCGTGGACCGCATGTGTGTGCTCGAGGGCGCCGAGTCCGGGTTTGCGATGGCGTCGGGCATGGCGGCCGTGTTCGGGACGTTCGGGGCCTTGTGCAGCGCCGGCGATCATATCGTATCGTGCCGAGCGGTGTTCGGGGCCACCCACACTCTGTTCACGAAGATCCTGCCGCGCTTCGGGATCACGCACACATACGTAGACGTGGACGACACGGACTCGTGGGCCAAAGCGCTGCGGAAGAACAGCAGACTCCTCTACGTCGAGACGCCGACCAATCCGGGCATTGACGTGGTCGACCTCGCGTGGCTTGGTGAGTTCGCGCGCGCTCACGAGCTGATCCTCGTGGTAGACAACTGCTTGGCCACCCCTGTGATTTCCCGGCCGATCGGGTATGGCGCGGACCTGAGCCTGCATTCCGGAACCAAGTACATCGATGGCCAGGGTCGCGTCGTGGGCGGAGTCGTTGTCGGGAAGCGGAAGTTGATCGACGACATCTATTGGTTTTGCCGCAACACCGGGCCGGCCCTCTCGCCCTTCAACGCCTGGCTCCTGTCGCGCAGCCTGGAGACGCTCGAACTCAGGATGGAGCGGCACTCGGAGAACGCACTTGAGTTGGCGCGCAGGCTGGAGGCTCGCGCCGACGTGGAGGACGTCATGTACCCGCTGCTTCCCTCCCATCCCCGCTACGAGATCGCGAAGCAGCAGATGCGCTGGGGCGGAGGCATCCTCGCGTTCAAGGCGGCGGGCGGGATCGAGCAGGGCCGCAGGTTCCTGGACAGACTCCGTATGTGCTCGCTTACGGCCAACCTGGGCGATACACGTACCATCGCGACGCACCCGGCCTCGACCACGCATGCACGTATGAGCGAGGAAGAGCGGCTGGCCGTGGGCATCACACCCGGGCTCGTTCGGATCTCCGTCGGGCTTGAGTCCGCCGCCGACATCGTGGCGGACATCGAGCAGGCACTCGACCGTTCCAAGTGAGCGTAACCACGGTAGATTCCGTTGCCGGGGTCGCTGGGATCCCTGGGCGTCGTCGAACGCCGGCAAGCACTTCTTGCGCCCGCCCTTCGATCTTCGCCAGATCGATAGAGGATTCTTCCCGACGCCCGCGATAGACACACTTCTCCTCAATCGATCACCGTTGAGAGGAGCGGAGGCGATCGCATGGTGTGGAAAAAGCGAACACCGACACGGCAGGACACTGCGCCGGCTAGGAAGATCGAGACGAAGCCCGACCGGCCGCCTGATAGCCCGCGCGCGCGGGACCAAGCCACCATCGCCTGCGCCGTCACCATCCACGGTGAGGTGACGTGCCAAGAGGACTTGGTAATCGACGGGCACGTGCACGGTTCGGTCGCGTCGGGCCGGCACGCCGTGACCGTGGGACCCGACGGTAGGGTGAAGGGGAACATCACCGGTCGAGTGGTCGCCGTGGCAGGCAGAGTCGAGGGCGACTTGACAGGGGAGGAGCGGGTCGTCTTGCAGCTGTCAGCCTGGGTCGAGGGCGACATCATGGCACCACGGGTTGTGGTCCAGGACGGGGCCCGTTTCAGGGGCAGCGTGGAGATGGGCGGGCGGCGAGAAACAAGGCGAGCGAGGACCGCCCCGGACAAGGCTGTCCAGGGGGAGAACGCGACGGCACCGGCGCAGCCGCCCACCGCGAAGCGTGGGGGCGTCGCCGCGAAAGTGAGCGCAACAAGGAAATAGAGCGAGCAGGAGCCACACCGGCCACGAGGTCATACCTCCGTAGCCGTTGGGCCCGGCGCTTCAGCCCTGACTGTGCGCTGAAGATTAGAACGACGACCCGCAGGGGCTGGACCCGCCCCGGGATGCGGGAACAGACTGACCGGGGAATTGGCGACGTGACGAGGCACCTGATGGCGCGTCGACGGTGGGCCTGCCCGCCAAGCTCGAACTAGTCACGGCCCAGGGGAGCGCAGTCGCCGGACCTGACCGGGAGACGCTTACCGGGCTCGTTGCCAGGCGAGAGCCGTCGCACTGAGACTCGGCAAGGGTATTCGTTCGACTGGCGCGGCGCGTGAAGGGCCGGCGCCTCACTGTCGTGCTCGCCCGCGACCGTTCCGGGCTTATGTTGAAGGAAGCACGGATGGCACTCTCAGTCCCCGTGGGGAGGAGTCACTGGATGCGCAACGAGGCCACAGCGCTTGTGCTCCTGTGCACGTTGACCGCTCCGCTCGCGGGACAGGAGGCGGGCGACGGCCGGGGCACGGTCTATCGGGTCCCGGTCAACGGGGTGATCGAGCTCGGGCTGGCGCCGTTTATCGAGCGCAGTGTACGAGAGGCCGAGTCTGCGGACGCAGTGGCCCTGGTTCTCGACATCGACACGCCCGGCGGCCGCGTGGACGCGGCTGAACGCATCACCGACGCCCTGAGCGACGCGGCGATTCCCGTTCATGCCTACATAAACCGAAGAGCATTCTCCGCCGGCGCGATGATCTCGCTCGCGGCGGACGAGATCCACATGCGACCGGGTGCCGTGATCGGCGCCGCAACACCGGTCGTGGGCTCCGGCGAGCGGGCGCCCGAGAAGATCGTCTCCGCCATGCGGAGCACGATGCGGGCGCTCGCGGAGGCTCGAGGGCTCGATCCTAGGGTGGCCGAAGCCATGGTGGACGAGGACATCGAGATTCCCGGCGTCGTCGAGGCGGGCAAGCTGCTTACACTCACCACGGAAGAAGCCGTGGAGCTGGAGTGGGCACGCGCCGTGGAAGACTGGGAAGCGCTCATGCTCGCGATCGGCGCTGCCGGTGCACCTGTTCAAGACGCGGACGTCAATTGGGCGGAGCGGATCGTGCGCTTCTTCACGCATCCTGCGGTCGCACCGTTGCTTCTCTCGCTGGGTTTCCTCGGTCTGATCGTCGAGGTCCAATCCCCCGGGCTCGGGCTCGCCGGCGCCGTAGGGCTGGTTGCGCTCAGCCTGTTCTTCGGCTCGCACCTGTTGATCGGGCTCGCCGGGCTCGAGGGGTTGATCCTGTTCGTGGCTGGTCTGGTCCTGATCGCTCTGGAGGTGTTCCTTGTCCCGGGCGTGGGCGTGCTCGGCTTTCTCGGTGCAGCTGGCGTTCTGGGGGGACTCTACATGAGTTTGCTCGGTGAGCTGCCGACCGCGGGTGACTTCGGGCGCGGGGCCGGCATACTCAGCACGTCGATTCTTATCGTCCTGGTCGCATCTTGGTACTTTGTCAGGCGCCTGCCGTCGAATCGGCGACTTGGAAGGTCAGGGGTCTTTCTCCGGAGCGAGACCGCACGTGAAACGGGATACGCCTCAGCGGTTCGCCGGGAGGATCTGGTCGGGAGGCCGGGCATCGCCGCCACCGATCTTCGTCCGTCTGGCACCGGTATCTTCGGTGGCGAACGGATCGACGTTGTCTCGGAAGCGGAGTGGGTTCAGAAGGGCACTGCCATCGAGGTCGTGGCGTCCGAGGGATACCGCCACGTTGTTCGTCCCATGGAGGCGACCGAAGCGCCCACGCCGGAAGGCGACGCTTCCTGATTTGCCGATGACTTTCCTGCTATCGGAGTCTTCTCATGCCTGAGCAATTTGTCTTCGCGACATCGGTATTCGTGCTGATCGCCAGCGTAATCCTGCTGTCGATCATTCTGTGGGCAATTCCCGTGCGACTGTGGGTGGAGGCGATCTCGGCCGGGGTGAAGGTCGGAATCCTCTACCTAGTCGGGATGCGGCTCCGCAAGGTTAACCCGCCGGCAGTCGTGCGCCCGCTCATCTGGGCCACCAAGGCGGGTCTTCCGCTCGCTATCGGCGACCTTGAGGCACACTACTTGGCCGGGGGTGCGGTCGACCGCGTCGTACGCGCGCTGATCAGCGCGGACAAGGCCAACATCGACCTGTCGTTCCAGCAGGCGGCTGCCATCGACCTTGCCGGTCGCGATGTCTTCGAGGCGGTCCAGGTATCGGTCAACCCAAAGGTAATCACCACACCGCGTGTTGCCGCTATGGCACGCGACGGTATCCAGCTCATCGCCATCGCGCGAGTCACAGTGCGCGTGAACATCAACCGCCTCGTAGGGGGTGCGGGCGAGGAAACCGTACTCGCGCGCGTGGGCGAAGGGATCGTGTCGAATATCGGCTCTTCCGACACGCACAAGGCGGTGCTGGAGAACCCAGATAACATCTCGAAGACCGTGTTGGCCCGCGGCCTCGACGCGGGAACCGCGTTCGAAATCCTTTCCATCGACATCGCGGACATCGACGTCGGCAAGAACATCGGCGCCGAGCTCCAAACCGATCAGGCGGAGGCGGACAAACGTGTCGCGCAGGCGCGTGCCGAGGAGCGCAGGGCAATGGCCGTGGCCTCGGAACAGGAGAACCGCGCCAAGGTTCAGGAGATGCGCGCCCGTCTCGTCGAGGCGGAAGCACGGGTCCCGCTCGCGATAGCCGAAGCGTTCCAGTCCGGCAACCTCGGGGTTATGGACTATATGCGCTATCGCAACATCCAATCCGATACGTCCATGAGAGACGCGATTTCCGAGGGCGAGGAGGACCAGTCGGAGCCGCTCGGATGAACGGTTCCGGCCAGCTTCTCTTCTTCCTGGCGATGATAGCGTTGCTGTCATTGATGGACGCCGTATCACGTCGCGCGCGCCGGCGCCGGATCGAGGAGATGGAGCGGGAGCAGGGTGAGGGTCGTGGTGGCGAGTTCGGGACGGAGGACGCCCCCACTCGGTTCGAGTGGGAGACGGAGGAGCCCGAGATCCAACGCGAGACGGAGCCACTCGCTCCACCCGACGAGGTCTGGGTCCCGACCGGCATCGACGAAGAGCTGGAGAGTGAGCGCCGTACCAGGGAGGAGGCCGCGAGGCGCTCAGCCGCTGAACAGGCGTCTCCCCCACCGCTCGTGGCTGCTGCAGAGGAGCTCCGTGCACGCGTACGCAGTGAGCTTGAGCGCACGCCGGACTCTCCTGTGCTCGGCCCGCCTGAAGGAGGGCCGCTTCAGCCTATGGCGCGCCCGCCGTCTCCGGCACCGGCGCACGCCGGACGGCTTCGGAGCCTGTTCCGCGGTGACCCCACAGTTCTCCGCAGCGCCGTGCTATACCGAGAGATTCTTGGAGAGCCTCTCGGGTGGAGGCAGCGTCCGGGTGGGTGGGAGGATCCCGGTCAGGGCTCCTTCCGTGACCTCGCGATGCCGGAAGACATCCGCGCGAGAGGGAGGTACGGCCGGCGATGAGGGGTCATCGCCGTCATCGGCACTCCGGGTCGGGGTGAGACCGAACCTCGTTCCGGAGGGAGGACAGCGGTCAGCGAACGGCGGGGTCGATCAGGTCGGACGTGCGCGCATACAGGCCGACCACTTGGCGAAGCTCGTCAAGGACCTGTTGTTCGGCGACCTGCAGCGTACGCGGCTCCGTATCGCTGTTGGCTTCCGATGTCACGTGCTGCTCGAAGGCGGCCAGTTGTAGGCGCTCCTCGGCGCCCGCGAGCTCGCGCAGGACCACGGCGGCGGCTGCGTCCGGATCGCTTGCCAGACCATGGAGTTCGATCAGTGCCTCAAGGTAGTCCAAGTCGGTGATCACGCTCTGGATCAGGGCCGTGACGAGCGCGACGTGTTGCTCGAGGTTCGGATCTTGCATCGTTACGCGAAACAGCCCCATGTCCATCTCCCCCAGTCGGCGCATGCTCGACTCCATCTCCTGCCGCAGACCGTCCAGACCGGTCTGTGCACGCAACGGGGCGGCAGCGAGGATACTCGCGAACAGCATGAGTACAGCTGCCGACAGGGCTGCTGGCATTCGTAGCGACACCAGTTGACGGTTGGACATGTTGCAGACCCTTCGACGGTCGTGGACGTGCTGGTGCCAGGCTCGCGAGACAGGGAGGGCGGCGACAAAGATCGGTCGAGCCCCGCGCGACTGAGCACACCTGCTAACCGTGTTGGCCGGAGCAAGGAGAGCCAGCGGCTGCAGTGAGTGCCGGCGGACCTTGGGCTCTACAGCCGGCCCAAGCTGACCAGCCCGCTGGCACGCCGAGTTAGCTCGCTCCTGGCTCCCCTTCCCAGACATCGATCTCGCTCGGCTGCCCGACCGCGACTCTGATCCGAAGGAAACCGGGGCGCTCGGCACCGAACCTAGAGTATGAGACGGGCTCCTCTGACGACTGCGCCAGCCCTTGTCACCCACCCGCTCGCACGAGGTCGTGTTCCAGCGTCAACCGGTTCTTGCCGTCTACGTACTCGTACTTCATGCGGTCGGCAAAACTCTTGATCAGATGCAACCCCAGCCCGCCTACGGGCCGGTCATCGATGTCCGACGACAGGTCGGGGCCGGTGTCCTGCGTCGGATCAAACCGACGACCGTTGTCCACGACGGTCAACACCACGGCGGCATCATCGACCTTGACGGTGATCTCGATCTGTGGTTGCTCCACTCCCTGGAGTCCGTAGCTCACCGTGTTGGTGATCAGCTCGTCTAGGGCCAGGTTGATCATATAGATCTTCTGTTCCGGAAGCTCGTTGGCGTCGCCGAATCCTTCTACCATCTGGGCCAGGCTGCGGACCGAGGACAGCCTAGGTGCCAAAGACACGCGCAGTTCATCCATCATTGCTGATGATCTTTCCGTTGCAAGGGCATTTCGCGACTCTGGCCGCCGCGTGGCCAGAGGACAGACGAATACTATCGTGCGCGCGTTCGGGTCTCACCGGCACTCCTCGAGCGCGGCCGGCCAGGCCGAAGTCACACGTGGCGGCGTAGAACCAAACAAGTCATGTCATCGGCGGCAGGAGCTCCCGTGGAATAGTCGCCGATCCTTGTCCAGACGTGGCTTACGATACCCTCAGGCGATCGCGTCGCTGCGCCGTCGAGCGTCTCCTCGAGCCGTTTCTTGCCGAATAGCTCACCACTCAGGTTTACCGCGTCCGTCAGTCCGTCCGTGTAGAGGAAGAGAGAGTCACCGGGACGCAATGTTGCCTGGCGACTCTGGTACTCGAAGTCGTCGATTACGCCCATCGGCACGCCATCAGTCAGCCCCAGAACTGTCCGGGAGTCGTCGGCACCCACTACATAGGCGGGCTCATGCCCTGCGCAGACGTATTCAATGACCGCACGGTCAAGATCCACGGTGGCAAGCACGCCAGTCACGAACAGTCCCATCGGATTCTCGCTGCAGAGCCGACGGTTCGCTTGGGTAGCGATGGCTCCCACATCGGTGTTCTGTATTGTAGTTGCCGCCGCGTTGATGGCGCCCTGCGAGGCCGCCATGAACAGCGCCGCGGCGACCCCCTTGCCGGACACGTCACCAACGGTGAAGAACAGCCGACCTTCGGACTGCTCGAACATGTCGACAAAGTCGCCGCCCACTTGTTGGGCCGGGGTCATGCGCGCATAGGCTGCGAAGCCGGATAGATCGACGTTTCCTTCACGGACCAGGGCGGCTTGCACGACCTTGGCCATCTTCAAGTCCTGCTCCAGTGCGCGTTGGGCAAGGCGCAGGCTGTGGTTGCTCTCTTGAAGCTCCGAGGTGCGTGCTGAGACCATCATTTCAAGGTGCTCTTCTCGGTCGAAGACCTGCACCGTCATGGCGTCAAACACCCGTGCTAGGCTACCCAGTTCGTCGGTCCTTGCCATGACGGGCTCAATCAAGCCGTCATCCGGCTGTTTGCCCATTTCCACTTCGCGCGCCGCTGCGGCAATTGCTGCGATCGGCCGTGTGAGCCACCTCGTTCCCCACAACGCGGCGGTCCCGGTGAGGCCGAAGAGGACGAAGGCGATGAGCGTCGTGTTCCATGCCTCCCCCCTGATCGTGCCTGCGATGTCGTCTAGGTTGACCGCGAGCGCCAACCCTCCGATCGGGATTCCCCCCGCATTGATGATGGGTGACGCGACCCAGACGCCTCGGTCGGCAGGCGCCAACAGGCTCAGGCTGGCCTCGCTGATCACCTGATCCTGGTCCATGGCCTGCTCCACGACGGACTGCGCCCGGTCTGTGAAGACACTGGCTGCGTCCATGACCGCCTCGCTGCCCGCCTGTCCGGCTCGCGGCGCGGATGCGGCCAGTTCGCGGTCAAGATTGACGACCCAGAGCGCTTCCAGGTTGCGTGACTGGACCAATAGGTCCGCCTCGCGCTGGTACACGGAATAGAGCAGGTTTCCCGCGCTGCCTTCGATCGGCACGCCGACCTGCACCACCTGCGACGAGCCGGGATTGGCGACTGCCACGTACTTGTAGACTTCGCCGTCCGAGGGGCGTGACCCGGTCGCGAACTCCACGCTGTGTTCAGAACCTTCTAGGAGCCCGGTGACCTCGTCCACATAGGGGACGGATGCGTCTGCACTTCCTGCAAGCGGCGGCGGCAAGCTGGAGTAGACAACGGAGCCGTCCGGGTCGAGGATCCGGACTTCGCCGACGACCGTCGCTGCGACGATCCTCCGCAGCCGGGCGCGGATCTGTTCAGCCGTCCAGCCGGCCTCCTCGGCTGCAGCCACGAGATGACCCAGCATGGTTGCCTGCACCAGCATCTGCTGGCCGACGATGCCCTCGACCACGGCCGAAACGTCAGCTCGCTCCGTCGCGTAGACGTTGGTCAGGATTTCCTGCTCACCGAAGACGAGTGCATTGCCGATCTGTACGATTCGCGCTTGATCAACGCCCCCCACTCCCACGTACTTGTAGACTTCTTGATCGATTTCCCTTACCTGCGCTGGTTGTGTGATGACATCGTCGTCGTCGACGTCCGATTCGAGCAGCACGTAGAACTTAGACGCCTGGGGCTGCAGCGTCGGATCGGATTCAAACCGGAAGGGCACGAGCTCGCCGTTCTCGTCGCGCACGTTGGTGAGATACGAAAAACCCGTACTGTCGGTGATCCAGAACTCGTCCAGGACTGTGCTCTCTATGATCGCGTCCAAGGTCTCGATGATACGAGCCGGGTCCTGGCCCGCCTCCTCTGCCGCGGCGACGAGGTGTGCCGTGATGCGGGCCTGAGCGATCATCTGATCGTCCAGCGTTGCATCGAGCGTGCGGGCTACGTTGGCCAGCGAAATCTCGCCCATGTCGGCGAAGCTTGCGGACAGAAGCTCCGACAGATGCATCGCGGCGGCCTCTGCTTCGTCGCGCAGCGCGATCGCAGAGTTGTAGAGCATGGTGGCGGAGGTCGCCGTAATCGTGACGGTCAGCAGCCCGGCGAGCGCGATAAAGCCTCGAGCCGCGAGACTCAGTCCCTCCTTGGCCGAGTGGGCATCGTCCGACCCGGCCACAGTGCCCCCTGTGTCTGTCACGCTTCCATTCATCTCTTCTACGCGGTAGCTCGGGAAATCACAGGCGCCACATCACCCACAGCTGCGGGACGTTGTCTCTCGCGTCCACACCCAGCTTATTCCACCAGTACTGGTACTCGACCCCGAGAAAGAGCTGATTGGCGCTGTCTGCAAGTGCCTTTCCAACGTCCCACCCAAGCTGGGGCTGCACGAGGATCCACCTCCTTACGTCACCGTCCAGTTCGTCGGTGGTGGCACCGATGTACTCCATATGGCCCGTGAACCAGAACGACTGGGTGCCAATATCGAAGGCAGCGCCCCAGCTCACATCCACCATGAAGCTGTCAGTGGTGCGTGGCGCACCCCCTTCCCCCACTCCACTGTTGGCGTCGATGAAGGCAGTTACATCCGTGTTAAGGAAGATGAAGCCGGGAACACTCCAGGAGAGCCGTAGCCCGGGCAACCACTTCAATACGTCAGCGTCACCGCCGAAGTTGATGCCCCCGACCAGCGCAATATCCCGCAGCGGTCCGCCGCCAAACGTTCCGCCCGTGAGTTTGCCCAGGCTCACGGTGGGGTACCACTCACCGTAGAAATCCATGTCATTGAATCCGTCGGCAACGCCATCGTCGAGAAAATCCACGAAGAAGAAGCTGTCGCCGAGTGACCAGCTCGATGCCTGCTGCAGCGTCAGGATGTGCGTATTGGCTCGCGTTCCAGAGAAGGGGTTGGTGAGCTTGCCGTACTGGTAGTGAAACTCTGTCTGGGCCGCTGCCCCTACCGGTACAACCACGAGAACCAGAGCCGCTACGAGCCAGCCCTGCAATCGAAGAGCCTTAGTGGATTTCATAATTGTCTGCGTGCGTCCGGAATTCATCCCAGCGTCTCAGTCTGAGTGCCGAGCCCGGTTGGTCAGAGTGCAAAGCAGTAAGAGAGGCCCGCGCCACCGGTCCAGGACTAGACACGCTCTGTTCATGAATCTCCTCTGCGCACCGGTGGGCTCGTCGGGCCTGTCTTCTTCCTAATCAGTATACTGAGGAGATGAAGAAGGTGACAGCGGGGCGGGACCTAGGGGCGGCACTGACGAGCGTGACGATCGACTTGCGCACGGCTGTCGCCCTTGTCCTGTCCTTGGCGTCGAGCGCATGCGGAAACGAAGCCGCTACCCCCTGGGTCTCTCCCATAGCGTTTGACACTATGAGCGTGACGATTCACACGGAAGGGACAGCGCCCGTCCGCCTGCTCGTTGAGGTGGCCCGCACGACCGAGCAACGCGCTCTCGGGCTAGGACTGAGGCCGATGCTCGATCCGGAGTCCGGGATGATCTTTCTCTATGACTCGATCCAGCCCGGAGACGCCGGTTTCTGGATGTGGCGCACGCGCATCCCGCTCGACATCGCGTTCATGGACAGCGCGGGTGCGGTGCTGCGAATCTTCGAGATGCAACCTTGCACCGCGGTCTACCTTCGGGGATGTTCGACCTACGAGCCTGGTGTACCCTACTGGTCGGCGCTTGAGGTCAATAGCGGCTGGTTCGAGGCAAGGGGCGTGGCGGAGGGCTCGCTGGTCGAGTTGGGAGGAGGTGGTGGCTAGCGATTTCCGGACGCCGCCAGGAAGCTTGCTAGCACCTCGCGAAACGTCTCCACGTCGGTAAGGAAGCCGTCGTGGCCGGCACTGGTGGCCACCTCCACGATCCGATGCCCGCGACCCAGCCGTTCGTGCAGCTCGCGAACCTGCCACGCGGGAGCGATGGCGTCGGGTACCATGGCGACCAACGTTACCGGTGCGCGCACGCGAGCGGGATCGATGTCCTGCAAGTCCATCGACTGGCTGAGGCAGAGGAAGCTGGCCGGATCGAAGCGCTCGGCGAACACGCGGCCGTGGTGGTCAAGATAATCCTCGACAGGAAAGCGGAGTCCGTCCGCCCGGACCGCGCCGTGACCGCTGAAGCGCCGGTTGAACTCTTCCTGCGAGCGGTACGTCGTCATCGCCAAAGCGCGCGCCAGCGCTAGGCCCTCGCGTTCATCCCCGCGCGCTCGGGCGTCGGCCACGATGCGTCGCTGGACGACACGCACGGCAGTCGCCATGGGGTGACTCCGGTGTGCCGCGCCAATAACCAGAGCCGAAGCGGTACGCTCGGCATGATCGGCCGCGAAGGCCAGTGCGACCGCCCCTCCGTAAGAGGCGCCGATGACCGCGTGCAAGCGCCCGACGTCAAGGTGGTCCATGACCGCGCACAGGGCGTTGGTCTGGTCGCCCGGAGTGAGGAGCGGGACCACTCCCGAGGCGGGCTGCGCCGGTGCGCTGGAGCCACCCGGGCCGGCCACGAAGTCGATGGAGAGAATCCGCCAGCGTTCGGGGTCGAGTGCCCCGCCGAGCCCGGCCACCCCCTGCCACCAGCCGTCAGGTTCGCCGGTTCCGGGCGCAGCACACACGCGGCGGTCGGCGGAGATGCCTCCGAGGGCCGCGACCACTGGTGCGCCGTCGGGTCCGAGCAGGCGCCACGCGATGCGGCAGGGAGCAACGCGTCCGCCCATCTGCAGAGCGAGTCCGTCCTCCAACATGAGCGTCCCCTCCCGCAGGACGCTTCTCTGCCTTGAACTTTGCGCGCCGGCGCGCCCTTGCTTACGCACCGCTCCGCCTTGCTGTTGGGCCACGTCCCCTCGTTTCCTGGCTCACCCGGATCACTTGGCGCCCATGCGGACAAAGGAACGGGGGCGCACAAAACAAAAAGCCCGGGACGCTTTCGCGGCCGGGCCGGTCGCTTTTTAGCTCTTGTTTTGCGTGGCGGCAATATGCGTCAAATCACCACGGAACCTCGATTTTGTGGTAGGACGCTACCGCTCCGAATGCGGTGAGGTCAACCCCCCTGGTAGCTTGGCCTTTGTACCGAGACTTGCCGCTACCCTGGCCAAGCGACAGATTTTTCTCCGCGTCTTGGTACGCCTGTGGAGCCAGGCCCCCGTTCATATGGACAGGTCGATGGACGTTACCGTCATTGTCACAACGGCTACCACCGGCCCCCGACCTCGGGGGCGGGGCGGCGGTCCACTGTCTGGACACTGACGCGGTCGCGAACGCGAGCGCTCGGATAGCCGGCCCCGCCCCGGGTCGGCTTCTTTTTTGTCCTCAATGGGCCCGCGCGGCAATCGCGGGCCCGGAGCAGCGCCGGATCCATGAGTAGCAGATCTCGCCGTCACCGCGTGCTGAAGTTCGGCGGCACCTCGGTCACCGGCCCGGAACGGGTCGACGTGATCGGCCGCCAGGTCGGTGCACGCATGGACGAGCTTCATCCTATCGTGGTGGTCTCGGCGTTTGCGCGGGTTACCGAGGACTTGATTGAAGCGGCGCGTCTCGCCGCGTCGGGTGGAAACTACCAGGAGCTTGAGACGCGCTTGCGTGCCGACCATCTCGAGGCAGCGCGGGCGGTGCTCGGACCGGAATCGGAGGTCGAGGCGGAACTTGAGCGGAAATCGGATCACTTGGCCCGACTTCTTCACGGTGCAGCGCTGCTCGGGGAGTGCAGCCCACGCACGCTGGACGCGGTCCTGGCCACCGGTGAGGGACTCTCCTCGTTAGTGATTTCCGCGGCGCTGCGCGGGTGCGGCGTACCAGCTGTGGCCGTCGATCCGGGTCGTTGGTTGGTCACGGACGACCAGTTCGGTGAGGCGACGGTAGATCTGGCTGAGACCGAAGCCGCCGTGAGGCGCGAGGCGGCCCGCCACGTTGCTGCGGGCGAGATCCCGGTCGTGCCGGGCTTTGCCGGGGCCACATCGGGCGGTGAGGTGACCACGCTCGGACGGGGCGCGTCGGATACAACCGCCGCGGTCCTCGGCGTGTGCCTCGGTGCTGACCTCGTCGAGATCTGGACCGACGTGGACGGCGTCATGAGCGCTGATCCCCGCGCCGTGCCGGAAGCCGCCAGCCTGGACGGCATGAGCTTCGCCGAACTGCTCGAGCTCAGCCATTGGGGCGCCAAGATCGTGCATCCGAGGGCAGCGCGCCTGCTACGCGATCGTGGCGTGCCGCTCGCGATCAAGAACACCTTCCACCCTGAACACCGGGGTACTTTGGTTTCCGCCGGGGGGGGTTCGCGGGGCGACGTGCCGGTGCGTGCTCTGGCCTCGCGCACCGACGCGGCTGTGCTGCAGCTCACGGCTCGCGCCGGCGACGACGCGACCGCCCTCACGGCTCGCGCTCTGGCCGCGCTCAACCGCCGCCACGTAAGAGTGATCCTGGTGACGCAGGGCGGAAGCGAAGCCTCGGTTTGCATCGTCGTACCGAGTGCGTCTGCCGCGACCTGCCGCGCGGCTCTGGCCGACGAGTTCCGCCTTGAGCGTGAAACCGGCCTGGTCGAGGATTTGCGCGTGGAACCGGACGGCGCGGTCGTCTCCGCGGTCGGCGACGGCATGCGCCACCTGCCCGGCGTGTCGGGCAGGATCTTCGGCGTGCTCGGCAACCACGGCATCAACGTGCGTGCGATCGGACAGGGTGCGTCGGAACGCAACATCTCGGTCGTCGTCTCAGCGGAGGACGGACCCGGCGCGGTGCGCGCCATCCATGACGCGTTCTTCGCGCCCCGGCCACGCGCCGCGGAACTCTATGTCGCGGGTGTCGGGCGCGTAGGCGCCGCATTCCTCGACCAACTCGCCACCCGCGCCGTGGTTCATCGTCTGCGTGTGCACGGCATCGCATCCAGTCGCACGGCCGTGGTAAGTCGGGCGGGGATAGACCCGGACGACTGGCGGGCGGCCGCGGAGACGGCCGTGCAGCCCGCCTCCGCCCTGGCCGAGGCGGCGATCGCGAGTCCACATCACCCCCGCATCTTCGTGGACTGCACGGCCGACCCGGAGCTGCCGTCGTCGTACGAGCGGATGTTGGGAGCGGGCGTCTCCGTGGTCGCCGCGAACAAGATCGGCTTCGCCGCGTCGAGCGCTGAGTGGGACCGGCTGCGCGTTGCGGCCGGCAAGGGTGGGTCCGTGTACTTCGAGACCACCGTGGGAGCGGGGCTTCCTGTATTGCGCACCGTGTCCGACCTGGCCGCTACGGGCGACCGTGTAGTCCGGCTCCAAGGCGTGTTGTCAGGCACGCTCGGCTACCTTTGCGACGAGGTCATGAAGGGCCGGCGTTTCAGCGAGGCGGTAAGAGGCGCATTCGATCTGGGCTACACGGAGCCGGATCCACGAGACGACCTTTCCGGTCTCGACGTGGCCCGCAAGCTCGTCATCCTCGCGCGTGCGGCTGGACTCGATCTAGAGCCGACGGATGTGGTCGTGGAACCGCTGCTGCCGCGTGAAGGGGCCGAGGGTCCGCTCGAGGCTTTCTGGAATCGGCTGTCGTCGCTGGACGAACCGATGGAGAAGCGGCGCGCGAGCGCTGCGGAGAAGAACGAACGTCTCGTCTATCTCGGCACAGTCGAAGCGGGCAAGGCACGCGTGGGGCTCGACATCGTGCCGATGGAGCATCCGTGCTGGAGCCTGCGGGGAAGCGAGAATCTCATTCTGGTCGTGTCGGAGCGATATGAGACGGTACCGCTCGTGGTGCGGGGCCCCGGGGCCGGGCCGGACGTTACCGCGGCCGGTGTGTTCGCCGATGTGCTACGCGCGCGTGCCGAGGCGCAGGAGGCGCCCGTCGGACTGAAGGGGCGCCGGCCGGGAGCGAGCAAGGCGTCGCCCGAGCCTGTGCACCCGTCCTCGCTGGAGATCGTTCGTTGAAGCGCTGGCGGAGTACGCGTGCCGTGGGGCCCGAAGCGACCGCCACGTTCGCCGAGGCTCTGTTCCACGGCCCTGCGCCGGACGGCGGGCTCTACATTCCCGCCGCGGCGCCACGATTCGATCCCGCGGCGATCGCACGCACCAGCCACTCCTTTGCGGACACGGCGCTCCGGTGCGCGCTTGCGTTGCTTGGCGGAGAGATCCCCGAGCACCTGCTCGAAGAAGTCGTGGCCGAGGCGCTCGACTTCCCCGTGCCGCTGGTGCCGATCGATGACGACTTGCACGTGCTCGAGTTGTTCCATGGCCCGACCTCGGCGTTCAAGGACGTGGGTGCACGGTTCATGGCTGCGCTCATGGACCGGCTCGATCCGGATCCGGGGCGCCCGCGGCTGGTGCTCGTCGCAACCTCGGGCGACACCGGCGGCGCGGTCGCGCACGCCTTCGCTGGACGGCCCCGCTTCCACGTTGTCGTACTCTTCCCGGAACGTGGCGTCACCGCCGAGCAGCGGCGTCTCTTCACGACGCTCGGCGGCAACGTCACCGCAGTCGCGGTCCAGGATTCCTTCGACGGATGCCAGGCGCTCGCCAAGGCGGCTTTCGGCTCGGGAGAAGCCGAGCGCCTCGGCCTCACCTCGGCCAACTCAATCAACGTCGGGCGCCTGATGCCGCAGGCGTTCTACTACGTCGATGCGGTCCGCCAAGGAGCGTGGGACCACTCGTGCGTCTTCTCGGTCCCTTCGGGCAATCTCGGTAACCTGACCGGCGGGTTGATCGCCGCGATGGCGGGACTGCCGGTCGAGCGCCTCGTGGCGTCCCTCAACGCCAACGATATCTTCCTGCGACACCTCGCGACGGGCAGTGCCGCGCGCCAGCCGACCTTGCGCACGCTGTCCAGCGCGATGGACGTCGGTGATCCAAGCAACCTCGAACGCCTGTCCGCCCTCACCGGGATGCGAACAGCCGAACTGCGTCGCTGGATCTGGAGCGCGGCGTTCGATGACGAGACCACTATCGCGGCCATGGCACGCTGTCACCGAGAGCACGGCTACCTGATCGATCCACACGGGGCGGTCGGTCTGCTGGGCGCGTGGGCGTACCGCAGGGACGGGGAGGCGACGTCCTCGGCGCGTGCGCCCGCCGTCGTGCTCGCCACCGCAGACCCCGCCAAACTACCCGAGGTGGTGGAGTCTGCGACTGGGGTGCGACCGACGCCGTCTTCGGCCATCGCACGAGCCCTGGATCGGGAGGAGCGGGCGCTCAGGCTGCACGGGGACCTTACCGCGCTGCTTGAGCTTCTCGACGAGGTTGCCGGCGGTCGCATGGTGGTGACTTGACCGGCACCGCATTGCGTGCGTCGGCGGTCCGTGTTCCGGGCTCCACTTCTAACCTCGGCGGTGGCTTCGACTGCGTCGGTATGGCCGTGGACCGCTTCCTCGATGCCTCCTTCGAGCCCGGCCCCCACGCGTTGACCGTACAGCGTCCGAGGGGTGCGCTCCCGGGTGAGGACCTCGTCGCGGTCGCTTTCCGGCGGGTGCTCGAGGCTCGTGGCATCGAGCCCCTCGGGCAGCTTCACGTCCATTCCGCGATCCCGATTGCCTGTGGGCTGGGTTCGTCCGCGGCCGCCCTGGTGGCGGGGGCCGCCCTCGGTGCGCTCGCTTCCGGGGCCGAGCTCGACCCGGATGCTGCCTTCGCCTTCGCCACGGCGGAGGAAGGTCACGGCGACAACGCAGGGGCGTCGGCATACGGTGGGCTGATCGCCGCGCTGGGAGGCGTCGCAGCGCCCCGCGCGATCCGACTGAACCTCTCTCCGAGGGTAGGCTTCGCGTTCGCGGCGCCCCCGACTCGTGTGTCCACTCGCGCAGCACGCGCCGCGCTACCGGCAACCGTGCCGCACGGGATCGCGGCGGGGGCGATCGGGCGTACGGCGGCACTGCTCACCGGGCTCGCCACGGGCGACGCCGACCTGTTGCGTAGGGGTTTCGAGGACAACCTCCACGTGCCGTACCGGTTGCCTCTCATCCCGGGCTCCGAGAACGCCCTCTCGGCAGCGGTCGCGGCCGGCGCATGGGCGGGGACCGTTTCCGGCGCGGGCTCCGGATTGCTCGCGGTCTGCGCGGCCGAGCAGGCCGAACCGGTCGCCGCACGGATGGCGAGCGCCCTGGCCGAACACCATCCGGGGCAGGGCGTGCAGTCGTTTTCGCTCCGGCCTGTGGAGAAGGGTGTGGCGACCGCATCCCGACCGATATAGGCTAGCGGGTCCCGCTCCCAGCGGTGAGCAAGCGCTGAACAAGGCCAATCTCGAGACAGCGGTCTCGCGCCAGGGCGGGGGGCTCGAGCTCACGACTCCGGTATGGTGGGATGTGAACTAGGGAATCCACTGATTGCCCGTCACTGAGCCCCATCGATCGGCGCGGCCCCCCCGAGCGGGACTGGGGCCCGTAGCAGCGTCCGACTCCTTGGCGCAGCTCCGGCGAGGTTGGGGCAGGCATATTCGGCGGGGCAGGTCGCCGCGGCAGCCGAGCTGGCATTCGACAACGTCAGGCCCGCGTCGCGCTGCTTGAGCCAGATGGGCCGCGCGTGGGCACCGATCCTGCGATGGGAAGTCGATGGCGACCCGTCTCTTAGCCGACGCTCGACAAGCTCGCCACTGACCGCGCTGGGGACATGAGCGACGAGCGAACCGGCTGGAGCATCGTCGACATCCTGCGAGACGGCAGCGCGACGGTTTCCCGCGCGTCCATGGCTGTACCGGACAACATGAGCGACGTCGAGGACCGCCGCGCCACGGCGCTGGTCACCCTGCCCCCGTCCGCACGCCACGACCCGGGGCCCGGTCCCAAGTCGGCTGCGCTTGAGGCTCCACGGGGCTATCGTGCGGGAGGCTTCCTGGCAGTGGATGGGGACGTAGACAAGCTTGGAGGTCGAGCGTCGCGACCACCCCGTGACTGGGGGCGGCAGTCCGTGCCGCCGCCCTTCGCCTAGCCTCGCGCGGAGCGGTTGCTGGCCGGCCTCGCTTGCCTCGACCTACCCTGTCGGCCGCGGGTCGAAGTAGGAACCCTGCCCGGCCGTACTCTGTACCACCAGTCAACTCATGTAGCCCGCCCGGAGTCCGCGATGCCGACGTTCGATTACCGCTGCTGCGCCTGTGGGGAGTACTTCGAGGTGTTTGTTCGAGGCGAGGAGGCCGTCTGCTGTCCGGAGTGCGCCAGCCAGGAGCTGGAGAAGCTCCTCTCGATGCCTGCTCTCAAGACTGACAACACGCATGCCCAGGCCATGTCTGCGGCGAAGCGGCGAGACAAGCGGCAGGCTCGCGACAACTACTGGTCGCAACGCGACTACGAGCGTGCCCACTACGAGGAGGACACGGGGATCAAGCCCAAGTACGAGGAGACCCCGAAGAAGTACAAGCTGACCGACGACTGAGGCGACGAGCGCGAATTGACCGAAGCGCGGCGCGCGACGAACTTGGCTGCGGCTGGTGCGGACCCGTTGGGTTCCGGTTCCCGCTGGCCTCGTGACGACTGAACCCCTGAGGAGCACACATGAAGCAGAACGCTAGTTGGGCTTTCCCGGTCATGATTGTGGTGGGCGCGTTTTCGATGGCGGGAGCGACCGCCCAGGACCCGGATCAGGCTCTTCCCGAGGGTGTGACCCAGGCCATGATTGATGAAGGCCAAACCCTGTTCCACGGGCAGGCGCTCTGCTCGAGCTGTCACGGGGAAGACGGCGCGGGCACCGCGATCGGTCCGAACCTGGCTGACGAGACCTGGCTGCACGGCGACGGCTCGTTCTCCGCGATCCTTGCCACGATCAACGATGGCGTGTCCGAGCCGCAGGAGAGCATGATTCCGATGCTCGCCAGGGGCGGCAGCGGTATTTCGGACGAGCAGTCCGCGCAGGTGGCAGCGTACGTGTGGAGGATCTCTCACCCGTAATGCGGGCCCCGAACCAGAGGCGCGGTCGGTCGCCGGGGCTCGCGTCCGACCGCGCCTTCTGTTGTCCAGACGGCATCGCGTGCGCGCTGTTCCGCTGCGCGCTCGCGGGCGGCTAGCAAGTTGCCCCGGGCCGAAACGTGCCGGGCAGTGCGGTGACCAGGCCACCATCGTGGCGTCGGGGTTCCGTGCGGAGCGCCGCGTTTCCCCGCGCGGCCGCCACCGCGACCGGCCGCCTGACTTGAAGCCGCACGAAGGTCCTCGAATCCGGATCCTTTCTTGACCTCCACTCGACCACTTGATCCGGTGCGGGCTCTTTCCGGATCGGATGCGGGCCGCGGGATCCGGGCGACACATTGACGCAGGGTCGCCCAGAGACGAAGCCTGCGCCCGCCTCGGTTGCGGAGTCCTCACACCTCCATGACGAGGCGCACGTCCGGGTCTATTTCGGATTTACTGAGCGACGAGACGGCGAGGTACACGATCAGGGACGCGACCAGCGTCATGCCCGCGATTGACGTGCCGGCGGGGAGCGTGAACCAGCGCAAGAAGACCGCTGTCTCGAGCGAGAGCGTCAAGACGAGGCCTGTCACGATCGATGCCACGGCCCCCTTGCGGCTACCATTCGCCCAGTTCAGCCCGATCGCGAGCGCCGGTACCAACGTAGACGCGAACAGACCCCAACCGAATACGCCCAAGAAAGCGACCAATGTGCCGGGCAGCTGGGCCGCGACCGCCGCGGCTGCGGCGAGGAACACCGTAGTCCAGCGGGCCCACAGGAGCTCATCGCGCAGGGGTCGGCCGAGCGCCACCGGGATGTCGTGCGTGACGACAGCGGAGCCGACGTTCAAGAAGGCGTTCATTGTGCTCATGATCGCGGCAAGGATGCCGGAGAGCACCACTGCGGCGAGCAGGAGGGGCGTGCGCCGGAGCAGGAAGAGGGGCGTGGCGAAGTCCGGGTTGCTCGGCGCGGGCAGCTCACCCCGGAGCACGAGCGCCTTCACGGCCAGCCCCACTCCGACGAAGAGCAAGATGGTGAGTACGAGAGCCAACGTGCCGAGCAGCGGAAACCACTTGAGGCGCAGGGGATCCTTCAGCATGAAGAACTTGTGCAACACGTGCGGTTGCCCCAACACGCCTAGGCCGAACACGAAGAAGAATGACGCGGCGGCGAGCGGAGGCAGGTGCCCCCAGGGCTCCAAGAACTCGGGATCACCGCTGAGGATCGTTCGGGACAGGCCCGACAAGCCGCTGCCCACGTCCAACACGTACGCGAACACCAACGTCGACGCGCACGCCATGATCAGTCCCTGGAAGACGTCGGCATAGACACCCGAGAGGCTCCCCCCGGTGGCGGAATACGCGACCACAACCGCCGCCCCCAGCCAGATCCCCCAGCCTAGCCCCGTACCGAAGACGGCGTCAGTCACGATTCCGAGCGCGCGCACCTGCGCCGCCATGTAGCCGACAATCGCGACGAGGATCGCGACTCCGGCGAGTCCCTGCACGAGCCGTGACCCGTAACGCGCGCGCAGCGCGTCGGGAATGGTAAGCATCGGCCGCACTTCCGCGAGCAGACGCAGTCGTTTCGCCAACACCCAGGCACCCAGGGCCCCCGTAATCCCCGCCGGTAGGACAATCCACACGGCGCCCAGGCCGACGGCGTAGACGAGCCCTGGGCCGCCGATGAAAGCGAACCCGGAAATATTGGAGGCAAGTGTGGCCAGCGTGAGCGCGAGGAGCCCGATGCCCCGGCCTGCCACGAAGAAATCGGCGGCGGTCCTTGTGCGACGGGCGGCCCACACTGCGATGGCCAAGATGCCCGTGCCGTAGACGAGTGCGACCCCAGCTACCGTGGGCCCTGCGAAGGGCGGAAGGCCGACTACCTGCAACAGGGGGAGTGGCACGCCGGTTGAGCGCGTCAGCCCGCCCGCCCGGTGGCGTCGGAGTCGGGTTCCTCGGGCGGGGTCGCTGCCGCTTCCCTACGGACACGGTCCAGGTCCTCCTGCGAGAGCGTCGCGCGCTCGAAACTCCATGCGTAGACGAACGGCACGATCAAGGCCGGGAGGAGCCCGAGCCCGTACAGGAGGTACGCTACGGCGGGGGGAAGACCGAGCAGGAACCTCGGCTCGGCCGGGTCAACCGTGGGAATGGTCCAGAGGAAGACCACGCCGAGCGCGAGGAGCAAGCCGCCCGAGCCGAGCACGACCATCGACCGACCGGCTCGCACGGCGAGCAAGGCGGCCCCGGTCATGGTCACGACCGCACTGCCGGCCAGCAGGGCGCCGGCCCACATGGGTGCCCCGGGCGCGAGAAACGCGCTCGCGTACGCGACACCGGCTCCAGCCAGTCCCGCGATCAAGAGCATGCCTCCGGGGTGCGCGCCGAACCGGGACATTCCCCGCGCTACAGCGTCGGCCACGGCCTCGCTAGCCTTTCCGCCCATTTGCTACCGGGAGTCCGAGCCTATCCCAAGTAGCGGTCGGGATCGCCCCGCGCGGCATCGCGGGATACGCCCGTGGCGTCTGGTCGATCCTTCCTCGGTAAGCCGTCGCCATTCGTGGAACGGGTCGATGTGGGCTCACGCCCTGCGTCGCTACGCACTCATGTGGGAGTCAGCGACCGGCTGATCCGCACCGAAACGAATTGATGACGGACTCGATCTCCACCATGTGCTCGTGCCCTTCCTGGCCGGCAGGGTCGAGCCATCCGTCCAGCAGGTACATGCGGTCTTGAATCGGACACATCACGGTCCGCAGAATGAACGGGCCCCGCCGGCTGCTGCCCGGCGCCGTCCAGGTGCCCACCAGCTGGAGTGCCAGGCTGCCCCGGTGCGTCGTGGGTCCACCGCGTACCGCCGTCGGCTCGACGAACTGCGGCCCGGCGTAGTGCTCGGCTGCGACTTGCTCGCGCCAACCCAGAAGCGCGAGCGGTTCGCTTCGTGCTCCAGGCGGTATGGGAGCTTGCCAAGTAACGGTGACGTTGAGCGAGGGCGCTCCCTCCGGCACCGCCGCGGGGCCGAAACGGAGGACGTCGCGCTGCCGGGACCAGGCGTAGCTCTGGGGGACCCGGAGCTCGAAGCCAGCACTGGAGCGGATGGTGTCCGCGAGAGCCTGATCCGGTCCTTCCGGGAAGTACATCCTTTCCACGACGTACTCGCGGTAGCGTTGCACATAGGTGTTCTTCAAATCGACCATCTCTTGCCGGAGCGCTGCTTCGGGCATTTCCGCCGGAAGGAGCAGGACGAGCGCATGCTGTCCGTTCGCCCACACGTCAGCGACCTCGGTTCGTGACGGAACCTGGGGCGGCGCACCCCTCCACCGCTCAAGCGCTTCAGCGATCCAAGGATTCTCGGCGGTTCCGATCAGCAGTACCTGTCGGCCGAGGCGCGCTTCCTCCCAGCTGCTAGCGGTCGGATCGGCATGCGTCAGCTCGAAGGCGCGCTCGCCCGGAAGCGCGAACGGGGTAGGCTCCAGCTCCCGACGTAGGAGTTGCTCGACCTGCTCCCAGGCTGCGGGGTCCGCGCCCACAACGATCTGGTCCACGTCTCCGGTTGCCCGGCTGCCGCACGCGGCGAGTACCAGGGCGCACGCGGTCATGCAGGCCCTACGGAGCCAGTTCAGCACGTCAGGTTGTCCGTCAGGCCGCTGCCGGCCTAGGGACCGGGCCGAGGTTGCGCTCGAGAAGGGCGGCGGGGTCGGGGTCTCTGCCCATGAACTCGCGGAAGAGTCGCTCGGGGTCATCGCTGTCTCCCCGGGACAGGATGCTCCGTACGTATTCCCGTCCGGTGTCAGAATTGAAGATGCCTTCTTCACGAAAGCGCGTGAATACGTCGGCGTCGAGCACCTCGGACCACAAGTAACTGTAGTAACCAGCCGCGTACCCTCCACTGAACAGATGGGTGAACGAGGTCAGGATGTGCAGGTCCGCGAACGCATCCGTCGGGCTGAACTTGACAAAGCACTCGCGGCCGAACTCCATGACACTCGCGGCGCCTCGGTCTGTCCGTCGGGCGTATTCGCGGTGCAGGGCGAGGTCGACGGTGCCGAAGGAAAGTTGCCGCATCTGCCGCCAACCACCCATGAATCGGCGGGCCGCGACCATGCGATCGAAGAGATGGTCGGGTAGCATATCGCCGGTCCGATAGTGGCGGGCGAACATGTCGAACGCCTCCCGCTCCCAGGTCCAGTTCTCCATGAGTTGGCTGGGCAACTCGACCCAGTCCCAAGCCACGTTTAACCCGCCGCGCGCACGGACGGGTACGCGCGACGTGCTGTGATGCAGGAGATGGCCGAACTCGTGGAAGACGGTCTCGACCTCGCGATGAGTCAACAGGCTGGGCTCATCGCCTTGCGGGGGCGCGAAGTTTCCGCAGATCACCCCCAGGTGCGGCTCGAACGATCCGTCGGGAAGCGGTCCGCCGGAGCGCAGATCGGCCATCCACGCTCCTTGTCGCTTCTCCTTGCGCGGGTACCAATCGGTATAAAACCCCCCGAGGAAGGTGCCGTCGTCGTCGTGAATCTCGTAGAACCTGACGTCTTCGTGCCATACTTCCGCGCAGGGTGCCGGCTTGACCGTGAGCCTGAAGACTCGCCGCGCGATGTCGAATAGGCCGTCCATCACAGTTTCGAGCGGGAAGTACGGGCGCAGCATCTCGTCATCGATGTCGTAGTCCTTTCGGCGCAACGACTCTTGTACGTAGGCGACGTCCCAGGGCAGCAGCTCGTCGAGCCCGAGCTCTCTCGCGTGGGCGCGTAGCTCGGCCACGTCGTGCGCCCAGTAGGCATGCGTGAGATCGCGCATGTCCCCCTCAAATGCGCTGGCGCGCGCGCCGCTCTTGACCATGTGATCTTCCAGCCGGAAGTCGGCGTAGTCTTCATATCCCATGAGCTCGGCGAGCTGCTGCCGCAGCTCCAGAACGCGAACGATTAGAGCGCGGTTGTCGAATTCGCCGTCGCGACAGCGCGTCACGTACGCTTCGTAGACTTCACGTCGCAGTTCGCGCTCGTGCGCGTACTTGACGATCGGCTCGACAGAGGGATGGTCGAGCGTGAGCAGGCAGCCCTTCTTGTTCTTCCCGGCCGCCGCGGCCCGAAAACGCGCCAGATGGGAATCGGGCACGCCCCGGAGCCGGTCGGCGTCCGTCACGTGCAGTTCCCAGGCCGCGGTCTCGTCCAGCACGTGCTCGCTGAACTCTTGCTCCACCTGAGCCAGCTCGACCTTTATCTCTTCGAGACGTTCCTTGTCCCGGCCTGCGAGGTCGGCTCCCGCACGGCGGAACTCGGTGACGGTCTTGTCGAGGTGCCGTTTCTGAATGCTTGTAAGCGGCAGACTGTCCGCCTCTCGGCTCAGGCCCTCGATTCGCCGCCAAAGCGACGTGTTCAGGGGCAGGCGGGTCCAGAACGCCGATATCGCAGGCAATACCACGTTGAACGCGTCACGGAGCTCTCTCGTCTCCTGCACCGTGATCAAGTGAGTCACCGGCTTGACCCGCTCGCTCACCCAGCGGGTCACGGAATCGAGTGGCTCCATCGTGTTCTCCCACGTGGGTGGCTCGGCCTGGCCGGCCAACGCTTCCAGGCGCTCCTGACCGGCCCGGAGGATTTCATCGACGCCGGACCGGACATGCTCGGGGCGGACCCGATCGAAGGGGATACGGAAGCTCTCCGAGAGGAGTGGATTGGTTTCGTTCACGAGCGAGCCATCGTGGGTGGACGGTGCGACGAAAGATCACCTCGGGCAGCTACGCGGACCAGCGGCGTACCGAGATGGACCTCGCGCCCGGGACGGCAGGTCGTGCTCATGACATCGCATCCGCGCGGAAAGAGTAGGATGACGGTCGAGCCGAGGTGGAATGCCATCAGCTCCGTTCCGCGCTCGACGACGAGGGGCGGGTCGTAGGCGCGTTCCGGCTCCGGCGGGTCGCGGCGGTTGCTCACCCACGCGCTCGAGCCCGCCCAATCGGGATCGAACGCGGTGGAGATGCGCGCCACGTTGAAGGCGCCGACAGCGATCAGCGTGACGCGCCCGAGTTCGGACTCGAGCTGGCAAAGAACGCGCTCGTTGAGCGCGAAGAGATCTTGCACGTAGGCGACCGACGGCAAGTTGACGGGGAAGAGTCGGCCGGGAACGCGGCGAGCCACGGCGATGGTGCCTCCGAGCGGTGCGTGTACGCGGTGGTAGTGTCTCGGCGAAAGGTAGAGCGTCACGAAGCGGCCACCCTCGTAGACGGGAGCTTCCGCGGGGTCCCCGAGCAGGGCCGCGACCGAGTAGGAGCGCCCCTTTGCCTGGACCGCGGTCCCGTCGCGTATAGTTCCTACACTCCCTACGATGCCGTCGACGGGCGAGCCTGCCACGGCCGGATCGGCCGGCCAGACGCGAGTCCCCGGGGGCAGGCGACGCACGAAGAAAGCGTTCAGGCTCGGGTACTCGTCGAGCGGCTTCTCGACCTCGGAGAGGCGGGCGCCGACCGCACGGGCAAACGACCCGAGCACGAAACGGCGCAGAGGGCGAGGCAGGCGCAGGTCGGCGAGACGACCGAGCAACCGTGAAAGACCAGCCTGCGGAACCCAGCGCAGGACGGCCAGCACGACGCGCCAATGACCGCGGGGAAGATCGGGAGTCGTGTCCGCCTCGAACATCGTCAGTGGGGTACTCCGGCGTCTGGTACCGGGTCCGGAGGGCAGCCGAAGCATGCAGCCGCGAGTCCGTCCGCTTGTCCGCGGTGCGGCGTCGGCGACAGGCACGCGGGACCGTGTCCGCACTGCCGCCCGCGCGCCGGGCGGCCAGCGTCGATGTCGCCGCTCCGGAGTTGCGCGCGTCTGCCGGGCCACGCACCGGACCAAGCGTGGGCCCCGTCACCGAATACGGTAGCCGGGCCGGTGGGCGTTGTGGACCGGCGAGGACTGGAAGAGAAGGCCGCCAACCCGGCCGTGCGCCGAGATGATCGGGGCTATGTTAGGTGCCGGATGGCAGGTGCGTGATCCAGGCCCTGCGCGCATCCAGTGTCTCAGGTACCAGGTGCTTCGGCTACTGCAATGGCGCATTCGCATGTCCATCGCGGGCTTTCGGATCTGAATCCCCTCCGCGGCCGCTCCGTGGGGCGGCTCCGGCTGGTGCTGGTGCTCACGAGCACGTTCATGGTGGCGGAGGTGGTGGGCGCCTGGTTCGCCAACTCGTTGGCCTTGCTCGCCGATGCTGGTCATATGCTGACCGATGTGGCGGCGATCGGACTATCGCTCGGAGCGATGCACCTGGCGCGTCGGCCGGCGAGCCTCGAGAAGAGCTATGGCTACGTGCGGCTTGAGATCCTCGCAGCGCTGGTCAATGGCGCTGTGTTGCTCGTGACGTCGGGGTGGATCGCCTGGGAGGCCTGGCATCGCGTGCGCGAGCCGGTCGCGGTAGACGGCATGTTGCTCATCGTCGTGGCCGCTGCTGGGCTGGCCGTAAACGTGATCGCCGCGACCCTCCTCCATAGCCACGCCCTCGAGAGTCTCAACGTACGTGGCGCCTATATGCACGTGTTGGGGGACATGATCGGATCTGTCGGCGCCCTCGTCGCGGGTGCTGTGGTTTGGCTGACGGGCTGGACCCGAGCGGACACCCTCGTGTCCCTGCTGATCGCTGCCCTGATCCTTGTGGGAGCCTGGCGGCTGATACGGGAGGCCACCGATGTGCTTCTGGAAGCCGCGCCGTCGCACTTGGACATGGGGCGCTTGCTGGCTGATCTCCGCGGCGTGGAAGGCCTTAGCGAGGTGCACGACCTGCACGTCTGGACACTCACGAGTGGCTTCGTCGCCCTGTCGGCTCACGGCGTGATCGACGACCCCCTGGAACAGCGACGTGTGCTCGACGACGTGCGCGAGCGGGCCCTCCGGCACGGAATCGGTCACGTCACTTTCCAACTCGAACCTCGTGAGCTGGTTCAGGTTCGAAGGGCCGGAGACAGTGGGTGACAACTTTTGGTGGCGGACCTGGAAGACGCCGAAAACGGCTGCGATTGTCTCCTTGACAGCGCGAACCCCTCGTATACTTTGGCGCGCATGGCCGCCAGAGAATCCCCGGCACGCCGGGCGGTTTCCTCGGGAAGGCGCCGGCCAGACCACTCGGACTGGACGGCGTACGAGGCTCGTGGCGCCTTGCTCCTCTGTGCCAGGACATTCGGTCAGGAAGACGATTGGGACGAGGAAGACGACTGGGACGAAGAGGACGACTGGGACGAGGAGGACGACGAGTTGGATGACGACGAGCTCGAAGAAGAGGAGTGGGATGAGTGGGGAGACGATGATCGTGACTTGAGCGGAAGACCGCCGCCGCGGCCTGCGTGGGATTGAAGCGCAGTGCTTTGTGCACGAAGAGCCGCCCGGCCGAAGCCGGGCGGCTCTTCGCGTGAAGGAGAGGGCTTCTTGTCAGCGCTCGATCGGTGCTCTCACCAGATTGCCCCACTCCGTCCAAGAGCCGTCGTAGTTGTCGCACTCCGGGAAGCCCAACAGGTAGGTAAGGACGAACCACGTATGTGACGATCTTTCCCCGATGCGGCAATACGCGATGACGGGTCGGGAGGGATCGAGACCCGCCTCGCCCTCGTAGATTTGCTTGAGCTCCTGGGCGGACTTGAAGAGGTGCGTTTCGGGGTCAACGGCGCGGGCCCAGGGCACGTTCTTGGCGTGCGGGATGTGCCCGCCCCGGAGTGCACCTTCGTTCGGGTAATCGGGCATGTGCAGGCGCTCGCCGCGGTATTCCTCGGGGCTTCGCACGTCGATCAGGCTGCCGTGCCCCTCCACGTGAGCCATCACGTCATCGCGGAAGGCTCGAATGCGCGAATCGTCTCGCTCGCCGATGGTCACGTTGCCCGAGGGCGGGCTCGGCACTTCTTCGCTCAACGCCCGTCCCTCGTCCATCCAACGCGCTCGGCCCCCGTCCATTATTACGAGGTTATCGAGGCCGAAGAGCTTGAGCACCCAGAACGCATAAGTGGCCCACCAGTTGTTCTTGTCACCGTAGAGAACGAGCGTGTCGCCCTCGTTCACGCCCTTGCGGCGCAGTAGCTCCTGCAGCCGGCCCCGATCCAGGTAGTCGCGGGTCAGCTTGTCGTTCAGGTCTTCCACCCAGTCGAGCTTCTGCGCTCCAGGGACGTGACCGGTGTCGTAGAGGAGCACGTCCTCGTCCGACTCGAAAACCTTGATCTCGGGGTCGCCGAGATGCTCCGCGACCCAGGTCGTGGACACGAGGACCTCGGCGTGCGCGTAGCCGCGCAACGCGATGGGGGTTGTTTCTGCCATGGCCGGCTCCACGGTCTATAGCGGGTCTATTGCACGAGTCACTGCGGTCCTCCGGTACCCGGCCGCGATAGCCCAGGTCCGTCGCGCTGGGACCCAAGGAGGGATGCGCGGCCTATGAGGTGAACAGCGTGGCTCACTCATCGATTCTCGCCCGGGCCGACCCGGAACGCTTGGCGACGCACGTGCGCGCTTTGGAGGGGGAACGGCACCCCGACGCCTCACCTGCGGCCTTGGAGGCGGCGCTCGCGTACGTCGAGCGCGCACTCGCGGCGCTCGGCCTGCCCGCGGGCAGGCATCGTTTCCGGTTCCGAGGACGGCCCTTCGACAACGTTGCAGCGGAGATCACGGGTACGGATCCCCGTGCGCCCCGGGTGCTGGTGGGGGCGCATGTGGACACCGTTCGCGGTACGCCGGGCGCGGACGACAACGCGAGCGGTGTGGCCGGCCTGCTCGAGTGTGCGCGCCTTCTGGCCGGCTGGCAGGGCAGCGCCACGGTGGAGTTCGTCGCGTTCAACCTCGAGGAGCGTCGGGGCTGGACGTACCGAGTCGGCAGCCGCCACTGGGCCGCGGCTGCGCGGGCGCATGGGGTCGCTTACCGTGGAGCGCTCGTCTTGGAGATGATCGGCTTCCGCCGCCACGAGCCGGGCAGCCAGAAGATTCCGCTCCCCGTGCGCTGGTTGGATCTACCGCGAACCGGCGACTATCTGGCGGTCGTGGGAGACACACGCTCGCGTGGGCTGTTGCGCACGTTCCTGGCCGAGGCCCGGAGTACGGTGCCGGAACTCCCCCTCGCCTCCCTGCACTCCGCGCTGCGTGGCTGGTTGGTCTGGGCCACGCGGCGCAGTGACAACGCCTCGTTCTGGTCTCAGGGCTATCCGGCGCTCCTGCTCACCGACACCGCCGACCTGAGGAACCCGCACTATCATCGCGCGAGCGATCGGCTGCAGACCCTGGACCTGGACTTCGCGGCGCTCGTCACCGACGCCGTGACTGCGTGTGCGCGCGCGTGCGCCGAGTGAGCGCCGAAGAGGCGTTGCACCTCTGAGCACGCGGGTCGAGATTCGCGTATGATTCCGCTCACCCCCTGGGTCAAGCGTCTGATCTTCGCGAACGCAGTCGTGTTCATGCTGTCGTACGTGGCACCCCAGGTTTACTTGTCGGGCCGACTGATTCCGGCCGCAGTGCTCGTCCGTCCATGGACGGTCTTGACCTACATGTTTCTCCACGCCGGACTCGGGCACCTGTTCTTCAACATGCTCGGGTTGTTCTTCTTCGGGCCGCGGCTAGAAGAGCGGCTCGGGAGCACCGATTTCCTGCGGCTCTACTTCTGGGGCGGACTCGGGGGTGCGCTGTTCTCCTTCGTCTTCGCTCCGCAGTTCAGTGTTGTGGGGGCCTCGGCCGCCGTGTACGCGGTGCTCATGGGTTTCGCTATGTTCTGGCCGAGGGAACGGATCTACATATACTTCGTCTTGCCGGTCGAGGCCTGGCTGCTCGTCGCCGCCTTCGTCGTGATCAGCTTCGTTCTGGGCTTCGGCGGAGCTGGTGGCCCCACTGCGCACCTCGCCCACCTAGGTGGCCTGGTGAGCGGCTTCGCCTTTCTCAGGTTGCGGCACTGGAAACGCGGCGCGGCGCGGCGCGAGTTCCGGCGCAAGGTTCAGGATGCGAGCCCCGCAACCGTTTCCGATCGAACCGCGATCCAGCGGTGGGAGTCGATCGACACGGCTATGCTCCACGAGCTGAATCGTCAGGAAGTCCAGACGCTTCTGAGCAAGGCACGCGGCGAGGGAGTGCGTGCCCTTACGCACGACGAGCGGGCCTTCTTGGACCGCATGACGACACGACACTGAATGCGCCTGGGGCCGGCACAGTGAACGCGGCCCGCTAGCCCGTTACGACGACGGTGTATCGGAGCGGGGGCGCGCTCCGGCATGGCCGCTTTCTCCGATCGAACATGCCGTGGCGATACAGGATGGGCTTGTGCGGCGTGCCGAAGCCAACGCAGGGGTGCCCGACGGAGACCGTTGCGTCGCGACGGAAGCACGTGGCGGGCGATCGTTGCCCGCCCCTAAGGCGGCCGATACCATACCCAGATGACGGTGTCGATCCCCGGCCCGTATACTGCGCGCAACTCAGCGTCGAGCCCGATAATGGCACTCGTACAGGAATCATCCCGGCTCAAGGCGAGCGACTTCCCTCAGGAGGTTCTCGCCCTGTTCGACCAATATGTACACGGCCTGATTGACCGGCGCGGCTTCATGGACGGGGCGTCGCGGTTCACGGCAGGCGGCATGACCGCCTCGGTGATGTTCGACGCGCTACGCCCCCACTACGAATGGGCACAGCAGGTACCCCCCGGTGATGCGCGTGTCCGGACCGAGTACGTCACGTATCCCTCACCCCAAGGCCACGGCACCATGCGCGGACTGATGGCGTGGCCGGAGAACGCGACCGGGCCGTTCCCTGCCGTGTTGGTGATCCACGAGAATCGTGGGCTCAACCCGTACATCGAGGACGTCGTGCGGCGCTTCGCGGCGGCTGGCTTCCTCTCCTTCGGGCCGGATGCCCTGACGCCTCTCGGGGGCTATCCTGGCAACGACGACGACGGTCGCGACATGCAGCGGCAGCTCGACCGCGGCAAGGTCACCAACGATTTCCTTGCCGCCGCGGAGTTTCTGATGGAGCACGAGGACTCAACAGGCAGGGTCGGCGCCGTGGGGTTCTGTTTCGGGGGCGGCATGGTCAACACGCTCGCCGTCCGGCTTCCCGATCTGGGTGCGGCCGTGCCCTTCTACGGTGGGCAGCCACCGGCCGATCAGGTGTCGGGTATCGAAGCGCCGCTCATGATCCACTACGCTGGCCTTGACGAGCGCATCAACGCCGGCTGGCCAGCCTATGAGGCCGCGCTCGATGCGGCGGGCAAGGTTTACACGATGTACATGTACGAGAACACGAACCACGGCTTCCACAACGACACTACGCCTCGCTACGACGAGGCGGCCGCCCAACTCGCTCAGGAGAGGACGATCGCTTTCTTCAGGGAGCACCTCGGGAGCTGACCCGCAGGCGAGCCGGGACCGGGGGGACGGGAGCTTCCGTGCCTATCGGGAGAACGTGAACTCGGCTTCGACCGGTTTGAGGGTCGAGCGGATCGCCGTACCCTCGTAGCCCACGATTTCGAACTGCCCGACTGCCCGAATAGTGTGCTCAGTCAGAGGGGCCGCTGCACGGCCGAACGTGATCTGCTGTATCCCTAGGTCGCTGATCAACCGCACGTCTTCCTCGATCACCGTCCACAGCCCCGACCCGACCCATCTCTGCGGGTCGTGCTCGGCCTCCTCGGGGCAGTCCGGATGGTACATGGCCATCTCGACGAAGAAGCGACTCTCGCGTCCGAGCTCCAGGATCCCGTTGGCGGCGTTCTCGCCGCACGGCCGCTGCAGATCGAAGGGCAGCGGGAGCCCGTTCACTTCGATGAGCGCGTAGGCGCCTGCCACATCTCGCTCCGTATCGGTGAGGCCGTCGCCGCACCCGGCGCCGGCCAATGCCACTGAGGCCACGACCACGTGCGCGGTGAGTGCTCTCGACACGTTGCCTCCTTGTCACTCACCAGAAGCTGGGACCGGCACGTAGATCTCTCCGCCGGCCTCACGGAACTCCTTCGCCTTGCGCTGCATTCCTGCCGCGTGCTCTGCTTCCTCCGCGGAGGGCGCCTCGCCTGCCCCGTCCGGTCCCCCGGGCGTCTCGATGACAGCGGAGCGGATGTCCTGCGAAATGCGCATGGAGCAGTAACGGGGACCGCACATCGAGCAGAAGTGCGCGACCTTGGCGCCTTCCGCGGGCAGAGTCTCGTCGTGAAACGATCGCGCCGTCGGCGGATCCAGCGCCAAGTTGAATTGGTCTTCCCAACGGAAGTCGAAACGAGCCTTGGAGAGAGTGTCGTCCCATTCCTGCGCGCGCGGGTGTCCCTTGGCCAGATCCGCAGCGTGTGCCGCGACCCGATACGCGATCACACCCGCCTTGACGTCGTCGCGGTCCGGCAGGCCGAGGTGTTCCTTGGGGGTGACGTAGCAGAGCATGGCCGTGCCATACCACCCGATCTGTGCGGCGCCGATCGCGCTCGTGACGTGGTCGTAGCCGGGCGCGATGTCCGTCGTGAGCGGGCCCAGCGTATAGAACGGCGCTTCCTCGCACCACTCGAGCTGCTTGCGCATGTTCTCCTCGATGAGGTGCATAGGGATGTGTCCCGGTCCCTCGTTCATGACCTGAACGTCGTGGTCCCACGCGATTCGGGTCAGCTCCCCCTGGGTCTTGAGTTCCGCAAACTGCGCTTCGTCGTTGGCGTCGGCGATGGATCCGGGGCGGAGCCCGTCTCCGAGCGAGAATGAGACGTCGTACGCCGCCATGATTTCGCAGATCTCGCGGAAACGAGTGTAGAGGAACGATTCTTGATGGTGAGCCAGGCACCATTTCGCCATGATTGAGCCACCCCGGCTGACGATGCCGGTCACACGATTCGCCGTCAGCGGGATGTAGCGCAGTAGCACGCCCGCGTGGACGGTGAAGTAGTCGACTCCTTGCTCGGCCTGTTCGATCAGGGTCTCGCGGTAGGTCTCCCAGGTAAGCTCTTCGGGCACGCCGCCCACCTTCTCGAGCGCCTGATAGATCGGCACGGTGCCGATCGGAACCGGCGAGTTGCGGATGATCCACTGGCGCGTCTGGTGGATGTTCTTGCCGGTGGACAGGTCCATTACGGTATCCGCGCCCCACAGGGTCGCCCAGCGGAGCTTCTCAACCTCCTCCTCGATGGACGAGGTGACCGCACTGTTGCCGATGTTCGCGTTGATTTTCACCTTGAATGCGCGCCCGATGATCATCGGCTCGAGTTCGCGATGATTGACGTTGGCCGGGATAATGGCGCGCCCGCGCGCCACTTCGTTGCGCACGGTCTCGGGATCCATCCCCTCGCGCACTGCGGCGAACTCCATCTCGGGCGTAACCTCGCCGCGGCGGGCGTAGTGCATCTGGGTGACCGGGCCATTGCCCCGCAGCACGACGTGCTTGAGGGCGTCGGGGATCGGCGCGTCCCCGTGTCGACGGTCGTGTGTGAACGGCGGCGGCACGTGCTGACCGACCTCCACGACGTCGGCGCGTCCTCGAACCCACTCCTCACGCACGCGCGAGATGCCCCTGCGGACATCCACCTCCAACGGACCGGAGGTGTCGTAGACGCGGAGCGGCGGCTCACCACCGGATAGGGCAATCTCGCGCATCGGCACCCGCACGCCGTGGCGTCCTTCCGCGTAGACCCGTCGCGATGCTGGGAAGGCGTCTCCGTAGTCGCCCTGCGGTGTGCTGCCGCGTCGCGCCTTCGCACGAACGGACCGGAGAGTGGTCGAGGTCGCTTCCATGGGTCGCTCCTGATGTCTCTGGGGCGCGGGAGCGACAGCGGCAGGTTCGGAGGCCCGAGCCGCGCTCCCTACGCCGGTATCAACCGGTTCAGGTTCCGAGGGACTCTCTCAACCCGTGAGCCGGGTACCCCTGGCGGACTCCACATTGACGATACGTGCCCCAGGCGGGTTACGTCCAGTCCCTTGCGAGTTCCTCCCTGCGCAAGACGCAGTGAGGGCGCGCGTTCGGGCCCCGACGTTGTCCCGGCGATGGGGCCCGGCACGATTGAAGGCACCGCCGACCTCGGCTAGTTTGCAAGTTACGATGTAAATCTGAAAAGGGCCTGTAGCTCAGGTGGTTAGAGCGCACGCCTGATAAGCGTGAGGTCGGTAG
>JAPPGF010000022.1 GCA_028875075.1 Gemmatimonadota bacterium | reverse complement strand
GTTGTCCGCGTCCCGGGAGTTCCACATGTCCAGTCCCCGGTAGCCCGTGAGAGAGCGGAGCGTGACGCCTCCGCCTGGGGACCAGGAGACCCTGGCCCCGGCGCCCCACGAGTCCAGGTCGGCAAATGCCGGAAAGGTGCCTTCCGAGATGTACTCCCCGGCGAAACTGTCGGGCCCGTAGCAACCCTCGGCACCTCCCGCGCCCTGTCCGGGCGGGGGGAACGTCGGCGGCCCCTTTCCGGGGAAATCGGGGTTGACGGCGATCGCGGTGCAGCCGGGCAGCGCTGCGTTGCCGAACGTCCCAAAGGCCTGCTTGTCGTTGACGCCCCCGTTGACGGTGGGCGCCCCGTTCTCTCGCCTGCGAGAATAGTCGGCCGTCCCGAAGACCTCGAAGGTCGCCGAGGGACGCCACATGATCGCGCCGCGGGCCGCCTGTCCATTGTCGTTGCCCATGTCGAGTCCGTCGTGGATGCGCCTCACGTACCCGTCCCGCTTGCGGAGAGCCAGCGCCACGCTCCCGAACAGCCCATCCCCCAGGGCACCGTTGGCCGAGGCGGTCAGGTTCGTCATCCGGTCGTCGCCGAACTGCGCCCGGATGCTCCTGCGCGCTTCGGCGTCCGGCCTCCTGGAGTGCACCGACACGGCTCCGCCAATCGCGTTGCGCCCGAAGAGCGTCCCCTGCGGTCCGCGCAGCACCTCGACGCGTTCCACGTCGATGAGGTCCATCATCGCTCCCACCGAGCGCGGCACGTATACGCCGTCGACGTAGACTGCAACTCCGGGATCCGTCACCGGCAAGAAGTCACGCTGCCCCACGCCCCGGATGTAGAACTGCGCCGCGGATTTCGTTCCTGAGAGAGCGCCGGAATGGTTGAAGTTGACGTTCGGCATGATCTCGGCGAGCTGATCGGTCGTTCCGACCTGGCCGAGCTCCAGATCACGACCGGACAAGGCGAAGACCGCCAGCGGGACGCTCTGAAGGAGTTCCTCCCGGTTCCTGGCGGTCACCACCAGCGGCTGCAACCTGACAACCGAGTCGGGTTCGGGCGGTGGGGGGGCCTGGGCCGAAGCGGTCGGTGCTGCGACGAGAATCGCGACCGCCGCGACTGCGCCGACGAGGCGGCCAGGCCGGTGCGGTCCATTGGAGACACCGGAGGGCGTTGTCCAGGACCGGGCCCGGATGTCCATGAGACTGAATTGAGTCAGCGCCCCCGCGCCAGACGTCTCGCTAGCTGGGGCGTCCCGTCGTCCAATCCCATGCGCGCACGGTGCATTCGGAGAACACGTCCGCCTTGGCATACGGGCTGTCGGCCAGGAACGCGCGCGCCGCATCGAGCGAGGGGGTCTCCATCACCAGCAGCAGCCCGACAACGCTCTCGCCGTCGTCGGCGAGCGTCGGCCCGGCGTGATGCACAACGACGTCCGGATGTGCCGGATGGCTGCGCAGATAGGCCACAAACGCGTCGCGCGTCTCGCTCCGGGCTCGCGCTGCTCCAGGCTTGTTGGTGACGAATGCAGCAACGTACATTGGCGTGTTCCTTTCGATAGTGTACCGCCTGAGGTCGCGGCACGGTGGGTGTCAACTCGAACGCTCGGTCGTGCCGGACCGACCCGCCCAGTCCACTGTGGTGGTCGCGTTCGCGTCGGTTTCTTGCCGGTTGGTCGCCTAGCAGGGGCACGATAACGTGTTGATGTCCGAGTGGGCAAATCGGTCTGGAGCAGTTAGGGAAGCCACGTGAAGTTCTCGCAGTCCGGCTCCGACGACGAACTGCGCTACGAGGCGGACGACCGGATTCCCGCGCCGCTCGCACTGGGTCTTGGCTTGCAGCTCGCCGCCCTGGCCATCAACGGGGTGGTGCTGATGCCGATGATCGTGTTTCGGGCCGGCGGCGCCGAGGAGTTCATGTTCTGGGGGGTGTTCGCCTCCGTCCTGGCATGCGGCGTTGCCGGGATCCTGCAGGGCGTGCGGGTCGGCCGGATCGGTGCGGGTTACGCTCTGACGCACGTCAGCTCGGCGATCTTCATCGCCGTTTGCGCGGAGGCTCTCATTCTGGGAGGGCCGGGGCTGCTCGCCACCCTGGTCGTCGTCTCGGCACTCGCCCAGGCAGCGCTTTCCGCGCGGCTCTCGCTGCTGCACCGGGTTCTTACGCCCATCGTCACGGGGACGGTGATCATGCTCCTTCCCGTCACCGTGATGCCGATTCTCTTCGACATGCTGAACGAACTACCGCCCGGAGCCCCTGCGCACGCCGCCCCGCTGAGCGCCGCCGTGACGATCTCCACCATCCTGGTGATGGTGCTGACGGGGCGCGGGACTGTGCGCCTGTGGGCACCTGCCGCCGGCATCGTCGCCGGTGCCCTGGCCGGTGCGTTCTTCGGAATCTACGACATCGGGCGGGTAGCCGATGCCGCCTGGATCGGCACCCCGTCCGTCCGGCCGCCCGGACTGGATCTCCGCTTCGGACCGCCGTTCTGGACGCTGCTGCCCGCATTCCTTTTCGTGGCCCTGGTCGGTTCGACCAAGTCGGTCGCCGTCGCCGTCGCCGCCCAGCGTGTGGCGTGGCGCCGGTCCCGGGCCATCGATTTTCGTGCGGTGCAGCGGGCCGTGGCCGCCGAGGGCGCCGGGAATCTGCTGGCAGGCCTCGCGGGAACGATGCCCAACACGCCCCACGCGCCCGCAGTGGCCGCCGTCGAAGTCACCGGCGCCGCGGCGCGCGGCATCGGCGTCGCGGCCGGATTGGTCTTCCTGGTCCTGGCCTTCCTGCCCAAGGCGCTCGCTGTCATCCTCGCCATTCCTGCCGCCGTCGTGTCCGCGTCCATCGCCATGGTCATGGCAACGCTCTTCACTGTCGGTATGCGCGAAGTCGTGAGGAGCATGGGCGAGAACCCGCGCAACGCCCTGATCGCGGGCGTTTCGTTCTGGACCGGTGTCGTGTTCGAATTCGACATGATCTTCCCTGCGTTTTTCCAGGAGTTCGCGGGCGGTCTGGTGAGCAACGGGCTGACCACGGGGGGATTGGTGGCGCTGCTCCTCACGGCACTCACGGTACGGCGGAAGCGCCAGTTCAGGGGCAAGCTCGACGTGGCCGAACTGCCCCGGATCAGGGAGTTCATTCAGACGTTCGCCGCCCGCAGCGGCCTGGAAGCGGTCGTGGGGCGGCTCGATGCGGCAACCGAGGAGGCGTTGCTCACGCTCATGCAGTCGCGCGAGGAAACGGGTGGTGCGGAGGAAGGATCCGGGCATGCGGAACGCAAGTTGCTGCTGACCGCGCGCGAGGAGGAGGGCGAAGCCGTGCTCGAGTTCCGGGTGGGGGCGGCGGGTGGCGGCGAACTCAATCTTCAGGACCGTCTGGCGTGGCTCGAAGAGGAGACCGTGGCGGCCCGCATTGAGCACGAAATCTCGCTTCGGCTGCTCAAACACCTCGCGTCTTCGGTCCGGCACCAGCAGTTTCACGACATGGACATCTTGACTCTCCGCGTCTCCCGCGCCGCCCGGAGCGGGTCCTGAAGCAGCCGGGAGGAGGCTGATCCTCGCGCGGGCAGCCTGACCCACAGGCTTGTCGCGCTCAGGCACCGCTACCTTACGGATCGCCCCTCCGCCCAAGAAGAGCGGGCGTCGTGCCCGGGCGCAGAGCAAGCTGCCCCGGATCATGTTCAAGCACGACTTGGCCGAGGGGACCGGCTCGGTCGTGCAAGCGGCCGACCCGAACGACTTTGAGATCGGGCAGTACTGCAGCGGCCTGGGCCTGCGCGAGCCGACGCCCTGCCGTACGACCCGCAGGAGCGCGCCAGACCCGGGCGGCCGAGCCGATGAGCGACGGGGGATTCGCCGACCTGTCCGCGCTGACAGGGGACGCCGCCTGGCTGGGAGCCCCCCGGTCGACAGCATGGCCGGGAACACGTTTCGGCCTCAATCTGAAGGCATGATTTTTTTCGAGAGACATCGAGACCGCTTCGCGCGGGCGGAGTCGCAGTGTCGCCGCCTGGCTGGCGGGTTCGCAGTTCTGGGCGGTATCGCCCTGGCCGTGCTGCTCGGGATTACCGTGGCCGAGGTCTTCTGGCGCTACGTCCTGAACGATTCTCTACTCTGGGCCGAGGACGTCTCGACCATCTCGCTCGCGGTGGTCGTGGCGGCGGCGATCATCTACGGAGCCCGTGAGGGCTCCCACGTCTCAGTGAACCTGGTCGCGCGCCTCGCGGGACGGCGCGTGACCAGATACACGGACGCCGTCGCCCGGCTTCTGAGCGTGGCCGTGACCGCCACCGCCGCGTACGCTCTGTTCGTTCACGGCAGTTGCGGAGCGTCCTGCGGGGCTGCGACCCCCAGCGTCTCGATCTCCCACATGCCGTTCTACTACGCGCTCGGCGCGTCCCTCGCGGCCTACACGGTGCTGCTCGCTTCCCAATTGCTTCTGGGCCTTGCGACCTGGAACGCCGAAGACCCCAACGAACCAGCCGACTGATGGACGGAAGCGGCATCGCCTTGCTCGGATTCCTCGCCCTCCTGGTGCTGCTCGTGATCCGGGTGCCCGTGGGACTGGCGATGCTGATCGTGGGCGTCGCCGGCATCGCTGCGATCCGCCCGGGCGCGGTCGTGGCGGTGCTGGCCGGGGAGGTGTTCGCGGTGGCTTCGAGGTATTCCCTCACCATCCTGCCCCTGTTCATGCTGATGGGGAACCTGGCAGTGATCTCCGGGATGAGCCAGGACCTGTACCGTGCCGCTCACAGCTGGGTCGGCCGTGTCAGGGGCAGCCTCGCGTCCGCGTCGATCATCGCGTGTGCCGGATTCTCCGCCCTTTCGGGATCGTCGCTGGCCGCCGCGCTGACCATGGGGCGTGTGTCGCTTCCCGAAATGCGCCGGTACAAGTACGCCGATTCGCTGGCGACGGGTGTCATCGCCGCCGGGGGGACGCTCGGCATACTTATCCCGCCGTCGGCGGGCCTGGTCATTTACGGAATCATCACCGAGGAGAGCATCGGACGCCTGTTCATGGCCGGTGTGATCCCCGGGATCCTGCTCACGGCTCTGTTCGTCCTGACTGTCTGGATCGTCGTCAGACGCGAGCCGGCCACGGCGCCGCACGCTACGGAGTCCGTTCCGTGGCGGGATCGGCTCGGCGCCACGGCGAGCGCCGTGTGGATCCTGGGCATCGTCGTCGTGACCATCGGCGGCATCTACGCTGGAGTCTTCTCCGCCATCGAGGCGGCTGGAGTGGGGGCGCTCCTGACGTTGGTCGCGGCCTGTGTGCGGCGTGCCTTGAACTGGAAGACCGTGAACGAGGTGATCAGCACCACGCTGAAGGCGAGCGGCACCGCCTTCCTGGTGTTGTTCGGTGCTTTCGTGTTCAAGGTCTTCCTGGGTTTGACCGGGATCGCGTTCTTGGCGTCCGAGTGGGTAGGCCAACAGGGATTCTCGGGTGCCCAGGTAGTCGCGCTGGTACTGGTCATGTTCGTCGTGCTCGGCACCTTTCTCGACGGATTCGCGATGCTGGTGCTGGCCGTTCCCCTGGTTCAGCCGATTCTCGAGTCGCTGGGTGTCGACATGATCTGGTTCGGCGTGATGATCGTCATCACGCTGGAGATGGGTCTGATCTCGCCTCCGGTCGGGCTGAACATCTTCGTGGTGAAGGGCGTGGCCCCCGACGTGCCGTTGCACACGATGTTCCGCGGCGTCGCACCGTTCTGGCTTGCACTGTTCGCGACGCTGATTCTGATCGCGCTCTTTCCACGCCTCGCCACCTTGCTGCCGAACGCCATGTACGGGTGAGGGATGCCAAGCGGCGGGCGTGCGGCTTCGGTTCCGGCGCAGATCCCGCGTCGGCTGCCCAGACACCTCGCGTCACCGGTCCGGCGCCACCAGTTTTGCGACATGGACAATTCTGGCTGTCCGCGGCTCCGACTCCACCGGGGTCTCCAAGCGGCGACGACGAGGCTGATCCTCGCGCTCGCGGCCGGATTGCCGATTGTCGGCGGATGCGGACCGGTGTCCGACATTCGCGAACTGTCGCTGGCGCACTTCCTGCCGGCGGATCACGCCCTGAACGAGGCGATGTTCACGCCGTTGGCCCGAAAGCTCGCGGAGCTCTCGGGCGGCAGACTCACCGTCAGGCAGTTCCCCTCAGGTGTCCTGAACTCGTCGGCGCCGGCGCAGTACTCGATGCTGCTGAGCGGCGTGGCCGATATCGCTCTTGCCGTTCCTGCCTACACCGCCGACCTCTTTCCGATAACCGACCTGATCGCCTACCCGGGCGTCTGCAAGACCGCGATGGAATGTACCGAGGCCCTGCGGCGGGCTCGGTCGGTTCTGGAGCCGGAGTACGAGGCCAGGGTTCTGGCGATCTGGGCCAACGACGCCCCGGTGCTACTCACCCGCGACAGACCGGTGCGGACACTCGAAGACATGCGCGGCCTCAAGGTCCGGGTCTCGACCCGGAGCGCCATCCCGTTCGTCGAAGCGCTCGGCGCAAGCGCCGTCATGCAGCCCGGTACGGTTGTCCACCAGAGTTTGACCACCGGGGTCATCGACGGGGTCGCCATCTCTCTTTCGGGCATCGTCGCATTCCAGCTCCACGAACCGGCCTCGTACCTGACCACCTGGCTGCCTGCGTCCGGACTGCCGTTCGTTCTGCTGATGAATCAGGAGGTATACGACGCCCTTTCTCGCGAGCAGCGGGGCTGGATCGACGAAGTTGCAGATGCCTCCCTGTCCCTGGCCGGAGCCGCTGCATGGGCACGCGCGAGTGCCGAGGGCCTGCAGATGGCTGAGCAGGCGGGCATCGAGATCATCGATCTTCCGGAAAGCGAAAAGCGCCGCTTCGAGGAGCGGATTGCCTCTGTCCGGGAGGCGGGGCTCACGCGCCAGGTGGGCGACCTGACCGTCGCCCAAGTCATCCGTCTGTTCAGCGGGGCACAACGATGAGCGACCACCGGGCTGAGTGGCGCGCAAGAGAATGCGGCAGAGCCGACTCTGGGCGTTCAGCTGAAACGTGAAGCACGTGTGAGCTGCTCCTCTCACCCGCTCCTCTCCACCCGAATCGTCAGAATGTCGATGTCGTGGTACTGCTGGTGCCGGATCGACGACGCGTAGTGCCTTAGCAGCCGCAGCGGCGTCTCGGCGTCGACCGGCACGTTGCCGGCCACCTCGGTGAGCATCGTCAGCTGGTCCTCGAGGTTCGTCTGGTCGGTTGTCGCGATGAACTCCAGATCGGCCGCGTCCCCGTCGCTACGGGCCAGGAGCAGCAGGCGGCGCCTCGGCTCCGGCGCTTGCTGCGCCTTTCCTCGCGTCAGAATCTGCATCGTCTCCTCGCCCACCGCGCGCAGCCGCCTATCCATATCCTCACCCCACCCCTTCCGCTTAGCGAACTTCACAAGGAACCGGTCAACCTCCGGCCAGGTCTCGGGCGTCAGCCACGTCCTGAGGCGTGAACGGCGTCCGCCCGTCAGCTCCCCGAACAGCGTGAGCAGGATCACGGCGAACCCGCCGACCGTCATCCCGTTGCCGAGGAGTTCGCCCCACGCGCCCTGCCAGTATTCCGGGTAGATCCAGTCGAGCTGGAAGGCGAAGCCGATCCAGAACGCGACGCCGACGATGAGGCCCTTCCGGTGGTCCAGACCGTCCTGCAGCAGGATCCTCATCCCGAAGACGAAGATGAGTGCGACGATCACGACGAAGTAGGCCGCCACCACCGGGCCCGGCATCGCCACGATCAGGTTCACGAACTTCGGCAGGAACGCGAGCGCGACGAAGACGACGCCCACGGAGATCCCGATCGCCCGCGACGCGACGCCGGTGAGTTCGGCGACGCTGATGCTCACGCCGTAGGTCGTGTTGGGAACCGTCCCCGCCAGGCCGGAGAGCAGATTGCCGACGCCGTCGGCCGAGATTGCGCCCTGGATGGAGCGGAAGTCGATCGCACGCGGCCGCCTCCAGGAGACTCGCTGAATCGCGATGCTGTCGCCGAGCGTGTCCATGGCACCCACCAGCGTCACCATGATGAAGGAGGGCAGCAGGGCCCAGAATTCGGGGCTGAAGCTGAAGTCGACCCCGGGGTACGCGATGTCCGGAAGCCCGATCCAGGCGGCGTCGCGGACCGTCGTGAAGTCGTAGATCCCGAAGCCGAGGCTCGCGGTCAGGCCGCCCGCGATGATTCCGATGGCCGGTGCCCAGAGTCTCAGTGCACCGGTGAAGCGAAGCGGGATCAGGATCATGACGAGCAGCGTGACCGCGGCCGTGACCGGTCCCGCCGCCGCCGACGCGTCCACGGGCACGTCCCCGAGTTCGCGCAAGATCATCGGGCCGAGCGTCACCGGGATCAGGATCAGCACGGTTCCGGCGACCGTGGGCGTGAAGATCCGCCGCAGGAGCGCCATCCTCGCCGCCAGCACGAACTGGACGAGCGCCGAAGCGATGATGAGCGTGGCGAGCATCCCGGGCCCGCCCTGCTCGAGCGCCGATACGCTGACCGCGATGAACGCGCCCGTACTGCCCATGACCAGGATGTAGCCGGCCCCGATGCGGCCGACCCGCCGCGCCTGGATCGCCGTCGTGATGCCGCTCACCAGCAGCGCCGCGAACACCGCCCAGGACAGGTACTCTTCGCTGCCCCCCGCGCCGGTGATCACGACCGTCGGCGTCAGAATGATGCTGGCGATGCAGATGAGGGCGTATTGCACGCCGAGCCCGGCGGTCATCGGGAGCGGCGGGCGCTCGTCGGGCTCGTAGCGGACGTCGTGGCGGGTGGAAGCGGGACTGGGCCCGGCCATCAGGTCTGGACTCCGGCTGTTCGTGCCATGGGATTCCGGTGCCCGGGCTCGGCTTCCAGCCTTGCCACGGCCTCCCGGAGCACTTCCAGCGCCAGATCGATGGTGTCGAGATGCGTGCGGAACGCCAGCGCCGCCATCCGCAGAACGAACTTCCCGTCGATCGTCGTGGAGGAGAAGAACACGCGGCCGTCCCGGTGAGTCTCCTCTACGAGGGCCTGGTTGAACGCGTTCGCGCTGCCTGACGCGGGGACCCATCGGTACGTCACCACGGTGAGTTGCGGCTCCGGTCCCACTTCGAAGCCGAGCGCCTGGACCTCGCGACGGAAATACTTCGCGAGTTCGAGCTTTTCGCGCAGACAGGCCCGGAACGGTTCCTCGCCGTGAAGGAGGAGCGGGAGCCAAACGCGCAGCGCACGAAAGTGCTTGGTGAGCTCGGGCGACACGGCGGCGGGCGAGCGGCCGCCACCCTCGTCCTCGACCGCGTCCTGCAGATAGCTCGCGTAGTGGGCGTGTGCGTCCCGGAGCGCGTCGCGGTTGCGGACGAGGACCGCACCGGTCCCATAGGGGAGGAACATCCCCTTATGCGGGTCGAGGACGATCGAATCCGCACGCTCCATTCCTGCGAGCGCCGGGCGGAACTCGTCGAGCAGCGCGAAGAAGCCCCCGTACGCGGCGTCGACGTGGAGCCAGAGTCCCTGAGCGGCCGCGATGTCCGCGATTGGTGACAGGGGATCGATCGCCCCGGTGTCGGTGGTGCCCGCGGAGGCGAGCACCAGCCATGGTCGAAGCCCCCGCGCCTGATCCTCCGCGATGAGTCCGGCGAGCGATTCAGGGCGCAGACGCCGGTTCTCGTCCACCGCGACGTCCCGGAGCACGGCCTCGCCCATTCCCGCCACGCGCAGAGCTTTGTGCAGGCACTGGTGGATGTGCGGCGAGGCGTACACGACGGTCCGGTCGTAGTCGCGGGCCCGGAGCCCGGCCGCCTCACGCGCCGCGACGATCGCGATCAGGCTCGCGATGGATCCGCCCGAGGCGAGGTTGCCGTCGGCCGTCTCGGGGAACCCGACAAGTCTTGCCATCCAGTCGAGGATCAGGTCCTCCATTTCCACCGACCCCGGGCCCGTAAAACGCACGCCCGCGTACTCGTTCGTCACCGCGGCGAGGTAGTCGGCGAGCGACGACGCGTAGATCCCCCCACCGGGGATGTAGCCGAGGTGTCCCGCATGCGAGGGTAGAAGTCCGGGCTCCACGACGGACTCGTGGATGCGCTCGATCAGGTGTTCCATCGGCCTGGACCCCGGCTCGAACGGCAGATCCCGGAGCTCGAGCGCGGCCGACTTGTCGTCGTTGTACGCCGGCCGCTCTTGGAGATCGGCGAGGAGCCGCTGCACGTATCCGTGTGCCTGCGCCATGAGCCGGTCGCGTTCGGCTGCGCCGGGTTCAAGCGGCTGCGATGCCGCCTCGAGTTCAAGGATTCGCGAGCGCAGGGTCATGGTCGGTTCGGCCCGTATCTCGCCTGCAAGGCGGATCCGAAGGGAATGAAGCTCGTCCTCACCGCCCGAACTCCAGGATTGAGCCGGTGACGTTGCGGGCGTCCCCTCCGAGCAGCCACCGCACGGCCTCCGCCAGCGCCTGAGGGCTGACCCACGCGGACTGGTCGGCCTGGGGCATCGCGCTCCTGTTCGCCTCGGTATCGATCGTGGCCGGCGCGAGAGCGTTGACGGTGATCCCCGCCCCGGCGAGCTCGGTCGCGAGAGAGCGCGTGAGCGACGAAACGGCGGACTTGGCGGCCGCGTAGGCGGACACGCCCGCTCGCGCGGTGAGCGCCGCCGCCGAGGTCACGTTGACGATCGAGCCGCCTCCGTTCGCCCTGAGCCGTGGGACCGCCGCTCGGCAGCACAGGAACGCGGTCGTCGCGTTCGCTTCGATCATTTCCCTCCAGTCGTCCGGCCGCGAAGCCTCCACGGGCGCCGCGACGAATCCGCCGGCCAGGTTGCAGAGCGCGTCGAGGCGTCCCGAAACCTGGTCGACCCGGGCGAATATGCGCTCGACCCCGCCGGGGCTCGTCACCTCTGCCCGGGTCAAGTGAAGACGTCTTGCGTGGTCGGCCACGGCTCCTTCCAGCGCTGATGCCCTCTCGCGTGTGCGCCAAGGCACGTGCACGCTCCAGCCGTCCGCGAGCAGCGTAGCAACCACGGCGTGTCCCATCGCCCCGGTGCCTCCGGTCACCACCGCCACACGGTTCGCGTCCATGGCCGGACAAAGTGGGGCCTGGGCGGCCGCTACGCAGCGTGCCGCATCGTCGTAGCCTCGGCTGTCGGCTGGCTCCAAGCCCCAGGGCGGTTAGCTTTGCTTTCATGGTCCCCGTAGCTCAGCCGGATAGAGCACCGGTTTCCTAAACCGGGGGTCGCAGGTTCGAATCCTGCCGGGGACGTTGAAGCCGGCGAGTTCTCAGCAGGGCGAGGAGGGCCGGGGGGCTCTTGCAGCGTCGGGTGCATTGCCGCCGAGGTCTCCTCCTAGGACTCCAGCAAGGCCATCACCAGCCCGGTGCGGACCTTCGGCTCGAACCAGGTCGACTTGGGAGGCATCTGCCTGCCCTGGCGGCATACCTCGATGAATTCGGCCATGGTGACCGCAGCGAGCGCGACCGCGTACGCTGCCCGGCCCTCGTCGACCTCCCGTTGCAGCCAGGCCACGTCCTTGTTGCTGCCCACGAAAGTGAGCCGCTCGTCGCCGGCGTCGGCTATCCCGAACACGTGTGAGAAGAGGTTCTTCTGCACGATGCCGGAGTCGATGGCTTCGGCTGCGTCGCCCGGATCGAACGTCCCGGGGATCGGCCGCAGGCGCAGCCAGCCGCCTTCGCGGGTGTAGAGCCCGATGTCATGGGTCTCGGTGGGTTGGTAGGGGCCCGCCTCCGCCGGCCTATCGAGTGCGAACTTCTCCCCGACCGCGGCTGTCAGCCGTTCCTGGGGAAGCGCCGGGACCCGCACGAGCCGGTTGTACGGCCGGATGCCCATGCCGCGAGCCGGAAAGAAGACGCTCAGAAAGTGCTCGCAGCCGAGCATGGCCGCGGCGGCGCTCCGGTGATTGCCGTCCGCCACGTACGCGTGCGGCTCCTCGGCGAGGCGCTGTTGGAATCGCCGGACAGCCGGCGCATGACGGACGATCCACACGCGATGCCGGTTCCCGACCTGGTCGACGACCTCGAGGTCCGGGGCAGTGGCGTCGGCGTGCGCCTCCAATTGACGCTGGAAGTCTCCCGAGCGGTCGTCCACGCCGTTGTTCACTATGCCGATGATCGCGTCCGTGGCCTGGAAGAGGTTGGCCCGGCCGCGGGCCTTGGCCTCACGGATTCCCTCATTACGGATGATGCTGCCCTGCGGCGTCGCGTCAGTACGGATCTCGCTGGTGCGGGCCATCCCGCCGAGGCCGACCTGGCGCGTTCTCGGGCGTCTGGGATCTTCGATCTCGTAGACCCACAGGATATCGCGCACTTCCCGGGTGAGCTCGCTAGCCCTGAGCTCCTCCATGTTGGCTGCCGCCTTAGCCAAGGCCTCGCCCGAATCGGCCCGGCCGATCGTATCGGGCGAGCCGGCATCGCAGTGGGACATCGTGACACGCAGCACGCTGGCGGGATTGCCCTGTAGGAGGTTCCAGATCTCCACATCGCTTTGGAATTCGTCGTAGTTGGGCGCGCTCACCCGTGCGGCAACCGACGAATCGACGGGGATCAGGGCACGGCGGACGGGCGTGATCGTTACCATGGCGGGACTCTCCAACGCGCGGTTGACTACCTCAACGCGGCGCGGCGCCTCGTTTCAACTCCGCGGCGAGCAATACGGGCGCATCGCCGCCGCAGTCAAGCAGCTTGCCAGTATGAAGCATCACGATGTTGGCCGGAATAGCGTGTTCACTCGTTCCGAGGCACGCGCCCACGTCGGCTCTCTGGAGCGAGGGGGACGCAACGGCAAGGAACCTGGCCATGACCATCCAGGCCGGCCTGGACCCTCCAATCGGGTAGTGCCTACCCCTCCGTCCCACCCGGCACGATCGCCGCGCCCTCCCAGTCGGGATCGGCCACGCCCACGACCTCGCCAGTCCTGCGGTCCACCCAGATCCCGTGTATCCGCCCGAACTCTCCCTCCTGCTCCACCGTCTGGACCTCCATCCCCCACGACTCGACCTCAGCCACCACCTCGGGCGTCCACCCGATTCCGGGTGACGTCTCCATTGCGATGCCTCCTTCGATCGGGTGGACACGGGCCGCGGCGAGCGCTTGCGGCAAGCTCATGCCCTGGTCCACGACACGCAGGACCGCCTGTACCACCGCCGAGATGATCCTGCCGCCGCCCGCGGCCCCTAGCACCAGTACCGGGTCGCCGTCCTGGAGCACCATCAGCGGCGAAATGCTGGACCGCGCCCGCTCGCCCGGTTCCATGTGGCCGAGATAGCCGCCCAGAGTGGCCGCATAGAGGAAACCGAGTCCCGGAGTGGCCACCTTCGAGCCCAGATTCGGGCCGATCGTCTGGGTCAGCGACACGTACATGCCGTCGCCGTCGGCGGTCGAAAGGTGTGTGGTGTGACTGTTTGCCGGCCCCCACGCGTGGTCGTCCCAATCCGCCGCGGCGGCCACCGCCAACGCTTGCGGCGAAGCCTCCTCGGCAGCGGCCCCGAGCTGGCCCTCCGGCGGCATCCCCCCGGCCGCGCGCCGCACCGCTCCCGGCACGTCGATCCCGGCCGCCACCTCCGCCGCCCACGCCTTGTCCGTCAAAGGGGCCAGGTTGCCGGTGCCGGTTTCGCGGATCGCCACCCGCTCCTCGAAGGCACGCGCGATGGCCGTTCCCACCAGGCCCGCCCAGCTGTCTCGGTCCAGCGAGGCCATGTCGAAGTTCTCGAGGATGTGCAGGATGCCGATCGTCACGGCGCCGGCGGCGGGGACGTCCGTGCCCACGAGGTCGTAGCCGCGGTAGCTTCCGCGCACGATGGCCGCATCCAGCGCCTGGTAGTCCGCCAGCGACTGCAGGGTCAGCGCTCCGCCGTGCGCCTCCATGTCCGCGGCCATGCGTTCCGCGATCGGACCGCGGTAGAACGCGTCCGGCCCGCTGTCGGCGATGGCCTGAAGGGTCGCTGCGAGCTCCGGCTGGGCGAAGGTCTCTCCGGCCGCACGCGGGTTGCCGTCGGGGTCCAGGAAGTGGGCGCGCGAACCCTCGAATTCGGCGAGTTGATCGGCGCCCGCGCCGTGACGCCTCGCTTCGCCGGGAAGCAGCTGAAACCCTTCTTCGGCCAGAGCGATCGCCGGAGCCATGACGTCCGCCAACTCCATGCTCCCGTGCTCGCGCAGGAGCTTCGTCAGTCCGGCAACAGCGCCCGGCACGCCCACGGTGGGATAGCCGTACGACGCCTGCGGGGCGGCGTCCGGGTCGTAGGTCGCCGGAGCCTGCGTGGTCGCGTCTATCCCGGCCAGCGTCCCGTCCGGTGACCGCACGAGGATCTGGGTACGGCCTCCGATGCTGTTCATCGACGGCTCGACAACCGAAACGACGAAGGCCGCCGCGACCGCGGCGTCAGCCGCGGTACCACCCGCTCGCAGCATCCTCGCGCCGGCCTCGGCCGCAAGCGGATGCGCCGCCACAACCACACCATTCACCGACGACGCCACTTGCGGCGGTGAAGCGGCTTCCCCGCCGCGCGGAAGATCATCCGCAGTTGCGCACGCGGACCCGCCCGCGAGCACGGCCACGCCACCAACCTTCACCCATTTCCGGTAGTGCATCACAGTGGCTCCCATCGCCTGAAGTACCGTGCCATGAGCGCGGTCCCCGCCGGCAGCTTCCTTCCCCGCAGCGCGAACCGGGCCCCCACTTCCAGTTGCCCGGAGCCGACATTATAGAGGACAAGAGGTTGGAACTGCACGAGTTCCCTCCGGAAACTCGGCGCCGGGATCCCCTCGGTGACGCCCGGGCCCCCGTCCCAGCCGTCCGCGGCCAGCCTGTAGCCGGGGGGGGGCGAGCTGACCAGCGACAGTCGCACATCTCCGGGGAGACGAGACACGCTGGAGTCCTTAGGCTGGACAGCGCCCCCTCGCCGTCGCCCCGGTGGGCGCGCGCGAAACCGGGGCGATCCATCGACGTCGCGGCCCGATCCGCAACCGTTGCACCTGGCGAACGGTGCGCCTGTGCGGGGCGCACTTCCGATGGCCGGCCCGCGTGTCATGCAATTGCCGGGATGTGAAAACGACACAGGGGATCGATTCACATGTTACACTGTCGCCGATTCGACAGCCCTCGCCGCCGGGGGCGGGACGGGCACATCGGCACCGACGCCGGCCGTGCCGCCCGGCATGACATAGAATCCGCAACGACCCGCAACCCGACTTCCGCAGGGAGGCAGCGCCATGCTTGGCCTTCGCAAGTCCCGTCTGGTGCTGGTGCTGCTCGCCGCCGCCCCGGCGGCGGGCGCTCAGGAACGCGCCGCCGTGAGCGGCATCGTGACCGAAGCTGGCACGATGGACCCCCTCGCCGGGGCGCAGGTCATGATCGAGAACACGAACTTCGGACAGTTCACGGATGCGGAGGGGCATTTCGTCATCCCCAACATTCCGGCCGGAACGTATACTCTGCGCGCGGTCCTCATCGGGTACGGGCCGGTCGCGCACGAGTTCACCGTGCCGGCAGGCGGAACGGCAGAGGTAAACCTCGAGCTCTCCATCTCGGCGATCGCGCTTGACGGGGTCGTCGTCACGGCGACCGGGGAGCAGCGCAGACGTGAGCTCGGCAACGCGGTCGAAGACATCGCCGCCCCCGCGATTCAGGAAGTTGCTCCGGTTCACAACCTGTCGGACCTCCTGCAGGGGCGCTCCGCCGGCGTGCAGGTCCTCAGCTCCGCGGGAACCTCCGGGGTCGGCTCGCGCATCCGCATCCGCGGCGCTAGCTCGATCTCGCTCTCGAACGAGCCGCTGGTCTACGTGGACGGGATCCGCGTCGACAACCGCATGAGCGGACTTGCAGCCGGCGGCCAACAAGCCTCGCGCCTCGACGACTTCAACCCCGAGGACATCGAGTCGATCGAGATCGTGAAGGGTCCGTCGGCGGGGACGCTCTACGGCACGGAGGCTGCCAACGGCGTGATCCGCATCACCACGCGGCGGGGCATGCCCGGTCCGACGCGTTGGAACCTGTGGACCGAGCGCGGGCTTATCCGGGAGCCCAACACCTACCCGTTGAACTTCTCCGGGCTGGACGCCAGCTCGGCCCGCTACGCCCGGAGCTGCCGGCTGAACGAGGTGGCGGCGGGCGTCTGCAGCCAAACCTCGATCGAATCCTACCAGGTCCTCCACGACCCCGAACTATCGCCGTTCGACGACGGCAGCCGCGCGCAGCTCGGGCTGTCGGTTACGGGCGGGACCGAGCGCATCAACTACTACATCGCGGGTGAAGTGGAGAGGGAGGTGGGGCCGTACTCCCTGCCGCAGCCCGACCGCGAGGATCTGGAAGAGCGCGGCATCCCGATCACCAGCGAGGTGGAGCGCCCCAACCAGTTGCTGCGCCGGAATCTGAGGATCAACCTGAACAGCCAGGTCGCCGACCGCGTCACCCTGGCGCTGCGGATGTCGTACCTAAACAGTCACCTCGCGTACACGGCCAACGACAACACCTCGTTCGGCTTCCTGCCCAGCGCCTACCTCGGAGGCTCGAACCCCGAGCGGGGCTGGGGCTTCCAGCGCCCGGCACAGGTCTTCGGCCGCACCTTCTACCAGGACATGAACCGGATGACTGCCGGCGCCACGCTGACCTGGCTCCCCCTGGACTGGCTCTCGTTGCGCGCCACCGCGGGCGTGGACTACTACAACCGGGGCGATGTTTCCTTCTTCGCGCGCGACATCGGGGTGCCGGGCGAGGACAACCTCGGACGCAAGGACACCGACTACCGGAACCAGTGGCAGTACACGCTGGACGCGAGCGGCACCGCGTCCTTCGATGTGACGCGATCGATCACGTCCCGTTCCACCGTGGGGGTGCAGTACTTCGAGAACCAGTATACGGGGACGTACGCCTGGGGAATCGACATCGTGAACGGGGGCTCATCGATCGGCCTGGCCGCCCAGACGTTCTCGAGCGAGTTCCACGTCTTCGAGAAGACCGCCGGCCTCTTCCTCAACCAGCAGTTCGGGCTGAACGACCGGCTCTTCCTGACCGGTGCCGTCCGGGCCGACGACAACAGCACGTTCGGTCAGGACTTCGAGCTCATCCACTACCCCAAGGCGGGTCTGTCGTGGATCGCCTCGGAGGAGGCGTTCTTCCCCGAGATTCCCATGCTGGACCAGCTGCGCTTCCGGGTCGCGTGGGGAAAGTCCGGCCTGCAGCCGGGACCCAACGACGCGATCCGTACGCTGTCGGCGACGGCGATCACCACTCCCGACGACGTGACGGGATCCGGCGTTTCGATCGGCAGCATCGGGAACAGCCTGCTCGAGCCGGAGAGGTCCACCGAGATCGAGTTGGGTTTCGACGCCGAGATCGCCGGCGGCCGCGCCGGACTCGAGTTCACCTACTACGACAAGCAGACCGACGGGGCTTTGGTCAACATCCCCCTGGCGCCTTCCCTGGGAGCGAGCTCGTCCCGCTGGGTCAATATCGGCGAGGTGCAGAACACGGGCTACGAGGCAGGGCTGTCGGCGCAGCTCGTGGATCGCGACCGCTTCGGCTGGACCATCACCCTCTCCGGCTCGATCAACCGCAACGAGCTGCTTACCCTGGGCGAGGGCACGGAGCCGATCGGGACCCAGACGCGGTTCGTGCCCGGCTTCCCGCTCGGGGGGCAGTGGGACCGCCCGATCCTCGGCTGGGACGACGGCGACGGCAACGGCATCATAACAGCCGACGAAGTCATGGTCGGAGACACCATCGAGTTCGCCGGTCCGGGACAGCCGGAGAAACAATTGACGCTCAGCTTGAACTTTCGGCTCCTGGAAGACGTGACCGTCTACGGACTTCTGGACTACCGGGGCGACTACGTCGCCTCCAACGACACCGAGCGTTTCCGCTGCCGCTTCCGGAGCTGCGGGGCGCTGGTCGATCCCGCCACACCACTGGATGGGCAGGCGCGCGCGGTGGCGTCGCTGTTCCACCCGAGCCAGACGGTGTGGGGGTACCTGGAGCGGGGAGATTTCTGGAAGCTGCGCGAAGTCAGCGTGGGGTATGAGCTGCCGGTCTCCATCGCAGAACGGATCGGCGCGTCGCGCGCCGCGCTCAGCCTCTCGGGCCGTAACCTCGGAGTATGGACCGACTATACCGGGATGGATCCCGAGATCAACTCGTCCGGATCTGGCGACAACTTCGGGATCGCGGAGTTCCTGACCCAGCCGCCGGTCCGCTACTACACCGTCCGCCTCAACGTCACCTTCTAGGGAGCGAGCCGATCCATGAAGCACTTCAAGAAAATGGTCCGGACGGCCCTGCTGACCTCCGGAGCGGCGTGGGGTTTCAGCGCGTGCGACACGCATGAGCTCCTGAGCGTCGTGGACCCCGACATCGTGACGCCCGCCGACGTCGCCGGCGCGAAGGGCGCCGAGCTGTACTGGGCCGGCGCCATCGGACTCTTCGCCGAGGCCTATTCCAGCGGGGGCGGCGGCCAGGTGGCCTACTCCGGGATGCTCGCCGACGAATTTCACCTGTCCGGTACCTTCCCGACCCGCAACGAAGTGGACCGGCGCGAGATGGACGTCCGCAACGGGACGCTTCTGGACGAGTACCGCTACCTGCACCGGGCCCGTGTGGGCACAAAGAACGCCGCGGAGCGCCTGGCCGAATTGCTGCCGAACGATCCCCGCATCGCAGAGATGTGGAGCCTGAACGGCTATGCGAATCTCTTCTTCGCGCAGGACTACTGCTCGGGCGTTCCATTCAGCGAAACGCCCAACGAAGGCGAGATCGTCTTCGGTGAGAGGCAGACCACCGCGGAGATCCTTGCAGCGGCGGCGGCCAGCTTCGGCGCGGCGGCTGCGTCTGCACAAGGCGATGCGAACCAGAGACACCTCGCGGCGATCGGTCTCGCCCGCACCCGCCTCCACCAGGGAGACTACGCCGATGCGGCGAGCGCGGCCGCGACGGTGCCGCCGGAATGGGCGTATTACGTGCGCAGCAAGGAGGGCGGCACCGCGGCTCAGCGTAACTCCGTATTCGAACTGAACCAGCGCCAGCGTCGCTGGTCGCTCTCCGACATGGAGGGAGAGAACGGCATCGCATTCCGCTCGAACATGGACGCGCGCGTACCGTGGGAAGACAGCGGCCTCCTGGGGTTCGACGAGGAAACCCCTCTGTACCATCAGCTCAAGTACGACTCCGAGGAGTCCGATGTCGTTCTCGGAAGCGGAGTGGAGGCGCAGCTCATCATGGCGGAGGCCGAACTGGGGGCCGGTGAGGCCTGGCTCGCGAAGCTGAACGGACTTCGGGCGAACGCGGGGCTGCCCGAGGTGGCGGATCCCGGCGACCGCGACGGTCGGGTCAGGATGCTCTTCGAGGAGCGGGCGCGCTGGCTCTTTGGAACCGGGCAGCGGCTCGGCGACCTGCGGCGTCTCGTGCGGCAGTACGGTTACGACCAGTCGACGGTCTTCCCGACGGGCACCTACGCCAAGGGCGGCGCGTACGGCACGGACGTGAACTTTCCGATTCCGTTCGAAGAGCACGAAAATCAGGCGCTGTCCGGGCTCGAGGGGCAGCCGCTCTGCCTGGACCGCAACGCGTAGCGGCTTCCGGAAAGCTGCCGCCGATCCTGCGCCGTGCGCGCTGCGGGGAAAGCGGGCGGCCGCCGATATGGCGCGGCTCATCCCGTACGGACATGGGACTCTCCCGCCACTACACGAGAGGCTGGCCCGCGGATGCGGGGCCTCCGCGGACCTGCCTGGATCTCGCGGAGCCCCTCCTACGCAGCCACGGGCAGGTCCACTCTCACCGTGAGGATGTCGGTATCGTGGTATTTCTGATGCCGGACCGAGGCGGCGAGATGACGCAGCAGCCGCAGTGAGAGGTCGTGCTCGGCCGCGATCTCGAGCGATTGCTCGCCCACGATCGCCATGCGGTCCTCCAGGTTGCCCTCGGCCCCCGCCACAGCGAGGAATTCCAGCTCGGCCGCGCCGCGTACCGAGCGCACGCTCAGGCGCAAACGCCGCGTCGGGCCGGATTCGTCGGCCTCGTCCCCCATCAAGCTCACCAGCGCTTCCTCGGACGCGAGGTGGATCCGCTCGGTCGCTTCACGGCTCCACCCCGCCCGCGCCCCGAAGCTCTCCAGAAACGTGCGGATCTCCGACAGCGCGTCCACGCTGAGCGTCGTCACCAGGCGCTTCCGCCGGGAGGCGGTCAATTCCATGAAACCGGAGAGGATGAGCGCGGTAAGGCCGCCCGAAGTCATGCCGTTGCCCATCATCTCCGCGAAAAAGGGGCTCATCTGGTCGGTGAAGAGGCCGCCGCCCTGAAATCCCGACCCGACCCAGAAGGAGACGCCCACGATCGCCGCCTTACGGTAGTCCATCCCGTCGCCCACCACGATGCGCATGCCGAGCACGAAGAGGATGGCGATCAGCACGACGGCGTAGGCGCCGATGACCGCGTCCGGGATCGAAAGGATGAGCGCTACGATCTTGGGAAGCAGGGCCAGCGCGCAGAACCCGACTCCGATGCATACACCCACACGCCGCGCCGCGACCCCGGTGATTTCCACGATCGACACGCTGCTCGAATAGGTCGTGTTGGGAACGGTGGCCAGCAGGCCCGACAGGAAGTTGCCCAGACCGTCCGCGGCAACGGCTCCCTGCACTGCGCGGAAGTCCGTGGCCCGATCGTCGCGCCACGACACGCGCTGGACGGCCACGGAGTCACCGATGGTCTCGATCGCCCCGACCAGCGTGACGAAGATGAACGCCGGGAGCAGGGCCCAGAACACCGGTCCGAAGCTGAAGTCGAACCCCGGCCAGCCCGCGACCGGCAGTCCGATCCATGGTGCGGCGGCGACCTGATCCCAGGAGAAGAGGCCAAAGGGGCCGGCGACGATGCAGCCCGCCACGATACCGATCACCGGACCCCAGATACGCATCACTCCGGCGGCGCGAAGCACGATCACCATCGTGACGCCGAGGGTGACCAGCGCGGTGACGGGTCCGGCGGCGGCCGCGGCGCCCTCGGGCACCTGCTCCACGAGGTCCAGGACGAGCGGCATGACCGTGACCGCGATCAGCATGATCACGGTACCCGCGACAGTCGGGGTGATGACGCGCCGGAGCAGCGACAGACGCGACGCGAGCAGGAACTGGAAGATCGCCGAGGTCGCGACGAGTGTCGCCAGCATGCCGGGACCCCCCTCTGCGAGCGCAGCCACCGCTACGGCGATGAAGGCCCCCGACGTGCCCATCAGGAGGATGTAGCCCGCTCCCAAGCGTCCGACCCGCCGGGCCTGCACCATCGTCGTGATGCCGCTGACCATGAGCGCCGCGCAGGCCGCCCAGGACAGGAAGAGTTCGCTCCCGGCCGCGGTCCGCACCACGATGGCGACGGTGAGAACGATGGGCCCCACGGTAAGCACGCAGTATTGCAGCGCCAACCCGATCGCCACGGGGTAGGCGGGCTTTTCGTCGGCTTCAAAGCGGACACTGCTACCGGATCGAGCTGGCTGGGAGGCCATTGCGCTCTGCCCTCCTGAGGTTAGAGAGGATCGAGATGTCTCACGAGAACGGAATACCCGCAGATTCAGGAGCCGCGGCCCAGTATGGTAGCGCGCGCTCGACTGCGCGATAGGCAGTCGGCCCTCCGACCGGCCCGGTCATGACTCGGAGCTCTTCACGCCCCGAGCCCGACCTCCAGCTCGGGATCGCCTTCGCCCCGCCGGATGGGTCGCCCCGGCCGACGCGCTCAGGAGGGACGCCGAGGGGAGTGGGAGCGACGAGTGGGGATCTGCTTGGACGGCTGTCCACACGACGACGGCATCGAGCTCCGGACTTTAGCGCGCCGAGGCGGAAACCTTGGTCATTGGCTCGCGCCTTCCCCGGTGCTGCCGGGATTACCCGTCTTGTGCCGCACGTAGCTCTCGAGGACGCGGTTCATCCGGGTCTGGTAGCCTCTTCCTGGAGCTTTGAAATAGGCCAGCACGGAACGTTTGACGCGCATCGTGATCTGATCGGTGTGGTCAGGTTCGAGGAGCTGCGCCCGCTTCCAGAATTCTTCGTCCAGTTCGGGAACATCGCTGAAGTCGATGCTCTCATCCTCCACGGCCGCGATCTGCTCGGGCGTGAGAGGGCTAGCGTCGCGTCCGCTCATCGTAGGCCTTCCTTTCCTTACGCGAGGCTGGGCGGGCAGATATCAGGCGGATGCGTCCACCGCGCTCGGTATGGGCAACGACGATCACCGCGCCCGGCTGCACCCGGCCAACGCTGATACGGCGCTCCTCCCCGTAGTCCTGGCGATGGTCGGCCGAGGTTGCGACCGTCCCCTCGAAGATTCGTTTGGCGGTGTCGAATCCGATACCATGCTTGCGGATGTTGGCCTGATTCTTGGCCTCGTCCCACTCGAATTCCATCGACTGATGATACATGCGAATTGTAGTTATATGTGGCTTTCGCCTCAACACGCTGCGGTGCTCGGCGGGACACTCGAGCGGGTCCGCCCGATCGTGATGACGAGCTCCACGACCCTATTCGGCTGCTCCCGCTCGCGCTGTTCGGTGGGTCGGACGCCAACCTCTGGAACGCGTTCGCGTTCACACCGATCGGCGGCCTCATCTCCTCGACCCTGCTCGTGCTCAACGTCCCGCCGGCGCTCTACATGCTGTTCGACGGGGGGGGCCGTAGACGCCTGAGGAGGCGGTGCCGAGATCGGAACCGCTGCGACTCCGTTCTTCAGGAGCGCCACCGGCAGGTCTCGGTGCGCACGACGTACTTGCGGACGGCGACAACAGCTTCAACTCCCCGGACGTCTTGTCCCAACGTGAAGAGCGTGTCTCCTCGAATCGCCGTCAGGGGGGGACGGGAGTCCGGAAGCACCGGAAGGGGCGCGTCCGGGCACACGCGCCGCAGACCGGTATCGACGACGGAGAGGAAAGACTCCCCGATGAAGCGCCTGTCCTCGGTCAGCTGGAGATCGTCGAATACGACGGCGAGCCTTGCCGCGCTCATGCGCGCTACCGCGACGGGCAGCGACGGCGTGTAGACGATGTCCGGACCGGCCTCCTCGGGATTGAGCGCGATCTCCTGCAGGAGGTCGCGTCGAGAGCCTTGCCGCCGGATGGCGGGCACCCGGATGCTGTCCTGACGCTCAAGAGTCCCCCAGAAGACATAGTCCGACGTCTGGAGAGCCACCGCGACCGAATCCGGTCCTATCACGCCGACGGCGGCCATCGAGATCGGCGCCAGCGCCAGGACCGGGTAGTCGGCGAGCGGGGCGGGGTAGGGGCCGCCCCTGCCAATCGAGTCCGATCCGCTCGCCAGGACTCCCACGCTCGTGCGGGTCTCGGGATCCATCGCCCGGAAGTAGACCCGTCCGTTCGACGCGGCGATCACGTGAGCGTTGCCGGGCAGTTCCCGGGGATCCCGAAACGTCCGCGTTCTCAGATTGATGACCTGAAGGCCGGCCCAGCCGGTTCGCACGAACAGAATCGAGTCCCCGTCCAAGGCCAGAGCCGTCGGTGGCGCGGGGAACTCCCCCGGCCCCTGTCCCGCTCGACCCAGCTGCTGCTGATGCGTTCCGTCCGGGCCGAAACGATGGACTGTGCGGTTGCGAAGATCCGAGACCAAGAATCCGCCCTCGCCGGGGAGCACGGCGAATCCGCTCGGCAACCCCACATACTCGGAGCCGGACTGCTGGAGCATCACACTGTCCACGAGCGTCAGCTCCGGGTGTTGCGCGGGACGCCGGTCCTGAAGACAGCCGGCCGCCACGACGCCCGCGCAGCCGCACATTGCCGTACGCACTAGGCTCTTGTTCATCCGGAAGCCCCCGTCTCAGCCGTGTGCAAGCAGTACCGAACAGGCACGAGCACCGAGAACATAGGCTAGATCGGCCCCTTGTCGCTAAGACGGCCACCGCAGGACACATCGCGCACGCGGCCGATTCGGTGGAATGGTTCGCGGAGGGCGCCGTGGGCGAGGGCTGGAACACGGACTTCGAAGGCCTGATCGCCGCCGTCCGCGCGGTCGAGACGCTGGAGCAGGCGACCGCCTGGCTCGACCAGGCTGTCGCCAGGGCGATCGAGACATTCGAATCGGCCTCGGACGAGGATCTCGCCGCGAGAATTTCCGACGAGTGCATCATGCCGGGCGCGTGCTGGTCCGCCGCTTTGGTCCCATCGTGGATCATACGGCGGGCGCACGACAGGAGAGCGCTCAAGGTGTACGCGCGGCCCCTGGGCGGGTACCTCGCGGAGGGGAGGCGCAACGGGGGCGCAGTGGCGCGCCTGTCCCGGCTCCCTTCGATTGGCGAAGGCAGCCGGTTGGCGGCAAGGCCAGGACACGACGAGGATCACGCGCCATGGGCGAGCATCACCCGGATCGGACAGCCTCGGAGCAGAGCTCGCGCGAAATCAGTTCGGGCATCCCGGCCGGACTGCTCGCGGCGCTGGCGGTCGCACTTCTCGCGCTGACGGGCGTCGGTACCCGCTACTGCGCCCGCGGGGACCTCGACGTCCTCCACTGCCTGTTGAGCCTGTTCTTCTCCACCAATCTGGTGGTCTGCTACTGGGAGGCGTGCCTGTTCTTCCGGCGGGACTACATCGAGGAGCGGACCGAGTACTGGCGCAGGCGGCAGCGCAAGACCGGCCGGAGACCGGCCGTCGAGTTCCTCTCCGCCAGGGTGCCGCTGAGACAGGCGTTGTCGCCGACCGTCTGGGCGGACGTCTGGGCCACCTACTCCCTGTTCGACGGGTCCTTCTCGGATCGGCGGACCTACGGCTTCAACGTCGACGTCGCCAACGGCTTCTTGACGCCCGTTCCGACCCTGATCCTCTACGCGGCCTACACGGTCGATTTCCTGCCGGCCGTTCTCGCCGGCATCCTCGGGGTCATGCTCTCCTGGCAGTGGGCCTACGCGACGTCGGTCTACTGGGTCAGTTTCTTCGTGGCCGGGAGGCAGAGGCGCATCACCAGGGGCGAGTTGTACACCTACATCGGCGCCATGAATGCCCCCTGGGTGCTGTGCGGGCTGTTGGGACTCTACGTATCCGTCCGCCTGATCCTGGACGGCGACTATGGTGTTCTGGGCTATTGATCGCCGGCCTCCCTCGGCGATCGGCACCTCTCCCTGCCCAGAGATGCGGAAATCTGCCGGATCGGGCTATCGTGAAACGGGACGCGCAATGCCGTCTCCTCCGACCGGCGCCACGACTGCCCGGAGGTCCATCGTTGACACACGACGAGGCAGTATCTTCAATAGCGGTCCGCGCGGAGATCGTTGCCGGAACGTGCTCCGAGCGTGGCGGCAACACCGGCGTCTCGGGCAGGTGGGCCTGGCGTCCGCACGGCCGCTGTCGCAGTGCCTCCTCTCCGGCGTGAAGACGCGTTTCCTTACCTCTCAGACCACCGGGGGACCTTCCCGCAGGTGCAAACCCTCGCCCTGGGTTGCGCCGCCGGCCGCGAGGCCGGCAAGCGGCCGGGATCCGGATCCCCGGAACCGGAGCCATACATGAACACCGATCAGCTGACTCACCTGAAGCAGAAGCTCGCCTTCGATACGGACTCGTGGGACGTCTACGAAGCGCTGGGCCGGGAGGAGCCCGTCGTCGTGGTGGACGGGCGTTCCGCCGAGGCCTACGCGCGGGAGCACATCCCGGGCGCCTTGAACCTGCCGCACCGGGAGATCAGCGCCCAGTCGACGGCGTCGCTCGACCGATCGAAGCTCTACGTCTGCTACTGCGACGGCATCGGCTGCAACGCCTCCACCAAGACGGCGTTCAAGCTCCTGATGCTGGGCTTCGAGGTGCGCGAACTCATCGGCGGCCTCGACTGGTGGAAGCGCGACGGGTACGCGACCGAGGGCACGGACGCGCAGATCGGAACCCAGATCGCCTGCGGGTGCTGACCAGGCGAGGGTGCCGCGAGGGGGCGACGTCCGCCGCCCCGGCAGCGACCGGTCCCCGCCTGAACCGCTCCGTGTTCCAGTGCGGGAAACACGAACGCAGACGTCCGGACACGACCTTCGACCCGTGACCGGGAGCCGCGAAGGCCATGAAGCCCTGGAGAAGGAGGCGGTAGGCGGCGCCGCCGCAGACATTCGTCGCCTGACGTCGGGGGACGAACGACGCTTCCTCGGCATGCTCGATCTGTTCGCAACCGTCTTCGACGAACCCGGCACGTACGGGGCCAAGCGCCCCGGGCCGCACTACATCGCCCGGCTTCTCGCCAATCCCGCGTTCGTGGGGCTCGTGGCGCTCGACGGAGAGCGGATCGTCGGCGCGCTCGCAGCCTACGAGTTGCCCAAGTTCGAGCAAGAACGTTCGGAGTTCTACATCTACGACCTTGCCGTCGCCGAAGGCTATCGCCGGCGGGGCATCGCGACTTCGCTCATCGCCGAGACGAAGGCGATCGCCGAACGGCGCGGTGGCTGGGTCGTCTTTGTGCAGGCCGACCGGGGCGATGATCCGGCGATCAACCTCTACAGCGGGCTCGGCACCCGCGAGGAGGTCCTGCACTTCGACATTCGTGTCGAGTAGGTCCCGGCGGCCAGCCGTATCGAGCGGATAACCGCTGACCTGGGACGCGGAAACCACGCAGTCGTGGGCCTCGCCGTACCGCTCGGATGGCTGGCGCTCTGGCCCCGACCGGGTTCGGCGCGCCTGCGAGGCCGCGAGGGGCTCGGCACGGCCCGGCTGCGCATCCCGACTACGTCGAGGGAGACGGGCCTACGCCGGAGGCCGGCCGAACACTCATCCGTGGTGTCCCGCCCGACGGACGGCCATGTCGGGTTGCCCCGCTTGGCGGCCCGCGCTATGGGAGAAGAGGGCAAGAGGGCTGCCGCAAGGGGCGTGGATCGGCGGCCCGGCGGTTCGCTGCGGGTGCCCTATCAGGCCCCGCTCGTCGGGGCCGGCAGTTCTCCAGCGCAAGACAGGGAGGAAGTCATGGACACGTTCAAGCGCGCGAGCGGAGTGGTTCTGGTCGTGATGGCCATCGTCGTCGCCGTCCACACCGTCGTGGAGCCGCTCTACTACACGTCGACCGAAGCGAACCCATACAGCCCCGTTTGGGACGTGTTGGGATGGCTGATGTTGGTTCCCCTGGCCCTGGGCGTGCTGTTCGGCTGGCTACGCAAGCGGGACTCCGAGCGCGCCGGGTCCGGGAGCGCCATGACACGGGAGATCGTGGCCGCCAACACGCACTTCTACGGCGGCTCGTTCCTCGGCATCATGTTCCTGTGGAACTGGTTCAACCAGATCAGCCCGGGCTTCACCGCGATAGGGAGCGACACCGTCGCCCTCGTGTGGATACTCCTGGACGCCGCGCTGCCGTTGCTCTGGGTGACGATGGGCATGTTCCTGCTTTGCGGCGACTGCGATCGCTCTGGAGCGTGACGACGGGGCGGACCGCGGCCGCCCGATCACGCGGAGTCGATATCAGTTCGCGCGGAATCCTCGTCCCTGAACAACGGCGGCTCGCCGGTCGTCTTGGCGAGCGCATGGGCGAAGCAGTCGCCGCAGTCCAGTCCGGCCGGGTGATTGCGCTTGCCAAAGCGGCGCGATGCGCGGCGCGCTGCCACGTACGTCCCAAGCGTCGTGGTCGGGCTGGGGTCTGCGGCCGCCGTGGCCTCAACCTCGCTCGACGAAGCGCGCCGGCCCGACGTACGAGCAAGCTCGTGACCGGGTGATCCACTCCCTCGAAGCGTACTGAACGGCCTTCGGCTCCGCAGTCATGGATGCGTGGTTGTCAGCGGACGGTGCACTGGGATAGACCTGACCCGACGGGCTTCGCGTCGCAGCGTGCCTACCGCCCGCCCGGTGGGGGTGGCCAGTGTGCTGGAGGGCTTCGCGTGATCCGCCACAGCCGCCTGGGTCTCCAGAAGAGTGTAGAGGGTCCAAGGGCACCGTGATGAACATTTTCAGGTTGAGAACGAATGCCCTGACGTCTCTCGTGTCGCGGCCGTATTGTCTCGCCGTTCCAGCTCTAGAGCATTAGCTGGCACTCCGGGCGGGGAAGAAGAACTGGAGAAGGACACGGAATAGGAAAAGCGCGCGTTCTCCCGGATGATTCGGTTCGATGTGGATGTTGTTGATGCTATTCCCTGTCGGTTTCCTCGTTGAAATCCCTGGCGTCGACGACGAGGGCTCGACGCGGATACGTCAGTTCTGTGTCTTCCGCGTTCTCCCGGGGTACCCTTGACGAGACGTGGCAGGAGCCCTTTCGCGTGTTTTGTCGACAGCGACCCACGAACGTCAAGCAGAGCGTCAAACGCGTCCGAATCGGTTTGTCGCGAGTCTAGGCTTTGGAACACGACTTCGTCGTGTGTGGATTGTAGCCCTGGTTGCAATAGCTCATCCACTAGCTCCATGGGCCTGTCGCAATCGAAAACGCATCGCCAAGGGCGATTCGGCCCGTGTGCATGTAGTGCTAGGAAGGTGCGATCGCCGCGAGACCCAATCGCTTGGCGGATGCGCTAAGTAGGCACGAGGTCGATGCGTTCGGCGAAATGGAGGCGGTGGAATGAGTGCAGATACTAAGTGGGCAAAGGTCGCCTGCTACCTTGATGATCTTTACACCGCGTCCGCCGGTCTCGAACGAATGTTCCCCGGTCGCAAGTTCACGCTCGATGGGCATCTTGTCGGGAGCATCGGCGAAGTGGTGGCCGCGTATATGTTCGGTCTGGACCTCAACCCCGCTTCGACCCAGGGGCATGATGCGAAGACGAGTGACAGCAGGGACGTCGAGATCAAGCTCACGCAGGGCACGCATGTCGCAATCCGCTACGAACCTCAGCACCTGATCGTTCTGCATCGTCCGAAGGGTGGTCGAATGCGAGTAGTCTTCAATGGTCCAGGTGTAGTCGCGTGGCGTGCCGCCGACAAGATGCGGAAGAACGGTCAGCGGCCGATTTCCCTGAAGAAACTCTCCAAACTCGCCGAAGACGTTCCGGAATGTGACCGACTGCCAGAAAAGAGAAAGCCTCCAATATGACCGACGCACATCTTGACATCATACCCGGTCGCGGCAGGTTGGAGGCGGGGCTCTCCACCGCAATCCTCCATGCGGCGCGCACGGATTGTCAGTGGCGAATGCTGCCGAAGGAGTTTCCCCCGCGTAGGGACTCCGGCGGATATGCGAGATGGGTCTTCGGCATCGGGACACCTCCTGTCCAAAGCGTTGACGTATCCACGGAAGAGGGCAACTCCAGATCCTCCTGAGCAGGGGTACTTGGGGCGGGCTTATCCGGACGTGCCGTTCGAATAGAAGACATGCGTTGCGCAGGGGAGAGCAAAGTCCAGATCAAGACGGATAGCGGCATCCGGAATACTGCCGAGAGAATCCAGCCCACTTGCTGCCAGCACGTTCAACTGCTTCTTTTGATCAGAGATCAGAGCGTCAAACCAGTCAGGCGAATAGAAGACATTCTCGATGTGTTTTGTGGCATACTGTAGGAACGCCTCGGCCTGTTTGTCCTTCGCTAGCCCGCTAATTTGATCAGCAATGACTTGGGCAGGAGCGCTTTCATCGTCCATCCAGGAGATGCAGAGATAGCCGGTTCCCGCCCCTGCGAAGCTCGACAAAAAGATCTGATCCAGCAATTGGTCAGCGTATCCTGATTGAAGTTCATTTTCAAAGAAGTCCGTTAAGGGAGACCAAGCCCCTGCAAGCATGAAAGGCAGTTCACCGTCAAACTCCATGACCAAGGAGCGAAGTACATCCGCGCAACCGTTGGCCAGAGCCTGAGTGAGTTTGTCGTGAGTGACTTTCAGCTCCTTCCGAGACGCTTCGTTCCCACAGTCGACAACGTCGAGCATCTCTTGAACAAGGACCTGCTCGAAGAGTGATTTCCCTTTGTCTGTGCCACGCAACGTCTCCCTTAGGTGGCTTGATGCATCCTTTCCGTAGAGCTCCCGGCTTAATGTCCGATATGCCACCGCGAGGCATTGGTTAGGTCTTCCGACAAAGTCCTCATTCTCAATGCAGGAGAACAGCGCTTGATCATGCTGCATGCAGAAGCCATAGAATACGGACGCATTCTTAGTTCCGATCTCTGATGCAACAAGGTTACCGCTGTTCTCACTAAAGCAGTATTGAATGACCTTTCCGTTCCTAGAGATCTTGCTAAGATTTGGGCCATGGGAAACGGTGTGAGCCCTTATGATGTTACCTCTACAGGAGCCCAAGATGCCGCCTTGAGCGCAACATTTCTTCTTCTTGAATGCCTTTTTGTTGACCTCGACCGCACGCCACGGATTATCTTTCGGTTGGCGGTCTCTGTTCAGGTGACAATTCTTGTATTTCTTACCGGATTGGCACCAGCAGGGATCGTTTCGGCCCGGATTATTCATCGTCTTTTCCTGATTAACCATGAGACTCGACATCAAGGATGCGGTCACAACCAGGCGACGGCCGAACTTCGGGGTGGTTCCAATCGCTCGCTGTCGAGTTCCAGGATGCAAACGTGTGCCCTAAAGCCGTCTCGCGACCGAAACGGCGCGGCCGACGATGCGGATCTCGTCGCTGAGCGCTCGTAGCCGGGCTGGTTTGAGCGTCGAGTGGCAGTGTTCCTGCGGCGCCGGCGTCCGATGCCGTCGGAGTTGGGGGCGCGGGCGATCGCGGACTGCAAGTCCATGAGCCGCTCGCTGGCTCGGGATTGGTGGAGAAAGGCCGCGAGACTGCGGGGCTCAAGCTCAAGCGGCGACGAGGCCGGCACTCGCTCGGACGGAAGTTCGCATCCGACCTCATGGACCTCGCAGCTCCTGCCACGTAACCCGCTGTTCCTGCACGGCCTTCTGCACTGCCCTCTCACGCGCGCTCAGCTGGGACTGGCCTGTCTTGACCTCCAAGAAGACGATCTCCCGCACATCGCTCTCGCTAAGGCCGTCGAATACGACAAGATCGATGGGGCTTCCGAGGAAGCGGGTGTCCCTGGGATTGTAGCCGAAGTCCTGCATGAAGGGCGCCAGGTGTTCGAACGCCTGACCTCGCGTGACGGCCGTGCTGCGCGCCACCGCGTGTTTGCGCGCCTCGCGCTCCCTAGCCGGGAGCACTACCCAGCGCAGCCGGATGTAGAGGATGGCGAAGACGATGGCCGCTAGGGCCCAGAAGACGGCCAGCACGAGGAAGACAATGTCGTTCACGGGAAGGGCTCGGTGTGGGGGACGAGGGAAGCTGTGCCGTTCACGGGGTTGCCGGGCTGAACGGACGCTGCGTAGCATCGGTGCACAGCCAGCGCGGTCATGCGCTGCGGGGAGAGGGGCGCGGGCTGATGAGGTGCGCGCTCGGGGACCATTTCCAGCTGTTTCACAGTAGGGAGTCGAGCAAGAAATGTTGCAAATGGCACCGGAGACGATGCGCGACCTTGCGCATCATGTGGCGGATATCCTGATAGAGCGGAGTGGGCGTCTGCCAGATGAGAGGGCATGGGAGGGCGACTTCAAGGAAGCTCTCGCTCATCAGTTGGACGAAGAGGCGCCGGAGTCCGGCCGGCCGGCACGAGACGTAATCGACCGGGCGGCCCGGGATGTGCTGAACAACACGCTGAGGCTCGATCATCCGCGATCGTTCGGGTTCGTGCCGACCTGCCCCACGTGGCCGGGAGTACTGGCCGATTTCATGGCGTCCGGCTTCAATGTCAACGCCGCAACCTGGCTCACGGCCAGCGGCCCGAGCCAGATCGAAGCGGTAGTGGTCGGTTGGTTCCGGCGGTGGTTCGGACTGCCGGAGGGGGCGGGCGGGCTCATGACCAGCGGCGGGTCTTCGGCGGCGCTTCACGCGTTCGTAGCGGCACGCGAGGCGGCTGGCAATCCGGAGCGCCCGGTCGCCTACATGAGCAATCAGAGCCACAGCGCGCAGATCCGGGCCGCACGCATCGTGGGCATCTCGCCGGATCTGATTCGGGTGCTCCCGACCGATCGGTCAGGCCGGATCGACGCGGGCCAAGTTGCGGAAGCCATCGTCGCGGACCGATCGGCGGGGTACACGCCGACAGTGGTTTGCGGGAACGCCGGCACGCCGAGCCGTGGCGAGGTCGACCCGCTGCCTGCCCTGGCCGACGTCTGCGCTGCCGAGCGGGTGTGGTTCCACGTCGACGCGGCCTACGGTGGCTTTGCGGTCCTGGTGCCGCGCGGGGCCCAAGCGCTTGAGGGAATGGAGCGGGCGGACTCGATCAACGTCGATCCGCACAAATGGCTCTTCCAGCCGTACGAGGCCGGTTGCGTCCTGGTTCGCGACATCGCCACCCTCGAACGCGCCTTCTCGATTCAGCACGACGTTCTGCAGGATTCCGTGTGGGGCGCGAAACACGCCAACCTGGCGGACTACGGCATTCAACTGAGCCGCGGCTTCCGCGCGTTGAAGGTCTGGATGTCGATCCAAACCTTCGGGATGGCGGCGTTCCGGGCGGCCATCGGGAACGGACTCGAACTGGCCGCTCGGTCGGCGGATTACGCCAGAAAGAGCCAGAAGCTGGAGTTGGTATCGGAGTCCCTCGGGATCGTGTGCTTCCGCGTCAACCCCGGCGGTCTCGACGAGGACACGCTGGCCGACATGAATCAGAAGGTGCTGGCGCGCATTTTCTGGGACGGGCGGGCCTTCTTGTCGTCCACCATGGTCAACAAGCGGTTCGTCCTGCGGCTGTGTATCGTCAACCACAACACGACGTGGGATGACGTGCGCGAAACGCTTGAAGCAGTCGAGCAGCTTGCCGTAGACGTAAGCGAATAGCAGCGGCTCGTGCCATGGAGGCCGGCTCGTCTGACGGCTGTGACCTAGCTGCCGAGGTCCGCTGGACCTTCAAGAGCAGCGTGCACCTGCAGGAATCCCCATTCTGCCTCCGAGGCATCTCGCTCGGCCGGCTTCGCCGACAGGGTGACCGTCCCCGTTGGGCGATAGCCACGCCGCCACGCGCACTGCCATCACGCGGAGGGCGGGTCCGGAGCGTCAGGAGGAGAACCCCACTCCCACCGAAACGGACAGGGCGCCGGTGTTGTACCGGTAGTCGAGCCTGAAGGAATCCTGAGAGATGATCCAGTCGAGGGAGGACCAAGAGTAGCGGACCCGCACGTCGATGGGCCACTCGCGACGCAGCAGGGCGCCGATGCCCACGCTCCAGGGTGTCCTGGCGAATGTATCGCGATCTTCGCCGGCCTCCCCGTTTGCCGGATTGACCCCCCCGGTGGCGAACTCGGTCCACATCCGCCGCGCTCCACCGAAGACATAGCCGCGCGATCCGCCGTTTCCGAACCGTCGGCCGACCAAGACGCTGAAGCCCGTCCCGTACCGGTCGCTGTAGTCCCAGCTGCCCGGCCAGACGTCGTGGACGTTGCCGTTCGGAGTCGGATGGATCGTGCCCTCGATCACGCGCTGGGCGGAGAGCGTGCCTTCCACTTCGACGCCCAGCAGCCACTTCCCTGGCAACTCCCGTTGGGCGCCGACCCTCAGATTCGCCGACAGGGCCAGGCCTGATGCGGACGACGCGCTGGAGCTTGATCCACCACCGATCGTCACCTTCTTGATGTGTTCGACGGACACCCGCTCTGCCTCCGGAGCCACGCGCAGGAACAGCGTGGACTGGGCGAACGAGGGGGTCGGCGCCAGCAGGCCGGCGAGGATCAGCGCGGCGGGTCTCGTCATGGGCGACGTCGCTCGTCAAAGGGTGGCACGATGCGCCTGGACGAACTCGGCCATCGAGTCGAATCTGAACTCACAGTGCGCTGTCTCCTCCGGGGGCATGGTTGCCCCGTAGCCGTCCCGTTGCGACCTCCGGTGGATGTGACAGCTTCGGAGCCCCGCCCTGTTGGCTGGCAGGTGGTCGTGGTACATGCTCTCCGCAGTGTGCAGGATTACCGACTTGTCGATCCCGAGCGAGGCCATCCGCTCGATCATGTACGTGAAGTTGCGCTCGCACGGCTTGTAGCTCCCGATGTCCTCCGCGGAATAGACGCCGTCGAAGGCCACGCCGAGCTTTTCGCGGCTCCGCTGGAAGCTCTCGTTGTCGACGTTGCTGAGCACGAACAACTGATAGTGGCCCTTCAGGTACGTGAGCGCTTCGGCCGAGTCCGGAAAGGCGGGCCACTCCTGCACGGACTCGCCATACCGGACGCACTCATCCCAGTCCACGGTGATCCGCCACTGCTCCGCGAGGCGTCGATACACGACCGCCAAGACGTCCCGGTACCGCTTCGTGGGCGTGGCCTGCTGCTGGTACGACTCGTGCCGCGCGTGCTCCTCCAGCACTTCATCTCGCGACATCTCGCGGCCGACCCGGTCCGTCAGAGGTCGCAGCGCGCGCGTTATCCCCGTCTCCCAGTCGATCAGGGTTCCATACATATCGAAGGTCAGCGCCTTGAAGTCCCGCAACGGCATGCCGTGCCGACGCCCTTCAGAGAAACCGGTGCATTACGACGACGCCTCCCCCGGACGGGCGTTCGCCCGTGCGACGAGCGCGCTCCCCGCGATCCCGATCACCGCGGCGACGGCGTTCGTGACGGCGTCCTCGACGTCGTAGTCGCGGTTGGGGAGGAGCGCCTGGATGCCCTCGTCCAGCCAGCCCAACACGACGGCGAGCGCGAGCGCGACGAGCGCCGGCACCCCCACGCGCCGACCGTTGTCCGCACGCTCGCAGAGCGCCCGGTAAATCAGGACCGCGACGATGCCGTACTCGAATAGGTGCGTCCGCTCCTCGGGACTGCCGCCCATCCTGAGCACAGCCATCGCGTAGACGGCCAAGACGCCCAGCACCACCCAGAATTCGCGCCGGCCGGGGCGCCTCTTGAGTCCGCTCGCGACGATGGCCGCCACGGTCAGGACCATGAGGGCGAGCACCGCGGCAGGCAGCAGGTCGCGCGCGCGGAGCACCTCGGCCAGCGACCCCGCGAGCCCGAGCGTAGAGTAGATGGCCACCACGACGGCCAGCGCCCAGAACCAGAGGCGCCGCTCGCGGTCCGAGGTGAAGAGGGAAGTCGAGGCGGGCATGGGCGCTAAGGCCGTCCGGGGGGCGGGAAGGGAAGAGGAGCGGGGCAGGGACGCTCCGCCTCAACCATCCGGGGTCCGTCTTCGTGGCAGAGTCTCCGTGGCCCGATTCACGGCAGGGAATCTACAAGGTTCAATCAGGACGGCACGATCCGCCGTCCTTGCCGTCGCGCCGTTTCTGGCTCCGCAGTGCCAATATAGCTGGAAGGTCGGGCCAGAAAGCGGGAATCTCCGGGCGGTCACGCCACTTGGGGAATCGACAGGGACCAGTCAGGTATTCTCCGCTTAAGAGGAGGTTCACAGCCCTTTCAGGGAGTAGGGGAGTCGCCACGGCCATCCTTTCGGGTCCGATCGCTGGAGCTTCGTGGCCTGCGACAGGCGCGACGACACCAACCGGGTAACGGCCGAGCCCTGGTGGTTGACCAGGCGGCAGTCAGGCGCCGATGCCGTGTATGAACAACCCAAAGGCCTAATAGCCACTCGACACGAACACCTAAAATCTATACAACTAATTAACCTAACGAAGGGGCGACATGATAGCCTAACCGATGCGCGAAAGAGGAGGTGGAGTGCCGACTCCGCAGGAAAAGCTCGCCCAGTCGCTTGAAGCTCTGCATGAGCTTGAACGCCGCGGCGTCGTGGCGATCCGGTCGAACCACTTAAGCCGCACCGACCGTCAGCGGCTTCTCAAGGGCGGGTTCCTCAAGAACGTCATGAAGGGATGGTACATCCCGTCGCGCCCGGACGAGACGCCTGGCGACAGTACGGCGTGGTACGCCTCGTTCTGGGATTTCTGTGCGGCCTATCTCTCGGACCGCTTCGGCGAGGAGTGGTGCCTCTCGCCTGAGCATTCCCTGTCGCTGCATGGCGGCAACCGGGGGGTGCCGGCACAGCTGCTCGTGCGGGCACCCAAAGGCGGCAATAAGCCGACGCCGCTGCCTCACGGCACATCACTGTTTGATATGCGCGCTGCGATGCCTCCCCGGGAGGAGATAGTGCAGCGCTATGGCCTAAGACTGTTCTCGGTGCCGGCGGCATTGATTGCCGTTTCCCAACAGTTCTTCCAGCGCGCGTCAACGGACGTGCGTGCCGCGATGGCAACAATCGAGGATGCATCGGATGTTCTCGCGCTACTGCTCGAAGGCGGTCACAGCACGATCGCGGGGCGCCTTGCCGGCGCGTTCAGAAATGCCGGACAAGAACACATCGCAGGTGACATCGTGAAAACGATGGTGACAGCGGGCTACACCGTGCGCACCATCGATCCGTTCAAGGACGCGCCCGGCATCATGCTTCAAACGCGCGAGCCATCGCCTCACGTCAACCGTATAAGGCTGATGTGGCAGACGATGCGCGATCCGGTTCTCAGCGTGTTTCCTGCCGGGCCTGGATTGCCACGGGATGCCCGTGCCTACCTCAGGGCAGTCCATGACATCTACGTCAATGATGCGTACCACTCATTGTCCATCGAGGGCTATCGTGTGAGTCGTGAACTCATAGAGAGAGTGCGCAGTGGCGAGTGGAACCCCGATCGCAGTCCGCAGGATCGGGACAACCGCAACGCGCTCGCGGCGCGGGGCTACTACGACGCCTTTGTCAGCGTGCTGGCCAGCGTGGAGAAAGTGCTCAACAGCGCGAACGCGGGTCACGTTAGTCGCAACGATCACGGGGAGTGGTACAGGCAACTCTTCGGACCCGGTGTGACCGCCGGACTTGTGAGCGCATCGGACCTTGCCGGTTACCGGGTCGGTCCGGTCCACATCCGGCGCTCGGTGCATGTGCCGCCGCCGCGCGAAGCGGTGCGCGACTGCATGCCCGTACTGTTCGAGTTGCTCGCGAACGAGGTTGAGCCGGCGGTGCGCGTTGTGCTCGGGCACTTCGCGTTCGTGTACATCCATCCCTACATGGACGGCAACGGCCGCATGGGGCGTTTTCTCATGAATGTCATGCTCGCCTCTGGCGGTTATCCCTGGACGATCATCCCGCTCGAGAGGCGCCACGACTACATGGCCGCACTCGAGTCAGCAAGCGTCCGGCAGGACATCCGGCCCTTCGCTGAATTCGTTTCCAAGCTGGTCGATGCCAGGCTGCGTGATCAGGCGACCCCGGCGGTGCCGACCGGCGGCGGTGACGCATAGTAGTCCGTTGTGATAGATGATCCTTCACATACGATCCGAAGAAGCGAAGTCGGCTGCTTTCCTGATCGGGCATCCCGCCAGATGGTTCTGGCCCATGTACCCGTCAGGGCGGGGCGCGCCTTTGCTTCCCGCCTCGGGCCGGGTGGAGCCGAAGGACGTGCCGAGTCGGTCAGCCAGTCGGTCCACCACGTGTTCCGAGCTCGGCGGCCTCAACCCCAGAGAGCAGATGCCGAGTCTATCCTCGGCGCCGCCTTCCTCGTCTTCGTCGGGACCCGCTGGATCGAACTCGTCTTCCGGCTCCGGTGAATCCAGGTCTTCGTCCTTTCGCACTACCTCCGTCTCCTCATGGTACCCGCAGATGAACGACCTCGACTCCTATTGGGTCAAACTGTGTATGGCACGCGAGGGATATTGTAGTGTTGGCAACGACGGGAACGATTCGCGCGTCTTTTAAGATTCACAATTACTGGCCGGCAATAGAGGAGTGCCCCATGGCCATCCCGAGTCTCGACACCGTAGCGACCGGCCGGCCCAGCACGCGGCTGGGGATCTCCTTCTTCCCCGCGTGCGTGGCGACCGACGGTCTGCTGGCGACCTGGACCGGCGGGGAGTCGGGGAGTGGGGAGGCATGGTGAGCAGCGTCCCGGCGGGTCCTCCGGATCCCCTTCGCGACGGGGACCGGCTCGATCCCGGGATCTTCCAGTTCCCGGTGGAGAGGATGAAGGCGGGCTACTACTCGGACAAGTACTTCGTGCGAACCCGAGACCTCCTGATCGCGGACGGCCACGATCCGGTGGTTACGATGCAGGTGTTCCAGAAGCACCGGGCGTGGGTTGCCGGCACCGACGAAGCCGTCGCCATCCTGAAGCTCTGCCTGACCGACGGATACGCTTTCTCCGATCTTGAAGTGTCGGCTCTGAGGGACGGCGACCGTGTGGAGCCGTGGGAGACGGTCATGTTGATCCGCGGGCCCTATGCGGCCTTTGCCCACCTCGAGACCCTCTACGTGGGCGTGCTGGCCCGGCGCACCAAGATCGCGACGCGTACCCGCGAGGTGGTCGAGGCCGCGTGGCCGCAGCCTGTCTTGTTCTTTCCCGCGCGCCACGACCACTGGATGGTGCAGACAGGCGATGGGTGGGCGGCCCACGTGGCCGGCGCGATCGGCGTCTCCACCGACGCGCAGGCTTCCTGGTGGGGCAGCGAGGGCGCCGGGACGGTGCCTCACGCGCTCATCGCCGCCTACGGGGGGGATACCGTGAAGGCCACCGAGGCCCTCGTGCGACACATGTCCGAGGACGTGAACATCATCTCGCTCGTCGACTTCGAGAACGACTGCGTTCGAACGTCCCTGGCCGTGGCGCGTGCCCTGGGCGAGCGGCTCTGGGCGGTGCGCCTCGATACCGCCGAAGACATGGTGGATACGTCCCTTCGGGGCGAGATGGGAGACTTCGACCCTCGCGGCGTGCACCCGAGGCTGGTGGAGAAGGTACGGGAAGCTCTCGACCGCGAGGGATTCCGACACGTGAAGATCGTGGTGTCGGGCGGCTTCGGCGCGGAGAAGATCCGACGCTTCAAGGAAGCGAACGTGCCGGTGGACGCCTACGGCGTGGGCTCGGCCCTGGTCCGGGGCAGCTACGACTTCACCGCCGACGTGGTCATGGTCGGGGGCAGGCCCGTGGCGAAGACCGGCCGGTGGTACCGCCCCAACCCACGGATGGAGATTGTCTCGTGAGCCCGGACCCCGGTCGCGGGACCCGGATCGGATGGGTCGTGGATGTCCAGCGGGACTTCGTGGAGCCGGACGGGCGCCTGTATGTGCGGGACCTGGGCGACGATTCCGACCCTGGCGCTGCCTCGATCGTGGAAACGCTGAGGAGCGCGGTGGTGTGGATGAAGGACCACTGCGCTGTCGTCGTCTATACGGGAGACTGGCATGGGCTCGACGACGAGGAGATCGAGCCCGAAGCGCCGGACCCGGACGCGGGCACCTATCCACCCCACTGCATGGGGCGTTCCGACGATCCGGCGGAGCGCTCGGGAGCCGAACTCATCGCGGCCGTCCGACCGGACGACCCGTTGATCCTCCCGCTCGGAGCGACAGCGGCCGACGCCGCCGGCGTTGCGCGCGAGGCGCTCCTCTCCCGGCGCCCGGTCTTCATCCAGAAGAACCGGTTCGACGTGTTCCGGGGTAACGGGGCGACCGAGGCTTTCCTCTCCACGCTCCGATCGGAGCTGGGCGGCGCCATGGAGCTCGTGGTCATCGGCGTGGCCCGGGACGTGTGCGTCACGCAGGCCGTGGATGGGATGCAGGAGCGGGGCTACCGGGTCACCGCGGTCCGCGATGCGACCTGGGGCCTGGGCCTCGAAGACGAGCAGACGACGCTGGCGCGGTGGGCTTCCAGGGGGAACGTCGTCGCCCTCTCGGAGCTCACGGGGCCCGTGTCCTGACCGGAGGACGATACGGGTGGTGACCTTCTTGTTTCGCGCTGGCCTCACGCGTGTGGCGCTACCTACCATCGTGCGGTCAGTTCTTGGCGCTCGGATGAGCCCGCTGTCTTTGCGGCCCGCATCTGTCCAGCCGAAGGTGAGAGGCCAGATGGGAAGGATCTGCGACGGGCGACGCACGGTCCTTGCCTGGAGCGCCGTCTTCTCGTTCGGCTGGCTGACTCCGGCTGCGGCGCAATTACCGGAGATTCGTTCCACGCTCTCGGGCGTCTACACCGTGGAGCAGGCTGAGCAGGGCGCCGAGGTGTTCAAGAGCATCTGCTCCAACTGTCATGGCCCCGCTAATCCTCTCTGGGGCCCTCAGTTTGTAAACGTTTGGGGTGGGCAGTCGATATGGAGGCTTTACGAATTCGTCTCTATGAGCATGCCCTACGGCAAGGGGGGATCGCTGACCTCCGAACAGTCCCGTACGGCCATCGCCTACATCCTGCAACGGAACGGCTACCCGGCCGGCGATGCGCCATTCCCCGAGGAGATGATCGAAATTGCCTTCATCAACTTCGATCCGCATCCGAAGCCCGGGACCGAGTTGACGGCGCCCGACGGAGAGAAGAAGTAGGCCCGGTAACGACGCTCCCACGCGGCACAGAGTAGCGTGACAGGCTAGGGTTGAGGGATCTGCCCCGGGGCGTGCTTGGCCTGAGCGACTTTCAGCCGCAGCGTACGACACGCCCCTGTCCCAGCAGGTCGGTGACACGTTCGACGTATTTCCGGATGACGTGTTCACGATAGAGGTAAACTACGCCTTCCTGAACTAACGAAGAGAGGCGGCGGGCCATCGCATGCGGCTGCAACGTCTGGCTGTCGTCGGCGGGCGGAAACGGGGGGAGAGCGGAACGCAACGATCCTCAGCGACAACCGGGGACTGGAGGACCGGCATCCCGTAAGTCCCTGGACGACAGCCCAGAGCAGCGGAAGGGCCCGCGCCTAGAACGAGAAGAGGTACGTCATCTTGATCAACAACTGACGATTCCGGGACTCGCTCTGGTTGGCGACGCCAGTTGGAGTCCGTCTCACTTCGTCGTAGACGACGTAGATGTCGCTCCCGGGCCGGTAGATGTAGCGAAAGCGCGCGCTCGTGCTCCACTGCTCGCTCAGCGAGTTGTACTGGGTGATGGAGCGGAACGACATGTTGGGGGATGGGGCGTAGTCGACCTGGAGCGACCCCACATCCGCCTGGAATGAGCCGACGGGAAGGTCCACGTCGCTTTTCGTGTAACGTCCCACCAGCGCGAGCTGCGGGGTCACACGGACCCCGGTGTTCAGCGTGATGTCGGTGCGGTCCCCGTCGTAGAAGGTCTGAGGCTCCCAAGCGAACCCGAAGTTCACGCGCCGTGACGGGCTGCTGTCGAACGAAACCCGCCAGTCGTGGAAATTGTAGTCACCGGATGAGATGACCACGTCGGGAGCCACCCTGAAGGGATCATCGAGCCGCTCGAAATACCGGTTGTGCCAGAAATTGAGATACGCGCCATTCTCGAAGCGAAACGCGTACATGTAGTGGAGGTGCCGGCTGACCAAGCGGCCGGTTTGATCGGTCGTGTAGATTGCGATCCACATCGGTTCCATCACCCGGATGCCGTAGCGCCCGGGTCTGGGATTGGGTTCGATGTGAATCTGGCTTCTTCGTATCCCGACCCGCGGAACGAATCCGACCTCGGCGTTGAAGTTGTCCTGCAGGTCCGTGTGATCGAATGCGAGCCTCCACGATTCACTCAGCCACGCGGCTCGCAGGTTCCAACCCAGATTGTCTCCCGAGAGGCCGCGCGTCCAAGTCGACGCGAGGAATGTCGTGACGGTGAGGTTCGGGTGCGGCACATAGACGAGGTCCGAAGCGAACGTGCGGTTGTAATGCCCGCCGCTGGAGGCATGCTTGTTCACGACGAGCGCTCCCACCCTCGATCGGCTCAGCACGTCGCGACTGTAGCGTGCGACAAAGAAGTTCTCCCCGGGATTGCCGAATGCATCGTCGGTCTGGATGTCCATGACCGCGATGTTGTTGCGTCCGATCTTCCCCGTCAGTCTGAGGCCGGCGAGGATGGGCGTCGGCTGCCCGGTCTCGGATATGCCGATGCGCCGTGTAAAGAAGAGATCCGCCATCCGGCCGCCGAAGGACTGCGCCGTGGCCACCGTGAACTGGCCGGCGTTCTCGAGGAAGAAGTCTCGCTTTTCGGGGAAAAAGAGGGCAAAGCGTGTCAGGTTGGCCTGCTCGTCGTCCACCTCCGCTTGTGCGAAGTCGGTATTCAGCGTCAAGTCGAGGTTCAGTCCGGCCGTGATCCCGTACTTGAGGTCGAGTCCGGCGTCGCGAGAGGTCGAGCGATCGGTGGCCCTCCCGCTCTTGTCGCTCCGGCCACCGGCGATGGCGTAGGGCTTGAGGCGGAGATCGCGCCCCCGGTCGAGCGACTCGAGGCCGGTGAGAGTCCCGGCGAGGCTCACTCGGGTGAGTCCGTAAGCCTTGGGTATCGGGGCCCAGAAGACGGTTTCGTTCTTTCTCGAGGTCGTCCGCTGAAAGTTGATCCCCCAGGATTGGACGGGTGTGTTCGGGAAGCGAAGCGTGATCATCGGAATCGCGAGCTCGGCCGTCCAGCCGTTCGCCGTCGTCCGCGCGGAGGCACGCCAGACGCCATCCCACTCGCGATTCAAGTTCGGGTTTCCGGTCGGCCCGCGGCTTCCTCCGACCCCCTCCTCGAATACCTGTTGATCCAGCATGGCCCCAAGGGGGCTCACGACGAACATGTAGGCAGACCTGGAATCCATGAACGTGTCGAGGATGACCTGGAAGTTGTCCTCGTCCAGGATGCGGTCCCCGTCTCGGCGCATCTCGGTGGCCACGAAGGGAGACGAGTCCCATGCCGTGAAGCCGATATACAGCGTGCTTCCGTCGTACATGACGCGGACTTCGGTTCTCTCGGATGCCGGCGCACCCTCGCTCGGTTCCTGTTGAACGAAGGCGTCCACCAAGAACGCCTGCTGCCAAAGCTCCTCGTCCAAGAGACCGTCCACGGTGGGACTGCGGTCGACGCGCACCGCCGGGATCTGGAAGAGAGCTCGGCTGGAGGAAGGGTTCTCCGCGGAAACGGAGGCGTCCTGCCCAGCCACGAAAGCGGGCAGTGCTGCAGATAGCAGCGGCGCGAGGAGGCTGCCCAGCAGAGCGTGAGAACAATGCGGCCGTCGCATGGAGAGAGCCTACGCTACAGGTTGTTTCGCCGGCCAGGTGAGGCCTAAGATCTCACGACTGCTGCCGGTGCCGAGCATTATTGCCGGCAAGCTTTGTCAGCTCTTCCGTTTGTGACCCGCACCTGGAATCACACTCCGCTAGGCTACGGCAGAGGCAAGGTCAACGCCACGCGAGCGCCGCGAGCCCTCTGCCGGCTGCACGCACCAAGCTGCTTCGATCCCTTGGAAGAAGCCATAGGAAGAGGGGCGGCTCTCTCACCGCCGGCCTAAGCCGCGGCGCCGGGCGCCATCGCTTGACAGTTGCGGACTTGGGCCTAACCGTCCCATGGGAAAATCTACCAATCATAAGCGCCGCCGCCCCGCTCCCCCTGTGGCTGGCGAAGTCTTCAGGTGTTGAAGGCCTGCTACCAGCTCGCTGTTCTCGCGGTCTACCGCCCTGACAGGCATTTTCGCCGGGTGAACCAGCCGGACCCTGCCACCGTCCTGGACGTGGCCCTCGAGATGAGGCCGGGCGCGGCGGGGGTAAGCCGACCGTAGAAGGGAGGAGGCGAGCGATGACACCTCACGCGGCGGGAATTGGGCGACGGCTTCCGGGAGCCCGGTCGTGGCTGCTGCTCGCCCCGGTCTTGGGTCTTTGGGCTACCCCCCTGTCCGCTCAGACGACCGTAGGCGACGCTGTCGGCTTGTTCAGGGGGGACCCGGGGGAGCGGCAAGGCATTGTGGCGACGGTCGGTAGCTGGGGGATGGGCTTTGTTGATGGCCTGAGGTTCGGCGAGCGCATTGCGCTCGGTACGCCGAGGGTGGGGGCGGGGCCGGGGAGGCTGAACGAAGCTTACGAGCCCTGCTTCGAAGGCTGGACGATGGGCCAGATGGGCGATTGGGCGCTCCAAGAGCTGGAGCAGACACCCGAAGACTGGTCCGAACCGTGGGCTCTCGTCCTAGCGAGAGTAATCCTTATGCGTCTGGGAACCGCTGAGAGCTGTTGAGAGTTGAGCCCGCGTTGCCCGGAAACAGTAGTGGGAGTGTCCCTACCATTGTTACGGGTTGCCAGCGAGGCAGCGGGGGCGCTCATGCCGTTGGCTCCCCGCTCGCCGAGTCGTCGCGCTCCAGGTCCAGGAGCCGTTGTTTTCGCCACACGCCGCCGCCGTAGCCCACCAGCCTGCCGTCGGCGCCAATGACCCGGTGACACGGAACGACGATGGCCACAGCGTTGAAGCCGTTGGCCCGCCCGACGGCGCGCACCGCATGGGGCCTCCCCACCTGGCGGGCAAGCTCTGAGTAGCTCCGGGTCTCGCCGTAGGGGATCGTGCGCAGCGCATCCCAGACTTCGCGCTGGAAGTCCGTGCCGGGCGTCTCCAGGGGCAGGTCGAAGTCCCGGAGCCTTCCCCGGAAATAGGCGTGCAGTTGCTGGTCGACCTCGGTCGTGAGCGCGTTGCGGTCCGGCACGAAGACGGCACCGAGGCGGTCCCGAATGCGCTTGATCTGAGTCGGTAGCATTCGCCGGTCCACGAACTCGAGGAGGATGAGCTTGTCGTCGGTCGCGCCGACCAGCATGAGCCCTAGCGCCGTGGCCAACCGGCTCACCTTGATGACGCTCGCACCTTCCAGATCGGTGGGCGGCGTGCCGAAATACCGCCGAAAGGCCTTCTGGCTCCCCGACAAGGAGTCGTAGCCCGCCTCGAGAGCCGCCCGCCCCCCGCTGGAGCCCAACTGGACCTGCCCGAGCGCCGAGCCGAGCCGCCTCGCCCGGTGATACGCCTGGAACGTCATGCCGTGGTTGTTCTTGAACCAACGGCGCACGCGCTCGGGGCTGAGGCCTCGCGAGCGAATGTCCTGGTCGGTCCAGCGCCCGGCTGGATCTTCTTCGACGGCCTCGAGCAGGGGCGCCAGCCACTGTGGTGGGCCCCCGGCCGGATCCAGTGGCCGGCAGCGTCTGCAGGCTCGATAGCCTGCCAGCAGCGCCTCGCGGGGGCTGCCGAAGAAGGACACGTTCTCGGGACGGGGCTTCTTGGCCGGGCACGTGGGGCGGCAGAAGATGCCTGTCGTGTGCACACCGGCGACGAACACGCCCTCGAATAGGGTGTCACGCCCGAGGAACGCCTCGCGCATGACCGACTCAGGGGGTAGGTCGCGTGAAATCATGACAGCCAATGGAGGCGCAACCCTTGAGGCGCCCTACCGGTGTTCGGACATCTAGTTCCGCGGTCGTCGAGGCCGGTCAGCGAAGATGAGTGGCCGGGCCGTCGAGCCGGGCTTGGCGATGCTTCGCAAGCTGCGCGGTGACACGGTCCCCGCCGCCGATCGGTACGATCCTGACGCGTGTGCGACGTGCGCCCGGTCCACGACAGCGGCGGCAGCCGCTTCGGCATCTTGGCTGTCTGGTGGCCAGGGCACTTGGAGGTCCTTGCAGATCTTTCTGGCGAGGTTCTGGTTGATCTCGTTGTACCCGGGAATGGTTGAAACCTTCTTGGCCAGCCGGTTGATGTAGAGGGAGTGGTTCCCGCCCTACGCAGGAAGGCGCACCCGGGTTGTGCCAAGTGCCGCGGCAAGTCCCGGCCCTTCACGCCGTGACAGTGATCGGCTCTCTGATGATTGCCCCGGCGCTCGCGTCCTCGCGGGCCATTTCCCGGTTGGCTTCGATCACCAAGGCGACGGCTTCGCGAAGGTTCGTCCGAGCTTCTTCGAGGGATGCACCTTGGGTGTTGGCACTGGGAAACTCCTCGATGAAGGCGATGTAGCCTTCAGGAACCTTCCGGAACACCGCCGTGCATTGCAGGTCCACGACTGACCTCCTTGATACTCTTGACGCATTGACGCTAGCAGGCACCCAGTGCCCAGCGCTAGCCTCGTCCCCGGCCCTTGGCGGCAAGTCCGTCGAAATCCAAGAGGGGCAAGAACTTCACGAATACGGGTAGTGACGCTATCTCTTTATCTCGGAGAGGAGGTGCAGGGTGGTCGCAGTCGACATCGCCAGGATCCCGGGGCTCACCGACGGGCCGTGGGCGGTAAGCTGATCCTGCTACCGCCCCTCGCGTGCCGCCAGTTCCGCCAGTACCAGCTCCTGGATGAACCCGTCGTAGACGTCGGCTACACGCAGTTCCGCCGCCCTCGCCAGAAGCTGCCCCGCCCGTTCACTGCCCCCGTCCTTGTCGAGGTCCGGAAGTCTCACGGCGTACTCGTACAGCGCGACTCTCGAATTCGGCATCATTTCCAGGGCGCGCTCGAATAGTTCGGCGGCCCTCTCGCGATTGCCCCCGTACATCCACCGGGCCACCCGTCCGGCGTCGTGGACGTCGGCGTGCCAGCCGCCCAGGGCCAGAACCGCGTCGGCGAAGCCCGGGTCCAGGGCGATCGCGGCCTCCAGCAAGTCGCGGATCTTCCCCATCGTGCCCTTGCGAAGGACGGTCATCTTGCCGTTGTGTTGAGCAAACCGGCCGTAGGCGTGGGCGGCCTGGTAAAGGCCTTCGGGGTTGGCCGAGTCGGCACGCAGCGCCTCCTCGGCCACCCGAATCGCGCGGTCGATGATCTCCTTCCGTTCCCCGTCGGTCGCCACGTAGTGGGCGTATATCGACAGCGATCGCGCCGCCAGGGCGTAGCCTTCGGAGGTCCCGAGCGCCTCGCCGTGCTCCGCGGCGTCAAGGAAACGGCCTTCGCCGTAGGCGGCTCTGGCGTCATCGAACGACTGCGCGCTGGCGTCGGCGGCGAGGAGGGCGAGGCTCGCGGTCATGGCGAGCCTGACGGCTACGGCCAAGTGGGTGAATCGGTTGGCTTTCATCGAGAAGGTGCGGACGTCCGAATCGGCCAAGGCGGACGCGCTGGCGTTCGAGTTCATGGCGGTGTGGAGCGAGACGGATCAAGATGCGGGCGCGGCGACGATACCAGCAAGCCGGATGAAGACGGCGCGGGAGCATCGGGTGCCGCTGTGCGGTCGGGCGCTGGAGATCTCCGGTGACGGAACAGGAGCGGGAGGAAGCTCGGCCGCTCCACTCTGCGCTCGGGGCAGGGCCCGCCTTCTAGACGCGGTAGTGGTCCCCCTGCCAGTCGGTGATCAGCCGCTTGATGGGCTTCGCCCGGGTGATCTTCTCGTCCAGCACCCTCCGGGCGAGGGCCGCCAGCTCGGCGTCGCCGGCGAAGCGGAGGCCCACCATCTGCATCGGCGTGAACTCGCCGATCCGGCCCTGCAGCTCCTCGGGCAGCAGTTCCCTCATGCGGAGGCGCATCTCCAGGCGGATCACCCGGTCCTGCGCCTTCAGCGCGAAACTCCGCACGTAGTAGGTCAGAAGGAGCAGGGCGGCGGCCACGAGCACGTCGAGGACCGCCGGGAAGGAGACGTCGCGGAGGCTCCATGCCGCCCAGCCGAAGTTCAGCAGGAGGATGGGGTAGACGACGTAGTGGTAGACGGGCACGTAGCGCGCATGGTTCCGGAAGTTCTGCGCCTTCACGGGCATCGGGGGCCTCCTGGAGTGATCCGGGCCGCCAGCGACCCGGCGGTCGGCCAAGGGAGCGGGCGGCCGCGGCCCCTCGCCCGAGCCCTCCGACTCGCTCCACGGAGCGGCAGGGAAGGGGGGCGCCGCCCGAACGGAGAAGATAGCCTCAGGCGAGCCGGGCCTGCCACGGGGGCGCCGTGGCCCGGGCGAGGCTCTCTTTCTGCGGAAAACGCGTCGGGCACGCGGAGGCACGCGCTCACCGCCTTGGCCATCCACGTCTCCGTGAGCGCCCGCGCGCCGGCCGGCCGAATTCTCCCGCGGCGGGCCCGACTCGCGGACCGCTGTAGACGAGGGTAGTGTTGGAAATGCCCACCCTTGTCCCGGTGCGTGCCGTTTGCGTCCGCACGGCCCTCTTCGTCGGCTTGCTGGCCGGTGCAGCGACTGCACCCGAGCCCGCCTCTGCCCAGGCCCCGAGCCCGGCCGACTCGGCAGCCGTCCTGCTCGCGACCGCTTCCGACTTCGAGGGCCGTGGAGAGGGCGACATCGCCCAAGCGCTCTACCGGCACATAGCCGACCGCTTCCCGGGCACCCCCGCCGCCGAGACCGCCCTGGCCCGCCTGGACGCCGCCGTGGCGGCAAGCTCGCGGGGCGGGGGCGAGACCGAACTGAGGGTGTGGTCGGCGCTGTACGGCATCTGGATGGGGATGGCGGTGCCCACGGCCCTGGGATCGGAGGGTCCGGAGGCGTATGGGCTCGGACTGTTGGTGGGGGGGCCTGCGGGATTCCTTGCTGGGACCGCGCTGGCGAACTCGCGGCCGGTGTCGCTGGGTCAGGCTCGGGCGATCACGTGGGGCGGAACGTGGGGCACGCTGCAGGGGCTGGGCTGGGCCAACGCCCTGGACCTCGGAGGCGGAGAGCGGCTGATCGAAGGCGACATCCTGATCCACGACGACCAGACCCTCGAAGCCACCATGGCTGCCGCGATCGCCGGCGGCGCGCTCGGAATCGCGGGCGGACTCCTGGCGGCCCGGCGCGAGGTCACGCCGGGGACCTCGACCTCGGCCATGCTGGGGAGCCTTTGGGGAGCGTGGTTCGGACTCGCGTCGGCGAGCCTCATGGACGTGGACGAGAACACGGTCTGGGCCACGATGATGGCCGCCGGGAACGCGGGTCTCGTGGGCGGAGCGATCGCCGGGAGCCAGTTGCCGCTCAGCCGGTCGAGGGCGCGGCTGATCAGCATCGGCGGCCTGATGGGCGGGATGGGCGGCACCGGGCTCGTGCTGATCACCCAGCCGGACGACGATGACACCGCGATGGCAACCATCCTAGCGAGCAGCATCGCGGGTCTGCTCCTCGGGGTGGCGCTGACGGACGGCGACGGCGGGGAAGGAGATCCCGCGGACGGCGCCCAGGCTGCCGCCTCGTTTCCCGCGCCCGGCGCGCTGCTGAACCGGGCTCGGGGCGGGTGGTCTCTCTCCGCTCCGCTGCCGTCCCCGGCGCAGGAACCTACCGCGAGGGGGAAGGGACAGGACGGATTGATCTGGAAGGTCCCGCTGGTCAACGTGCGGTTCTAGAACAGGTGGAGAGGCCGGCCGCTGGGCACCGGAATGCTGTAAGAAGCGTGCGATCTCGTCTTTCTTGCTACTCACCGAGTCGGCGAACATAATTGGATCTGGCCGCAGCCACTCCAACGGTTCGAAGGATTCCGATGAAACCACATGCCCTTGTTGCATCACCTCTCGTCGGCCTGCTGATCTCGTTTCTGATCACGCCGGGCGTTCATGCACAGTGTGGTGGGCTCGCGGAGGGTGCCGGCACCGCCTCAGGCAGAGTATTCGATGACGTCAATCAGGACGGAGAGTACGGCCCTGGAGAGCCTGGGGTGGCCGGGGTCAGCGTCAGCAACGGCTGTGACGTGGTTCTGACGAACTCGGAAGGCGTGTACGAAATCGGCCTGGCTCCAGGTCAGATACTCTTCGTGTCCCAGCCAGCTGGATATGTGGTGCCGGTCGACGAGCACAACCTGCCGTCGTTCTTCTACCTCCACTATCCCGACGGCACTCCCACGGCGATTGCCGGGACGTCCGTCGAATGGCTGTGGCCGACCATAGAGCCCACGGGCCCGCTTCCCGATCGCATCGATTTTCCCCTTCATCGACTCAGCTCGCGGGAGATCCGGTTCAAGGCTCACGCCTTTGCAGATACACAGGCTCGCACGGATGTCGACGAAGACATGTTGCGCGAGGACCTCGTGAACACGCTGCTCGGGAATCCGTATGAGGCAGAGTTTACGCTAACGGTGGGAGATGTCGTTTTCGACAACCTCGACCTCTACGATCGCCACAAGGAAATGATCGGCCTGATCGGAATACCGCAGTGGACTCTGCCAGGAAACCACGACGTCAATTTCGAGTCACCGGACGCGCACCACGCCAACGAAACCTACAAGAAGCACTTCGGCCCGACCTACTACTCCTTCAACTATGGAAACGTACACGTCGTTGCTCTGAACAACGTTGAGTACTTTGGCGCAGGGGAGCGGGACTCCGGTAGTCAGGTCTACCGAGGATTCATCTCCGACGATCAGATGCTCTGGCTGGAGCAGGATCTCGCCCATGTGCCCAGGGACAGGCTCATCGTGATCGCCACCCACATTCCACTGATCACCGAAGCGCCCGACGGCGATCACGCCCACGACGTGACAGGCCCTGATACCGACAACTTCGATCAACTGCTCGAGCTGCTGCGTCCGTTCGAGAACGTATACGGCCTCGCCGGACACGACACCAGCAATAGCTGGAAGGTCGAGATCAACCACACGCACGGCTGGTCCGGCCAGCCGTGGATCGCACATACTCTGGCCGAAGCGCGCGGGAGTGGATGGACCAGAGGCCAGAGAGACTTGCGCGGCGTTGCCGACGCAATGATGCCGGACGGCAACCCCAACGGTTTCTATCTGTTGAAGTTCAACGACGTGACGTTGGTCCCGGAGTTCATTCCGTTTCCCTTCGGGAGCGATGCACCACATCGGCTGCGTGTGGTTTTGGATCCAGCGCTCGCTGCTCCCGCCGATGGCGGTATCAATCGAGGGTCGCTACAACCGGGTACCAAGGTGGTCGTCAATCTCTTCGACGGGGGCCCACGCGACACCGTACGCATCTCGCTTGACGGCGGACCGCCGACCCCGATGCGCTACGTGGTGCGAACCGACCCGTTCATGGAACGCGCTTTCGAGCGATTCGCTGGCACCGAAAACGCCTTCGCCCCGCCGGAACCCTCATTGCACATCTGGGAATTCGACTTGCCGGATTCCCTCGGCCCTGGGCTCCATAGTGTGGTTGTGACAACCGAGGATGAGTTCGGGCAGGAGCACAGAGGCGTCTTCTCGTTCGAGCTCCTCGAAGAAGGGGTTCGCTGAACGAGGACACTCGGCTCGGGCTGAGTTAGCGAACTCCGTGGTCTCAAGGAGACCTGCCGGCTGGGCTGGAGGCCGCAGTCCGGAGCTCCCATGCAACAGATCAGCCGCCGTCCGGGGAAGTGTCTGCGGTGGCGGCAAGAGGCGGTTCCCAGAAGTCCTTCAGCTTGACCGCGCCCGTGCCGTTAACCTCCGCAAACTCCTTGGCGGTGCGCGGGGGCTTTCGCACCATGTCGATCAACGACCGGCCGGTGAATACGGTATAAACCGGCCCACCGCGTTCCCCGGCAGGTTGCAACCGAGGCTCCTCGAGCATGCCGAGCAGCGCTGTTTCATCACCGGTCGGGGAACTACCGCCTACAACATTGCCCGGCCTTCGGCTCGTGGCTTGGCCCGTGTTCTTGGTGCCTCTGAGCCGTTTGGCCGAGCGCCTGTCCGAGGTCTGTCCTTGTGCGGAAGCTTGCCGGATGACGGTTGTCGATGGCTCCTGTCCTCTCTGACTACGAACCATTTGCATGATTTACGTTTGAGGTCACGCCGAGCCTTCACGGCTAGCCGCGATCTGGTCTCGAATCCACTGATCAACCTCCGATTCGATCCAGCCGACGGCGCGCGCGCCCAGCCGGACCGGAGCGTGCCGTCGCGGCCCAAGGGCGGGAAGCGAGGATCGTGCCGTCCTGTTTCTTCTAGAAGATTCCCCGCCGTGATGCGCCTCACCAGCCGTTGACGCGTAACCGGAGCGGCGTTCATCCTCGAGATTGCAGTGGCAACCCGGTCGGGCGGAATCACGGCCCACCTTATGCTGGTTCCTTCCAGGCTTCCTGGCACGGCACAGATGCAGGGGGAAGGGGAGTGACCACGGGTTTCTCGTGCGTGCGGGTGCAGGCTAGCTTGCGCCGTCGCTTCGTCTACGGACAACTCCCGGAGAGCTGAATGGTCCAGATCCTCGCGCTTTGGCTTCCGATTCTCGTCGCCGCGGTGCTCGTCTTCGTAGGCAGCTCGATCATCCACATGTTCCTGGGCTACCAGCGGACTGCATCAGATTCGTATCTGTTTTTGCCCGTGCTACTTACGGGTTCCTCTGGTCCGGTTCCCGCCGTTTGATTCCCGCTGATCGGGATTTTCAGACCTGAACCCTGCGGCGGCTCTCCAGCGCCTCCCTGAGTTGTCCCTCGTCG
>JAPPGF010000009.1 GCA_028875075.1 Gemmatimonadota bacterium | reverse complement strand
ATCGAACCGCGGAGGCTTACGTCGCGGGCGGCAAGACGGGCATCTTCACGCCGCTCTATTGTTTCTTGGCCCGCAAACCCCTTCGGGCCTGAAAAAATCGTCCCCGCTGCCTGGCCGTGAGGGCTGCCTAGTCGGCGTTGCGGTCCGGGCGTCCGGTCGCTTTCCGCCCGAACCCCGCCTCGCCCGGCGCGCCGCCGACCGCCTGTCTGGCGGAGATGGATTCCCGGCGCGAAGTTTGGGGCGCGAGATCGTGCGGTCCATCACGAGTGGAATTGAATGATGGCACGCGCGAAGCGAAGTTGGCGTTCCTGCGGCGCCGGCGAGTCGGGCCGGAACCGGGTCCGGGTGTCTGCAGCCGCCTGCAGGGTCCCTCGCAGTGGCGTGAACCGGGGGAGGAGCCAAGATGACGCTCGCGGGACGCGTACGACTGGCCACGATCGGTGGCTTGGCGTTGCTGGCCGCCGAAGCGCGTGCACAGTCAATCGAGGACGCCAGGACCGCTTTCGAGGAAGGCCGTTTTCTGGAGGCGGCGGATCTCGCGGAAGCGCTCGAAACCTCCGGAGGCTACGCTCTGGCCGCGCAGTCGCTCGCGGTTTATGGCCACCATCTGGCGGTCGAGGATGAGCGGACCGAGTTCTTCGAGCGTGCCATGGAGCTCGGAGAGGCTGCCGTGCAAGCCGATTCCGCCAATCCCGAAGCACATTACCAGTCGGCCCACGCTGTTGGCCGATACGCGCAGAGCGTCGGTACGCTGACGGCGCTTCGCCAAGGCCTCGCGGGCAAGGTCCGTGGTCTGCTCTACGCTACGCTCGCCGCCGACCCCGAATTCGCTGAGGCGTACGTGGGCCTCGGAGGCTGGCACGCCGATATCGCTAGTGCCGGGCGCGTCGCCCGGTGGATGTACGGGGGCAACCGGGACAACGCCGTGACCCATTACGAGCGGGCACTCGAACTGGCACCGGATTCGAGGATCGCGCTGTTGGAGTACGCAAGGAGACTGCCCGAGCTCGATCGCGAGGGCGGTCAGGACCGTGCCAAGGAGTTGTTGTCGAGGGCGGCCGAGATCCCGGTGCGGAGTGCGCACGAGGAGTTCATCCACCAGGAGGTGCTGGAGGTGTTGGCGGAACTGGAGGGCGACGAATAGTCCCCAGGTAGTCCGGAAACGCAGGACGACCAGTGCCTCGGCCGCCCGGGAATCGAGGCCCGTGCTAGGGCCGTGACATTGGACTTGCTCTCCTCCCGGCGCGGGAAGAGAGGCGGGATTCAGACACATGACCGAACGTATGAACGCCCGCGGATTGGGTCCTCTGGAGGGACTCCAGCCGTTCCCCGAAGGGTGGTATTTCGTGGCCACCCGCAAGTCTCTCGCCCGGGAGAAACTGGTCGAGAGGACCTGGCTGGGTGAAGAAATCGTCGCCTGGTGCGACGACGACGGCCGCATCTGCGTCGCGGGCGCGTTCTGCCCGCACCTGGGCTCGCACATGGGACCCACGGTCGGCGGCGTTGTGCGGGACGGTTGCCTCGTCTGTCCATTTCACGGGTTCCGGTTCGACACGACCGGCCAATGTGTCGCTACCCCCAACGCCCCGGCTCCCAAGGCCGCGAGACTGAAGCTCTACGAGACCAGAGAAATCCTCGGCATGGTCTTCGCCTGGTGGGGAGCGGGCGGGCGGGCGCCGCAGTGGGAGCTTCCGCCTGAGCCTCCCGCCGGTGCGGAATGGTCCGGGCTGCGATCGCACGCATTCCGCTTCCGGGGCCACCCGCAGGAAACGACGGAGAACTCCGTGGACCTGGAACACCTGGGCTACACGCACGGCTATGACGACGTGTGTCCAGCCGGTTCGATATCGATCGAAGGGGCGTACCTGAAGAGTTGCTTCAACTTCTCGAACGTCCGGAGAATCGCCGGTGTGAAGGACATCGTGTCCGATGTCACGTCCGTCACGCATGTCCACGGACTGGGCTATTCCTTCGTCGAGTTCCACGAACAGACAATCGGCATGGACGCGAGACTGTGGGTGCTCGCGACGCCGATCGACGGCACGCTCGTCGAGGTCGTGCTGGTCAGCCAGACACACGAGATCCGCAAGCCGGGGCGATTCGTCGTAGGGCTGGGTTTCCTGCCGATGCGGCTGCGCCACAGGCTCATGAACCGCATTCTCTTGCGGGAGGAAATGCGGTATGTCGCCCAGGATGTGGTCATCTGGGAAAGAAAACGGTATCAGTCCCCGCCGCGGCTGTGCCGGACCGATGGCCCCATCGGGAAGTACCGCCGTTATTGCCGCCAGTTCTATCCGGAACTGCGCCTGGAGACAGGCGTTCCACTCCGCGAGCGGATGGATGAGGCTGCATCCCGCCATCTGTCGGGATAGCGCCGGCTTGTGGCCTGAGGTGGCGGGAGGGTGAATCCGGCTGTTGGCCGGTCGCTCGCCCTCCGTCGACGAGTTCATGGTCTCCGAAGCGAACTCGGACAGTCCGGAGCTGACCGCGACCGATGGATCCCGCGCCCGAGGGCCATGGCGCCGGACATGACGTCGAGGGGCCCTAACACTTGGTCGAGGAACTTACCGAGCCCCTCCGGGCCATCGACCGCGAAGTGACCTCTTCGCTCAGGGTCGGGCGCTCGCCCGATCGAGTTCTCCGGCCGCCCTCGCGCGTCCCCTCCGTTCTCGCGCTGCCCCGTGTGACGGCGGGCTAGCCAGGGGCCCATGGAGCGGCGACACGGTACGGATGGAGAAACGGGACAGTGCCCAGACGCATAGCCATCGTAGGCGGGGGCATATCCGGGCTAGGGGCGGCGTGGGCACTGCACCGTCACCCTGATCGATTTGACTTTCGGCTGTTCGAGGCTCAGGACCGGGTCGGCGGGAATGCCGTCACGGCGGACATGCCACAGGACAGCGGCGGCTCCATCCCCTTCGACATTTCTGTCACCGCCTGTATCCCTTCCGTATATCGGCACATCCTGTTGTTGCTGGAGAAGTTCGGCATCGAACTCATCGACACCAGATTCAACTACAGTGTGAAGTACCGTGGCCACTTATATGCCCACGACTTCGACTCCGACATCAGAGATCAGCTAAAGCACGAGATCGCAAAATTTCAAAGGATCCTCAGGCGTCTGCACTGGTTCGGCTGGATGAGTCGTTCCCGGTCAAAGCTCATCAACTCGCTCAATCCGTTCAACTACGTCAGTATGGGAACGATCCTCAATCTGGCAGGTTTTTCGGGCGATTTCAGGTACAAGATCCTGAAACCCATGTTCGTCAATTTCCTGATGGCGACAAACGTGTTCGACATGCCTGCGGCTCTCTTTGCGAGATACCTGGAGTTCTTCGACATCGAATCCGCCACGCCCATGCAGACCTGGGACCAGGGGACAAGACACATCTACGAGAACCTGTCCGCGGATTTCCGGGACAAGATATACCTCAGCCGCCCCGTCCGAAGGGTGCACCGACACTCTTCGCATATCGTGATCGAGGATGAGGAAGGATCAGAGGAGATGTTCGACGAGGTCATCTTCGCATGCAACGCTAACCAGACGCTGATGGCTCTCGGGAAACCCACGATGTTGGAACGCTTCATTCTCTCGTCGATACGTTACGAGAGCGAGCTCCATAACCACGCGATCGTCCACTCCGACTCCTCGGTTCTTCCGGACAACGAAGTGAAACCTCTGACGACGCGGAGCAATCATATCGAACAGTACGGGGCCAGACCGGACAACTATGAAATCACGTACATCATGCACAACCAACAGCCCTGGGTTGGTCACTCCGACAAGCCCTGCCTGGTGACCTACAACCCGATCAGCCAAATCGACGGACGGAAAATCGTCGGAAGGTGGTGGTTTCAGCACATCGTCCACGACGTGCGCCATGTCTCATTGCTCGTTCCGCTGTTCCGCCTCGTTCAGGGAAAGAACCGGACGTGGCATTGTGGCGCCCACACCCTGATCAACAGCCAGGAAACCTGCTTTGTGAGCGGGCTAGCCGCTGCGACACAGATCGGCGCGGACTATCCCTTCGACGACCCCGAGGCACGTCGGTCGTTCAACCATTACGGGAGCATCATGTACGGTTGGAGGTTCAGGAAAGCGAAGGCGTGAAGGTCTGGAGGCACCGCACGGGCGGCGGCCGGCGTCCAACCTCATGAGCGGCAGGTGGAATGTCTCGGGCGCCCGTCATCTTGCCGCGGACCGATTCGCACAAGCCCGGGTCGAGATCACCGCACCCCGCTAGAACAGCTCGAGGTTCAGGTATCGACGCGGGTTCTCGCGCAGGTCCTCGGCGAGCGCCCCGAGCGCGGCGACCATGCTGTTGAGGTTCACGTAGAGCGAGTCGTCCCGCGACAGCCGACCCAGGGTCCCCTCCCCCGCCGCCATCCGGCCGAGCACCGCCTCCAGCGACGTGGCGGCCCGATCGAGCGTCGTGCTCGTGCGGCTCAGGCTAGCCAACGCACTGTCGGAGCGTTCGACCATACGGGACAGTGCGGGCCCCGTCGCCTCGACTCCGGCCGCCGAGCGGCCGAGGCTCTCGGTAAGCTCCTCGAGCTGGTCGCGCTGCACGGCCGCGATCGCACGAAGCTCCTCCAAGAGGAACTGGAGATCGCTTGCGCTCGAGCGCACCGATTCGACCGTGGCCTCGTCCAACGTCCGGCGGACCTGTGCGAGCACTTCCTCGGCCGTCTCCCCGAGCGCCTCGGCCGTCTCGATGACGTCGCCGGCGTCGCCCACGCCCAGGATCGTGTCCATCGGCTGCGCCGACTCGTCGGCGGTGCCCCGGATGACCACCATGTTGCGGCCCCCGAAGATGCCCGCGCCCTCCAGCTGCGTATGGGAGTCGACCGGGACGTCCCACTCCCCCTCGATCTCCATCGTGATATCCACACGCCCCGCCTGGGTCATCGAGAACGCGTGGATGCGACCGATGTTGACGCCCCGCATGAGGACCGGGTCTCCCCGCCGGATCCCGCCCGCGTCCTCGACGCGCGTGACCAGCAGGTAGCGCCCGCGCAACGTGGCCGGATCGGTGAGCAGGAAGAGGGTGGCCAGGACTCCCAGAACGCCCAGCAGCACAAAGATCCCTACGCGGATGTCCCGCCGCTTGGCGTCCTGCGGGACGGCCTCGCGCAGCTCTCTGTCGGAAGGTCCGCGCGGACCTGCGGGCTCGCCGTTCATGCCAAACCGCTCGGGTCACCGGCCAGATCCAGGGCCGCTTCGGCCGCAGCGCGGTCCACAAACGCCTGCACGACGGGATCCGGACTCTCTCGGAACTCCTCGGGCGAGCCACAGAAGCGCACCAGCCCTCCATCCAGCATGGCCACTCTGTCACACATCTCCAATCCTCCCTCGACGTCGTGCGTCACCAACAGCGACGTGGTCTCCAGCTCGCGGGAAAGGCGCATGATCAGGCGCTCAACCGCAGCCGTATTCACGGGATCGAGCCCGGTGGTGGGCTCGTCCCAGAGCAGGATCTGCGGGTGGCCCACGATCGCGCGCGCGATTCCCACGCGTTTCTTCATCCCGCCCGAGAGCTCGGCCGGGAGCTTCCCGAGCACCTGCGTGGGCTCGAGGTTGACCAGTTCGAGTGCATCCCAGACACGACGCGACGCCCTGACCCCGCGCTCACCGCGAAGTTCGTCCTCCGGCAGGCCCATGAGCACGTTGTCGTGGACGTTGAGCGAGTCGAACAGCGCCGAGTGCTGGAATACGTACCCCGCCTTGCGTCGGATCCGCTCCAGCGTGTCCTTGCCACCTTGGAATACCGACTCGCCGGCCACCCTCACGTGGCCGCGATCGGGCCGAATCAGCCCGATCGTGCTCTTGAGCAGGACGCTCTTTCCCGTCCCCGAGGGTCCGAACAGCGCGAACATCTCGCCCTCGTGGACCGACATCGTCACGCCCGAGAGCACAGGGAGGTCGAACGCCTTGTGCACGTTTTCGTAGTGGATCATCGGGGTCGGCAGTTCACTGGAGCATGAGAGGAGGCATCATCGCGTCCAGAACCAGAATCGTGAGCGTCATGAACATGACGGCCGCGGTGGTCTGGCTTCCGACGCCGGCAGCCCCGCCCCCGGTGCGCAGCCCCATGTGGGTCGAGATCAGCGGAATCGCGAAGCCGAACGCGAACGCCTTCGTGAGCGAGTAGAGCAGGTCCCAGGAGTGCCAGAACAGGCGGGCGCCGTACAGGAACGCCTCGTAGCCCAGCCCGGTCGTGAGTTTCGCCGCGAACATCCCGACCAGGATACCGACCACGTCCGCGATCGCGACCAGCAGGGGCATGGCGAGAGTGCCCGCGATCACGCGTGGCGCCACGAGGATCGCGACCGGGTCGCGCCCGCACGAGTGGTACGCATCGATCTGCTCGGACACGACCATGGTGCCGAGCTCGGCGGTGATGCGCGCGCCGACACGGCCCACGAGCACGACCGCCGTCAGCACGGGACCCATCTCCAGCACCATGGTCTGCACGACCAGACTGCCCAGAACGTACAGGGGCAGGTTGCCCTGGAACTGGTAACCGCCCTGCTGGCTCGTCACGATGCCGGCGAGTGATGCGGTCACTAGCACGATGGGCAGGCTCTGGATCCCCATCACGTACATCTGAGTGACGACTTCGCGGAACGACACCTTCATGCGCACCGTGGCCAGCGCCGCGGACCAGAGGAGCTGGCCCATCGCACCGGCGTGTTCTACGACGAGGCGCCCGACGCGTCCGAAGCCACCCAGGAAACCCGTGACCGGCCGAGCGACTGCCCCATTCATTCCGCGCCGGCGCGATAGATGGCGTTGAAGAGCAGCGGGAAGGTTCCGTGGGATTGAGCGCGAAACGTGATCTCGGGCGTGAAGAGGAAGAGCGTGCCTCGCCCGAGCGCGGCTTCGGCCAGCGCGATCCCGCCCTCCAGCTTTTCCTGCCCCCACGCCCATCCGCTCTGGAGGGGGCTCGCCCCGTAGCGGCCGAGCACGCGCACGTCCTCCGCGTCGGGCTCCACCCGCAGCACCGGGCTCCTGTTGAACACGACCGTGAGCCGCTCGCCCAGACCATGCACAACGGGGCCGCCGCCCTGCAGCCCGACCTCGAGGAGGGAGCCCGGAACGTAGTACTCGCTCGGCGGCCAAGGCTGGCCGTCGGCGTCTACCAGGTGGTTCATTACGGGCAGCCCGGCGTGCTGAGCCAGGCTGGTCGACGTGCCGACCGCGATCACCGTGCCGCCCCGGCGCACGAACTCCAACACGGCGGGGATCGTGCGCTCGGCCGTGACACGGCCGAAGCGGTCCCGGTACTCCTCAGGAATGTCCGCAGGAGGCGCGGGCGCGGCGGCGGGTCGGCCCGGCTCGGGGATCGCTCCGCTCGGGAAGATCAGGACGTCGTAGCGCTCGTCGAGGCCGCCGGCGTCCAGCTCGGGCGGGAAGACGACGGAGAAATCGAAGCCGAAGCGCTCGAGCACGAGGCGCGTCCAGCCCGACGGCATCGATCCGCCGTACTCGTCGTAGAGCCCGACTCGGACCGTCCGGAGCCGCCTCTCAGCTCCGGCGGGTCTGCGCCCGACGGCCCGTGCTTCCACGCCGTGCTCGCGGACGAGCGCCGCAAGGTGCGCGCGGGCGGCGGCGGCCACGAAGAACGCGCCCTCGGGGTAATCCGCATCGGCCGCGGACACCGCCCCCTCGACCGCGTAGACCTCGGAGCCCCCGGCCAGCAGCGCGTTCACCACCTTGACCGCATCGCTCACGCGGGCGTCCAGCAGGAAGCCGCCCTGCCCCGGACGGCCGGTCTCGCCCTCGATGCGCCCGGGCTCGTGTGGCAGTGCCTCCCCGGAGACGGGCTCGAGCGAGGCCTCGTCGGGATCGGGCAGTCCCTCGAGGATGCGGTCGAACTCGACGCCCATCTGCAAGGCCAGCGTCCAGCCGGTCAGGTCGTACGGCGGGATCGGCGGACCGCCCGGATAGGCGAAGTCGTCGGGGTGCTGCTGCGGCTCGAACATGTCGAAGACGTGGGCCGCGAACGCCTGGTCGGTGCGCACCACGAACGATCCCTCCGGATACGTCACGTCGCCCACGGCGAAGGGGTGCAGGGCGCGGTGCACGCTCACGCCGTTTCCGAGCAGCGCGTCGACCATCTTCCTCGCGGTGGCGAAATCCGCCTGGCTGGCAGGGATCACGTAGCCGCGCGGCTCCCTGTCCTCGCTACGGCGCAGCAAGCGCTCGAAGTCCGCGTGCGTGCCGGGCCCCGCTAGCACACGCTCCGCCTCATAGATCTCCCGCGGCGTGTTGATCCACGAGTCGCGCCTGCCTCGCTCGATCGCGTCCCGGCCCATCTTCCAGATGTTCAGCAGCAGCACCTCGCGGTTTCTGGAGGCGAAGTCGAGAACGGCCCGGTTCGCGGTCTGCGAGTACTCGATCGAGCGGCTGAAATGCCACACGCCGGGTTCGACGGGCATGGGCAGGTCGTGTGTGGCGAGCTGCCGATCCGCCAGGAACGGGACCGCCATAGGCGTGGGGTGGCCGATCGTCTCGGTGAGCAGGCCGATCATGTTGTGGAAGTACGGCGTCGTACGGAGCCCCCCGTTCCACCATGTAGAGTACGTCGCGCCCGAACGCGTCGTCACACCGGGCTTGTCCTCGCTGATGAAGCGGGCGTGCATCTGCCCGCCTAGCTGTTCGAGGCTCGCGAGCACGAGCGGATGGATGTTGTAGTTGGGCGGATCACGGAACGGTGGCGAAAACATGACCGTGCCGGGCGGGCCCGTCTGGTGGTGGTTGTACACGATCTGTGGGAACCACTCCCGGTATGCGACCCGGTTCATGTTCCGCGTCTCCGCCAGGTTCCCCATGAAGAAGTCGCGGTTGTTGTCGTGACCGGCGTAGCGCTGGTAGAGCTCGGGCAACCCGGCGGTGCTGCGCGCGCCGGGGTCGGCGGCACGCATGTACCATCGGCTGACCAGCTCCATGCCGTCGGGGTTCGCGTGCACGGCCAGCACGATCACGTCGGCGAGGAAGCGTTCGGTCTCCCGGTCGGTGAGGCTCACCATGTCGTAGACAAGGCGCATGAGCTGCTGTGCGCTGAGCACCTCGTCGGCGTGGAGCCCCCCGTCGATCCAGACCACCGCGCGACCTTCCTCGGCCAGCCGCCGGGCTTGCTCTTCGTCCACCCCTTCGGCCCGGGCCAAGCGGGCGGAGATCTCCCGGTAGCGCCCGAGGGCCGAGTGGTTCTCGGCCGACGTGAGTATGGCCATGAGCTGTGGACGGCCCGCCTCGGAGAACCCGATCGTATCAAGCGCCATGCGATCGGACTCGCTGGCCAGCCGCTCCCAGTACGCCGAGAGCTGAGTGTAGGTGGCGAGTTGGTAGTCCGCCCCCAGCTCGAAGCCCAGGGCAGCCTCGGGCGTGGTGATTGCCTCGAGGCGCGCCTGCCCGGCTATGCCCTGGGCGGTGGCGAGAAGGATCGGCAGTACGCCTGCGATACGGATGGCTGGGACAATCACGGGCGATCTCTACCCCGCCGACGCCTGAGGATCCCAGCGTGCGGCCCTCGCGAAAAGGGGAGCGATCGAAACCGCCAGACCTCCGACGGGTAGGCTGCCCGCCCACACGGACGTGCTTCCGTCACCTACGCCAGCAAGGGAGCGATCTCATGCCCGTGCGCACCGCTGAAGCCGAGTGGAAGGGTGACCTGGCCCAGGGCTCCGGCCGCATAAGGACGCAGACGGCGAGCTTCGAGGGTGCCTACTCCTCAGGCTCCCGCTTCGAGGAGGCGAAGGGAACGAACCCCGAGGAGCTGATCGCCGCGGCCCATGCCGGCTGCTTCTCCATGGCACTCTCCGCACAGCTCTCCCGGGCCGGATACGAGCCCGACAGCGTCCGGACGACGGCAAGGGTTCACATCGAGAAGGTGGACGCGGGGTTCTCCATCACCAGGATCGAGCTCAGCACGCGCGCCCGGGTCCCGGGCTTGGATCCGGCCCTCTTCCAGGAAAAAGCCGAAGCCGCGAGGAGCGGATGTCCGGTCTCCAGAGCGCTCGAGTCCGTGGACATCACGCTCGATGCGCAGCTGGAGGCCTAGCAGGTTCGACGCCTTATCGGTCCGCTGTGGCGCTGGCGCGCCCCGACTTCCGGCAAAGGGAAGCCCGTGGGTCCCTGGCCGTGCGGGCCGGATGGCGCGCCATCAGCGCTGCCTGCCCTCGAGGTCTGACCGGAGCCCTCCTCCGTCCGGGCAGGCGGTGGGCGAATCAGGGGGGCGGAGTCATCCCGTTGGTCCCCCTTCGCTCACCCTGGCCCACCGGCAGCGCGGAGCCCCTTCCATGTGCTGTAGCACATCGCCAGGAGTATCAGGGCGAATGGCAGGCCGGTGATGAGAGCGGCCGTCTGGAGCGCCACCAGTCCGCCACTGACCAGGAGCGTGATGGCGACCATCCCTTCGAAGGCGCACCAGAAGACCCGCAGAGCGGGCGGAGTGTCCATCTTCCCGCCGGCGGTGATCGTATCGACCACCAGCGAGCCGGAATCGGAGGAGGTGATGAAGAAGACGGCCACAAGGAGGATGGCGACAACGGAGGTCACGTCTCCGAACGCCTGCGCTTCGAGCAGCCTGAACAGGGCCAGCTCCAGCTGCTGTGCTCCGACCGCGTCGACCACGCCGGTCTGGCCGCCGTCGATGTACAGCGAGAGTGCGGTCGCCCCGAACACGTTCATCCACAGCGCACAGAGGAGCACCGGGACGACCAACATGGCACCAACGAGCTGGCGCACCGTGCGGCCGCGGGAGATCCTCGCGACGAACATGCCGACGAAGGGCGACCATGAGAGCCACCATGCCCAGTAGAAGACGGTCCATCCGTGCATGAAGTCCAGGTCTTCACGCCCGATCCAGTTGCTCAGCGGTCCCATCGCCGTGATATAGCGGCCGATGCTGGTGACGAACCCGGATAGCACGGCGAAGGTGGGCCCGACCACCAGCACGAACACGAGGAGCAGCAGCGCCAGGACCAGGTTGGTCTGGCTCAGTCGCTTGATCCCCTTGTCCATTCCGGCCACGACCGAGACAGTCGCTACGGACGTGATCACGACGATGACCAGCACCCTCGTCGTGTCGGTGTCTGGCGCACCGAAGAGATGGGTAAGTCCCGCCGAGATCTGGCCGGCACCCAGACCGAGCGTGGTCGCAAGCCCGAAGAGCGTGGCGAAGACGGCCAGGATGTCGATGACGTGGCCGAATCGACCCCACACCGCGTTGCCCAGGACGGGGTGGAACGCCGAGCGTATCGTCAGCGGCAACCCGAGGTTGTAGACGGCGAAGGCGAGCCCGAGCGTGACGACCGCGTAGATCGCCCACCCGTGCACGCCCCAGTGGAACAGCGCCGACGCGACGGCCAGATCGCGTGCGGCGCCGGTGTCGCTTGCGTCGACCCCGAGCGGCGGGTTCCGAAAATGCTCGACCGGTTCCGACACCCCGAAGAACATGAGACCGATCCCGATGCCGGCCGCGAACAGCATCGCGAACCACGACCAGGCGGAGTAATCCGGCTTGGCGTCCGGGCCGCCGAGACGGACGCGACCGACCGGCGTCGCCAGCAGCAGCATGCAGAAGAGCAGGAAGACGTTGGCCGCGCCCATGAAGACCCAGTCGAACGTCGAAACGACCCAGGCGTACAGCCACTCGAAGACGCCCGCGGCGGCGTCCCGGAATCCCAGCACGCCGGCAACGAACGCAATGATCGTGAGGCTGGAGACGAAGAAGACCGGCTTGTGGACCTCGAGGCCGAGGAACTTCACGTTGTCCTGGCCGATTTCGTAGCCGGTTTGCGTGTCGACAGCGGCCATGCCGGAGATGATAGCGCACATCGCTCTCGCGTGCCTCCGGCCCCGCCCTGCCCTATGGCCGGGCTCTAGAGGCTCCGGCCGCCGACGATGACCACGCGTGCGCGCCCGGTGCCGAGAATCACCGGTCTGGCCTCACGCACCTCGCGATGAGGGACGGCGTGGCCCGGGTCCTACCGGACAGTGCCGTCGTAGACGAGCGGCAGGATGCGCGAAGAAGTCCCGCCCAACGCATAGACGGCCACGCCGACGGAGTCCAGCGCCTAGTCGGCCACGGCGCTGTCAATGCGCCCGCGCGCGGGCCCACGTCGCGTCGACGGTAGCCAGCTCAGGCGGATCGGGAGCATTCCGGCGCCCTGCCGGCACGGCGCCCCCGGTGAGCCAGGTGCCGGGCTCCGACCTGCCATCAACCCGTTGAGGCGGAAGGCGGCGCGTCCGAACCGCCATGGCGCCGCTCGGCGCGTTCCTCCAGCCAGAACGAGGTCGCGAGCATCACCGCGCCGCACGTGATCGCGATATCCGCGACGTTGAAGATCGGAAAGTGGGCGAAACCCAGCCACACGGGACCGATGAAGTCGACCACGCCCAGGCTCCACCTCAATCGGTCGTAGAGGTTGCCCACGGCGCCGGCGACGACGAGCGAGAGCGATGCCAGGCGAAGCAGATCGCCACCGCGCGCGTGGATGAACAGCTTCACCAAGATGACCAGGGCCAGCAGAGTTACCGGCACGAAGAACCAGCGCGAGTCCTCGCCGACCTCGAGCCCGAACGCCGCGCCGCGGTTGAACGCGAGCGTCAACGGGATCAGCCCGCCGAACAGCTCCATGCGGTGTCCCCCGGCCAGGGCGTCAAGCGCCCACCGCTTGGTGATCACGTCCAGGACCATGACCACGGGGAAGATGACCCCGAACACTGCCGCCTTGACTCTCAACACGACTCCCGCGCAGGGCGGCCCCGCCGCCGTCCGCCACCGCGCGGGCGGACCCTCCAGGCGCGGGGGCGCCGGAATGTCGCCGTCACACCGATCCGACGCCAGTCGACGTCGTGCGCGACCTTCGCTCCCCGTCCGCGCCTGCCTCGGCCGCCCAGGCCCCAGACCTGGCCGCGCGCACGCGGGGAGCGCGCGGCGGGCGGGCGCCGGTGATTCCGGCGACGGCACGGGGCCGCCCGCAAGAACGATTGCCGGAGCGACTCCCAGGCCGCAGTTTTTCGTCGCCCCGAGCCTCCGGTCGGTACGGCGGGCCGAGTCCGCAGGCATGCTTCGGCAGAGGTGCGCCCCGTCCGCGCCGCCGCGCGCCGGTCGCTGCTCCCTTGAGGGTCCCGAGGCAGTCCCGCCGCCCATGTCGGGAGAAGGAGGTCCCAAGTGTCCAAGCGAATCCTCGTTCCCCTCGACGGCTCGCTGCTGGCGGAGACGGCGCTCCCGTCCGCGGAGACTCTGGCTCGCCTGACCGGAGGCCAGCTCAGGCTTATCTCGGTGCTCGAGATGCCGCCGATCTTCGCGTATCCCGAGTTCCGGTCGGAGGACCGCGAGCGCGCCGAAGCCTATCTGGCCCGCGTGAGCGAGCAGGCGGCTGGACGGGTGGACGGTGCGCTCGACACGGTCGTGCGGGAAGGACACGTCGCCGCCGAGATCTTGGCGGAGGTGCGGGAATGGAACGCGGACCTGATCGTGATGGCGAGTCACGGCCGGGGCGGCGTTTCGAGACTCTGGCTCGGGAGCATCGCGGATCGCTGCATTCGGCACGCAGGACGCCCGGTCCTGCTCGTGCCCTCGCACCCGGAGGCCGCGGGAGAATCAGCCGCTCCCTTCGCGATTCGCCGCATCGTCGTGCCACTAGACGGATCCCGGCTGGCCGAAGGCGCCCTCGAGCCTGCCGCGGAGCTCGCGCGCGCGAGCGGCTCGCCGCTGGAGCTGCTCCGCATCGTGAGTCGAGCGGGCATTCCGGAACTCACGACATCGGCGCTCTCGACGAATGTGCACCGGGCGATCATGTCCGAGGTGCACGCGAGCGCCGAGAAGTATCTGGACGAGACGGCGCGGACGCTGGGCGAGCGCGGCATAACGGTGAAGCCCCGTATCGTCGAAGGCCTGAGGCCATCGCACGCGATCTTGGACGACGCCGGCGAGGATCTGATCGTCATGACGACGCACGGCTTGAGCGGTCTGCAACGCGCACTCCTGGGGAGCGTCGCCGACCAGGTCGCGCACGGCGCGAAGGCCCCGGTGATGATCCTGCGCGGCGGGCCGGACGAAGCCGAGTCCTAGTCGGCCGGGCGCCCCGTGCGTCCGGCCACCCGCAGCAGCAGCGCCCGCTGCGCGCGCAGGGCCGCCAACGCTTCGGCTGGCCGGACCAGCTTCAGTGTCACGCGCTCCTCTGGCCGGCGCTGGGCCAGGAGCGGCAGCGCGACGGTCGAGACGACCGCGATCCTGGGATATCCGGCAACGGTCGGCCCGTCCTGCATCAGCACGATCAGGGTGCCGTCAGGCGTGAGCTGCACGGCTCCGACACACGCGGGCTCCGAGCGACGGTCGGCGTAGTGTCGGACGTCCAGGTCCGCGCCGGAGAGGCGAAAGCCCATGCGGTCGGACAGCGCGTCGACCGTGAGCTTGCGGCTCAGCAGCCGGTCCCATTCGAGCGGCGGCAGCACGCCGGACTCGGGCCCCGGCAGCACGTCGATCGACGGGGTCAGCGCAGCGCCCAGCGGGAGCACCCCGCGGGCCTCCGGAGGCAGGCGGGCGCCGGCTCGGGCCAGCCCGGCGGGCACCCCGATCGGAAGCATGTCGCCTCGGCGCAGCAGACGGCCTCCGTGACCGCCGAACCCGGCCGGCAGGTAGCTGCCCCGGCCACCCAACACCTCGGGCACGTCGATTCCTCCCGCCACACAGACGTAGGCGAGCCGCCCGCGCTCGAGCCGTTCCACCTCAAGCTCGCTGCCTGCGCCCGCGGCGAGCACCTGCCCGCCCGGGACGCGCACGCCGTCCAACCGCGCGCGCACCTCCGCGCCGGCGAGCGCTACGTGCGCATCGGAGCGGAACCGGAGGCTCCCGCCCGTGAGGGCCCACTCGACGGCGGCGGCATCGGGGTCGTTGCCGAGAAGCACGTTGCCCAGGCGCAGGGAGAACGGATCGAGCGCGCCTCCGGGCGGGACGCCCTCGGAGCGCCGAGCGTTTCGTCCACCGTCCTGTACCAGGGCAAACGCCGGCGCCCGCGTGACCTCGATCACGTGGGAACGAATCGGACGCGCGCGCCGACCGCGAGCAGCGAGGCGGGCTGGCGCCCAGGATCGAACATCACCGTGTCCGTGCGGCCGATCAGATGCCACCCGCCCGGTGTGACGAGGGGGTAGACCGCGGTCTGTGCGCCCGCGATCGCCACGGCCCCGACCGGCACCCGGGCGCGGGGCGCATCCCGCCGCGGCAACCGCAGGCGCTCGTCCAGCTCTCCCAGGTATGCGAAGCCCGGCACGAACCCTACCGCGCGGACCTGGTATTCGACCGAGGCATGGAGCTCGACGACGTCCCCGGGCACGAGCCCGCAAGCCCGGGCGACCTCGCCGAGGTCCTCTCCGTCGTAGCGGACGGCGATGGTGCAGAGGGGAGCGTCGGGGGCACGTGCCGCCTCCGACAACGATTCCTCCAGCGCCAGCTCCGCCAACCGCTCGGCCGGAGCGAGCACCGGATCGAAGTAGACGGCGAGGGTGTGGTAGGCCACCGCGACGTCCTCGAGCCCCGGCGGGTCGGCGCGGCGAAGGGCCTCGGCTACCGCTAGCGCACGGTCTTCCCCACCCGGCCCAAACCGGACAAGCAAGGACGAATCACCGAGCTCGACGACCTCGGGCTCGCTCACACTACGGCGTTTCACTCAAGGGTGCGCGGCGCTCCCCGCAAGGGTGGTGCCTCGAACCGGGAAAACAGCGCGGGGAAATGGCTCGCACGCGTACCGGATACCGGGCGCCCGGCTACGCGAACGGTGCGAGAGTCAAGCCCGCCTTCAACAGGCCCGCGCGAGCCCGGCGCGCCATGGCCAGCGCGCCCGCCGAATCGCCATGCAGGCACAGCGAGTCCGCCTCGATCAAGAGCGGATTGCCGTCGAGATCCGCGACCGGCTCCCCGCGCGTGATGCTCACCGCCCGCTCTGCGGCCACACGCGCCTCGGTGATCAAGGCACCCGTCGCTCCGCGCGGGACGAGCGTCCCGTCGCTCAGGTAGCCGCGATCGAGGAAGGCTTCGCGGGCCGTGGCGAGACCGGCGGCGCGGGCGGCCCGGAGCATGGCACTGGCCGGTAGCGCGAGCACCGCTAGGTCCGCATCCACGGACGCCGTGGCGGCGACCAGCGCCTCCGCCGCCTCGACGTCGCGTGCTGCGCGGTTGTACAGCGCCCCGTGGGCCTTGACGTAACGAACGCGGACGCCCTCGGCGCGGCAGATTTCCCTCAGTTCCTCGACCTGCTCGCGCACCCAGCGCTCGATGTCGCCGGGCGTGGCACCCACCTCGCGGCGGCCGAAGCCCTCTCGATCGGGATAACCCGGGTGGGCGCCCACGGCCACTCCCGCGGCCCGCGCCGCACGCACGGTCGAGCGCATGAGCTCCCGACTGCCGGCGTGCGCTCCACAGGCCACGTTGGCCGAAGTCACGGTGGCGAGGAGCTGGGCGTCGGTGCCCGCGCCTTCGCCGAGATCGGCGTTCAGGTCGATGCTTCGCACAGGGCAAACATAGCGCCGTGTGGTGCCCGGTGCCGAGAGTCGGCCCGGAGCCGGGCGGATTCCTAGGTCGCCAGACGCCTGCCGGCCTCGACCGATCACCGAACGTCCGGCCGCTTGGAACCGAATCCCGAGCGCCTGTCCACTCCGCGGAGGCCGGGCAAGAGGGCTACCACGGAGGAGGGAGTCCTCGGGCGCGCGAGTCGCTCGCCTCCCGGCGGCCAGGACGAATCGCATGGACTTGCGGCCTTGCGCTACCGACCCCGCGTATGAACGAGTAACGTTCGCGAAGCGTTGCCAGCCGCCGAGACAACCAGCCATCAACGAGGAGACTTGTCGTGCGTCCGTCAGTCAAACACTTCGCTTCCGCGGGAGCCCTAGCCGCCGCGGTGCTCCTCGGCGGAACCCAGGACGCCGCGGCTCAACAGGAGGACCTTCCGGCCATCGTCTCGCTCCGCAAGGCGCTCATGGTGAGCAACCAGCAGCACGTCCGCGCACTTGGGGCCCTGCTCAGCGGCGAGCTGAACATGCCGCTGCACATCCTGAGGCACGCCGAAGTGATGGAGTACAACGGCCAGATGCTGAGCCAGCTCTTCCCCGAGGGCTCGACGAACCCCGCCTCGCGCGCGACTGACCGGATATGGGACGACGGGGAAGGCTTTGCCGCCCGAGTGCAGGCATTCGCCGACGCAACCCGGGACCTGAACAGGGTGGCGCAGCGGGGCTTCAACGATCAGACCGCCGAAGCCCTCGCCACCGTGCGAGCCACCTGCGCAGCCTGCCACCAAGCCTATCGAGGCCCGGCCCCGGCCGACTGACGCTCCGCTTCTCCGGGTCGTGCGCGACCGCCCGTCGCGCCGGGCGGCTCCTCCGCCACGGCCGGAATTCGACACGGATCCCACGCTCCGCCGACCGGACGCCGGGCCACAGCCTCGCAAGTGCCCCGCGTTGGGCGTGACGGGCCCGGCGCTCGCAAGGACACGGACGACCTTCTCCGGTTCGAGAGACATAGGTCGGTCGATATCGGCGCGTTACATTCGAGTCGTTGAAGACCGTGGTCCTGAAGCACGGCCGCCAACGGGCACGCGGTTGGCGGGGAGCACGCGGGGCCGTCGCTCGGGGGGTCGCCGCGGCTTCGGCAGTGCCCTGCATCCCCACCCCGTCGTGCCCGCCATCTGGCTACGGCCGCCGCAGGGGCCTTGATATTGCGGCGTCCTCCTGCGCCCCATCGACCAGTGACCAAACTCAGCGTCAACGTCAACAAGATCGCCCTTCTGCGTAACTCGCGGGGCACGGATCATCCGAACGTGGAGCGGATGGCCCGGCGCGCCATCACGGCGGGTGCCCATGGCATCACGGTGCACCCGCGTCCGGATCAGAGGCACATCCGTTATCGCGACGTCTACGAGCTATCCGGTCTCGTCGGCTCGTACGACGAGGTCGAATTCAACGTCGAGGGCAATCCGAGCCGGGACTTCCTCCGAATCGTCGAGGAAGTGCGCCCCGACCAGTGCACGCTCGTACCGGACGATCCGGATCAGCTGACGTCGGATCACGGATGGAACCTCGATGCGGACGGCGAGCGGCTGCCTCCCGTCGTCGAACAGCTCCACGCGGCGGGAGTCCGCGTCAGTCTGTTCATGGACCCCGACGAGGCTCAGCTCGATCGCGTTCCGGCGACCGGCGCCGATCGCATCGAACTCTACACCGAACCCTACGCCCGTGCCTTCGGAACCGAGGCCGAAGACACAGTGTGGGAGCGCTACGCCCGGGCGGCGACCTACGCCGAGAGCCTCGGCCTAGGCGTCAACGCCGGCCATGACCTGAACCTTCGCAACCTTCCCAGGTTCCTCACCATCCCTTCGATCCTGGAAGTCTCGATCGGCCATGCCATCGTTGTCGATTCCTTCGACCACGGATTCGAGGGCACCGTGGCACGTTACCTGAGAATCGTCTCCAACGCGGTCGAGTCGGATCCCCGGGCCTGAGTTTCGGGCCGAGAGGCTCGGAGACCGGTCAGGCCCTGACCGGCCCGCGTCCGCGTCGTCATCCACCCCGACGTCGATCCCTTGATCGACGCCCTCGGGCCAACCCGCGAGGTTAGCGCGAGTCATGAATGATCCGAAGGGCAGGACCGCGCTCGTCACCGGCGCATCCTCCGGCCTCGGCGCCGAGTTCGCTCGCCAGCTCGCGGCGCTCGGCTACAGCCTCGCGCTGGTCGCCCGCCGTCTCGACCGACTCGAGCAGCTGGCCGCCGACCTGCGCGACCGACACGGCGTCCGGGCCGAGGCGCTCCAGGCCGACCTGACGGAGCCCCACGCACCGCTCCGGATCGCCGACCGGGTCTCCGAACTGGGCATGACGATCGATTACCTGGTCAACAACGCCGGCTCTGCCGGACCCGATCTCCTCGAGGACCGGGACTGGCAGCAACAGGCCGCGTTTTTCCAGCTCATGATGACGTCGATGGCCCACATGTGCCACCTGTTCGCCCCGGGCATGCGCGAGCGCGGCTTCGGGCGCATTCTGAACGTCGCTTCGGTGGCCGGCCGGATCGCACGCGCGGGAGACCTCAACTACGGTCCCAGCAAGGCCTACGTGGTCGCTCTGTCGGAGGCCCTGCATCTGACTCTCAGACGCCACGGTGTACACGCCTGCGCCCTCTGCCCGGGCTTCACCCACACGGAATTCCACGCCGTGGCGGACATGCTCGAGATGAAGGCCCAGTTGCCGGCGTTCGTCTGGTACGATGTCCAGGTAGTGGTACGTGAAGGGCTTGCCGCGGTCGAGAGGGGCAAGTGCGTGTACACGTCCGGTCGCCTCTACCGGTGGGTCGATCCGCTGCTGCAGTCGGTCTGGATTCGACCGCTGGCGCGCAGGCTGTCGGGTAGCCGCTAGCCCTGGATGGCCCGATCCGGCCGCCGCCCTGGCGCCCGCGGAGGAAGGACGTCTTCCCTGGACCGCTTGACGCGGACCGTGCGCGCGGACCTCAGGCGCGCTCTTCGATCGGGACGAACTGACGCTCCCCGACTCCGACGTATACCTGCCGCGGACGCGCGATCTTCTGCTCCGGATCCGTGATCAGTTCCTCCCACTGCGCCAGCCAGCCGACGGTACGCGGAATCGCGAAGAGCACCGGGAACATTTCTACCGGGAAGCCCATCGCCTGATAGATGATCCCGGAGTAGAAGTCGACGTTGGGGTACAGGTTGCGCTCCACGAAGTAGTCCTCGTTGAGCGCGATCCGCTCGAGCTCCAGGGCGATGTCCAACAGCGGATTCTGACCGGTCACCTCGAACACTTCGTCGGCCGTTCGCTTGATGATGCTGGCGCGTGGGTCATACGCCTTGTAGACGCGGTGACCGAACCCCATCAGCCTTTCTTCCTTGTTCTTCACTTTCTCAAGGAAGGCCGGGATCCTGTCGACGCTTCCGATCCGTCCGAGCATCCGGAGCACGGCCTCGTTGGCCCCGCCGTGGAGCGGCCCGTAGAGCGCAGCCATCGATCCGGCAAGCGCCACGAACGGATCCGCCTCCGACGATCCGACGATGCGCATGGTCGTCGTCGAGCAGTTCTGTTCGTGATCCGCATGCAAGATGAACAGCACGTCGAGCGCCCGTTCGAGCACCGGATTGGGCCGATACTCCTTCACCCCGATCCTATACAGCATGTTGAGGAAGTTGGCCGTGTAGGAGAGCTCGTTCTCGGGATAGACGTAGGGGAGCCCGCGATGGTGGCGAAACGCGAAGGCCGCCAACGTGGGGGTCTTGCCCACGGCCCGGACGATCTGGATCCAGCGTGAGCGGGCATCGCGAACGTTCTTGCTATCCGGATAGAACGTGGACAGAGCCGCGATCGAGCTGCACAGGATCCCCATCGCGTGCGCGTCGTAGCGGAAACCATCAAGCACCTTGAGGATGTTCTCGTGCACGTACGTGTGAAACGTCACCTGTTGAACGAAATCGTCGAGCTGCTCTCGAGTGGGCAATTCCCGCTTGAGGATCAGGTACGCCACCTCGAGGAACGTTGCGCGCTCGGCGAGCTGCTCGATGGGATAGCCCCGATACCGTAGGATGCCCTTGCCACCGTCGATGAAGGTGACGGAACTCCTGGTCGAGACGGTGTTCGTGTAGGCCGGATCATAAGACATCATTCCGAAGTCCCCGTCCCGGACCTTGATCTTGCGCAGGTCCATGGCGCGAATCACGTCGCCTTCGAGGATGTCGATCTCGTAGTCCTGGCCCGTCCGGTTGTCTCGAACCGACAGGGTGTCCTTCGCGGCTTCCCCTTTATCCGCCATTGCTCCTCCGTCCAGCATCTCAGACCGCGTTGCAGTGCTCGGCGGCCCGGGGCCCCCAAACGGCGGAATAGTATAGGGCCCGAGCGGTGGCTGCCCAAGACGTCGCGAGGCCCGTCACCGAAGCTTTCGCTCGTCCGTGCGCGCATGCGAGCGGCCGGGCGCCGCCAGGGCCGTCGTGGCTCCGTTCCGGGGTGCGCTCACGCCTCGCGTGAAGGACGAACGGTGGCCCGCTCCGCGTTCGTCCTCGCCGGGCCCCGCGACCGGCACCTCCCCGGACGCTCCGGCGGGAGCGCTCCAGCGTGCCCCGGCTCCGGCTTCAGCTACGGCAAGCCCAGCGAGGACGGCGAGCCAGGCGCCGCGATCCGGGGACGGCGGGCGCCCGCGAGTGCTGCGCGCACGGGCTCGGTCCCCGACTTCGACGCCGGCGACGGTGTCCCCCGGGGGCGGGGCCGATCCGGGGCAAGGAGTCCGCGCGACGGGGCCCGGGCTCGCGCAACGCTCCGAGGTTGTGTAAGCTCGCCACCAAGCCGACGCTCGCCGCGAACGAGCCTCCCCGTGCACCCAGCGGGCGGGACGGGGTCGCGCGGGACGGACGACCGCCCGGGCGGCTGCCGCGGCCGGACCCGTTCGATGACGCTTGGCTCCACCGGCGCGCTGCAGCCACCGCGTCATCGTCGGCGAGCACCCTCAAGACGCTTGGGGGGTAGTCGGGGGGATAAGGGCCGGGTCGGCGCCCGGTTGACCATCCGGAGATCCGCCATGGAAGAGTTCGTCCGCCGCGTGATGTCGGGCCTCTTGCTGCTCGCGGGCGCCCTGGTCCTCTGGTACGTGGGTGACTTTCTCTTCTTCTCCACGCGCATGATTTCGCGGAGGTTCGGGCCCCCTTGGGCCCTGGCCTTCATAGGCCTGGGAACGATCCTCCTGGGCACCATCTGGTTTCGCTACGGGGGCACCCGCGCGCTACGCCGGTGGGGAGTCACGATCAAGCCCACTAGCCCGCCTGATCCGCTGGTCACCGCTATGCGTGACAACGAGGACGTCGACGCCGGCAGCGACCTCGGTGCCGCAGGACGTCGCCGACACGGGTCCGGCGGCTGACGGGAGCCCAACCCGATGCCGTCGTGGTCGGCGCGGGGCCCAACGGGCTCAGCGCGGCCGTGGCCCTCGCCCGCGCCGGCCTCTCCGTTCAGGTCTTCGAGGCTGCCGCCACGGTCGGAGGCGGAGCGCGCTCCGAAGCCCTCACCCTCCCCGGCTTCGTCCATGACGTCTGCTCGGCGATCCATCCCCTCGGAGCGATTTCGCCCTTCTGGCGCGAGCTCGATCTGGAGCGTCGAGGCGTCGAGTGGGTGGAACCCGAGATCGCGCTGGCTCACCCGCTCGAGGACGGCGACGCCGCGGTAGTTCATCGCTCGCTCGATCTCACCTTGGCCGAGCTCGGCGAGGACGCAGGTGCCTACGAGGCGATGTTCCGGCCTCTCGCGGAGAACTCCACGGCGCTGTTGGGGGAGATCCTCAGGCCCCTTCGCGTCCCGCGCCGCCCGTTGCTGCTCGCCCGCTTCGGACGGGCCGGGCTGCGTTCGAGCGACGCCCTCGCCGCCCGCTTCAAGGACGCGCGCGCGCGCGCGCTGTTCGCCGGCTGCGCCGCCCATTCGTTGCTGCCACTCGACTACCCGGGCTCGGCCGCATTCGCTCTGACGCTGCTGCTCGCGGCCCACACGGTCGGGTGGCCGATCGCCCGCGGCGGCTCGGGACGGATCACCAAGGCGTTGGCCGACTGCCTCACCGAGCTGGGCGGCGAAATCCATACTGGCCGGGCTGTCCGCTCGCTCACCGACGTCCCTGCCGCCGGCGCCGTATTGTTCGACCTGAGCCCCCGGCAGGTGGCCGAGATCGCGGCGGACGCGCTACCGGCAGGTTATCGCCGCCGCCTGGCGCGCTTCCGTCACGGACCGGGAGCGTACAAGCTGGACTGGGCCCTGGACGGCCCGATTCCCTGGACCTCGCAGGCCTGCCGCAGGGCCGGAACGGTCCACGTGGGCGGGTGCTACGAAGAGATCGCCGAGAGCGAAGCGCGAATCTGGAAGGGCGAGCACCCGGACGAGCCCTTCGTGCTCGTGGGCCAACAGAGCGCGTTCGATCCCACTCGCGCCCCGGCGGGTCGCCACACGGGATGGGCCTATACCCATGTGCCCACCGGTTCGAACGCGGAGCGTGCAGATGCGGTCGAGCGACGGATCGAGCGTTTCGCCCCGGGCTTTCGAGACCGGATCCTGGCGCGCCACACGCGGACGGCGGCCGAGCTCGAGCGCGACAATCCCGCCATGATAGGAGGAGACATCAGCGGAGGTGCGAATACTCTGGGCCAGGTGCTGGCACGGCCCCTGGCCCGATGGGATCCCTACGCGACACCCAATCCGCGCCTCTACCTGTGCTCTGCCTCCACCCCTCCGGGCGGAGGAGTGCACGGCATGTGCGGCGCGAACGCGGCCCGCTCCGTGCTGCGGAGGACCTTCAAGCGACGGTCCTAGAGCGGCCCCCGCCCCCGGTCGCGTCCCGGGCGCGGTACTCGGTGGCGAGACTGCCGCCGTGCCGTGTTCGGTCGTTCAGGGCGCCTGCGGCTCCGGCCGTTGCGAACGGAGCCCGGACACGAGTGCCGGGAGAGGGACTCGAACCCTCAAGGGCCTGCGCCCGGGGGATTTTGAGTCCTGTCAGATCGTTTGCAAGATCCTGCCACAGACTGCAAACCCTTGCTACGACGCGGATTCTTGCCGTACAGCTTCTCCGCCTCATTGCCACAGTTCGTAAAGGTTTGCAGGCCAAACCTTCCCACGGAGTTTCCCACGCCCGGCAGCAACAAGCCCTCATTCAGACCGGTGACGAGATCCATCAGTTCGGCACCAGCCGCTTACGGGTTCAGTGTCGAATCTGAGTCCATACGTCCGCGTCCGGCGGGCCGTATCGTCGGTCGCTCTCCCCGCCTGGAATCCAGATCACTAGCGTCTTCACGGGTCCCTCGCTTCGTACAAGATGCAAGACCTCGTCCCCGGGCTTCACCACGCCGACCATGCCCGGCTCGAGTCGGTGCTCTTCGCCGTTCACAACGTGGCCCATAATGCCCTCGACCACGTAGAAGATCTCGATTGCGCCGTGCTGGTGGGTTGGAGACGGGGTGGCATCAACCGGAATGAAGATCTCGGCGATCTCGATCTCGTCGCTCTGCAAGTTGGTGGCATCGAGCAACATCTTGAGCGTCTTACCGTCGTCGCTCGTTAGCATCCGGATGCCGGCACTGGACCGCGCGTATCCGTCGTCCTGCTGGGCACTGACTCCGACAACGGATGAGAGCAGGGCACCACAGATCAGGGCACACACCGTTACTGGTCGTCGCGATCGATTCATGGATCCCTCCCCTTCGCGTGACTGCTCTGTCAGGAAACCCTAGGAAGCTTAATCTACCGGGCGCGCCTGCCTCCCGCGCCCCGTACTACCCAAACGTGGAAAGGCCACCCATGACGGTGGCCTTCTTCGCTCGTTGCCAGTGCCATCCTGTGTCGAACAAGTAACTCGTGGCGCAGATCGTCGACCGGCTCTGTGACGGAACGAGACGTTAGTTGGATCAGGCACGTTCGACCTCGTCCCGGTAGTGAGGCCGCGACATTGAGGTGGACTCGCGGCGCGAACGCGGCCCGCTCGGTGCTGCGGAGGACCTTCAAGCGACGGTCCTAGAGGGGCCCCTGCGCCCGGTCACGTCCCGGGCGCCGTACTCCGTGGCGAGGCTGCGGCCGTGCCGTGTTCGGTCGTTCAGCGCGCCTGCGGCTCCGGCCGTTGCGAACGGAGCCCGGACACGAGTGCCGGGAGAGGGACTCGAACCCTCAAGGGCCTGCGCCCGGGGGATTTTGAGTCCCCTGCGTCTGCCAATTCCGCCATCCCGGCCCACTCTCATCCGGACCTGATGCTCGCGAGTCGGAGGCGTGCGAGCAAGAGCACGCGCCGGTCGGGACCTACCATGGAAAAGGGACGAGGCTGTACCTTGGGCCCGTGTCGATCGCCCTGGAAGCCAAAGACGTCGTCCACCGTTTCGGCGAAACAGTCGCGCTCGGTGGCGTCTCTATCGACGTGCCGGCCGGAACGATGGCCGCGCTCGTCGGTGAGAGCGGCTCGGGCAAGACCACGCTGCTCCGCTCGTTCAACCGGATGATCCGCCCCGATTCGGGCACCCTGCGCGTCGGAGGCGAGGACGTGCGCGCGGGCGATCCGATCACGCTGCGGCGTCAAATCGGATACGTGCCTCAGCACGGGGGACTGCTGCCGCACTGGCCCCTCCTCAGGAACGTCGCGCTCGTCCCCAGGCTCGTCGGTGCCACGGAGCCGCACGCGGCCGCAGCCGACGCCTTGGCGCTGGTGGGGCTCGACCCCGAGCGTTTCGGTCACCGACTGCCTCGTGACGTGTCGGGCGGCCAGCGACAGCGCGCGGCCATCGCCCGCGCGCTCGCCGCAAGGCAGGGAGCCGTGCTCCTGGACGAGCCGTTCGGCGCCCTCGATGCCATTACCCGTGCGGAGACGCACGAAACCTTCGCGCGCGTGCGCAGCGAGATCGGCTTCACGGCCCTGCTCATCACCCATGACCTGGTGGAGGCCGCGCGGCTCGCCGACACGATCGCCGTGATGCGCTCGGGGCGCATCGAGCAGACGGGCACTCTGGGCGAGCTCCGACGCGCACCGGCGACGGAATACGTGGAGAGCCTCCTGGCGCGCGCCGCCTCCGCGGCGGCTGTGTTGGGGGCGCCGTGAAGTCGCAGCGCCGGTCGGCACTCACGCTGCCCGTCATGCTGCTGCTCGCGCCTACACTGGGCGGGCAGGAGCCGCCCGCGGCGCAGGAGGACCCCGTCGTGGTGTCGTCCAAGTCGTTCGGGGAATCGTATTTCCTCGCCGAGCTGTTCGCGCAGGTCCTGGAATCGAGGGGGATCGCCGTGGAGCGCCGCCCAGGCCTCGGCACCACATCGATCGCGTTCCCAGCGCTACGCTCGAACGCCATCGACGTCTACCCCGAGTACACCGGCACCGCACTGCTGGTGATTCTCGGTGATTCGCTCACCCCGCAGATGCGCGCCGACCCGCGCGCCACTTTCACGCACGTGTCCCGCGAGTTGGCACGCAGGTTCGGCGTCCGCTGGCTTCCCCCGCTCGGCTTCCAGAACGGATTCGCGATTGCCGTGCGCAGGGAGACCGCCGCTCGCTTCGGGCTGCGCACGCTGTCCGATCTCGCGCGCAGCGCCGACTCACTCGTCGGCGGGCTCACGGCCGACTTCAGAGGGCGGCCGGACGGCCTGCCGGGCCTCGCGCGCCAGTACGGCCTGGAGCTTCGGGACGTGCGCCCGCTCGCGCCCGCTATCAAGTACGCGGCGATCGCCGAAGGCGCGGTGGACGTGATCGACGGCTATGCCACCGATGGCCTGATGGCGAGGTATGATCTCGTGACGCTCGAGGACGACCGGCACTTCTTCCCGCCCTACGAGGCGGCCGCCCTGCTGTCGCCGCGCATGGCCGCCCTGCGTCCCGACGTCGTGGCGGCGCTGACGCTGCTGAGCGGCCAGTTGGACGAAACCACTATGCGCGAGTACAACCGCCGGATCGAGGTGGACCGCGAGCCGATCGCCGCAGTGGCGGCGGCTGCGCTCCGGGATCTTGGACTGGCGGGCCAGGACGTGTCCGGCGAAGGGGCGCTCGCTCGCGACCCCGGCGGGGAGCCCGCCGGCATGCTCGGCTATCTCTGGTCGCGGCGCACCGAGACGGGGCGCCTCGCCGTGCGCCATCTCGAGCTCGTCGTGCTCGCCATGCTGGCTGCTGTCCTCGTCGCGGTCCCGCTGGGGCTCGCCCTGGAACGGATCCGCCACAGCGCGGAGTGGATCGTGGGCGCGCTCGGAATGGTCCAGACCATTCCGAGCATCGCCCTGCTGGCGTTCATGATCCCGATCCTGGGCGTAGGCGTCGTGCCCGCTCTGGTGGCGCTGTGGCTCTATGCACTCTATCCGATCGCGCGCAACACCTATACGGGGGTTCGAGATGCCGACCCCGACGCCGTGGAGGCGTGCGAGGCGATGGGCGCGACCGCCGCTCAGCGCCTGCTCTGGGTGCGCCTGCCGCTGGCGGCGCCGGTGATCCTGGCCGGCGTGCGCACGTCCACGGTCATCACCGTGGGGGCAGCGACCCTCGCGGCCTTCATCGGTGCGGGCGGCCTGGGCGAACCCATCGTGGCCGGCCTGGCGCTCGCCGACTCCCGGCTCGTGCTATCCGGAGCCATCCCGGCTGCGGTCCTCGCGATCACCGTCGATCAGGTGCTCGCACTCGTCGAACGGTGGGTGACGCCGCTCCATCTGCGCGCGTCCGACGCGTCCGTCTGATCCCTCCCCAGGCGGCTCCAGCCGAGCACGGCCTCCCCGCGGAGCCGCCGAGGATGGGCCCGAGAGCGGACCTGTCGCGAGAGGCTCCGGGGACGAATCCAAGATCGTGGCCGCCCGCGGGCGTGAACCCCCAGACCGGCTCACGGGGGCACTCACCGCGGCGGCGGCCGTACAGGCATCCGGCGACCGAAACCCTCCCCACTCACTGGGGTTCACAGGGCCGCGCAAGTCATCCCCGACCTTCCGGTAGCAGCGCCCGAGAAACCGAGCAGAGGTAGCCCGTGTCCGCGAGCAAGAACGATCTATTCGGCGCCCTCCAGGCTCTCGACCTGGCGGAGGGACGGACTAGGATCTACGCACTCGCCGCACTCGAGAAGGCGGGCGTGACCCGGCTGGACGGGCTGCCCTTCTCGATCCGGGTGCTGCTCGAGAACACGCTTCGCCACGCGGGCCGGGGCTACGTCACCGAGGAACACGTGCGCGCCGTAGCGGCCTGGACCCCGACCACTGCGGGGGCGGGCTTTCCCTTCATGCCGTCGCGCGTCGTACTTCAGGATTTCACCGGCGTCCCCGCCGTGGTCGATCTCGCGGCCATGCGCGCCGGCCTCGCCGACATGGGCGGCGACGCCGCGCGCATCAATCCGGTCGTTCCGGCCGATCTGGTGATCGACCACTCGGTGCAGGTGGACTACTTCGGCACGCGCGAAGCCTACCGTCGGAACGTAGAGCTCGAGTACGATCGCAACCGCGAGCGTTACGCTCTCCTTCGCTGGGCTCAGAAGGCGTTCGACAACTTCTCCGTCGTCCCCCCCGGCACCGGCATCGTCCACCAGGTCAACCTGGAATACCTGGCAGCGGTCGTGCACCGTCGGCAGGAAGACAGCCTCTGGGTAGCGTACCCGGACACGCTGGTCGGAACGGACTCCCACACCACGATGATCAACGGGCTCGGTGTGGTCGGTTGGGGCGTGGGCGGTATCGAGGCGGAGGCCGTCATGCTCGGTCAGCCCTACTACATGCTCCTGCCCGAAGTGGTCGGCGTGAAGCTCACGGGGGCGCTCCCGGAGGGCTCCACGGCAACCGACTTGGTGCTTCGCGTCACGGAGATGCTCCGCCAGCACGGCGTCGTGGGCAAGTTCGTTGAGTACTACGGTCCGGGCCTCAGCAACCTCTCCCTCCCGGACAAGGCCACGCTGGCCAACATGGCCCCGGAATACGGTGCCACGATCGGTTTCTTCCCGGTGGACCGCGAAGCTCTGCGCTACCTCAAGGGCAGCGGCCGGACGCCCGGGCACGTCCAGCGGGTCGAGCGCGTGAGCAAGGAGCTCGGCCTGTTCCGCACCGACTCGACGCCCGATCCGGAGTTCACGTCGAGCATCGAGCTCGACATGGACACGGTAGAGCCCAGCCTCGCCGGCCCGCGTCGTCCGCAGGACCGCGTGCCACTGGCGGGGCTGCGCCGCTCCTTCGACGAGGAGCTGCCCAAGCTGGTGCCGGCCGGGTTCTCCCTGGAATCGCAAGCGGGCGAGGAGTCGGCGATCCCGGGTGACGGGCCGGCCGACGAGCCGTGGGCGAGCGGCTCCGCCCAAGAGACCGGCACGAGCGGGCGGGTCGCCAGACCGGCGCTCGCGCAGCCGGCGACCCGCCGACCCGACCGCGTCGTCACGTGCGAGCTGGATGACGGTGCCCGTGCGGAGATCGGCGACGGCACCGTCGTAGTGGCGGCCATCACGTCGTGCACGAACACGTCCAACCCGTCGGTGATGCTCGGCGCCGGCCTCTTGGCCAAGGAAGCCAGGGAACGCGGCCTCCATCCTAAGCCGTGGGTGAAGACCAGCATGGCGCCGGGGTCAAAGGTGGTCACCGACTACCTTGAGACCTCGGGACTCCTGGGGCCGCTCGAGGAACTCGGCTTCCAGGTCGTCGGCTACGGTTGCACGACATGCATCGGCAACAGCGGTCCGCTACCCGGTTCGATCACGGAGGCGGTCCAAGACAACGGGCTGGTCGTCGCGGCGGTACTTTCCGGGAACCGCAACTTCGAGGCTCGCATCCATCCACAGGTGCGTGCCAACTACCTCGCGTCGCCGGTGATGGTGGTGGCGTTCGCGCTGGCCGGCCGGGTGGACATCGACCTCTACAACGAACCCCTCGGGCACGGGCTGGACGGCAGGCCGGTCTTCCTCGCCGACGTGTGGCCGTCCCAGCAGGAGATCCGCGACACGGTGGCGAGCGCGCTCAAGCCCGAGATGTACCGAGAGCGCTACGGGGAGGTATTCGAGGGCGACGATCTGTGGCGTTCACTCCCGCTCCCGGAGGAGAGCAGCCGCTACGAGTGGGATCCAGAGTCAACCTACATCGCCAGGCCCCCGTTCTTTGACGGCGTGACGAGCGAGCCCCCCCCGATCTGTGACGTCCGTGATGCGCGCGCGCTGGTGATGCTCGGGGACTCCGTGACGACCGACCACATCTCCCCCGCCGGTGCCATCCCACGCAACGAGCCGGCCGGACGCTGGCTGATGGAGCACGGGGTGCGCCCGGTCGACTTCAATACGTTCGGATCCCGGCGCGGGAACCACGAAGTCATGATGCGGGGCACCTTCGGCAACGTGCGCGTCCGCAATCTGCTGCTCGAGGGCAAGGAAGGCGGCTACACGATCCATTTCCCGACCGGTGAACAGCTCCCCATCTACGAGGCGGCCGTGCGCTACCGGGAGACGGACACACCGCTCGTGGTGCTGGCCGGCAAGGAGTACGGCACCGGATCTTCACGGGACTGGGCGGCCAAGGGCACGATGCTCCTCGGCGTAAAGGCGGTGATCGCGGAGAGCTACGAGCGCATCCACCGCTCGAACCTGGTGGGCATGGGCGTGCTGCCCCTCGAGTATCGGCCCGGCGAGCGTGCCCAGAGTCTCGGTCTCACGGGACACGAGACCTTCACGGTATCGGGGATCGAGTCTGGGCTCCGGCCGGGTGCGCTGCTCGACGTCGTCGCACGCCGAGAGAACGGCGGCGAGATACGCTTCCGGGCAACCGCACGGCTCGATTCGGAGGTCGACTTGGAGTACTACCGCCACGGAGGAATCCTGCACACGGTCCTCAGACGCATGGCCGGCGGAGCCATGTAGGCGCGTGCAGGAGAATCCATCTCTTTGCGAGCACTGTACTTACGGACCTGCCTGCCCGGACTCCCGCCAATCGACTCCCGCCAACTGGGATCAGGTGCGAACTCTCCGGCGGTTCGTGAGCACTTGCCTGAGCTGGCCCTCGTCAGCCCGCTGGTAGTAGCGTAGGACGGTCTGGGCATCCTTCCAGCCGCCGAGCTCGCAAAGCGCCTTGAGCGGTTGGTCCATGAGGTTCGATGCGAATTTCCGCCTGAGCGAGTGCCAGCCCCTTCCCCGCTTCGGCTCCAGGCCGGCGAGCTTCTCGGCCCCTCTCCCACCGGTGGTGCAACAGCCAGCGGCTCACACCCGCGGAGGGATCCTTCGCCGCGGGCAACACCGGGGCTTCCCCGAGACCCGTGGCCTTACTCCGCACCTCCTCCAACGCGGCGACTGCCTCTTCGGTCACCGGCCTTGGTTTCTTAGAATGCCCCAACTCCTGGGACCTCCGATGGCTCAATGTCTAACATAGGGTGTGGTACCCAACCTGGGGGCACGTCAATGCGGCCACAGGCTTCATGGGAAGAAACGCGGATGGCAAGATGACGGTCGCTCGTGTGGTGCTCCGCCCCGAGGTCTCCCTCGACTCCAAGGCACCGTCTCCAGAGGCGTTCGCGAAGCTCCACGAGATCGCGCATGAAGAGTGCTTCATCGCCAACTCGGTCCGCACTGCTGTAACGGTCGAGGGGCGAATGGTGTCGCTGGGAGAGCAGGAATACGGCAGGATCGCGGGGGCCATTGTCGGGACGATCGGAACCTCGCGTAGCCTTTCGGCCAAGCCGGGATGATGGCGCGGATTGGTGTCGTGCCGGCCTGTGGGACGCACGGCGTGGTAAGACTGAGATCGGTCGCGCCCGCAACACCCGCGGCCGGAGTCAGACTCTCCAGGCCGAGAGGGCCAAGCTGCTGGCGAGGCGCACCGCGACGGCGGGCGCCGCGTAGTACCAGACGCGGATCACGGCGTGGAGTGTCGGATCGTCGTAGGCGATGAAGTCGTGCACCGGATTTCCACCGGAGGCGGGAAAGGGCGCCCTGGCCTCCACCGTGGCGGAGGTGAGATTTGATACGGGTCGTGAGCTGGAACGTAAACGGGATTCGCGCTTGCGTGCGGCGCGGATTCGTGGACTTCTTGGACCGGTCTGAAGCCGACATCGTCGGCATTCAAGAGGTCCGCGCACTGCCCGAGGAGATCCCTCTGGCCGCGCGCACACCGCCCAACTGGCACGCGACGTTCGCGGTAGCCGAGCGTCGGGGATACAGTGGTGTCGGCATCTACTCGAAGCTTGAGCCCGAGCGGGTGGAGACCGCCCTTGGAGAACCACGGTTCGACGTCGAGGGTCGGTTCATCGCTGCCCACTTCCGGACCGGCCGCGGGCGGTTCGCAGTTGTCAACGGCTATTTCCCCAAGGGAAGCGGAAAGGACCGGGACAACAGTCGGGTCAGCTACAAGCTCGACTTCTATCGAGCGGTATTCGGCCGGGTACAGCAGTTACGGCGCCGGTACCCGGTGCTCGTGATCGGAGATTACAATACTGCCCACCGGGAGATCGACCTCGCTCGCCCGAAATCCAATGTCAAGAACAGCGGATTCCTCCCCGAGGAGCGGGCCGAGCTAGACCGCTGGCTCCGAGCGGGCTGGGTGGACACCTTTCGCGCCCTGCATCCTGACGAGCCCGGCCATTACACCTGGTGGCGGCAATGGGGCGGCGCCCGTGAGCGGAACGTGGGATGGCGGATCGACTACGTTCTCGTGTCACCGACCGCGATGAAGCGAACCCACGATGCCTTCATCTGGCCTGACGAACGGGGCTCCGACCACTGCCCGATCGGCGTCAATATCGACCTCTAGACGTAGGCAGCCCACTCGTCCGGGCTCCGTGCACCGGTCCGCTTCTTCGACGATCCGTAGCTTGTACGACGGACTGCGGCGTCGCCTGGAGGGCCGTGAGGTCGTCTACGTATGGGCGGACGGGATCTACCGTGAAGGCAGGGCTCGAGCGGGACAAGGCGGCGCTGCTGGTGGTGCTGGGCGCGATGCGAGACGGGACGAAGGAGGTGTTGGCCCTGAGATCGGGCTACCGAGGGTCGGTCGAGTCCTGGTCCGAGGTGTCGCGGGATCTGAAGGCACGCGGCATCGAGGCGCTCCGGCTTCTGATGGCGGACGGTAACGCGGCGATCTGGGGCGCAGTACGGCAGGTATGGCCTGAGGCGGGCAAGCAACGGTGCTGGAACCACAAGATGAGGAATGTGCTCGACCGGTTGCCGCAGCGACCTGTCTGCCCAGGGTCCCGCCAATTGACTCCCGCCAACTGGGATCAGGTGCGAACTCTCCGGCGGTTCGTGAGCACCTGCCTGAGCTGGCCCTCGTCAGCCCGCTGGTAGTAGCGTAGCACGGTCTGGGCATCCTTCCAGCCGCCGAGCTCGCAAAGCGCCTTGAGCGGTTGGTCCATGAGGTTCGATGCGAATTTCCGCCTGAGCGAGTGCCAGCCCCTTCCCCGCTTCGGCTCCAGGCCGGCGAGCTGCTCGGCCGTCTCCCACCGATGGTGCAACAGCCAGCGGCTCACACCGCGAGAGGCATCCTTCGCCGCAGGCAACACCGGGGCTTCCCCAAGCTCCGTGGCCCTGCTCCGCGCCTCCTCCAACGCAGCAACTGCCTCGTCGGTCACCGGCGTCCTGTGCTCGTAGCTGGTCTTCTCGTGATCGGCACGCCGCCGGATGGTCCTGCCTTCCAGATCGATGTCGGACCATCGCAGATGACGTACGGCTCCGGTCCGGTGTCCCGTCTCGTGGGCGAGCACCAACGCGACATGAGAGCCGTCCGGGCGCGTGGAGGAGCTTTGGCAGGAACTGCGGGACAGATACGATGTTGTCGTTGTGCTGGTTGTGTGTCCCGGCCGTAGCTGGAACTCACCCCCGCGAGCCCCAGTGGACGGCCCGGCGGGCCCGGGTCTAGGTTGCGTCGTGTTCCGACCGCACCCGTCCGAGCCAGCCTGGAGGTCCCCATGTCCGCACGCACGTTCTACGGCGCATCCCTGATTGCGTCCCTGCTCTGGGCGACGCCACTCGTGGGCCAGACCGACTTCGACGCCGTCGAGATCCGCACCGTCCCGCTCGGCGGCGGGATCTACATGCTCGTGGGCAGCGGCGGCAACATCGGCCTCTCGGTGGGAGAGGACGGAGCGTTCATCGTCGACGACCAGTACGCCCCACTCACCGAGAAGATCAAGGCCGCCATCGCCGAAGTGACGGACCAAGCCGTCGAGTGGGTCCTGAACACCCACTGGCACAGCGATCACACCGGGGGGAACGAGAACTTCGGCGGGGAGGGAGCCCTCATCGTGGCGCACGACAACGTGTACAAGCGGATGAACCCGGCCGACTTCGCCGATCTGGTGGGGCGCAGCCAGCAGGCGCCCGAGGCGGCGCTACCCGTGGTCACGTTCGACGAGTCGATCACTCTCCACTGGAACGGCGAGACCATTCACGCCTTCCACGTGGAGCATGCACACACCGACGGCGATGCGATCGTCCACTACGTCGGGGCCGACGTCTTCCACATGGGCGACACGTACTTCAACGGCCGCTATCCCTTCATCGATGTGGACTCCGGGGGCAACATCGACGGCGTGATCGCGACCGCCGATCTCGTGCTGCGGATGGCCGGCTCGGGCACGCAGATCATTCCGGGCCACGGCGAAATCGCAACGCGGGAAGACCTGGCGACGTACCGCGAGATGCTCAGCACGGTCCGGCACAAGGTGGCCGAACTCGTGCGCGACGGGAAGTCCCTGGAGGAGGCCGTGGCGGCCAACCCCACCGCGGACTACGACGCGGCCTGGGAGACGAATCCCGAGGGCACAGATCGCTTCGTGGGACTCGTCTATCGGAGCCTGACCGAAGGCCGCTGAGGGGAGACTCGTCGCGGGGCGCCGGGCGGGCATGCGTCCGCGCCGTCACGGCTGACCCTCCGGGGATTCGGCGGAGCCGGCCGGGTCAGTCGGAGGCGGCGGCACTCCCTCGCCCAGACGGCTCGACCTCGCTCAGCAGCGTGAAGCCGAGCTCCTCGTCGGCGATGTTCTCGTGGTAGTCGATCCAGAGGTGCATCGGATATCCCTGGCTCACGTGGAACTCGACCTCGACCCTGTGTGCACCTTGGCCGTACGCCTCGTCCAGTAGGTCGAAGAGACCGTCGATCGAGAGGTACCACCCGACCTCGTCGCCCCCCAGCTCCTCGTCGGCGACCAGATCAACGGCGCCGGCCACGGCACCGTCGACGACCCTTACCCGCACGCGCTCGCGAAGAGGGCAGAAGCAGAGGCGTCGGACCTCGAAGCTGTAGTAGCTGAGCCCCTGCGACGCCCAGAGCTCCCGGTGCTCGACGAGACGGAGCTGGTCGGGGCCCATCGGGTCGCTGCACGAGACCGGGGCGACGGCGGCGATGTACAAGACGGACGCGACTCGGCGAGTTCTCCATCGGAGTGGCCGCGGGGCCTGGATCGACATGGGTGCCTCCCGGTGGCGGGATGTCCGAGCTGACAACGGGCGGGCGCTCCCGAATATTGTCAGTCCGGCTCTCACGGTTTCTCCCGCTGGGTGTTGCGGGTCAGGCTTCCGTGCCATCCCCTTCGTCATCGAATAATTCGAGAGGAAGCATCTCCACCGCCGACGGCTCCCTCCGGTTGTAGAGCCAGGGCCGCCGGATTCCTACCGCTCGCTGCGAGCGACATCGCCTCGCAGAAGCTCTCGAGAGATAGTCCGGGATATTCATGTCCGTCCCGACCGCTTGGCACTTCTCCCGCCAGCTTGCTACAAGTAGAGGTGCAGTTGCGCCAAAAGGGTCTGCGTGCTCACGCCGGTGAACTGCAGGTGGTCCCGGTAGTACGACAGGTTGACGTGCCAGTGGGTCCGCGGGTAGAAGTCCAGCCCGAACGCCGTGCGACGGGCTTCACCGCGCGGGTCGGTTTCGGTCCACCGCCACTGTGGGGAGACCCGAAGCCACAACCCACGGAACGCCTGGACCGACGTTCGGTTGGCGAGGATGTAGGAGCGGCTGCTGGCGTTCAGTCTCTGGAACCGCACGTCGGCGTGGGTCCAGGTCGTCAGCCACGCCGCCGGGGCGTACCCGAAGGACAGCCCTGTGTCCGTGCTCCGGGGAACGGCCCGCGATTCGGCGCGGTAGCGTGCAGAAGCCGCGAAAACCATCCGGGAGCCGAGGTCAAGCTGCCAGCGGCCGGCCGCGGTGAGGGCCTGCCGTCCGTCGTCGTCGACGAGAGACTCGGCCCGCCCCGGGCCGACGGAGAGTTGCAGCAGCGATCGATCGGTCGACACCCCCACCTCGACCCCGTAGACCTGGTCGTCTTGGGCAAGGTCCAACGACTCACGCATGAACGACGTGTGGTCGGCCACCCGGACACCGTAGGCCGGGAGGAAGCGCCCTCCCCGCACGCTGATTCCGTCGCTGACCTGATACGCCAGCCAGTGCTCGTAGGAGATCGGGCGGGCGCCGCCGTGCGTGGGCTCCCGGCCGATGGTGCCGTACGCGGTCCAACGGTCGTGTCGCCAGGCGGCCTGCAGATCGAGGTTCATGATGAAGTTGCGGTCGGGGATGTTGCGACCAGGTATGTGGACCTCCAGGTGGGAAGGCCGGATGTCGAGACCGAGCTGGAGCGGACTCTCGCTCGAGAGCGCGCCGAAGAGAAAGTTCTCCTCGCCCGTGGCTGCTGCGGGCGAGCCTCCGCCAGGTTCCTGCCGGCCGAAGGTCGAGATCTCCTCCCGTGACAACGACCGTCCGTACGGCGTCAGCAGTCCGCCCCCGGACGCTGAGTAGTGGCAGGCAGTACACCGGGCGTATTGCTTCGAGAGGAACGTCGGGTCAGCGGGAGCCGGGAGCAGTCCTCGTCCTTCATGGAGGAACGTCGCCTCGGCGGAGGCGGGGCGGAATCCCCCTCCTCCCAGCACCAACGCCGCTGCGGCGACAAGCGGCACAGCCGCGACCAAGCCTCCCGATTGGTTCACGAGGGGCCCTCCGCGGCTGTCTCGCCGTCGACCGCATCGAACCTGACCGTGACCTCGATGACATCGCGCACACCGATGCCCAGGTAGCGTGGGGGCGGGATGCCGAACGCGTCGAGGCTCAGCGTGAACACCGCCTCGACACGCACTCGATCGTCACGGCGGCGTAGATCTATCTCGCCCACGATCGCCCGCCGGACCCCGTGGAACGCCAGAGTGCCCGAGAACGTGGTCTCGTGATGGCCAGTCCGAGCAGGCAACGGCGCTTCGAGCGCGATATCGGAGAGCACGGCGTGGCGGAACGCCGGACCGTGTTCGACCTGCAGGTAGTTGTGCCAGAGATGTTCGTTGCGAAGGTTGATTCCGGTGTCGAGGGTCGCGAGATCCACCCGGAACTCGCCCGGGTAGGACACGGTGCCCGACGCTGGGCTCTGGAGAGTCCCCGCAAGGGACGACGTGACCGCCTCGAACGCACCGCCCACGGTTAGGCGGCAACGAACCCGTACGTCGCCGGACGCCACAGCCCAGGACGGGACGGCCGGCGCAGCCTGAGCCCAGGACGGGACGGGAACCGCTGGCGCGAGAGCGGTCAGAGCGACGAGCGCACCGGAAGTCCCTCCCGTGCTACCCCACCGCCATGGGCGAACGCCCAGCGCCCTCATGATCGTACCGCTTGACTCTTAGTGAAAGTTGGTGCTGCGCGAGAAACCCCGCGCGAGCGGTTACTGGTTGCGCCAGCGGCCAAGTACGGATTGTTCGAGCCGGAAACACCTGGGCTCGCCGTTTGTTTCAGGGCAGTGAGGCCAGCGCGAGACAACGTAGCACGGCCTGGGCATCCTCCCAGCCGCCGAGCTCGCAGAGCGCGTTGAACGGTTGGTCCATGAGGTCCGATGCGACTCTCCGCCCGAGCGGGTGGCAGTCCCTTCCCCGCTTCGACTCCAAGCCGGCGAGCTTCTCGGCCTGGGATGCCGCTGGTGCGCAATCTTTTCGTGATGTGGGATGATTTGCGACTCGTCGCTAAACGGATCGAACACGGGCCCCACTCCGACCCACCCGGGGCGGCCGCCAGGTCCCTCAACCCGTATTCGACAGCTACAAACGCTCCGCCGAGGAGATCCGCGTCGTTAACCGTGCCAGTGCGCCTGGTACGTCCGCAAGCGGGAAGATCGGCTACGAGATCAGCTTCAACCGGACTATTTCTACAAACCCGAGCCGACAGCCCCTTGTTGCTCCCCCGGCATAACGCCAGCTGCGCCGCCTCGCCCGTCCATGAACGCGGCCCGCGCCGCGAACCGCCACGCTCTACCGCTTATACCGAACCCTCCCACCGACGATGGTCACGTCGACGCGCGCGTCGGCCAATTCCTCGTCCGGCACGGTCAGGATGTTGCGGTCGATCACGACCACGTCACCCAGCTTTCCGACCTCGAGCGAGCCCTTGTACACCTCCTCGAAGGCGGCGAACGCGTTGTTGATCGTGTAGCTGCGAAGCGCCTCGGTGCGGGTCATGTTCTGGCCGGGGTAAAAGATGGAGCCGTCGGCGCTCTGGCGGGTGACCGACGAGCGGAAGCTGGCGAGCGGATCGATGTCCTCGACGGGAACGTCGGTGCCGTTGTTGATCAGCACGCCCGCATCGAGGAAGTTGCGCCAGAGATAGGTGCGCTCCTCGGCGCGGGCGTCGCCCAGACGGAGCGGCACCCACGGAGCGTCCGAGGTGGCGTGGACGCCCTGCATGGAGGCGATCACGCCCAGTTCGGCGAAGCGCGCGACGTCGTCCGGGTGAACGTGCTGCGCGTGCTCGATCCGCCACCGCACGTCTTCCGCGCTGCCCGCCGAGTCGAAGACGGACTGGTAGATGTCGAGCGTCTCGCGGTTGGCACGGTCACCGATCGCGTGTGTGTTGACCTGGAAGCCGTGCTTGAGCGCGATGTGGGCGGTTCCGGTGATGTCCTCGACGGCCTCCAGCACAAGACCGACGGAAGAAGGCATGTCCTCGTACGGCTCCAGGAGCCAGGCGCCGTGCGAGCCCAGCGCGCCGTCGATCTGCCGCTTGATGGAGCGCACCGTGAGGTAGTCGTCGCCTTCGGAAGGCATGTAGTAGTCAGGGAGACGCGCGTCCATCTCCTCGTTGGACACACGGCGGACCATGACGTAGAGGCGGACGGGGAGGGCGCCCTCTTCTTCGAGCTGCTTGAGGCGGTCGATGGTGCCGAAGCCGCTACCCGCGTCCTGGAACGAGGTCACGCCCTTGGAGAGCGCTTCCTCGGCGGCCAGCATCACCTCGCGCCGGAACTGGGCGTCGATCTCCTCGGCCGTGCGTCCGGACTGCGATTCGCCGAAGGCTGCGCGGACGGGGCCCTGGGCGGCCTCGCGCAGGAGCCCGGTGAGATCCCCGTGCTCGTCGCGGACCAGTTCGCCGCCGGGCGGGGGTTCGGAGTCGCGGGTGTAGCCGCCGAGTTCCATCGCCAGCGCGTTCGCGAAGGCGGCGTGCCCGGACGCGTGCCCGAGCAGTACGGGGTTCTCGGGGCTCACGGCGGTGAGCGAGTGGTGGGTCGGGTTGCCTTCGACGGCGGGCTCGGGGGGGCTGTCCCACCGCTCCTGATGCCAACCGCGTCCCAGGATCCACGCGCCGGGCTCGGCCACGGCCGCTGCGTCGGCGACCATCTGCACGATCTCGTCCCAGTTGGCGACGTCGTTGAGGTCGAGGATGGTCTTCGAATTGCCGAGGCTCATGTAGTGACCATGCCCTTCGATGAAGCCCGGCATGGCGAGCCGGCCGTCCAGTTCGATGACCCGGGTCCGTGAGCCGATCAAGGTGCCGACGTCCGCGTCGCTGCCCACCGCCACGATCCACGCGTCGTCGATCGCGACGGCTTCGGCCACGGCGTCGTTGGCGTCCACCGTGGCCACAACGCCGCCCCGCAGAACCAGATCGACGCCTTCCCGTGTCTCGCACCCCGCTAGGAGGAGGAAAGTGAGCGCCAGGGCGGAAAACCCGCGCCCCACAGCACGACGCCCCCGAATGTAATCTCTGTTGAACACGCTGGAGAGCTACGACCGTCAGCAGATGGCGGTGCAGGAAGGCAGCGCCACCGATACGATCCCTTAGTCGGCCATTCGGATTTTCTGCCGACCCACGAGTGCCGCTACCACGTCCGGAGCCCCGCCCGTGGGTACTCTGAGCTCGTACAACCCGCCGGGCGGCGAGACGCTCCGCACCAGGTGCGGGTTGAGCTCCCGTATCACCGATGTCGCCACGCCCAACGCCTCGGCGACTGAGACAAGCAAAGTCATGCCGGGCACCCAGACCCGGTCGTACTCGTAGCGCTCAGCCGACTTCACGCGGAAGCCGTAGGGCTCGGCGTGCCGGGCCAGAGCCGAGGCAGCAAGCATCTTGGGCACGTAATCGCGCGTCTCGGGCGGAAGTTCTCCGATGATGTCCCAGTAGGCTGCGTCGTTGCCCCAGTGCCCACCCGGGTAGCCAGCCAGCGCTTGGTCCACTCGGGACGGACCGGCGTTGTACGCCGCGACCGCCAGATACCAGGACCCGTAGCGCTGGTGAAGGACGGCGAGATAGTCGAGCGCCGCGTCAGTGGCCCTGACGGGGTCGCGGCGCTCGTCGACCCATTCGTCGACCCTGAGCCCGAAATCCGTCGCGGTGGGAGACATGAACTGCCATATGCCGGCGGCTGAGGACCGCGACGTCGCCTCCGGGGAGAAGCCGGACTCGATCATCGCGAGGTAGAGCAGCTCCTGCGGCATCTGCCGCTCCTTCAGCTTCCCGCGAATGAGCTCGCCGAACCGACCTTCGCGGGCCAGAGAGACCCGAAAGGTCTCCCTGTCTTCGCTCACGTAGCGGCGGATCCACTTGCCGACCCGGGCGTTGGACTCGACCGGGAAGGGTGCACTCGCCACGGGTGGTTCCGGCTCGGGATCCGCCACAGCGACGGGCTGAGCGCCGGGGTCTCCGGCGACGGCCAGCGAACCGGCTCCCATCGCCACCGGCAGGAGAACCGCGGCGGCACGAAGCCAGCCGAACCGGGCCGGCCCCGCTGGGCAGCCGGACATCGTCACGCGCACTCGCGGGCGCCCCGAACATTCGTTGCCGACCCTATCTGCCGCAGCCCTGCCGGCATGCCCCCGCGGCGGGCGCGGGAGTAGTTGGAGATAAGTCAACTTTCTTGCACTCCTTGGTATCGTCGTATCCGGCCCATCGCGTCCTCACACCTCCTGTTCGCCGTTCGCTCGAGGGACCGGGCGGACGTGGAACTAGCTCCCAGTCGTCTCCCGGCAAGACGAGGGAAGGCCCATCGAGCGACCTTCCACGGGACCGATCTTCGGTACTGTAGCGCTGGATCGTCTAGACGACAGGATGGACCGACACGGCCTTCCGGCCGCGGAACCTCTCGAAACGGACGACACCGTCCGACACGGCGAACAGGGTGTCGTCGCTACCCTTCTTGACGTTCCTCCCAGGGTGGAACCGGGTCCCCTTCTGGCGGACCAGGATCGAGCCGGAGGTCACGTGTTGGCCCCCGTACCGCTTCACGCCCAGATGCTGGGGGTTGCTGTCGCGACCGTTGCGGCTGGAGCCGACTCCCTTCTTGTGGGCCATGCGTGGGTCTCTCCTGTCCGCCGCTCAGAGGACCACCTGGCTCACCCGCACTTCGGTGAACCCCTGGCGGTGCCCTTTCTTGCGGCGATAGCCCTTGCGGCGCTTGCGCCTGAAGACCACAACCTTCTTGTCCCGTCCGTGTCGGACGACCTCGGCGGTCACGCTGGCCCCGTCGACCAGAGGCGCTCCTATAGAGACGTCGGAGCCGTTCGAAGCCACCAGCACGCGCTCGAACGTGATCGTCTCTCCCGGCTCCGCCTCCAGGGAGGGCACCCTTATCCGGTCACCCGGCTCAGCCCGGAACTGTTTTCCGCCGGTCTGGAACACCGCGTACATGACTCTGGAAGCGCGCCCCGGTCGTGGTCATCAAGAAATTATTATCGATTCGAGCCGATTAGGATCGTCACAACCATGTCTTTGGTCAAGGCGATGAGGTCTTGTACTGTTAATGCTGCTCCCGGTCGGAGGTCGAACCCAGACTGGCCGTGACGACGCCAGGCAGGCAGCCGACCCTTCCAAATTACTCTGTGGGAATCGACCCGTGACGCTCGAACATCGGATCTCTCCGAAGCGGTCGACGACGTGACGCCCGCGTACGGACGACTGGAGGTGGTCGCGCATCCGCACGGCCCGCGCGTCCTGCGAGCCACTCGACGGCTGAATCGGTCCACCGGAGCGACGACGGTCCCCGGGAAGTGCCGGGCGAGAGGCCGGATACGGCGGGTTCAGGGTCAGCGAAAAGCCCGGGTCGGGGGTCGTTTCAGCGTAGACGAAGCTTTGACCGGAGGAGGGACCGCTTCCTCCGCCGGCAGCATCCACCTTGACGCTAGAGGCAGGCCATGAGAGACACCAACCGCGGCGGATTCAACGAACTGACCCTCAACGTCCTCCGCATCGTGGCGGCGCTGCTGTTCATGCAGCACGGAGTCCAGAAGCTGTTCGGGGCGCTCGGTGGGAACCAGGTGGAGACGCTGCTGAGCCGGCCCGGTCTCGCCGGCATCCTGGAGTTTGGCGGAGGCCTGCTCCTTGCCGCGGGGCTCTTTACCCGCCCGGTGGCGTTCATTCTCGCGGGCGAGATGGCCGTGGCCTACCTCATCGCCCACCTGCCGCAGGGGTTCTGGCCGATCATGAACCGGGGCGAGCTGGCGATGTTGTACTGCTTCACCTGGCTCTTCTTCTTCGCCAACGGCCCGGGCAGGTACTCGCTGGACGCGTGGCGGACGAGCAGAACTTCCAAGGGGCAGGCATGATCGCCCGAGCGACACGCCCAGAGCACCGCTCTGGCGTCGCCATCGCTCTCGGCGCCGCCACCTTCCTTGCCGCCGGCCCTTTGCTTGCCCAGAACGCGCAGATGGATCCCGGCAACGGGGGCTCGGGGGTTCCGCTTTCGGTGATTGCCACAGCGGCAGAGGTCACCGAGGCGCCCACGGTCGATGGCCGCCTTGACGAGGCGGCCTGGCAGCAGGCCCAGGTCATGACCGGCTTCACCCAGCGCGAGCCCATGGACGGGCAGCCGGCCAGCGAGCGCACCGAGGTCCGGGTCGTATTCGACGCCGAGGCCCTCTACGTGGGCGTCTGGGCGTTCGACAGCCAACCCGAAAACATCACCTACGGCGAGCGCATTCGCGACTTCGAGGTGACGGAGAGCGATGCCATCGTCTTCGTTCTGGACACGTACAACGACGACCAGAACGGCTTCATCTTCGGCACTACCCCCACCGGCATCGAGTACGATGGCCAGGTTGCCAACGAGGGGCGGGGCGGCGGCCGCTTCGGAGGCGGCGGATTCAACTCGCGCCAGCGCTTCCAGTCGGGCTCGGGCGGGGGCTTCAACAAGAACTGGGACGGCAGTTGGACCGTCGCGACCACGACCGACGGGGAAGGCTGGTACGCCGAGTTCCGCATCCCCTTCAGCACGCTGCGCTACGGGAACGACGCGGAGGCCTGGGGCTTCAACGTGGCGCGGCGCATCCGGCGCCTGAACGAAGAGTCGTTCTGGACCCCGGTGCCGCGCGAATTCAACCTCTACCGCCTGAACTACGCCGGGGATCTCGAAGGATTGCGGCCTCCGTTCCGGCGCCTCGCCACCATGACCCCTTACGTGCTGGGCTCGATCGCGCGCGACTACACCAGCGCCACCGAGACCGGCTTCGGTGAGGACGGCAACGTCGGGGGCGACGCCAAGTTCCAGGTCACCCAGGGGCTCACGCTGGATTTGACGTACAACACCGACTTCGCCCAGGTCGAGGTCGACGACCAGCAGCTCAACCTTACGCGCTTCCGTCTCAACTTCCCGGAGAAGCGGCCGTTCTTCCTCGAGAACGCGGGGTTCTTCAACGTCGGAGGAGCAGGCGCGGACCTCTTCTTCAGCCGCGCCATCGGCATCGCGGACGGTCAGCCGGTACCGATCAAGGGGGGTGCGCGGCTCTCCGGGCGGACCGCGGGGATGAACGTCGGGCTGCTGCACATCGAGACCGATGGAGTCGACGGGCTACAGGACCCGCAAGGATACTCGGTGGCGCGGGTGGCCAGGGAGCTGCCCAATCGTTCTAGGATCGGCGGCCTGTTCATCAACAGGGGTGGACGCGAAGGCGACTTCAATCGCACCTATGCTCTCGACGGCGCGCTGGGTATCGGAGAGGCGATCACCCTCAGCAGCTTCGCGTCGAGAACGGACGGACCGGGAACCGCTGGCGGGGAATACGCCTGGGATCTCTCGACAGGCTGGACCAGCCGGGACCTCGATATTACGGCCGCGGTCCGGGAAATCGGCGAGGGGTTCAACCCGGAGGTGGGCTTCCTGCCGCGCCGCGGATTCCGGTACTACCGGGCCTTCGTGATGTACAAGGTCCGGCCCGCGTGGCTCCGCGAAATCCGGCCGCACGTCATGTACAACACGTTCCGCAGCCGCAAGACCGGGGTCGAAAAGGGCTTCCAGGAATCGGGCTTTCTGCACATCGACGTACATTGGGAGTGGCCCTCGGGGGCGCAGATCTACACCGGCATGAACCTGGTCACCGAGGGGCTCTACCGGCCGTTCCGGATTTTCGGCACGGACGTGGTGGTGCCCGAGGGGACGTATCGCGGCTGGGAGACGAACCTGGTCTTCAACACGAACGCGGCCGCCCGGCTGTCGTTGTCGTCCAGCGTCAACGCCGGCAGCTTCCTGAGCGGCAGCCGCTGGGGCGGTGACGCCTCCCTCACCTTCCGGCCGAACGCGTCGTTCAGCACATCCGCCCGCATCAACTACTTCGACGTCGATCTCCCCGAGGGGAAGTTCGAGACGGTCTTGCTGGGGCTGAACCTCGGCTACTTCTTCACGCCGCGCATCTACGTGCAGTCGTTGATCCAGCGCTCCAGTCAGATAGACGCGTGGTCCGCCAACCTTCGCTTCGGCTGGCTGAACACGGCCGGAACCGGGCTGTTCATCGTCTACAACAACGTGCAGGGCTTCAACTTCCACGACGGGCTCAACCCCAACGGCGGACGCTTCGTCGAGAGTGGTCCGCTGGCGCGGTCGTTGATCGTGAAATTCACCCGGCAGCTCAACGTGCTGGGAGGGTAGCGGCGAGCCACTGGCCGGGGGTCGTCAGGGTAGGCGCGTGATCTCGTCAGCCTCGAACTGCGGCAGCTCCTGCCGCGATGACCCACGGTCCGCCACGATCCCCTGCGCGGGCGGGACGAACCGTCAGACAACGCTTCCGGCGACGCCGGCGTCCTCCAGGCGGCGCAGGAGACCGTCCGCGGCTCGCCGATTCGGATCCGATCTCACGAACACCATGCGGGCCCGCGGCCAACAAGGGCTGCTTCAAGAGCCCGGACACACGACAGTACCTGACCGAACCGCCGCCGACTCGGCCTAGCGGCCCGCGTACTTCGTCGTGACATCCGTCTCGGCTGGCCCAGACAGCAGGCGGAACTGGTCTTGGCGCATGAGTGGGTCGTCCCTCAGGTCGAGATCCAGGCGCGTCTTCTTTGCCACCCTGCGCAGGAAGTCGGGCTCCTCCTCAAGCACCTGGAGCGCGACCTCCGGATGGACCCGTACGATCAGCCGGCGCTCGTCCTTCGACGCCGCGGCTCGCTGGAGACTGCGCTCGATGCGGCGTATCACAGTCGCCGCGGTGTACACTCGGCCTGCACCGCTGCAATGTTCGCAGGCCTCGGTCAGGGAGTGGAAGAGCGAAGGACGAACCCGCTGACGGGTCATTTCGATGAGGCCGAGCTCGGAGACCTCGAAAGCCTTGGTACGTGCGCGGTCGCGACCCAGGTGGGTCTTGAGCTCCTGAAGTACGCGGTCGCGGCTCTCGTGCGACTCCATGTCGATGAAGTCCACGACGATGATTCCCCCGATGTCGCGCAGGCGCAACTGCTTGGCGATCTCGCGCGCCGCGTCGAGGTTCGTCCGAAGGATCGTGTGCTCCGGGTCCTTCTTGCCGGTGTAGCGGCCCGTGTTCACGTCGATCGAGACCAGTGCCTCGGTGGGCTCGATGATGACGTGCCCGCCCGACGGCAGGTTCACGCTTCGCTGGAATGCCGTCTGGGCCTGCTCCTCGACGTCATAGCGGTCGAAGAGCGGCACCGGGTCGTCATGCCGATGAACGCGGTCGAGCAGCTCCGGATCCACGTTGCGCACGTACTGCGTGATCTCGTGGTGGATCTCCTTCGATTCGACGACTAGTCGATCGAACTTGTCGCTGAACAGGTCACGAATGATCCCGCTGATGAGCTTGGCTTCGCGGTGAACTTGAGCCGGAGCCGTCTGGGAGTCGGCCTGGCGTTGGATCTTCCGCCACCGCTCGTGCAGGCGCTTGAACTCCCTCTTCAGCGTCTGTTGCGTAACCTCTTCGCCCACGGTGCGGACGATGACGCCCGCGTCCGCATCGGGCGAGATGATCTCCCGAGCCATCTTGCGCAGCCGGGCCCGCTCGTCGCGATCCTCGATCTTGCGGCTCACGCCGACATGCGATGAGCCCGGCATGTAGACGAGGAAGCGTCCGGGAAGCGACACCTGAGCGGTGAGGCGCGGGCCCTTGGTGCCGATCGGCTCCTTGGCGACCTGGACCAGGACGGCGTCGCCCCTCTTCACCTGCTCCTGGATCGGCGGAAGCTTACGGGGTTGGCGTCCGTTCCCCCCGAATTCGCCGTTGCCACCCTCCTCCTCCTCGTCGTCTTCAGAGAGGTCCGAGGCGTGGAGGAAGCCGGCCTTCTCGGCCCCTATATCCACGAAGGCCGCCTGGATGCCGGGCAACACGGCGTCGACCCTGCCCAGATAGATATCCCCGACGAGTCGGACCTCGTCGGGACGGTCGAACATGAGCTCGACCAGAATGCCGTCTTCGAGAAGCGCCACCCGCGATTCGCGCGGCGTCGACGCAATCAGAATTTCGCGTGTCAAGAATGCACCTCACCCTTCGTCACCGGCTTCGGGCCGCCGCCGCCGGGGCCGCTTCAGTTCCGTCTCCGGCCAATGCCGATAGGACGGAAAAGACCGCGCCCAGGCGCTCCGACGGTGATCCGGAGCCGAGTCTCCCTGTGCAGCCCACCCCCCGCGGGTGCGCTGTCGCTTCGGTTGCCGGACGCCTCCTTGAGCGAGTGGCCTCCGGCCGGTCTCGTTCGTGCCTTCATCGATCTCGCAGGCCTGGCGTCGCGCCCCGGCCGCTCGATCGGGAATTCACTCGTTCAACCCGCGCCCTCCAACAACTGTATCGCGGTGAGGCGCTTCGCCGTCCCCGCCCCCTTCGGGAACGACTCGCCCCGCTGCCTTGGCCGTGCGGCGCTGCAGCTCATGCGCCGCCAATACCGGCCGCTAATACTGCACATGTCTTGCGCTGTCTCGTGGGCGTCCAAGGTCGGCCCCTCCCGCATTCTTTCTCGCCGGCACGGGCCTCCGACGCATGCTCCAACCCGGAGCGCTCGGAGCCTCCCGGCAAATACGGCTTGGGGTCGGAGAGCAGTCCTGTCGCCATGCCGATGGAATACCCCGGATGCCTTCCCAAGGTCGGCGACGCCGGTGACCAAAGAGATCCGCACCCCGGAGTAGCGTCGTTCACCGGAAGCTCTGGAACACAGACTGTCGCTCCTCCCTCCCACCCCGATGTGAGCATCACAGTGAGTGACGCCGTCGGGAAAGATAATACCAATCGTGTTGGCGGTAGGCATCAGCGGGCGAGCTCAAGCCCCGCACATTGCGCAACAGTTGCGGGGCCGGAGTCCATCCGATCCCCGTCGAGGCCGCGCGATACAACGCTGGCCTGTCCGTCTCCGCAGTGCGCCAGGCCAGCTACTTGGACGACATGAAGGACGTGCTCGACGCCGACGGCCAGGACTACGCCACCTGAGAAAGGGCGCGCTCGGCGATATAGTGTCCGATGGCCAGGCAGGCGGTGGTAACGACCTTGGCAAGTTCGTCTTGCTTGCGGCGAAGCGACCCATGGGCCAGCTCGGCCAGAACCCGGGGATCCTCCTCTCCCCTGATCTTGCCATGGAGTATGTTATCACCGTGCGCGGCATCCTCCGCGCCGGCACGCAACCCATGGGATGACATCGGACGACGTGAAGCGCACACGAAGATTACTCCCTGCCGGGACCCTCCTGGCCGCCTCCCTGGCGATACCGGGCGGCCTGAGCAGCCAGCTCCGCCCTATCCCATCCTCCCCCGACTCCCCGATCGTCATCCCCCGCCTCTCGGGCGAGATCGTGCTGGACGGCGTCGTCGACGAAGCGGCCTGGGACGCACTCGCGCCCTTCGAGATGACCATGTACCAGCCCAACTTCGGGGGGGAACTCACGGAGGCGACCGACGTGCGGGTCGGACACGACGACCAGTACCTGTACGTCGCGGGACGCATGTGGGACTCGGACCCCGACGGGATCCGGACGGGGACGTTCTACCGCGACCAGTACGGCGGCGACGACATCCTCTCCGTGGTCATCGACAGCTACAACGACTACGAGACCGCGGTCTGGTTCACCGTGAATCCCTCCGGTGTGCGGCAGGACCGGACGGTGTCGAACGACGCCCAGTTCACCTACGGCATGCCGGTGAGCTGGGACTGGAACTCGTACTGGGACGTGGTCACCACGCAGACCGACGAGGGCTGGTTTGCGGAATTCAGGATTCCGTTCTCGACACTCGGCTTCCAGGTCACCGGGGATGAAGTGACCATGGGCCTGATCCTCTACCGGGTTGTGGCCCGCAGGAGCGAGCGTCAGACCTTCCCCCCGATCGAGCCCAGATGGGGACGGCTCGCGTTCGCCAAACCTTCGATCGCGCAGCGAGTGGTGCTGCGCGACGTACGGCAGTCCGGGCCGGTGTACATGACCCCGTTTACGCTGGGCGGCTTCAAGCAGAACCCGGTGCTCGCCGAGCCGCCCGACGTGCCGGAGGCCGAATGGCGGAGCGAAAGCGACCCCACCACCGAGGCGGGGCTCGACGTCAAGTACTCGCCCACCTCGAACCTGGCGCTGGACCTGACCCTCAACACCGACTTCGCGCAGGTCGAGGCCGACGATCAGCAGATCAACCTGACGCGCTTCGCCCTGTTCTTCCCCGAGAAGCGGCAGTTCTTCCAGGAGCGCGCCTCGACGTTCGACTTCAACACCGGCGGGATGTTCAACCGGCTCTTTCACAGCCGCCGGATTGGGCTGGACCAGGGCGAAATCGTGCGCATCTACGGGGGGGTGCGGGCGGTCGGGCGTTGGTCCGGCACCGATTTCGGCTTCCTGAACATGCAGACCGCCCCGCACGACGATCTGTCGTCCGAGAACGTCGGCGTATTTCGGCTGCGCCAGCAGATCATCGACGAGTTCTCGAGGGTCGGCGCAATGCTGACCACGCGACTGGGATCGAGCGGACGCAACAACACCGCCTACGGCCTGGACGCCGTGATCAGGTGGTACGGCTACGAATACCTGATTCTGCAGTGGGCCCACACCTTCGACGAGGCGGTCGATCAGGCGGGCGGACTGGCGTCAGGGCTCGCAAGGGTCCGGCTGGAGCGCCGTCGCGACGAGGGGTTCTCCTACTACGCCGAGGGGATTCGGGTTGGGGAGGACTACCTTCCGGGCCTCGGATTTCAGCTGCGGAAGGACTTCACCTACGGCGGCGCACAGCTGCGCTACCGCCAGCTGCGCGACGACGCATCGCCGCTCCTGGCCCACGCGCTGCAGATCAGCACGGCCCAATACTTTCGCAACGCCGACCGGACCGCCGAGTCCCACGAGATCAGGCCCGAACTCGAGTTGCAGTTCCGGGGCGGCTCGAGCTTGACCGTTGGGGCCCTGTCGAGCTTCGAGAGCGTGCTCGATCCGTTCCCGATCTCGGACGTGGTCGTTCCGGCGGGGGAGTACTGGTTCCACGAAGCGACGTCGATGCTCCGGTTGCCGCGCAGCCACCTCTTTCGGGGCATGTACGAGGCCTCGGTCGGGAGCTTCTACGACGGCAGCCGCGTCAGGCTGTCGGTGAGGCCCGCCTGGATCGTCTCGAAGTACCTGGAGCTGGAGGCGGGCTACGAGGTGAACCGCCTGGACTTCGCGGACCGGGGAGTCGCCACCACCACCCAGCTGGGAAGCCTGAGAGTCAAGACCGCGCTGAACCCCAAGGTGTCGATGAGCACCTTCGGGCAGTACAACAGCGCAACCGACCAAACGAGCCTGAACGTGCGCTTCCGCTATCACTTCCGCGAGGGCACCGACCTGTGGATCGTCTACAACGAGGGCTTCTACAACGAGCGCGATGACGGGCTGGGGCCGAGGCGGCCGCTGTCGTCGGGAAGGGCACTGCTGGTGAAGTACTCGCATACGTTTGCGAGGTGAGACGTGTGTTCTCCCGTTCGGGCAGATCCGTGGCCTTGGAGGACGCTCATGGGCAGAGATTGTCCCGTTCGGGAAAGCAAATTCTCATGAACAAGGCTCAAGGCGCCCGCTTGGCGGCGGGTTTGTCCCGATCGGGAAGGTGCGGACACAATGACGCCTGCGGAAAGCGGAGGGATCCGGCCGAGGAGCGCGTCCTTCAGTGACCCGATCCAGCGTCCTCGTCGCTGGCGCCGTCCACGGTCGATAGGCCGCGACCGCCCCGTCCCGGGGTGAAGCGGAGTAAGATCCCGACGGCCAGCACGGCGATGGCCAAGTTGATCAGCCAGGACACGTCCGTGTAAATGCCGACCACCGCGAGAATCGCGCCGGCGCCGAACAGTCGAACCCGCCACTTGAAATGGCTGACGGCCCTCCGGCGTGATCGGTCGATTAGCATCAAGGGATTCCGGCGTCCCCTGGGCTCGACCGGGCCGCTCGCCCTACCGACCGAAGAGACCTCCGAGCTCCCGCGACCGAAACCTCGCTCATACGCGCCGAACGAGTCGTCGTCTGTGCCCTGGCCGACTGTCGGTGCCGTCACCGGCGGGCAACGGCAGTTCCGGCAGCAAGGTCGCTCGTGCTCGTGTCCGTGCCGGCGCTCCGGAAGTCGTCGAGCCCTTGGCGCGAGCGCGTCGACTGCAAGATCGAACCATCAAGCTGCATCCACGAGCACGGTCGCCAGAGCGATTGCGACCACCCAACCGATTATGGCGGTGAGGACCGCCTTTCCCGTGGAGAAGTCGAGCGCCTCGCGAATAGCCACCACACCACACACCAGCACCCAAATCCCGACGACTGCCTTCACCGTGTCACCGAGGCCGGGAATCGCAGCCAGGACGTAGAGGACGCCAGCGGCCTGCGCAAAGCCCACTGCCCGCAGGAGTTCGCCCCAAGTCGCAGTACCTCCGAGAAGCTTGTCTCCGATCAGGTACGTGAGCCCTGCCCAGAGCAGCCATCCCACGAGTGCGGCGATCACGGCGCCAGCCATTCCGCCAGCTCCTGCAGAGGCACCGCCGATGGCCGATGCCGCCGCCGCTATGGCTACGACGCCGGCGGCCTGAGGCGTTGCTGCCGCATCGTGTTCTACTTCCGTGTACATGGCGGCGTTCGCCTTCGCCGCGCCGATCATCCTCTGTACGAAGTTGTGTCGAATCGCGTCCATGGCTGCCTTGTCCGAACGGGTTCACGTGTGAAAGTCGACGATGTTGACGCCGGTCCGCCGCGGCGCGTGCCGGGGCAGGCAGCGGGGAAAGCCTCCGCGTCGAGTGGTCGGGGACGGTGATCAGGTCGACAGCGCTTCGGCAGTCCTCGTTGCGAACGTCGTGCGCACGGACCAATTGATCGACGTTGTGCGCTCCAGGCCAGTGCGGCGCAGGAATCGATGGCCCTGTGGAGTCCGGCGCGGGGCCGCCCTGCCATCTGCAGGACGACTTGGCAGCCGCGCCGTCCCCGCTCTAGTCTCTTGCGCGACCCCGCTTCGGGTCTTGCCGGCTGCCCGCCACAGGCTCCTCCACCTGAACGGTCACGATATCAGCGTCGTGGTACTGTTGATGCCGGACGGAAGCGGCCAGGTGCCGCAGCAACCGGATCGAGACGTCGCGCTCGGCCCGGCCCTGATCGTTCACGTCACCCAGGAGCGAGAGTCGTTCCTCGATGTTCTCGCCGCTCAGCGCGGTGACAAACTCCAGCGTCGCCCCGCCCTCTCCTCTGGACAGTGTGAGCCGCAGGCGGCGCGGTCGCTCATCGGTCTCGCCGTCGTCAAGCGGCTGGAGGAGCGTCAGCAACGTCTCCTCGGCGACCGCGTCCAGTCGATCCGCCATCGCTTCGCCCCAGCGGTACCGGGCGGCGGCAGCCCTCAAGAATTTCCGTATCTGCGGGAGGGCGCTAACGGCGCAAACCGTCTCGATGCGACGCGGTCGCGGTCCGGAGCCTTCCACCAGCCAGGTCATGAGGATGGCGGCGAGCCCGCCGGACGTCAGACCGTTGCTCAGGATCCCGCCGGCGAGATCCGAGACGAGTTCGGGGTAGATCAGATCGTTCTGGAAGCCGATGCCCAGCCAGAAGGAGACGCCGACGATCAACCCTGTGCGGTAGTTCATCCCATCCTGTAGCGCGACGCTCATGCCTATCACGAAGAGCATCGCCATGAGAACGATGAGGTAGGCGCCAACGACCGGACCGGGTACGGCCAGCACGACGGCGAGCGCCTTGGGCAGGCAAACCAGCGCAAGGAAGATCGCGCCTGTGGCGATCCCGATCGTTCTCGACGCGACCCCCGTGATCTCGGCGAGCGGAGCGGCCAGCGAATAGGTCGTGTTCGGCACCGTCCCGGCCATCCCGGCGAGTAGGTTGCCGATCCCGTCGACCGTGACGGAGCCCTGCACGGACCGGAAGTCCACGGGTCGCCGGCTACGCCACGATACGCGCTGCATCGCGGTACAGCTGCTCATCGTGCGGATCGAGCCTATCAGTGACGCCAGCAGAAAAGCCGGAATCAGCGCCCAGAACGGCGCTCCGAACGCGAGATCGAATCCCGGTGCTCGCCACTCGGTCAAGCCGAACCAGGCGGCCTCGGCGATACGCTCCACATCGTAGACGCCCAAGAAACCCGCCACCGCGGCACCCGCAACGATGCCGATGATCGGTGACCAGAGACGGAGCACGGGTGTTCCCTTCAACGAGATGCCGACCATGGCAATGGTGGTAGCGAGCGCAATCACGGGCGCGGTGTGGACGGGGCTGCCGTCCGGTACGTCCTCGAGCATGCCGAAGACGATCGGCACGACCGTGACCGGCACGAGCATGATCACGGTGCCGGAGACAGCCGGTGTGAGCAGCCGCCGAAACAGCGCGAGCCGAGCAGATACGAGGAGCTGGAAGAGGGCGGAGCAGACGACGAGCGTCGCGAGCAGCGCCGGGCCGGATTCGGCGATCGCCACGATGCTCACCCCGATGAACGCGCCCGAGCTGCCCATCACGAGCACCTGGCCGGCGCCGATCCGGCCGAACCGGAGCGCCTGCAGCGCAGTACCCGCGCCGGAGATGGCGACGGCGGCGAACGCCGCCCACGACAGATATTCCTCCGGCGCGCCGGCGATCCGCATGACCGCCGTCGGGATCAAGACCGGGATAGCCACAGTGAGCACGGCGAGCTGAAGCCCCAGGCCGATCGTGAGCCGGAGGGGAGGCGTCTCGTCGGCTTGGTAGCGAAGCCCGGCCGGGTTGGGGCCGCCCTTAGGGCTCATCGCCGCGCCGGTCGCCGCCAGCGCCCGTCACTCGTCCCTACGCGTGGTGCCCGACGTCCCGTCTCCCTGGGGAGGCAGATCCGAATGACACGCGAGGAGCTCATGTGCTGAATGATAGTCAAGTTCCTCGCCGAAGCAGCCCGTTCGTCTTGAGGAACGACACGTCGAGCCGGGCAGCACGAGCCGATTCCTCGTCCGACAACGCTGGGCGAGCCGTCCTGCCTCCCAGCCGGGGAGCTCGCCAGGCCTCGGGACATGGGCGAGGGAGCGGACGAGCCCCCTGCAGGCTGGTCTAACCCGTCGCTTGTCAACGTCAACCGGACACTGCACACTTCGCCCGAGTCAGCCGGAGCCCCCGCGCAGGCCCGGGGGTCGGGCTCCACCATGGCCCCGTCCCGGAGCTGGGGCTCCCCGCAAGCGCGGTCGGGCGATCCGCAGCGCGCCGTCGCGCGCGAACTTCCGAGTTCCGCTCAGTACGAGGATGACATCCACGCTGGAAGATCCGGTTTGGTGGCGTCCATTCGCCAGTGTTGGAATCGCGAGCGTCACGTACGTTCGCCTGAGTCCCGATTCCGAGTGCGAGGCGGCGGCGCTAGCGTGGCTCGACAGCCCGGAGCACGCGCGACGGGCCCGTTTCCGACACGCTGGAGCCAGACGGCAATTCGTTCTATGCCGGGCCGCACTCCGCGCTATGCTCCGTGAGCGCCTGGGCTGCGGAAACGATCAACTCAGCTTCGACGCATCCCAGCGCGGCAAGCCGTTTGCCCTCGTAAACGGGGTCCCTGCCCCGATCGGCTTCAGCGTCAGTCACAGCGGCCGCCATGGCCTGATCGCCGTCGCGCCCACTGGACGAGTAGGAATCGACGTGGAGGATCGCGCTGCCCGCGCCGACCTGGACGCGGTCGCCGCCATGACGTTCGCTCCGGTCGAGCGCGCCGAGCTCGCCGCCGCAAGCGGCGGTCGCCGGACCGACCTCTTCTTCACCATCTGGACCACCAAGGAAGCGCTCACCAAGGCGCTGGGGGTCGGGTTGTCGAAGGATCTCCGCCGGCTCGAGATCCCTCGGGCCATGCGCCGCGGCGCGAAGCGGGCGGTTCTCCGGCTGCCGGACCTGCCAACAGAGACATGGCAGCTGGAAAACCTCGAGACCCCCGATTTCGCCGCCGCCATCGCGACCGAACTGAATTCCGATTGACGCTCGCGCCCGCCCAGCGGCCGACTCCCGCACGCACTCGCCCACAGGCGGCGGCACTGTCCAGGCGTGCTCCGCTGCCCGAGTCGCGGTCGGTACCAGCCGGCGCAGCTCGGTATCGGCACGGGTTCCCGGCCTCGCTGGCCAAGCCGTCATGACTCGGTTGAGATCGAGCACATCGTGGACCCGGAAGTGGTTGGGGAGTCGCTTGGCGGGCTCGGCGGAAGCAGCGACCTCTTATTGACACCCGCGCGCAGGCCCCGCACCGTTACGGGAACTGTGACAGCTGGTCATGGTCTATCACCCGCACCGACGAGGAACCGAGCAATGGCCGGAACCGAAAGCCGCCTTTTGGCACTGATCGACGAACACTTTGACCTTGACCACGCACCGGATCTCAACCGGGGATTTTCCGATTCGGGCATCTCCTCGCTGAACGCCGTAGCCTTCATGAAGGTCGTCGAGCGGGAGTTCGACGTTGTGATCCCGCCGGAGGATTGTGACAAGATCGGAACCCTTGGGAAGCTCATCGCCTACCTCGATGCCAAGCTTGCTTGACACCAAGCGCGCCGTCCGTCTAGTCACCCTCGCGACGCCCGCGCGGGCTCTCGGGCGGCAAGCCCGCGGGCGGTCATCCGTTCGATAGCGATTTCCTCGTAACCCGAGATCAACACCGGGCTTTCGGGCGCGATGGCTTCGTCAAGCTTGCGGGGTTTCTCAACGCCAACGTCGTCGGTACGCTGCTCAACCGCCGGCGTGTCGTCCGTGGGCGCCGTCGCCTTCGTCGAGCGGGTTGCCGGGACGTCCGGAGTTCCGATCGACTGGAAGACTTCGCACGCTTCACGACCCTGCGAGATCTCGCGAGGCACGTAGACGAGAGATCCCACTGGCCCGACCGCAGACCACGGTGCACGCTCATTGACAGATCCCGCCGTCCGGCACTGGACTGTCCCCGACCCGATTTCAGTCTGTCACGTCCGGCTTGACGACCGGACCGTTATACCGGTACGCCGTTACGGCAATCCATCCGCTCCCCGCCTCGTACTGAGTCACGCCAACGGCTTCGCGATCGACCTCTACTATCCGTTCTGGTCGCTGCTCGCCGATGACTTTGACCTGGTGCTCTACGACCTCCGGAACCATGGCTGGAATGAAGTCGGGGTTCGTGATCAACACAATATCCCCGTGATGATTCGCGACCACGACAAGGTTCTTGAAGCCATTTCCCTCCACTACGGTCCTAAAACGACGATCGGCATATTCCACTCCCTTTCGGCCCTGATCACGCTCTTCTCGCGAGAGACACGTCTGCGGGCGCGCGTCCTGTTCGATCCGCCGGTCTGCAAGCCTGGCAACGATCAGATGGAGTTCGACGCAGCCGCCATGCGTAACGCCGCCACGACCCGCAACCGCGCCGACCGATTCGAGCGCAGAGAGGACTATGCGGAACTGCTGCGCTACATGCCGACGTTCTCTCGCGTCGTTCCGGGCATTCGTGAACTGATGGCGCGCACGACGCTCCGCGAGCGCGACGACGGTCAGGGCTTCGAGCTTCGCTGTCCACGCGAATTCGAAGCCCAGATCATGGACTACGTTCGGAGCTTCTCACCGCTGGTGGATTTCTCAGAGGTGTCGGGCCCGATCAAGGTGATCGGAGCCGACCCGACCGCGCCCTACTCCTACCTCCCGGCGTTCGACCTCAGCGACCTGACGACGGTGGACTACGACTTCATTCCGGATTCGACGCACCTGCTCCAGTTGGAGGACCCGGAGGGATGCGTCGCGGCGATCCGGCCGTTTCTCGAGCGAAACGCGGACAGATAGCCGCCGGGCTGCAGCCGCTCGACTGCAGCGGGCCATCAGTGGCCGGTGCGGCGAGCGCGGCAATGACCCGCCGTCTTCGGGCCAGGGGTCCGGTTCCGGCTCCTCGTTCCGCCTCCGAAACGCCTCCCCGGGCACCGCCCGGAACCGCGCTTGCCCTGCGCGGCCGCTGAAACCTTTCCTGGCCCGACTGTGTTGGGATGGGTGATGACATCGGGCAGACGACCTCCGGATTGTGACCGACGTCTCCCGGTTTGAGACGTTCGTCAGGAAGCACGAGCACCGCGTCTACGCCACGGCGTTCCGCCTGCTCGGCAGCCGGTCGGACGCGGAGGACGTCGCCCAGACCGTTTTCCTGCGGGCGTTAGAGCGATTCGACGCGATCGGCGACGACCCGGCCGTCGGCGGATGGCTGAGAACGGTGACGACGAACCTCTGCCTCAACCACCTGACCCGCTTCCGGAGACGCTGGCGCCTCTTCAGCGAGATGGAGACCGACGATGGGGGAACGGATTTCGCCGACAGGATCCCCGCGGAAGACGCGGCCACGGACCGGCACACGGACCTCGAGGTCGCCCTTCGGGCACTCCCCGACCACCAGAGGGTTCCGCTCGTCCTCTTTCACTTCGAGGGGCGAAGCTACCAGGAGATCGCGTCCGTTCTGGGCGTCTCGCTCGGCAAGGTGAAGACCGACATGCACAGGGGCAGGAAGGCGCTGAAGGATCGGCTGGAGGGTGGCGATGCACGCTGACGACCTCGAAGAGCTGATCGGGCGGAGGCTGCGCTCGCTACCCGAGCCTCTGGCGCCTCCGACCCTTTGGCCGCGCGTCCGGGCGGCCGTCGAGGAGCACCTCGCGCGGCCATGGTATCGGCGCACGTGGCGGGACTGGCCGCTCGCGCTCCGGGCCGCCTCCCTGGCGCTCGCCGCGGGCGCGCTGGTCGGCTGGCCGCTCGCGGGCAGCGCGGGGCTCTGGAGCGCGGCCCCCGGACTCGTCCGGAACATCGGAGCGTCCGTGGGCGGGGGCGCGGGCGCGCTCGTCACTGCAGTCGACGCGCTCCGCCATGCGCTCATCGAGCCGCTCGCCGTCTACGTGGTCGCGTTCGCGCTCGTCACGGGCACGGCAGCCGCCGCGCTCGTCATCGCCCTCAAACAGGCACTCACACTCGGAGGATTCTCGCGATCATGATACGCTTCGGAACGCTCGTGGCAGGCATTCTCCTCACGGCCGGCGGCGCTCTCGCGCAGGAGCCGGACTCGCCCGGCGACTCGCCTCCGGAGGTGTTCGAGTTCGGCTCGCACTACACGCTGCCGGCGGGGCAGAGCGTGGAGGAGCTGGTGATCGTCGGCGGCTCGGCCACGATACGCGGGCAGGTGGAGGGCGACGCCGTCGTGATCGGCGGCTCGGCGGAACTCGCCGGAACGGGGAGCGTCGACGGCGACTTCGTGGTCGTCGGGGGGAGCGTGGCGGTGGCCCCGGGCGCGGAGGTCGACGGTGACATGGTCGTCGTAGGTGGCGGGGTCGACACCCCGCCCGGCTTCACGCCCGGGGGCGAGCTCGTCACGGTCGGCCCCTCGATCCAGGGCCTGATTCCCTTCCTGACCCGTGGCGTGCTCATGGGAAGGCCGATCGTGCCCGACCTGCCGTGGATATGGGCCGCCGTCGCGGTGCTGCTGGCCGTGTTCCTGGGCGTCAACCTCGTCTTCGAGAACCCCGTCCGGTCCTGCATCCAGGTTCTCGAGCGCAAGCCGCTGACGACGTTCCTCATCGGACTCCTCGTCGTGGTGCTCGCCGGACCGGCATCGGTCCTGCTCGCCGTCTCGGTGGTGGGACTGGCCGTCGTTCCCTTCCTGTGGGCCGCGCTTGTGGTCGCGGCCGTCATGGGAGGCGTCGCGGTCTCGCGCTGGGTCGGCGGCGCGGCCCTCCGTTCGACGGACGCGGACGGCCGAGGCCACCAGGCGCTCGCGCTCCTGCTCGGGTTCGCGCTCATCTGCCTGCCCATGATGGTCCCCGTGCTCGGTGCGGTGTCCCTCGCCAGCCTGGGAGTGCTGGCGCTCGGCGCCTCCGCGGTCGCCGTCGCGGCCGGGCTCCGCAAGGAACAACCGGCGCCCGTGCCGGCTTCGGGGCCGGTCGAGACCGCACCCATGTCGGAGGCGCCCGTGGAGGCTTCCCCGCTGAGCCCGCCGCCCGAGGATCCGCCTCCCTCGGCCTCACAGGCCCCGCCACTCGGCGACTTGGCTTCATCGCCCAGGGCCACGTTCCTCGCCCGCACCGGGGCCTTCCTTCTGGACGTCCTGCTGGTCGGGCTGATCTTCGGTTTCATGGACCTGGACGAGGGCCGGTGGTTCGTCGCTCTGCTGATCGCCTACCACGTCGCGCTCTGGACTTGGAAGGGAACGACCGTGGGCGGTGTCGTCGCCAAGCTGCAGGTCGTCCGCACCGACGGGCTGCCGCTCGCGTTCAGCGATGCCGTGGTCCGTGGCCTCGCGAGCATCCTCTCGGCCGTCGCGCTGGGTCTCGGCTTCTTCTGGATCCTCAAGGAGCCCGAACGGGAGTCGTGGCACGACAAGATCGCTGGAACATGCGTCGTGTCCGTCCCGAAGGGGGGTGGCGGGTCCGGCGCGGCATGACGCGGCGTCCGCGACCCCTGAGCGGCCGCGGACGCGAACCGCCGCACGAGAGTCGTCGGCCGCGGGAGTCCGCACGCCGATGACGCGGGGTTCCCGAGATCCGGACCGGGTCCCGTGTCGGGCGGGACACGTGGCTCGCGACCGCCGCCGTCGAGCGTTCCTAGCGCTCCCCTGTCGGCGAATCGACCGGCCTCGCCCCGGCGGGCGGAATGGTGTACGGACACACCGCTGTGTCACAACACGGGCAACACCCGTCACGAAGTGGGCACGCGAAGCCTCGCGGCCGTACATTGTCCGCCGGAACGGAGATCACCGAAGCCCGGAGACCTCAGCCTGGGGGAGGATCCTCGATGATCGGGACCCGCGAGACCGCCGGAGGGCTGCGACGTTGCGGAGTTCCGGCCGCCCTGCCGTTGGCTTTCTCCCTCTGCCTCGCCTTCCCGGGTTCAGTGACGGGGCAAGGCCGCTGGTATGTCGCTATGGACCTGGGACCGTCCCTCGTTCCCGAGGCGGCCCTGGCCGCCCAGGACAACGACTGGAGCACGAAGTGCGACCTCATCAGCAATCCGGGGCGGATCGAGACGGACAACACGTGCTCGGTGCAGCCTCCGCCCGCGATGTGGGAGAACGAGGTCGCGGGAGGTACGGGCGTGTCGGCCGCCCTGGCCTTCGGCTACGGCTGGCGGTCGCTGCGCTTCGAGGGCGAGTACCTGCACCGGACCGCGACGTACGGCGAGGGCACGCCGGTCCGGATCGGCGACGTCGTCACGCTGGCGAAGGCAGACCAGGAGCTCGAGGCGGTCGACAGCCGGATCGACGGCCTGATCGGCCACCACTTCTTCGCCAATGCCTACGTCGACCTCTCGCCCGGCTCGAACTACTCGCCCTATCTGGGGCTGGGCGCCGGACTGGCCGCCGTCTCGCTGGACTACTTCAACCGGTGGAAGCGCAACGACGATCCGGACCTGATCGCCACGTTCGACGATTCCGCCATGAAGGCGCGGATCGCCGGCACGACTTCGATCGCCGCGGGCCGCAAGTCGGACGTGGTCTTCGGCTATCAGGCCCTGGCCGGTGTGGACCGCCGGTTGGGTGAGTCCGTGACCCTCGGGATCAAGCTCCGGTGGACCATGCTGGCCGAGTTCGGGGACGAGGACGAGTACATACAGCTCCGGAGCCACGAATCGAGCGTCGGGCGAGGTGAAGCGATAGTCTACCGGCTGGCCGCCGCCGACCTGTCGGCGTTCGGAGCCGCGTTCAGCCTGAGGTACGGGCTCTGACGTCCGGGCATGAGACGGCGGCGCCTGCCGTCCGCCGGCGCGGGTCTCGACCCCGGCCGGGCTCGCGGCGTGCCGACGGCGAGCGGTCCGGGACTCTGTCGTTTCCGGTCGTTCGCGCGAGTAACGGACAGAGGTCATGCGTGCGACGAATTCGCTCGACGTGGCGACAATTCCGGTCACGGCAACCACAATACGGGTCTTGCGGTCGCCAATGACGTTCGCATCCAAAGGAGAGTTCCGATGAACGAGGTCAGCACGCGGTGGAAGCAGTGCCTCCCCTGGATGTTCGTCGCGCTGGGCATCCTGTCGAGCGGCCCCGTCGCCGCGCAGCAGGGGACCCTCTCCGCGCGGGTCACCGACGCGGAGGAAGGGACACCGGTCTCGGACGCCACGATCGAGGTCGTCGGGCGGATGCTGGGCGTAACCGGGGCCGACGGCGAGTTCTCCACAGGGGTTCCGCCCGGGACCTACTCGGTGATCGTGACCCTGATCGGCTACGAGACCACCCGCCGGGACGGAATCTCCGTGGACGCCGGTTCGACCACCGCCGTGGACATCCCGATCCGGTCGCGGGCCCTGATCCTCAACCCGATCGTGGTGACGGCGTCGCGTCGCCAGGAAAAGGCGCTCGACGCGCCGGCTTCGGTCTCCTCGGTCTCCTCGCCCGAGATCCAGCGTGCGATCGCGACGACGCTCGCGGACCACGTTCAGGTGCAGCCCGGGCTGGACATCTTCCAGACCAGCCTGACGGGCAAGAGCGTCGTCTCGCGCGGCTTCAACAACGTCTTTTCGGGGACCCTGCTGACGATCGTCGACAATCGCTACGCGCGCATCCCCTACCAGCGCTTCAACTCCTTCGACCTGATCTCCACGACCGACCTGGACATCGAGCGCATCGAGGTCTCGCTCGGCCCGGGCTCCGCGCTTTACGGTCCCAACGCCGCCTCAGGCGTGATGCACATCATCACCGCGTCGCCCATCGACCGGCCCGGAACCAGCGTTTCGGTGGCGGCCGGCGAGCGCTCGATCTTCACCGGCCAGTTCCGCTCCGCCCACGCGTTCTCGGAGCAGTTCGGGCTCAAGGTTTCGGGGCAGTACATGCGGGGGGATGAATTCGAGTACCGGGATCCGATCGAAGTCGCGGCCGCCGCAGTGCCCAACGCGAACCCCAAGATCGCCGCCCGTGACTACGCCTACGAGCGCTACGCGTTCGACGTCCGCGCCGACATCCGGGGCGAGGGCGGAGCCGCCTTCGTGCTGAACGGCGGCGTGAGCCAGATGAACAACGCCATCAGGCTGACCGGCATCGGAGCCGCGCAGGCCAAGAAGTGGAATTACCCCTACGTCCAGGCCCGCCTGTCCAAGGACAGGTTCTTCGCCCAGGCCTTCTACAACACCAGCGACGCGGGCGACACGTACCTGCTGCGCACCGGCCAGGACATCGTGGACAAGTCGTACGTGATGTCCGCCCAGGTACAGCACGGCTTCGACCTGGGGGAGTGGCAGAGCTTCACCTACGGAGTCGACCTCATCAGCACGAACCCGCGCACGGACGGCACGGTGCTGGGCAGGAACGAAGACGACGACAACTCCAGGGAACTGGGCGCCTACCTGCACTCCGAGACCGCGCTGTCAGGCATGGCCGATCTGGTGGCCGCGCTGCGCGTGGACGATCACAGCCGCCTCAGCAAGACCACCATCTCCCCCCGCGTCGCGCTGGTGCTTCGCCCCTCGGAAGGGCAGAACTTCCGCTTCACCTACAACAGGGCCTTCTCGACGCCCTCCACCAACAACCTGTTCCTGGACATCCTGGCTGCGGAGATCCCCATCCTTCCGGGCATCAGCTACGGCATCCGCTCGCAGGGCGTGCCGTCGGGCGGCTACTCCTTCGGCAACCAGTGCCCGGGCGGAGTCGAGACCCGCTGCATGTATTCGCCGCTGATGCCGGGCCAGAGGCTTCCCGCCAACGCGGCCCTGTTCTGGGATCCGATCGTCGAGACGCTGCTTCCGCAGCTCGCGCCCCAGCTTCCGCCCGAGCTGGCTCCCCTGCTCCCCCAGCTGGTGGCCCTGCTCAAGACCCCGACGGCGGGCGACCCCCCGCTGGGCACCGTCTTCCGCCGCTTCGACGTCGCCGCCGCGGGCGCGGGATCCGCGGATCCGTTCGTCACGCTGGGCGGCCCGGGCGTCGTGGACGTTCCCGACCTCCTGCCCACCATCCACAACAGCTTCGAGGTGGGCTACAAGGGGCTGATACAGGACCGGGTGCTGCTGGCCGTCGACGTCTACCGGACGCGCATTGAGAACTTCGTGGGCTCGCTACGGGTCGAGACCCCGAACGTCTTCTTCGATCCGGCGTCGGTCCGCTCCTACGTCCTGGCCCGGCTGGCCCCGCTCATTCAAGCCGGTTTGCTCTCCCAGGCGCTGATCGAGGGCCCGGTCGCGACGGCTGTCGGCCTGATCGGCAGTCTTCCGCTGGGCACCATGTCCACGGACCAGTCGGGCTCCCACGACCTTCTGTTGACCTACCGGAACTTCGGGGACGTGTGGTACTCGGGGGCCGACCTGGCCCTCGAGGTGCTTCTCTCCGACCAGCTCAGCCTCAGCGGCAACTTCTCGTGGAAGAGCGCGGAGTGCTTCAACAGCACTGACGACGACTGCAACGACGTCGAGGATGTCGCTCTGAACGCGGCGAGCCACAACGGATCCGTTGGGCTCACGTACGCCGACCAGGCGAGCGGGTTCTCGGCGCAGGGCCGCGTACGCATGACGGCAGGATTCCCGGTCAACTCGGGTGTCTACATCGGAGAGATCGACGGCTACCACGTCGTCGACGCGTCGGTGAGCTACCGGCTTCCCTTCCAGCCGGGCACGACGTTGTCGCTGAGCGCCAACAACCTGCTCGACAGCAACCACACGGAGTTCGTCGGCGCGGCGCCCCTGGGGAGGTTCACGATGTTGCGCGTGCGGCACGAGTTCTAGGCGCGCCGGCGGTTCCCCGGCCCGGCCGGGCCGGGGCCCACCGACGAGGCAAGCGCCACGCCGGAACGTGGCTCGTCGCACCCGCGCTCCGCTCACGGGCCGGGGAGATCCCGCGCAGCCGGGACCGAGGGCAGGCCTTCCGCCTCGCGCACCGCCCGGACGATCGCGTCCGCCACGGCTTCGGCCGCGAGCGCGCCGACCTCGCCGACCATGACGTCGGCCGCGAGAGTCCCGGTGGCAAGCGAGAAGATGGTGTCGCCGTCATGGGGCGTGTGGGCGGGCACGATCGCCCGGGCGAGCCCGTCGTGCGCCATCTGTGCGACCTTCGCGGCCTGGGCCTTGGTGAGGCGGGCATTGGTCGCGACGACGCCGATCGTGGTGTTCTCGCCGGGCCCCTGCGGAGGCGGCCCGGCCGGCCGGGGGATCGGCGCCGAGCCGCGCACGATGCGGCGGGCGTCCAGCAGCTCGTCCCCCCTGCCCCGGGTTCCCGCCACGACTCGACCCGTGGCCGGGTCGATCACGTCGCCGACGGCGTTGACCACCACGATTGCGCCCACGACGAGCCCGTTGTCCCGGGCGAGCGAGGCGGTGCCCACGCCGCCCTTCATCGCACCGACTCCGCCGAGCATCTTCCCGACCGTGGCGCCTGCGCCCGCGCCCACGCTCCCCTCGGCGACTGCGCCGTCGCTAGCGGCGCTGGCGGCTCGGTAACCGGAGTCGGGGTCCGGCCGCGCGTCGCCCGCGAGATGCAGGTCGAATACGACCACCCCCGGCACGATCGGGACGACCGCACCGCCTCCGGTGTGGTAGCCCTCGCCCCGCTCCTCCAGGTAGCGGACGACGCCGTCACGGGTGGCGAGGCCGAAAGCGCTCCCACCCGACAGCACCACCGCGTTCACCTCCTCCACGGTGTTGACCGGGTCGAGCAGATCGGTCTCGGCGGTGCCGGGGGCGCCGCCCCGGACGTCCACGCCCCCGACCGCTCCCCCGTCGGCGATCACGACCGTGCAGCCGGTCGCGCCGCCCGGGTGGGTGAAATGTCCGACACGGACGCCCGGGACGTCCGTGATCGCGCCAGCCGGATCGCCGGCCCCGGGCCGCCCGGTCGCCGCCTCTGACACCGCGCCGGCTTCAGTCGGTGACTTGCGGAGCATGGTCTCTCCTGCCTGGCGGGGGAACGATCTGAGTTCGGTTGTCCTGTAGGGTCGCCTCATGCAACGTCATGCTGCTTGATCCAGTCGCGCCGGGCGCGGTCGATCCGTGTCTGCCACCGGCCACGTCGAACGGAGAGGCCGAAGTGCCGGATCGTGGACGGCCTGCGCGCCGGACCTCTGTATCCAGAGGAATTTACAGTCTACGACGTGTGTGCTTGCAACGTCCTGAATGATTTTTTGGAACATCGGGAACAGCACCACGACGGATAAGATCTGGAAAGAGTATGTGAGATTCCGAGAGGCGGTTCGCCAAAACACTCCTCGGCAACTCAGCCTTCGAGATAAGGATCGATGGCTATGGGGACAGGACGTAGCCGAGCAGCTCAAGCGTGACATCGACAACGGCTTCAAGAGGCGGGAAGGTTGAAGCTGTCGTCGGCCGACCCTGCGCACGGCGAGCGAGGTGTACTCCATGGGCGACGCTGCATGACGGATCCTCCTCAATTCCCGCGAGGCAGAGAAAGGCGCAGTCGGGTACGCTCTCTCGCACGTGCAACGCGGAGCCACCCTTGCCGCTGTAGGAGGAGACGATGACGGCCACAGAAGGCCCGACCGCCTTCACTACGGCCGGTCGCAGTGACAGGGGCCGGGTCCGCAGGCGGAATGAGGACGCCTACCTGCTGTCCGAGGAACTGGGGCTGGTCGCGGTCGCGGACGGCGTGGGAGGCGCCCCCGCGGGGCACGTCGCGAGCCGATGCGCAGTCGAGGAGATGCAGCGGCATCTCACGGAGAACGCCTCCGCTTCCCCGGGCGAGAGGCTCGTCGAGGCGGTGCGGAGCGCCAACAGCCGCATCTTTCGGGAAGGACTCGTGAGTTCCGACCAGGCGGGAATGGCGACCACGCTGACCGCTCTCCTCGCCGACCCCGGCGAGGCCGTGGTCCGGATCGTACATGTCGGCGACAGCCGGGCGTACATGCTGGAGGGCGGGCGCCTCCGGTGTCTGACGCAGGACCACACCGTTGCGGCGCGCCTCGTCGCCCGGGGCCGTATGTCTCCTGAGGAGGCGCGCGAGTCGCCGTATTCCCACTTCCTCGAGCGGACGTTGGGCGGAGGAGATCACGTCGAGCCCGACCTGTACGGGCACGTCGCCGAGCCCGGACAGACCTTCCTCCTGTGCACGGACGGCCTCACCAACATGCTGACCGACACCGAGATCGAGCGGGCGCTCGGCGACGCGCTGCCGAGCGGCCTGGACGCGGCCGCCCGGACGCTGGTCGAGCTTGCGAACGACAAGGGCGGGATCGACAACATCACCGTCGCGCTGCTCCGGGTCGATCGAGCGCCCCAGGACCCCGTCTCCTCGGCCAGGCCCGGGTTTCCGGGTCTGGGCGGGTCGTGAGCGCGTCTTCCCGGTTCGGCCGGCAGTAGCCTACTCTTCAGCCGGGCCGCGCGGGATCCGGGAGCGATGCCGGGTGGCGCGCCGGATGCGGCCCGAACAGTCCGGCTCCCCGATCAGGCGCCGGATGGTGGACGGCGGCCGGCGGCCGCTATGCTATCGGGACGGTGATGCCGGCCAGGAACGAGAACGCGCGATTCTTAAGGTTCCCTGCGTCGAAGACGCGCGATAGCCCCAGGTCGTAGAGGACGTCCGGCGAGAGCGACCCGGTATCTGTCGCCCGGACCCGCACCGGCCACTGCCCCGAAGTCCACCGACTTGTAAGGATACCAGTAGATGGCGCAGAGCGCCCACGAAGGGCTTCATCCGATGGACGCGGACATTCCGCACAGACCGCAGTCGTGACCTGCTCCGAGAGACGATGAGTCCTTGCCGGACCGTCGTCCGGCTGTCGGCAACGTTGATTGTCGTGGCCCTGGCCGAGGGATGCGGGGACGGGGACGACCCCACGGAGCCGGCCTTCCCGGCGACGGTCACGCTCAGCCCGCCGACGGCCGCCCTGACCTCGCTAGGCGCGACCGTCCGGCTCACGGCGGAGGTGAGGGACCAGAACGCCAACGTGATGACCGGCGTGACCGTCGGCTGGATGAGCGGCGACACCTCGGTGGCCACGGTCGACGCGACCGGGCTGGTGACGGCAACCGGAAACGGGACGGCGCTGATCACGGCCGAGGCCGGAGTGGCGCTGGGATATGCCGACGTGAGGGTCGGACAGATTCCGGCCGAGCTCGAGAAGGCCGAAGGCGACGGCCAGAGTGGTCTGGAAGGGTCGCTGCTGCCGGTTCGGCCAACGGTTCGGGTGCTGGACGCGAACGGGCACCCGATCGATGGTGCGACCGTGGCGTTTCGGGTCACGGAGGGCGGCGGAAGCGCCGCTCCGGAGCACGCCGCGGCCGAAGCGGGCCGGGCCAGCACGGAATGGACGCTGGGAGCCGCGGGCCACCAGGCGCTTGCCGCCGAAGCGGGGGACGCGAGTGCGGAGTTCACCGCCACGGCATTCGCGGTCGGCGACCCCGGGTATCTCGTCATAGCGACGACCCATCTCTCCCCGGCCTATCCGTCCTTCGCGCACGTGGACACGCTGGATGCCGTCGGCGGTCGCCCCCCCTACACCTGGGAGATGGCAGCGGGGGAGCTCCCGGCGGGGCTGGCACTCACGGCTGACGGGACGATCCGGGGGAGCCCGCAGTCCGAAGAGGGATCGAGCTTCACAGTGCGCGTTGCGGACGCGGCCGGACTCGAGGCAACCGCCGCGTTCGACCTGCGGGTGTGCGGCTCCTCGCTCGAGCTGGATGTCGGCGAGGTGCACATCGCAGCTCCCGCCGCGCCCGGTGAGTGCGGCTTTTCGATCCGCGCCGAGTCGACGGGCTCGTACTACCGGGTCACACTGGTCGGGACGAGCGCCGGGTTCCAGCTGGTACAACCCGTCCAGTTCACGGTGCGGGCCGACATCCCCAACGACGCCACCGCGTCCCGGAGTACAGCCCCTGACCCCCTGGGGCGGCCGGACTTCGCCCGTCGGCGTTCGAGCGCCGCAGGCAGACCGCAGGAGCACCCTCACCTGCGGGTTCGCTGGGAGGAGGCGCGCCTCCTCGCCGGGCTCGCCCGGCAGGGGTCGCTGCGCGCGCTTCCGGACCTCCGGGCCGCCGCCGCGTCCCAGCAGCCCGATCCTCCGCCCGAGACGTGGGAGTTCCGGCTGGGGAGCGCGGGAACGGTCACGGACAACTGCACGGTGGCGACCAGGACGACGACCGTGCTCCAGGGCTACAACGACCACCTGGCCATCTACGCGGAGCCGATTCCCGATCCCCCGTTGAACGCGGCGGGCATCGATATCCTGCTGCGGCACTACGAGCTGTACGGAGCCGAGGTGATCGACAGCTGGGGCGGCGTCGCGGACATCGACGGGAACGGGCGGATCATCGTCTATCTGGACGCGAACATGCCGGGCTCTATCAGCGGCCTCGTGTGGGTGGGCGACATGCTGCCCACGTCGGTGTGCGCCGCGTCCAACGAGGCCGAGCTCATGAGGCTCGATCGATCCTGGGTCCCCGTGCCGGCGAGCGAGATCGCGGTCGCGTATTCGAGCATCAGTTCCCGGAACGACCGGTCCGTGACCTGGCGCCTCGGCTCCCCCGAGTGGCGCGGTTCTCGACCTACGACTTCACGGGCCTGGGTGTCCCGCACCAGGGCATGTGCTGCTGGGACGAGCCCGGCCGCTACCCGTGGCCCGTCACGACCAGCGGAGAGGGGCCGGACGCCACGCTCTGGATCCCGCTCGGGGCCTCCCGCACGATGGAACGGGAGGTGACGGCGAGCGGCGTCCAGGTCTACGACCTCCGCGCCTCGGCCCGCGGCGAGGGGGCTGTCGTCGAGATCGACGCACCGGACTATGTGGGGATCGTCGTGGCCCGGATACCCGACCTGGCCCCGCCCAGCAAGTGAGGCCCGCTCCCAAGAGCACCTAAATCCCTGCGAGTGCGTGCGAAAGAGGAGACTGGCCCGGACCCCGGAGACTCGACGGCAAGCAGCAAAGTTCGCGAGCGCGCCTGCCGAACTCCGGGAGGGCTCGCCGAGATCCTGGCCCAGGTCCCGGGGCGGTACGAGCGGGCCCTCTCTCCGTACCACGCGGCCGTGAATCTCTGGGTGCATGCGGTAGTCGACCCGCGCACGTGCCCGGGAGATGCTCGATCTTCTCCTCGATGTCGCGTGCCGCTACGATCCGGAGGAGCAGGACAGGCAGGGCGTGTTTCAGGTTTGAAAAACGGTCCGACGCAATTGGGTTCGAGGCCATGTCCGACAAGGTCCAGTCTCTCATCGAAATCGCCACGCCGTTACTCGGTGAATTGACGCTGGGTCGCCCGGACACGTCGGCCGCGACCGTGGCGGCTGCGATCCTCTCCAAGTCGGGCCGAATCTATACGGGTGTCTGCATGGACCTGAGTTGCGGAATCGGATTCTGTGCGGAACACGCAGCCGTCGCCGAGATGATCAAGGGGCGGGAAACCGAGATCGACACGATTGTTGCGGTGTGCGAGACCGGCGTCCTTGCCCCTTGCGGCCGCTGTCGAGAATTGATCGTGCAGGTGAATCCCAAGAACTTCGCCACCCGGGTTGCGTTGCCGGACGGTGGGGTTTCGCCGCTCCGGAAGCTCTTGCCGGACCACTGGATCGACTCTTGGAGCTAACCGGGAGGACGGCAACTCCCTGCAGTACCTTCCTGACCCGTACGGGAACGGCTGGCGCTTTCGCCGCTTGCGCGGAGACTGGTACGGCGGCGCGGCCGATTGGTCGGCCCGCGCGACGGCGCTCGGCAGCGATCGCCGCGTGGACTCGGGCCCCGCCGCTGCCGAGGGAGCGCTATCCCCGCGACTCCGTCGCCGGCCGGAGGGCAGACGGCGCGGGTCACGGGCCAGCCCACTACAGGACGGTTCTCCAGCGCCAGCGGCGAGCCGGTACCCTCCGACCCACCGGCGCAAGCGGAGACTTCGGATGATGGATGATTCCAATGGCAGACTGTTCGCGATCACGACCGCTTTGATCGTTTCATGCAGCTCGGCCGCGTGTGCGAGCGAAACGGATTCGAACATCGGCGAGTCGGGCGAATCCGGCCTCGCGGTATCGGTCGATGAGCATGCACGGGCCGAGCACGCTGGCGCCGAGGTCGGCGGTGACGCCGTGGAGCACGAAGGGGACGGCGAACACGAGGAAGGCGAGCACGAGGAAGGCGAGGGTGAGGAGTCAGGCGAGTACATCGCTCGCGGCGACACATGGGACGCGACGCGGCGCGGCGCGCGGCTGGTCTTGACGTTCGACCCCGTGTCCGACGCCTTCGTAGGCCGCTTGGAAAACACGACCCGATCGATGCTCTGTGCCGTCCGAGTCGAGGTCCACCTGTCTTCTGGCACCGAGCTGGGCCCGACGGAGCGGACGGACGTCGCAGTTGGTCAGTCAATCGAGGTCGAGCTGCCGACCGGGGGCGAAGCGTTCGAGAGTTGGACCGCACACCCGGAGCTCTCGGCTTGCCCCGCAGAGTGACCTCCTGACCAAGGTGACCGCCTGGTCTGATGACGGCAGGCGTAGGCGAGCTGTATGCCCACACACGCCCGTGTAGGCGGCGAGGAGGGTCCTGGCGACAGCCGTACTGGTTCCGCTCCACTCCTGGCGGCTCCGGCCGGACAGCGCCAGCGAGGGGAAGCAGTGGGCCATCTGTGTTCGCGGTGCTGTTGCCACCATCGTCGATGAGCCGGAGCGTTTCCGGCCGATCAGAGAGGAGGATCGAGAACATGCGGAAGCTGTTGTTCGTGTGTCTGGCCGCGCTGCCCTCGCAGGTGCACGCCCAGGATGCGCCGGGTCGGCTCATGCTTGAAGCAGGCATCGTGGGCGGCAACAGCGTGGCGTGCCCCGCACACTACGTCGGGATCAACGGGCGGCTCGCCGGACCGGTGTCCATGTACGGCATGGTGGAGAACTACCGCTGCGTCGATCTGGCGGGGACGGCCAACCGGGTGGGGGCATCGGTCCTGCTGGGACGTTCCAGTTGGTTCGTTCGCCCGGCGCTGCGTTTGGGCATCGAGTATGACAACGGGGAGGTCTCCGAGACGGTCGGGACGAGTTTCACGTTCGGGCGGCGCTACGGGGCGCGCTTCATCGTCCACTTCGGGGACTTCTCGCGTGATCCTGCCATCGTGCTCTTCCAGATGGGGGGCTACATCTCGTTCCGGCATGACTAGGGCGGCTCACGGCCACCGCCACGGGCATCGCCACGAGGGCCTCGAACATGTTATTCGGGAAGGGGACCGGAGGTGGATCGCGTCCGCACCGGTCGCAAGGGCCGAGTGTGTCTTGGCCCGCTTGGACGCGTCCGTCGACGCTGACGACATGAACTTGCCGGGTCTTGCGCTCCATCCGCTGAAAGGCGACCGGCAGGCTGTTCGGAGGTTCCGGAGGACGGCGGCAGCCCGCCCTGCTCCTACAGAACGGGGCCGGGCCTGGGAGGAGATCTCCGCCCGGGCGCTCTCATGTTCAGGGCGCCGGCAAACCCTCCCCCGCGGGTGCGGAAGCCGCCATTCCCGACTGATCCGGTGTCTACCGGGGCGGCCGCGACCTTCACGCCCGGCCATCGGTATCTTCCTTCATGAGCTCGGCAGCGTCCGCACCGCCCGCCACTCCCGTCACCACGTCGGAGCGCATCGCCTCGATCGACGTACTGCGGGGGTTCGCGGTGCTGGGAATCCTCGTCGTCAACGTGCAGGGGTTCGGGCGCGTGAGCTCCGCTTACATGAACCCCACGTCGGGTTCCGCTTTCGAGGGCTCGGAGCCGTGGATCTGGGCGGTGGTCTACGTCCTGGCCGACACCAAGTTCATCTCGATCTTTTCCGTGCTCTTCGGCGCGGGCATCGCGCTGATGAGCGAACGAGCGGAGAGCCGCGGGCTCTCGGGGACCGCTCTCCATTACCGCCGGCAGTTGTGGCTGCTGGTGATCGGCCTGGCTCACGTGTACCTGGTCTTCCACGGCGACGTCCTGGTGGCGTACGCGGTCTGCGGCTTCCTGGTGTACCCGATGCGTAACCTGCGCGCCCGCCACCTGCTTTGGATCGGCGGCTCGGCCGTCGCGTTCGTCGTTCCGCTGTGGCTCTATGCCGGGCTGTCGATGCCGTACTGGCCGGAAGCGGACCGGCTGGCGCTGGCGGCGGATTGGGCGCCCCCGCAGGAGGTGCTCGACGCCGAGATCGAAGGCTTCCGGGGCGGCCCGGGCGACCAGCTGGCAGTCCGCGCCCCGATCGCCTTCGCGCTGCAGACCAGCGCGTTCCCGTTCTTTTTCCTGTGGCGCGCGGGGGGACTCATGCTCGTCGGCATGGGCTTCTACAAGCTGGGGGTCCTGGCCGCAGCGCGCTCGGCCGCGTTCTACCGCCGCATGGCGATCATCGGCATCGGCGCCGGACTCCCCCTCGCGGCGGCCGGAGCCCAGTACAGGTTCCACCACGGGTTCGCGTTCGAGAAGGCGATGTTCCAGGGGGCGCTCTTCAATTACGTGGGTTCGATCGGCGTCTTCCTGGGATACTTGGCGCTGCTCATGCTTGCGGTCCGGCACGGCTGGCTCGCGGGTCTGCAGAAGCGGCTCGCCGCGACGGGGCGCATGGCGCTGACCAACTACGTCGCCCAAGGCCTGATCTGCGGGTTCATCTTCTACGGACACGGCCTGGGCCTCTTCGAGCGTGTCCAGGCTCCGGGACGGGTCGGCATCGTGTTCGGCATCTGGCTACTCCAGCTGTTCTGGTCCCCCTGGTGGCTGCAGCGCTTCCGTTTCGGGCCGCTCGAATGGTTGTGGCGCTCGGCGACGTACGTGAGGCTGCAGCCGATGAAGCGGGGGTGACGCTGGTCCGCCGCTCAGGCCAGCGCCTCGATGCCGATCTCGCGTGCCGCCGCCCCTGCACGGGGTCGTGACGAGCGAATATCATCGCTATTTCCACACGGATCCGGAGACATCCGAGACCGTGCCGTGGACGGGACTTGAGGCGTCGACAAGGGTATACGCCCGCATCATCGACCAAGTGAACAGACTCCCGTCGAGCGCACTCCAGCGGCCTGAAGGAGAGCCCGTCTACTGAGGATGGAACGGCTCGGATCACCCGGCAGCGCAGCGCCGCGCCGAAGAGGACGCGCGCCTGGGCAGCCGGTGATCGCACCGAACTGGAGGTCCCGATGACGCGGTTGACTCGGACGCTGGTCCTGTGTCTCGTCGTCGCCGCTCCCGGCAGAGTGCAGGCGCAGGACTTCCCTGAGCGTGTGTTGCCGGGTACCAGCGTACGTGTTCTTGTCCCCGAGCTTGGGCACGAGATCGGAGAATTGGCTGCGACCCGCGGATGCATCCATGTCCGGGTCCCATTCGGTGGTACGGGGACGATCCTGGCTGTGCCGCTGCATCGCGTTGCGCGTCTAGAGATGGCCCCGTCGGATGTGGCGTTTATGCTGGGAGTCAGAGAGACCGCGATCTCCCCTCAGGAGGAGTGGATCGCCGTGGATCTGGGTCGCGTGAGGGAGGCGCATGAACGGCGCTGTCCCGAGCCGCCCTTCCGCGATGTGACGCCTTTGGTGATTCCTGCGGGTGGGGCTATGGACGTGCCATGACAGACCCGGTGCGGCGTGTGCAAGCGAGTCGAATCGGCAGCTCCGTTCCCGAGCGAGCTGGCATGGGCAGGCCCCTTCCAGGCGTGGCCGATCAACCTGGCGGTGGCCCGCGCCTCGACCCTTTCGGGGTGATCCGGCCGACGAGATCATCGCCGTGACCAGCGTGGTGCACGGGATTCCCCTCGTGACTCACGACGCGAGGATACGCGACTAGAGGCTCGTGCCGCTGGCCACATAGGGCCGCAGCGCCCTCGCGAGACCCGACCTCGCGTGGGCCGGCCGTCCCGTGACTGCCGCGCCCGTCGCCTGCAGGCTCGATTTCGGCGTGAAGCCGGGGATGACTCTCGGGGACGGGCAGCCGCCAGGAGGAATACGATTGGTAGCGAAAATACTTGAAGGCGACCTTAAGCCTGAACGTGGCGACGCACAGATGTTCTTCAGGAAAGATCGGTTTTCCTTCAGGAACCCGGATCCGGGCGCCGGGGACGGAACGGACAAATATGTACACTACCGTCTCAGCGATGTCGCCGAACTGCGCTGGATTTCCGAGCAGCCCAGCGAAGAGGCGGGGGGAAGCGCGGCGGGCTCCGTTTGTGCTCTGGTCGGCCTGTTCGTCGGGCTCCTTGCGGGTGCGGGGCTTGTCGGCTCACTGGGTCTTGGAGCCGCCGGATTCGTCTTGGGTCTGGTAACGAGCCGTCTCGGGAAGGCTCTAGGTTGGGGTTCAGTCGGCCCGACGACGAAGGTCGTGTTCGGGGTCGAGTTCCAAGATGGCAAACGTGTTCGAGCCGAGACGACTCCAAAGGGCTGGAACGAGCTGGCCAGTGCCCGTGATCGTCTTGAGCGACGGGACCGCTAGGAGTCAGCCGGCGGAGACGACGCCCCGGGTCACGGGGCGGTGCCGCTCGCCTCGAGCCGGCCGTGCGCTGGCCGGGGCTGAGCTCAGGCCGTGGCCGGAGCGCGGCGGCATTTGTCGCGTAGTCGAAGCACCAGACGCGCGAATCACGGCGAGAAGACCCTGCTGTCGGCGCTCGTGCTCGTCGAGGCGTGTCGCCATTGGGCCGGCTTCCGACTTGCTAGTTTCGGACGGTCTGCGATCTAGTGGGCAGTCCGAGCTAGCGTCCACGCGGCTTGATTGGCTGTACGAAGCGGCATGTACTTGGATAGTCGCCTGCTTGACGAAACGGAGAAGCCATGGACCTGGATGTTGAACGCCTCCTCGGCGCCGTGGAGCGCACGGTGTCGTCCCTGGAGCGTGACGGACAGGCCGCTCGCGCGGTCACCCTCGCCCGCAGCTACGCGACGACAGTGGAGGACCTCTGGGACGCCGTGACGAGCGCGGAACGAATCCCACGCTGGTTCCTGCCAGTCAGCGGCCGCCTCGAACTCGGCGGTCGCTACCAACTGGAGGGAAACGCAGGCGGCACGATCAGGCACTGCGAGCGTCCCTCGCATCTCGGGCTGACGTGGGAGTTCGGCGGTGACGTGAGCTGGGTGGAGGCGCGTCTGTGCAACGATGGTACCGGCCGCTCGCGCCTTGCGATTACGCATACCGCGCTGGTGTCGGACCACTGGCACAAGTTCGGTCCCGGTGCCGTCGGCGTAGGTTGGGAGATGGGCTTGCTGGGGATGGAACTGCATCTCACGCGGCCGAACGAACCCAAGTTGGACGGGGCAACGTTCCACACGACTCGTGACGGAAAGGCGCTCATCGTCGGAAGCAGCGCGGCGTGGGGCCGGGCGGCCGAGGCAGCGGGAACGGACCCCGACGTTGCGCGCGCAGCGGCGCAGCGCACGGCGGCCTTTTACACGGGCGACACGGTCGCGCCGGACTGATGCACGCTGTCCGCGTGCTCCGCGACCCGGAGCGCTGCGGTGCTATTGTCGATGCGTTATCGGTCGTGGGCGTTGACTCGTCATCGCAATGGCGATGATTGCTCCGATCTTCTGCGCCGCTTCGACAAGGTGCGCATCGGCAGGGTGGGCGTGGCCCGCCGTGGTGCGATGCCGGTCATTCCCGAGGAGCTGGCCGACGAGCGGCAGACCTTCGCCCGACATAGCCGCTTGGCTTGCGGCGGTATGGCGTAGGTCATGCAGGCGCAGGCTGCCGAGCTTCGCGTCCGCGCAGACGGCGCGCCGGCAGGTCGCGAGGAACCGGGAGTGCCGGACTGCTCTCCATCCTTAGCTTCTTTATCCATCTCGGCGTCTCGCGCGAAGAAGCCAGAAAGAGATTGGAATCCACGAGCGTCGGCGCGATAGTCTCCCGAAGTCCTGAAACGCTCCTCGCGTCTGTCCGGAGGGGCGTCTGGAGCGTACGCTGCACAGCCCCGAGAGCACAGCGCTCCCAGTACTGCATGGCCTCAAGTTCGGCGACGATCCAGTACCTGCCGATGCCGATATAGCCGGGGCGGTACACGTTGCCCTCCTCTTTCGAGCGGCCCCGTCCTTGCTGGATGGGGCGCCGGGCGGGCAGCAACCAGTAACCTTATCATTCGCCGTCCGGAGTGTCGTCCCCGCAAAACGAGAAAACAGCGTTGAAGCCACCCACCACCCGCCTCCGCACAGCCGCCGTCCACGCGGGCGAATCACCCGACCCGGCCACCGGGGCCTCGGCGCCCAACCTAGTCATGTCCTCGACCTTCGTAACGCAGGACGCCGCCGGCTTCTCGGCGCACGACCTCGACGAGGAGTCGGGCTTTCTCTACACGCGCTGGTCGAACCCGACCGTGGCGCAACTCGAAGCGAAGCTGTGCGCGCTGGAGGGCGCCGAGGCCTGTCTCTGCTTCGGGTCGGGAATGGCCGCGGCGACGGGTGTGCTCTTCTCGTTGCTGGGAAGCGGCGACCACGTCGTCATGTCCGACACCAACTACGCCGGGGTGGCGGAGCTGGGGCGCGACACGCTGCCGCGGATGCGGATCGGCGCCACGTTCGTCGACACCTCCGATCCGCGCAATGTGGAGGCCGCGATCCGGCCGGAAACCCGGCTGATCTGGCTGGAGACGCCGGCCAACCCGATCATGCGTCTCACGGACCTGCGCGAAGTGGCGGCCATCGCCTCCGGGCATCCCCGGATCCGCGTGGCGGTCGATTCCACCTTCGCCACGCCAGTGGCGACCCGTCCGCTAGAGCTGGGAGCCGACTATGTCATGCACTCGCTCACCAAGTACATAGGCGGTCACGGCGACGCGGTGGGCGGCGCGGTGCTTGGCACGAGGCAGGACATTGGCGCCCTGCGGCTGGAGGCGGGGATCCACTACGGTGGCGTCCTGTCCCCCTTCAACGCGTGGCTGATCATGCGCGGCGCGGCCACCCTGCCGATCCGCATGAAGGCCCACGAAGAGAACGCGCTGGCGGTGGCGCGCTTCCTGGAGGGCCATCCTCGCGTGACGCGGGTCATCTACCCCGGCCTGCAGTCGCATCCACAGCACGAGCTGGCGCGGCGCCAGATGGAGAACTTCTCCGGCATGCTCACCTTCCAGGCCGACGACGGACCGGAGCTGGCGGAGAGGATGGCCCGGGAGCTGCGGGTGATCCACTACGCGGTCTCGCTCGGGCACCACCGCAGCCTCGTCTTCTGGATGGACACGCCCTCGCTGATGGAGACCTCGTTCCGGCTCGGGGACGCGCAACTCGAGAGCTACCGGGACTACGCTGGCGACGGGATCTTCTGCATGTCGGTCGGGCTGGAGGATCCGGCAGACCTCTGCGAGGATCTGCAGCGGGTGCTGGGGTAGCCGGAAGCCTCGAGCTGGACTTCCGCGAGGCCGTGTTCACGGCGCCCGAGATCCAATTGAGGGTCGGCGTGCTCATGGCCAACGTGACCGTCATCGTCCCGCCGGGTGTCGGCGTGGAGTGGGGAGGGATCGCCCTCATGGGCGGAGTCGCAACGCCCGAGCGCGCGGGGCCGCCCGCCAGCGACGGTCCCGTCGTGCGCATCGGCGGGCTCGTCTGCATGGGCGCGGTCGAGGTCGTGGAGCGCTTGGCCGGAGAGAGCCCGCGGGAAGCGCGCAGGCGCCGGAAACGCGAGAAGGCCCAGCGGCGAAGGATCGACCCGGGCCGGGCCCCCTATCCCGGGGCCGACGGTTGAGCCCGACGTTCGTTCGGGGCGACCCGCCCTGGCCGTGCCTGGGGCACCGGTGGTGCGCCTGAAGGCGGAGCGGGACCGTCTTCCCCCCAGAACGCCCGGTCGTCCGCAATGTCCTCAGGGTGAAACCAGGCCGCCACGATGAACCCTCCCCGCACCTCGTAGACGGCGAGCTCCTGTCCCTCGATGCTGCGACCGTCCTTGGCCGCCGACCAGGCGATCGACGCGGCAACATGGTTGCGCGTCTCGACGGTCGATCTGACACGTAGGTCGAAGCTTCCGCCGGTGGCATCGAGTGCGCGCCGGATCATTTCCAGCACGGCGCGCCTTCCCCGAAGGAGGCCCATGTCCGCGCCCACGTCGGGCTCGGTCCAACGCACGTCGCGTGCGATGAACCCGTTGAGCGGTGTCAAGTCACCCGTCAGGCGGGCCGTGCGGCGGGCTTCGTAGAAGGAGCGGACGAGTTCGTCGAGCGGGCCGCCGCCTCGTTTCGCGGTGTCATCCATTTGACGCATTCCTGTCGGGGCTGATGTGCGGACTACCGATGCTGCCAAGCCGATGTCCGAGACGGACTCGTACGAGCTGGCTCTTCCCCTCACCCTCAGGTGCTCATACGTCGTCCCTCCCGCAGGCACCCGATGGCCGCACGGTGGAGCGCGGCCGACGGCTCGGCGAAACAGCAGAACACGACGTGGTCGATGGCGCTATCTGCCTTCAGGAAAGCGGCCACCGCCCCTACCGCGATCTTTGCCGCCCTGTCGGCCGGAAAGCCGTACGCCCCCGTGGATATAGCTGGAAAGGCGACGGTAGTGAGCCCGTTCGCGGCTGCGACCTCCAGGCTCCGGCGGTAGCAGCTCGCGAGCAGGCGGTCCTCGTCGCCCCCGCCTCCGCCCCAGACGGGACCCACGGTGTGGATGACGTGCTTGGCAGCCAGCCGGTAGCCGCCCGTGATCTTCGCGTCGCCGCTCGTGCATCCGCCGAGCGTGCGGCACTCGCGGAGCAGTTCCGGGCCCGCGGCCCGGTGGATGGCGCCGTCGACCCCGCCGCCGCCGAGCAGCGTGTTGTTGGCCGCGTTGACGACGGCATCGATCTTCAGCGCCGTGATGTCGCCTACGGTGACGGCCATCCTGTCCCGAACGCCCACGAACGACTCCCCTTGCGGGGGCCGGCTCACGGAACCCCCGCCCGCTCGCTCTCGGCCCGACGCGTCGCGAGCCTCACCCCCGGCCTTCCCCGCCCCGGTCCCGGGCGCCCGCAAGGCGTTCGATCTCGCTCACGACCCGTTCCAATTCGTCGACGAGCGGCGTCCGGCCCGATCGGGCGAGGGCGTCGACCACCGAGCGATAGTACCACAGGGTCCCTTCCCTGCGCCCCTCGAAGCGTTGCCACAACTGCTCGCCCACATTCCGGTAGTCGCCGAGGACACTCCGCGCGTTGTGGAGCTTGTCGGCGGCGCTGACGAGTCGGGCCGACACCGATCCTGTCGCGAGCCGCTCGAGGTAGGCCCTCTTCCTGCTCTCCCACGGGGGTTTCGGAACCGTCCAGGAGTCCGTGCAGGCTTCGACGATCGTGGTCACGCGCTCGCCGAAGCGTCTGCGGATCTCGTCCCGTGTCTCCCGGCCCCCCTGGTCCTCGATGGCGTCGTGGAGCAGCGCGGCGACGGCTTCGTCCTCGTCGCCGCCGTGTTCCATCACGATCGCCGCCACGGCGAGCAGGTGCGCAACGTAGGGAACTTCGGAGCCTCTCCGCCGCTGCTGCCGGTGTAGCTCGGAGGCGAAGACGAGGGCGCGGTCGAATCGGTCGGTCATCGGGACGGGCATCACACACCCAATCTACAGCCTGGCCAGCACGCCGTGGCCGACGCGCCCCGCCGAGGCCGCGACAACGTGACGGCGCCGGTCGTCCGACTCGACCGGTGGGGGCCGCCGCCGCACCTGACGAACCGGGGGTCGACCCGGCCGTGCGCTGGCCGGGACTGCGCTCAGGCCGTGGCCGGAGCGCGGCGGCTGAACCTCCTCCGGTAGTACCTGGTCCAGAGGACGATGGCCGGGATGCCGACGACCGTCGGCAGGATCCATGGCACAACGGCGAGTGGCCCGGCGAGGTCGTAGGCCCACAGTCGCTGCGCCCCGAACACGAAGAAAGCAGTGTGGAAGGCGATGCCGCCGCCGAGCATCGAGCCCAGGTGGCTGTAGAACCAGCTCATGTGCCGCGCCCCCGGGTCGCGCATCAGCCGCAGCATGCCGGTCCCCGTGAAGAGACCGATGGGACTCAGCCCCAGCAGGACGGGAGAGATGTCCGACCACACCCCCAGCGCAAACGCGATGACGGCCAGGCTCCCCGTGATTGATGCCCAGCCGAGCGCCTCGTGGAACGGGGTCCTGAGCGTCTCCGGCGCCCTGCGCGTCGCCACGACCCGTATCGCTTGCCGTACCGTGGCGAACGTCACGACCCCGAGATAGCCCAGGAACAGCGAGAAGCCGTAGAGGTCGGGCCGGTCCGCGAGGCTGATCCCGCCGACCCGGTAGGAGACCGCCCGTCCGGTCGCCGCGGTGAGCGCCGACAGGGTCACCACGTAGGCGCAGTAGGTGTAGACGCGGCCGGCGGTGACGTGCCTGCGGCCGCCCTTGCGAGCGAAGACGGGGACCCAGAACGCCGCCAGGCCAACGAAGCCCGTCGCGACGTGCACGGCGATGAGTGCGTCGAACAGCAGGGCCGCGACGGTCATGACGGAGAGTCCGCTGGGCGCTCCGGCTCGGGACCCGCCGCTCCCGCTGGGAGCGCGGACTGGAGCCTCCGGTCGATCGCCGCCAGGGTCTCGTCGCACCAGGTCACCTTGGACCCGATGGAATGAATGCCCATCCGGAGCGTGGCGAAGCGGTGGAAGCCCGCGTCGCTGTAGCGTTCCGGCGCGTCGCCGTGCATGGCGACCACCTGACGTTCCACCGCCTGGAGTTGGGCCAGCCAGCGGCTCAGGTGGGCCCGGAGCGCCGTCATGAATGCGCGCGTCTGGTGGACGTCGCCGATGGCGTCCATGAAGTAGAGCTGGGCGAGGTAGGCAAAACGCTCCGTGCCGACCACGGGACCGCTGCCGAGCCAACGCAGCAGCTCCGCCCGTCCCTCCGCGGTCAGCGTGTAGACGCGGCGGTTCGGCCCCTTCGGGGACGGCTCGAGGCGGCTCCGCAGCATCTGGCGCTGCTCGAGACGCTTGAGCGTCGGGTAGATCTGGCTGAGCTCCGCGGACCAGAAGTGTCGAACGCTCTCGCTGAACGTGTTCTTGAGATCGTACCCGGTGGCCGGATCGCGGAGCAGGCCGAGGAGGATGTGATCGAGGCTCATATTGCTATATCAGTCATGATATAGCAACTATATAATTCTAGTCATAGCATGTCAAGTCTGCCTGTCGGGCCGGCTAGAGCCGGTGAGGGGTGTGGGGAGAGCCAGTGCCCCGACCTCGATCTCGGACCACGTTCGTACCGGACTGCTCCTTTGCGGGCCGTCCAGAGGCCGGACAGGACCTGACGAGCCCGGTGCGCGGCCTGCGGCCCTGAGCCCGACCAATTCGCCAAGGCGCTGGCTCATGGCCGGTTGGCAGTCACCTCTCGAGGGCTGCCCTCGCCGGGCAGTTCCGGGCTATTATGGTGCCCGGCAATGACGGGCAGCAGCCACGACGAGCAGCGGCACATCGAGCCGAACCGGCAGCGACTGCTGTCGAGCCGGCTCGAACAGGTCTCGATATCGAAACGGAGGAGACACGATAATGACCTACTATGGAGGCAAGGACCTGGCCCGAAGCTTTCGCCAGGTTCGCGGCAACACCATTCAGACCGCCGAGGACATTCCGGAGGACAAGTACGGATTCCAGGCGAGTCCCGACACGCGCAGCATCGGCGCCATCCTGGCCCACATCGCGGTGAGCACCGGGTTCCAGGACCATATCCAGCGCAACAGGGTCACCGACCTCAAGGACGTGAACTTCGGGGAGCTGGCCCAGGAGTTCAGCGCGGAAGAGGCCAAGCCGCGGACGAAGGCAGAAACGATCGCCTACCTCGAGTCACGCGGAGAGGCCTTCGCGTCGTTCCTCGAGGGCCTGTCGGATGAGTTTCTTGCGGAACCCGTCGTGATGCCCCCCGGCGCGGAGCCGGCGACCAAGACGCGTTTCGAGATGCTCATGTCGGCGAAGGAGCACGAGATGCACCACCGTGGTCAACTCATGCTGATTCAGCGCATGATCGGTCTGGTTCCGCATCTCACCCGCCGGATGCAGGAGCGCATGGCGCAGCACACGCCGGCCAAGACTACGCCTTAGGTCGTTCGGGCTACAAAGCCCGAACGTCAAAGCGCGAGGGTTGGGCCGTGCTGAGACGAAGACGGCAGACCAGCCGACCGGTCCGGCCTCCAGGTCGCGCTTCTTGTCGGCCAGGTACGCTACCCCAATCGTTCACGAGCCGGTACTGGTCGGGATACGGCCGGATCAGGTCATCGTATACATGAGATCATATGTCCCAAAAGACTTGGTATCAATGAGATAACAAGATATTGCTAACCCCCGATCGGGAGTTATAACCCCGTCCCTTCTTCCGGGTCAGCCCGAGCGCTTCCATAGCCGCCCTGACAAGGGCTATGTCCCCTGCCCGCCTGACCAGCGCCGCCGAGACGGCGACCAGAGCTGCACTCGATCCGCTGGGCCCGCGTCGTCGACCGCTTGGCGGCGGAGAAATGGAACACGTAGCCGCGTTGCCGCCCGGGCGTCAGCGCCCGGAAAGCAGCTCTGAGAGCGTCGTCGCCTGACGGCCACAACACGGGCCGCGAACCAGCCTCTGTCTTGCGGCAGCCCCCGCTCGCCACGTAGGGCATCTATCGGCTCTTGTGGAGGTTCACGAAGTCACGAGGGCTCAGCGCGAGCCTCCCCGCCGAAGCGCCCTCGACCAGACCGCGATCCCCCGTGACGAGGCGGCTTCCGGCCCAGCTGGCCAGTAGAGCCCAGAGGTGGTTGTCGTTGGCGTCCGGGGCCGTGTCGCCTGCGGGTGCCTCGCGCCAGATCGCATTCCCCGTCAGTTCAACCAGCAGCCGGTCGATCTCTTCTTCCGATCGCCCGTGAAGCCGAACGAGGCGGGGACGCCGCAAAACCGACGCGTATTCGGCGAGAAGGTCGCCGGACATGAGGTACAGGAGGCTCCCGTCCAGCATGGCTTCCAGAATCCGCGCCGGGGGAGCCTTCGAATCGGAACCGATCAGCGCCGACACGATCACGTTCGCGTCCACGACGAATACGGGCAGCGTCATCGGCGCAGTCCGGTGCCGGTCGCCGCCCCGATCAGCGGATCAGTCTACCGTCCCTGACGGTGTAGCCTCGTCTCCCGAACCGCGACGGCCGTGGCTTCATCGGCGTCCAGTCGGGCCTGCGCGCGGGCGCGGGCGACGATGTCCCTTGCCGTGTCGATCGGCCGGACACCTCTAAGCTCGAGGCTTTCCTCGATGATCGCACCCATCGAACGGCCCTGTCGCGCCGAGGCTTCCTTCAGGGCGCGGTGCGTGGGGGCGCTAAGACTGATGGTGAGACGGGGCATGTCTTCGTCCGGGTCGAAGTCCTCGAATGATTGCACCATAACACCAATTCACCAGACGAACCACCTGAGCCCCGGAGCCTTGTACAGGGACAGGCGCTCGACCGGGCCTCGAACCGGTTGCCCATGTACGACCGCTAGGGGCGGTTGCAGTACACCTGGGGGGCGTACGAGGAGGCGGGCGCGCTTGTCCGCCGCGTGCTTCGCGGGCACTTTGCCCGCCATGCCCAGGCCCGACCCTCCCCGTATCCTCTGGCCGCGCACGCGAAACGGACGCATCGCCGTCGTCGCCTTCGTCGCGCTCTTCATGCTCGCAATGCCGCCGGTGACGCACACCGCGCTCAACCGGATCGAGCCGATCGTCCTGGGCATCCCGTTCTTCTACGTCGCGCTCTTCGTGGTCTATTCGTTGCTCATCGGCGTGCTGATCTGGGCCTACCGGCAAGGGCTGTAGGGGCGATCCGCTGATGGAGACCTGGGTCGTCACCACCAGCTTGATCTTCATCTACCTGTTGGTGACGCTCGGAGTGGCGGTGGTGGCCAACCGGCACTTGTCGGTCAACCTGGAGGACTTCCTGCTGTGCGGACGGGGCACCGGCTTCGTCGTCCTCTACCTCACGGTGGTGGCCACTTTCCACTCGGCCTTCGCGTTCCTGGGCTCGGGCGGGTTCTTCTACACCCACGGCATCGGTTTCTGGGCCTCTGGGGCGTGGACGGTGCTGGTCGGGGCCATCACCTATGTCGTCGGCACCCGCATCTGGGCTCTGGGCAAGACGTTCGGCTACATCACCCCGGCGGACATGCTGGCCGACTTCTACGAGTCCGAGGCGGTCCGGATTGCGGTCGCCCTGTTCTCGGTCCTCTTCACCATCCTCTACATCCAAGTGCAAGCCCTGGCGCTGGGCTACATCGTGGAGGTGGCTTCGGACGGACGCATTTCCTTCGAGGTCGGCGTGTTCGTGATGCTCGCGGTGGCGGCGGTACATCTGGCGATCGGGGGACTGCGGGCCGTCTACTGGACCGACGTCCTGCAGGGCGTGTGGATGTACGTCGCGGTGTGGGTGGGCGCGCTCGTGCTCTCGTTCGAGCTGTTCGGGGGTCCCATCGAACTCTGGCGGGCGGTTACCGATCAGCGCCCCGAGCTGCTCACACTGCCCGGCCCGGAAGGACTGTTCACGCCGGGCATCTGGGTGGGCATGGTGATGACGCTCTCCTTCGGCATCGTCCTGCAGCCCCACATGATGATCCGCTACTACACCGCCGTGGACGGCAGGACGCTCAAGCTGCTGGGCGCCACCACGCCCATCTACCTGATGACGCTCTATATCCCGGCAGCGCTGGTGGGTCTCGGGGGCGCGCTGGTCCTCCCCGACCTCGCCCAGGCCGACCGCGTCTTCCCGGAGCTGCTCTTCAACTTCGCGCCCCCCTGGCTCACCGGCCTGATCCTGGCCGGCGCGGCGGCCGCGGCCATGTCCACCCTGGACTCCATCCTGCACGCCAACATGACCGTGCTGACCCGCGACGTGTACCAGCGCTACTTGGTGCGCGACCGCAGCCAGAGGCACTACGTGCGTTTCGGCCAGGGCATCGTGCTGGCGCTTCTGGTTGCGGCCTATTGGCTGTCGCTCCAGGAGAGCGCCCTGCTGGTGAGCATCATCAACCTCTCGGGCTCGGGCGCCCTCCAGCTGCTGCCCGCCGTCGTCGGGATCTGCTTCCCCGGCGGCCGCTCGCTGAGCAAGGCGGGTGTCCTGGCCGGGCTGGCTGCCGGCGTGGCCACCCTGTGGTGGGCGCTGCTGCTGGATCCGAACCCGATGGGCATCCACGGCGGGCTCTGGGGCCTGGCCGCGAACTTCACGATGGCCGTTGCCGTATCCGCCGTCACGGCGCCGCCCTCCGCCGAGACGGTCGAGCGGGTCCACGGCGAAGTGGAGCGCTTCGTCTACGGGGGCGACGGGACCGGCTGAGGGTCCAAGGAAACGTCACGCCCGCCTCGCCGCCTCACCTAAGCCGGCCCTTCTGTTCCTCAAGAAACACCGGAAGGCTGGCGGCGACGTAAACGCGCGGTCCTGGCATTGCGATCCACGAGAGGGCCTGCTTCGAGGCCACTCGGCGCCCGCCCCGCGCGTGCACTCCATGCACCAGGCAGTCTTCAAAGACGGGCTGCTTCCCGTTGGTTGAGGGCCCGGCATCGGAACATCGCGAACCGCCAGGACCCTCAACGGAGACAACATGTAGCGTCACGGATGCCGGCTATGCCGACCCTTCATGGCATCGCACGACGCCGGCGCAATCGCTTTCCCAGAGGGCAACGATGAGGCAGGCCGGCAAGCGCATCCACGTCATAGGAAACAGCGCCTCGGGCAAGAGCACGCTCGCGGCGGAATTGGCAGACGCGCTCGACGCCCCGCTCGTCGAACTGGACGCGATCAATTGGCAGCCGGGATGGGTCGGCCTCAACACGGCCGATCCCGACGAATTCGAGCGCCGGATCCGAGAGGCCACCCGCAGGGAACGCTGGGTCGTCGCAGGTTCCTACAGGAAGGTCTCCCAGCGTACCTTCTGGCCGCGCCTCGATACCGTGGTCTGGCTCGACCTGCCGCTTCGACTGGTCGTCTGGCGCTTCCTCCGCCGCGCATGGAAGCGTTGGCGATCCGGCGAGTTGATCTGGGGCACGAATCGCGAGCGCTTCTGGGCACAGTTCAGGATCTGGTCGAAGGACCAGTCACTGCTCGCGTGGATCATCACCCAACACGGTCGCAAACGAAGGGACATGGTCAGGGACATGTCGGATCGCCGCTGGACCCACATCCGGTTTGTACGGCTCCGCTCGACGCGTGAAGTGGCGGAGTTCGGCGGATCACGGTGGTCACCGCGCCGCGCCCCGGACACCTTGCATGGCGGCGAACCGACAGCCCGAGACCTCGAATGAGCCGACCGCTCTACACGCCGATCGTCGCGCCGAGGAAGATGCGTACGATGTCCCCCTGGGGCGTTTGGGCGGTAGAACCTCAGTTGCCCGCCGACGAGGGCGGCACGATCCCGTTGATGCGCATGTAGGTGACCAGGTTCCCGTAGTGCTCGTAGTTGTGCATCGAATTGAACGCGAGCACGCCGCCGGCAGCCATGTCGCCGCCGAAGAAGCTGACTGTCATCGCCGCCTGCTCGTCGCTCATGGAGGCGTACACGGTGTCGCAGTAGGCGAACGCGTCGGCGAGAGCGGCGGTGATCTGCGCCTTGGTGGTGGCGGTCTCTTCCAGGTCCTCCGACATCGGGTTGTCCTGGCCGGAAGCGGCCGAACAGAAGGCGTACTGGGAGTTGGCCACGTGAGCCAGGATCTGCCCGAGCGTGCGCACTTCGTCCGTGGGCCGGAAGTCGTAGAGGTCGGCCGGCACCTTGTCCGCCGTCGCCGTCAGGTGGGTCACGGTGATGTCGTGGAGGCCGTTCAGGGAGTTCGTCAACTGCGCATGGGCTGGAGAGGGCGCGGCGAGGACGAGCAAGAGGACGGCTGCCGTTGTGGAAACGAGTTTCATGCGGGTTCTCCTGAGTCGAAGATCATCTCAACACAGCGTCATGGTCTATGCTATGGCGGACTGGGCCGCCTACCAAGGTCGGCATCTCAAGGAGCGGTTCGAGAGCCGAGCCTCCCTTTGCCTGCAAAACGAAGTTCGAACCATATTGCTGCCAAGGGTCCCGCGGTATCAGGTCGGTTGCGGGCGGGGAAGCCATCACTGGAGGAAGAATCCGATGAAGCTCCTACGAAACGCTGTGTTGACTGCCCTCCTCCTCGCCGCCACGGCGGGCCAGGCTCGTGCGCAGTTCGAGAGCGTGGGCGTCATCGACTTTCCCACGTCGGCGACCGGCGAGGCTCAGGACCGCTTCCTGCGGGGCGTCGCAATCCTTCACAGCTTCGGCTGGCTGCAGGCGCGCGAGCAATTCCACGCCGCTCAGGAGCTCGACCCGGACTTCGCCATGGCGTACTGGGGAGAGTCGTTGGCCTACAACCACCCGCTCTTCTCGCAGATGGACGCCACCGATCCGCGCAAGGCTCTCGAGCGACTGGCCCCCACCCGGGCCGAGCGCCTCGCCAAGGCGCCGACGGATCGCGAGAAGGGCTTTCTGAACGCCGTGGAGATCCTCTGGGGCGAGGGCGATGACGTCGAGCGCAGGGTCCGGTACATGGAAGCGATGGAGCAGCTCCACGAAGACTATCCCGACGATCCCGAGATCGCCGCGTTCTACTCCCTGTCCATGCTGAGCGCCGCCTCCGCGACCGACGACCTCAGCGGGCGCCTGAATGTGCGGGCGGGAGCCATCGGCCTGAAGCTGTTCAAGGACAACAACGACCATCCGGGGGCCGTTCACTACACTATCCACGCCTTTGACGACCCGCTCCATGCTCCGTTGGCGCTCGAGGCCGCGTACCGCTTCGCGGAGATCGCGCCGGCGGTCTCGCACGCCCGCCACATGCCGACCCACATCTTCATCCAGCACGGCATGTGGGACTACGTCTCCGGACACAACCAGTCCGCCTACGACGCCGCCCGTGAGCTATGGCGGCCGGGCGACCCCATGGGCGACGCGACCCACGCACTGGACTGGGGCCAGTACGGCGATCTTCAACGTGGGGACTACGAGAAGGCGCGCCTGTGGATCGAGCGAATCGGGAAGATGGCCTCGGGCAGCTTCCTGGAGGGAGGTCCTTCCGACGAGGGCGGACAGGCTCGCCCGAGCCGTGCCGTGCCGTTGCTCAAGGCTCGCTACATCGTCGAGACCGAGGAGTGGGCGGTCCTGCCGGTCACCGACGAATCATCCGGGCATGAGTTGCTCGCCACCGGGCTGAGCGCGGCCCGTACGGGTGCGCGGGATGCGTTGGAAGCGGCCGCGGCCGCCTTGGACGCCGACGGGGACGGCTACGACGGTGTGATGCACAAACAGGTGGCCGCGTTGCTGGAAGCGGACCGAGGCAACGAAGCCGGCGCCCGGAAGCTGATGGATGAGGCGGTGGAGACCGTAGAGGCGATGGCTCCCCCGCGCGGGGCCGCCAACCCGATCAAGCCCGTGCACGAACTGTACGGCGAGATACTCGCGGGCTTCGGAGCCCACGAGGACGCCGCCGCCATGTTCGAGACCTCACTGATGCGCATGCCGAACCGCCCACGCTCATTGCTCGGCTTGGCACGCGCGAGCGTAGAGACCGGTGACCTCGAGCGGGCGACCGAAGCCTACGAAAAGCTCACCCAGGTGTGGGCCGGACGCACTTCCTTCGGGGGCTATCAGGAAGCCATGCGCTTCCTCGCGGGCGCGGAGAGCAGCACCAGCGGCGGAAGGTAGCAGGCAACAGTCCGTAGCGAGGGGCGGGACCGAATCCGGGCATGGCCGGGCGGATTGCCGGGCGATACCCGGTTGTCCCCCGGCTTCCTCCCCGCCCGCACCGACGCCAAGGGCCTATGCCGGCACCTCTCCTCCGACCGCCGTCATCGGTCCATCGCGTCTTTCGCCCGCTTGTCTTACCATACAGATCCGGGGGAAGGATGAGGGGTTCGAACCGAGCCAGGCGTGCTGAACATGAGGAGGGCCGGATGTCACGATCAACGAGGATTCCGAGCTGGGCGACCATGGTCCTGGCGGTGTTTGGTCTAGGCTGCGAGGCAGCAGATCCTGGGACGCCTGGGTTCGTCTCCAGGCTCGGAGACGACACGATCACAGTTGAGACGTTTACCCGGACGGAGACGGGCATCGAAGGTCGGCTGGTCAGCCGCATGCCCTACACTCATCGGATTACCTACACCGCGACGTTGAACCCTGACGGGACCATCTCGCGCCTCCAGGCCGAGAGGAGTACGCCCGCCGAGAACCCGGAGGGTCCGGGCCCTCAGTCGTGGACGGCATCCATCGAGGGTGGAACGGCCACGGTCGAGCGCACCGGTGGAGAGAACCCGGGCACGAACTCCTTTGATGTGGGGCCTGGAGCAATCCCCACGCTGGGCCGCTCTAGCATGGCGATGTTCGCCTTCGAGCAGGCGATCCGGCAGGCCCGCGCCGCGGGCGAACCCGAAGTCCCTGTGGAACTCGTATACCCGACTCGTCCGCAACCCGTCAACAACGCCGTCTCCCAGCTTGCCGGGGATACCGTGGCCATCAGCGTCTTCGGCGCGCCTGTGCTGGCTTGGGCCGACGCGGACGGCAACATCCTCGGAACCGACGGCAGCGCGACGACCGTGGATATCGTCACCGAGAGCGCGGCGACGCTGGATGTGGACGCCCTGGCGTCGGCGTGGGCCACCCGCGACGCCCAAGGTGAGGGCATCGGGGTCGCCTCACCGTCAGCCACTACAGAAGCAAACCTGCGCGGTGCCAATATCGAGATCTCGTACTCCCAGCCGGCCAAGCGGGGCCGTGAGATTTGGGGAGGCCTCGTACCCTATGGGGAGGTGTGGCGGACCGGAGCCAACGCGGCCACGGTCTTCACAACGGACCAGGACCTGGTGATCGGGGGCGCGGAGGTGCCCGCCGGCAGCTATACGCTCTGGTCGACGTTTACGCCGGACTCGCAGCAGCTGATCATCAACCAAGAAACAGGGCAGTGGGGCACGGCCTACAACCCGGACAACGACTTCCAAACGGTGGAGATGAGCCGGTCGTCGCTGCCGGAGGTGGTCGAGCGCTTCACCATCTCCCTTGAGGAGACGGCTGATGCAGGCATGCTCCACCTCGATTGGGATGGTACCCGATTCTCCGTCGAGATCCGGGCTCCGTGACCGCCCGCTAGGCGGAGAGTCGTCTGCATGCGGAGATCGAACAACGATTCCGGGCGACGCCCGCTCCGGGTGAGATGACCCGTCACCAGGTGTACCGGATCGGGCTTTGTGCGCCAGGTCTGCGGTACTCTTCGGGGACGCGCCTATCCTGAAGAGCTTCGCGTCCGACGAACCCGAGGCGTCCAAGCACCGGTGGACGGCGTGGAGAGTGCTCAGGGATGGCCGGTAGCCGCTCGTCCGAGACGAATGCGCCTCGGATGACGCCGTGCCGAGTGGAGGGGTGGCCCTGTCCGCGTCCTGAGAGCCAGTGGCGAGCTGGACGCGATCAATCGGCAGCCGCCGGAGCGCCATTATCTGACTCGGAATCGGCAGCGGTGATCCGGCGGGGCGTGATCCCGTTCAAGTAACGTAGGGCGGGAGACGCCCACAGTTGTCGCACCCGCGGGGGTGGCCTTCGGTGCCTGGGACCGCTGGTGCCGCGGCATCCAGCCTCGCCACCTCGACCCCGAAGCGTACGAGAGTGGTTGGAGACCCGGAGAAGCCGGGCTACGTCGCACTCGATGTGGAGCCGCTGACCGCACCGCGGCTAGACTGATGCGAGCGAGGGCCATCAGCGCCATGCCGAACGGAAACAGAAAACCGCGTAACCCCTCGGAGAACCGGTCGGCTCCGTGGCAGTCCCGGAAGCCCCGCGGACCGCGAGGCCAAGTGCGCGCCGCCCGGCGGCCTCTGGCCGCGCTCCTGCTCGCGGCCGGCCTGGCGGCCCCGCCGGCCCTCGGGGCCCAGCAGGGTGGCGTCGTCACGGGTCGCGTTACCGAGGAAGGCTCCGGCCGACCGCTCGTCTCCGCGCAGGTGTACCTGGAGGGTCCCGGCCTCGGCGCCCTCACGGACGGGAGCGGCCAGTTCCTGCTCGCGAACGTGCCGCCGGGAAGGCAGACCCTCATCGTCGAGCGCTTCGGATACCGCTCGGCGTCGGAGACCGTCACCGTGACCGCGGGCGAGGCGACGAGCGTCGACTTCGCGATCGCGGTGGCCGCGCTCGCCCTCGACGAGATCGTCGTGACGGGCACCGGCGTCGCGACCGAGAAGCGCAAGCTCGGCCACACCATCGCCACGCTGGATGCCGCCGAGCTCGAGAGCGCGCCCATCGCCGACTTCAGCCAGCTCATCGCCGGTCGCGAGCCCGGCGTCGTGGCGCTTCCCTCCTCGGGCTACACGGGCGAGGGGGCGCGCATCCGGATCCGCGGCTCGGCGTCGCTCTCGCAGCTCAACGAGCCCATCGTCTACCTGGACGGCGTCCGCGTGGACCGCTCAGCGATCCAGAACTTCAACGACCAGGGCAATCCGTCGCGTCTCGACGACATCCCTCCCGAGTCCATCGAGCGCATCGAGATCCTGAAGGGCGCGGCCGCGGCCACCCTGTACGGGACCGAGGCCTCGAACGGCGTGATCCAGATCTTCACCAAGAGGGGCGACATCGGGGCCCCGCGCTTCACCTTCCAGGCCGACGTCACCGGGGTCAGCGTGCCGACCGACCGCATCCTCCCGCTCGCGGACTTCGCCGGGCGGGCCTGCGAGACGCCCGGATGCGCGGGAGAGGGCGACGAGCAGCGGCTGAGCGACGCCGTGCGGCTGATGTCCGGGCGCTGGGGAGAGCCCGTCGAGCCCTTCCGGCCCGTCGTGCGCGACGTCATTCCAGACCTCTTGGGCACCGGATTCGCGCAGAGCTACTCCGGATCCGTGTCGGGCGGCTCGGACGTGTTCCAGTACTTCGTCTCCGCGCGGCTTTCGCGCGAGGACGGCCCCTACGACGCGCCGCGCAATTTCGAGCCGGTCGAGGGGCTCGAGCCTGCGAACGACACGAATCGGCGCGCGTCGCTGCACACCAACTTCACCGTCGTGCCGAGCAGCGAGCTGAGCATCGGCGTGAGCATGCTCTACTCGGACATGGAGCACCACACGCCCAACAACGCGAACAGCGTCTACGGCGTCTTCTCCTCCTCGCTCATGTCGCAGCTCCGCAAGGCCAACGCGGACCCGGACCAGGGACAGGTGAACTTCTACGGGCAGCCGGCGTTCGCGACGCTCCGCGAGAACACCTACGAGCTGAACTTCGTGAACGCGCAGCACTTCGCCGGCTCCGCGACCGTCGGCTTCACCCCGACCCAGAGCTTCCGGCTCGACGGCACCTTCGGCCTCGACTTCACCTCCGACGACGCGGTCTCCTTCCGGCCGTACGGCTGGAACGTGGACGGGTTCTCGGGCTCGACGCCCGACGGCAGCCGGGAGGTCAACGAGGACCGGAGCCGGGAGATCACGGCGGACGTCAAGGGCTCCTACGTCTTCAGGACGGACCGGGTCGAGAACACCTTCCTCTTCGGCGGCCAGGGCTTCCTCAAGCAGCGCCAGTCGGTCGGCGGGGACGGCCGCGACTTCCCGGGCCCCGGCCTCGAGACGCTCTCGGCACTCGGCTCCGAGTCCTCCTACGAGCGGTGGCTGCGGGTGACGCAGATCGGCGGATACCTGCAGGACCAGATCGGCCTGGACGACTGGCTCTTCCTGACCGTCGGAGGCCGCTGGGACGCGAACTCCGCGTTCGGCGACTCGTTCAGCGCCGCCTTCTATCCGAAGGCCAACGCCGCGATGGTCCCGAGCGAGCTGTGGGAGAGCGAGACCTTCTCGTCGCTCCGCGTCAAGGCGGCCTTCGGCACTTCGGGGCTGCAGCCGGGCGCGTTCGACAAGTCGACCACCTTCACGTCCCTGGGCACCGTGCTGGGCCCGGGCATCGGGCCCTCGAACCTGGGCAACGACCAGCTGAAGCCCGAAGTGTCCAAGGAATGGGAGTTCGGGCTCGACCTGGGGCTCCTGGACGACGCCTGGTCCGTGGAGGCGACCTACTGGCGCCGGACCGTCGCCGACGCGCTCGTGCCGCGCCAGTTCCCGGTCACGGGCGGGTTCACGAAGAAGCAGCTCGACAACATCGGCGAGGTGAAGGCCCGGGGCTTCGAGCTGGGCGCCCGGGGCACACTGATCCGGCGGCCGGGGCTCTCGCTCAGGGTCTTCGCCAACACGGCCTACCTGAGCGAGGAGATCACCGACATGGGCGGGGCCCCGCCGCTCAAGACCGGCGAGAGCTACCCGCGCTACCGCAACTTCCTGACCGAGGGCTACGCCCCCGGCGCCTTCTTCGGCGCCCGGCTCGCCGACCTCGACGTCCCGCTCAATATCCTCGATCCCGCAGGCGGCGAGTGCGTGCCGCCCACGCGCGAGCAGGCGCTCCGGTACTTTGCCGAGCCGCGCGACCCGAACGACTTCAAGCCGCTCGCCCTCGGCCACGAGACCTTCGGCACGCCGAACGGAGCGCTGGCCTCGCACAACTGCGGCACCGGGCTCCTGGACAGCTACCTGGGCGAGCCCACCCCCGACTTCGCCGGCTCCTTCGGTTTCGATCTCGCGTTCCTGAACAGCTTCGAGCTCGGCTCGCTCTTCGAGTACAAGTTCGGTCACCAGGTGCTGGACCTGTCCGGAACTTTCCGGCGGGCCAACGACGTCATCGGCAGGAACACGCCGCGCTCGGCGGAGCTCTACGCGGCCATGCTGGATCCCGCCACATCCGCCGAGCACCGGCTCGACGCCGCGCTCGCGTGGGTGCACGAGATGGAGGGGCTCTCGCCCATGAGCGGCATGAACGGCGTCTACGACGCCGACTGGATCCAGTGGCGGGAGCTCTCGCTCACCTACCGCGTCCCGGCGGGCGTCGTCGAGGCCTGGGGCGTCGCGACGGCCGCGCTGAGCCTCGGCGTGCGCAACCTGAAGCTCTTCATGCTGGGCGACTACCCGGGCATGGATCCCGAGGGGAACGTGCTCGGCCGCTGCAACGACGGGCTCGACTGCAACTTCCTGGACTCGACCGAAGGCTGGGGCATCCCGACGCCCAGGCGCTTCACGCTCTCGACGCGCTTCACGCTGTGAGCCGGAGCGCGAGGGGACAGGCGCCGCGCCGGATCGCGGGGACCCGCGCGGGGGTCCTCCTGCTTCTGCTCGCGCCCGCCCTCGGGGGCTGCGACATCCTGGACGTCGGCAACCCCAACGACCTGGCCGAGGAAGCCATCCGGGAGGAGAGCACGGCCTCGGCGGTCGTAAACGGGGTGCTGACCCTCGTGTCGTCGGCGCTCTCGCAGTCGTGGCAGCCCTACCTGGTCGCCTCCGACGAGATGCGCTGGATCGGATCGCGCGACGCCTGGCTCTCGCTCGACCAGGGCTTCGTGGACGATCCGCTGAACGAGTTCATCGACGGGCCCTTCCCGGCCATGGGGCAGGCCCGCTGGATGAGCGACGAGGCGATCGAGCTCCTGAGCGGGCACCACGGGAGCAACCCCTCGGCGGCGCTCGCGACCGACCTGGCGCGGGCCCACCTCTACTCCGGGATCATCTACATGGTGATCGGGGAGATCCAGGAGGATTTCGCATTCTCGGACAAGGCCGAGAGCGGGCCACCGATCGGGCCCGAGAACATGTACCAAGTCCTCGACGGGGCGATCGAGCGGTTCTCGGCCGCCGTCCAGGGCTTCGCCGAGGTGGGGGCCACGGACATGGAGACCCGGGCCCGGGCGCTCCGCGCGCGCGCCAGGCAGTCGCGAGCGATCTGGGACGCGATCAACCCGGCCCCCGAGGGCGACGGGCTCGTCTCCTCCCCCGAGGCCGGTGCGGACGCCCGCGCCGTGCTCGCCACAGTCGCCGCCGACTGGACCTACGAGCTGACGTTCTCGAGCGCCAGCACGTCGAACTCCATGGCCTCGTGGGTCAACGACCGGAAGGAGAACCAGATCGACCTCTCGGTCGCGACGGTCGACGACCAGAACGACATCGACGGAATCGCACTCAAGGACCCCATCGACGGGGTCGACGACCCGGCGGTCGTCAAGTGGCTGAACCAGTGGAAGGGCGGCAGCTACCTCGACAAGGGCGGCGTCTATCCGCCCCTTACGCTCGTCTCAGCGCGCATGATGCACCTGATCCTGGCCGAGAACGCGCTGGCGGGCGAGGACTCGAGCGCCTTCCGGACGCACGTCAACCGCATCCGCACGCTCGACCGCCTGACGCCCTACGACGGCCAGATCTCCGAGACGCAGATGCTCCGCCACACGCGCCGCGTGAACGTGATGCTTCAGGGTCTCCGCCTGGCGGACATGTACCGCTGGGGGATCCGGGACCCCAAGTGGCAGGACGCTTCCGCCGCCTCGTCGAGGCCCGGCACGATGCTTCCGATCTCGATCATCGAGCTGCGGGCCAACTGCCACCTGAACGGTCTGGGCTGCGGCGGATGAGACGGGGCCGGGGGCTTGCTCGCTTGTGCCCCGCGCTTCGCCGCCCCGCCGGCGACCGGGTCCGGCGGCGTTCGAAGGCCCGCCCCCGGTGACTTCGACGTCGCGTTCCGCTCACTCGGGGGGCCTCCGCCGCGTTCTGCGCTTGACCCTCCTGTGCGTCGCGCCCCTGGCCTCCGGCTGCTACGCCTATACTCGGGTCGAGCACGCGCCGGTGGGTTCCCTGGCCAGGGTGCGCGTTCCCGTCCAGCCCGCGGTCATCGCCCCCGGCCGGCCGCCCGAGACCGTGGCGATCGAGGGGCTGATCCTGAGTTCCGGGGACACGCTGTCGCTGGAGACGAGCACCCGACGCTTCATCGGTGCGTTTCGCGAGCTCATGGGCCGGGACACCCTGCGGGTCGCCCGCGGTGCCGTCGCGAGCATCGAGGTGCGCGAGTTCTCGGCGGTGAGGAGCGTGGCCCTGGGCGCCGCGGTCGCGGCAGGAACAGCGGCGCTCGCGCTCGTGGTGCGGGGCACGGAGGGCGGCCAGGCCGGCGAAGGTCCCGGGAAGGGAGGCTCCGAGAGCTTCTTGACCACGGTCGGCATCCCGCTGGGAGCGGCGTTGAGACTGTTCGGGCACTGAACACCGCCTCCGGCCGCTAGATCGGCGCGAAGCTGCTGCGGCCGAATCCGGGCGCGGTTGTGCCAGGATGTCTCAACCCCGGCGGAACCTGTCGTCGGATGTCGCGCCTGATTTGACCGCCGGCACTCAGTCGCGCGAGCCAGCCGCCCCCGCCGCGTCGAGCATCTCCGGTACGCTGCAGAACTTGACCCTTGGCCGCCCCTGAGCCTCGCCGAGCGCAGTTTCGCGGGCGTCCATGCGCGCCCATCCCTCCTTGTCGACCCAGCGAACGCCACGCCGCTCCAGCAGCAGTGGGAGATCGTCCGCGCGTTCGCTCCCCTTCCCGGCGGAGATCCCCACGCCACGGTCCTCGGCCATGAGGGCGACCGTGGCCGCCGCGTCGGCCTTGTTCGTCCCGATCACGCCCGACGGTCCCCGCTTCGCCCAGCCCACCACGTACTCGCCCGGCACGACCTCGGCGCTACCGGCGCACGCCAGCACGCGGCCGCCTGCGTTCGGCACGATCCCGGCGCGCTCGTCAAAGGGCACGCCCGGCACCGGAGCGCCCCGGTATCCCACGGAGCGGATCAGCATCCCGCACGGCAGCGTCTCGACCACATCGGTGCCCTCCGCCCGCTGGTAGCCGTCGTCCTGTGCGACCAGGCGGTTCCGCTCGACCCGCACGCCGCACACTTTGCCGTCACGGCCCACCACCTCGAGCGGCGAAACCAGGAAACGGAACCGCACAACACGGTCTCCATCCCCCGGAACGGCGTCGGCGTACGCTCGCAGCGTGTTCATGTTGCGCTTGCGCACCGCGTTGTCTTCGATTTCGGCCGCGCTTGCGGGATCCAGCTCCAGTTCAGCGGCGTCCGCTTCTGCCGAAACCCCGTCCAGGCGACCGAATTCCCGCAACTCCGGATTGGTGAAAGACGCCTGTGCGGGACCGCGGCGTCCCAGCAGCGTGACCCTTCTCACACGGCTCTTCCGCAGCACCGCCAGCGCGTGATCGGCGATGTCCGTCGTCGCCAGGCGGTCGGGCTGGAGGACCAGGATGCGTGCCACGTCGATCGCAACGTTGCCGTTCCCGATGACCACCACGTCCTCGCAATCGAGATCGAACGCCTCGGTCCGGAAGTCCGGATGAGCGTTGTACCACCCCACGAAGCGCATGGCGGCGTGGCTGCCGGCCAGATCCTCGCCCGGAATGCCCAGTCGGCGGTCGCTCTGCGCGCCGACCGCGTAGACGATCTGGTCGTAGCGGGAGCGAAGATCCTCCAGCGTCACGTCTTCGCCCAGTGTGACGTTACCGAAATAGCGAACCTCGTCGCGGGTCAGGATCTTCACGTAGGCTCGCGCCACCGACTTGATCGCCTGGTGGTCCGGGGCCACGCCGTCGCGGACGAGCCCATAGGGCGCGGGCAGGTTGTTGATCATGTCGACAGCGACGGGGCCATCGTCCTTCAGCAGCGCCTCGGCCGCGAAGAAGCCGGCCGGCCCGGCTCCTATGATCGCGATGTGTGTCGGCGAGGTCTTCACGTCAATCGAGGGTCCCTAGGGTCCGGCGACCAGTATCCCCGGGTGAGGGTAGCCGGGGATTGTCTGTCACGCGCGTTGCGGATCGTGAACACCACCTCGGCGGTATCGCCGGCACCACGGTGGGCGATGCCGGACTCACCTCGCTGAACTCCTGGTGCGGGTTGCCGCCATCTCAGTCAATGCCCGTGCCGCTGTAGTTGGGAGTCGCGTTCAGCCACGCGCGGAACCATTCGTCGGCGCACCACGGCGGAAGACGAGCCTGAAGCCCAGCCAAAGCGGCCACCGGGAGTGGTGTCAACCGACATCATAACGCTTCCTGGTCCGGAGTCGGCAGCTGTGCGACCAAACTGGAACGGCAGTTCAAGGCGGCCTTGCTCTCGTCAGGACCTCTCGTCCGCCGACCGCTCCCCTTCCCTCCGGGCGCCCGGCTGCCGTTCCTCCATCCACCGCTTCTCCAGCCGTCGAAAGGTCTGGGTGAGTTCCGAGCGCAGCTCGGCGAAGCGCTCGCGGAGATCGGGGCGGCCCTGCAGCCGCAGAAAGAGGACCGTGTCCTGGCGGACCTCGCGGGCGAGCTCCAGCCACAGCATGGCCACGAAGCCGCACGCGGGAGCCAGCACGGCCGCCCCCACCGCCGCGGGCATGCCTCCGGCGAGGTAGCCCAGGGCCGTCCACAGGATCCAGGCCGCACTCGCCCCGCCCAGGAGTGTCATCAGCTTGATCGTCGCCGTGACCTCGTACCCGAGCTTCACCCGTCGGACCACAAAGCCGGGAAGCCGGGCTACGGGAGCCCAGAGCAGGAATCCGACAACCGCGAACGGGAGTCCCAGCGCCAGAAGCGTGCCGCGTACCAGAACGTATCTTGCGACCGGCAGGAACCTGTAGCGCAGTGGCACGTCGCCCTCACCGGCGCCGACCTCGTCGTTCAGCTCGGCATACCGCTCCACCTTGTCGACCAGCTGGCGGTGTTCCTCCGGGTGCGCTCCGCGGATCCATTCCAGCCCCCTTGCAAAGCGCTGCAGCCGAGGGAACCGTGTGCCCAGCCGTTGCCGGACCCGCCACGGAACCCACCGCGACTCGCGCACAAAGAGCTGCTCCGCCACTTCCACGAGGATCCTGTCGCGGTGGCGGCCGAAGTTCAGCGTCTGGCGGCGGACCCCCTGCTCGATCCGTTCGGTAAGCCCGCGCACCGCGGCGACGGGATCCTCCCGGTACCGCTCCTTCAGGTCCGCGCACCCGAACGCCTTGCCGAAGCGCACGGCGACCTCGGTTCTGGCCAACTCCTTGGCCGAATACGTGATCCCCACGGGAACGATCGACAGCCCGAGTCCCCACTCGGCCCGCTCCTCCGCCTGCAGCGCGATCCGTGCGGCGCCCGTGCGGAACTCCGCCAGGCGCACCTCGGAGTGGCTCTTGCCCTCGGGATGGACCTGGAGTGCGCCGCCGCCGAGGAGCACACCGACGGCGGACCGGAACATCTGCTCGTTGCGGTGCATCGCCTCGGGATCGTCCTCCCTCCGGTGGACCGGGATGCCGCCCAGCGCGCGCAGCACCGGACCGAGAAGGCGCCCGTCGAAGAGTCGTGCGCGACCCAGCGGCCGCGCGATCCGCTCGCTACAGCGGAAGATCAGCAGCGCGTCGATGAGGCTGTTGGGATGGTTGGCCGCCACGATCAACGGACCGTCGGGGAGGGGTGGCCCGTGCCGCTCGATGCGATAGAAGAGCGCGGCCGCAGTACCGGTTACGCCCATGATCAGCCTGGGTATCCGATCCAAGCCTCGGTCTCCGTCCACGGGGAAAGATCCGGACGCGGTGCCGTGTGCACCGGCCGCCGCTGCAGCGGCGCCGGCTTCGTTTCGCGCGTGCCATCACGGGATTCCTCCCTCGTGATGGACTGCACAATCTGCGCTGTTGGAACTTCGTTCCAGGACGGGATGTCTGCCACCCGGGCAGTCACCGGCGCGGCCGTCGATCCGCAGCGATGAGGGCCCGATCCTCAGGTCCGACCAACGATTCCGGGGTGTCGGTGGTGGACGACCGACTCTACAGCAGCGTCCAGACGTTCCACAGGAACAGCAGCATTCCGGCCCCGAGCGTCCAAAGGGAAAGCCACCGCGGCAGCCCCCTCAACCGCAGTACCGCGGCCGCGCTGACTGCGGCCGCGGCGGCTGCGCACGCCGCCTGGAAGAGCGCGCTCGCCGTCGGCTCTCGCAGTGCGCCCGGGAGTGTCGATCCGAACGCCCGGACGCGTTCCTCGTGACTGCCGAGCGCGCAGCATTCGCGCCGGACAAACCGAGCAGCCAGGGCGCCGCTAGCTCCCGCCCGGTGCGGGCATGCGGTAGCCGACCCCGCGCTCGCTCAGAATGTACCGTGCTCCGGCTCCGTCCTCGCCCAGCTTGCCACGCAACCTCTTGACGAGGGCATGCACTAGCTTGGGCTTTACGGTGCCATCGTAGCGCTTCCACGCCTGGCGGAGCAGCGAGCGGTACGTGGCCACCCGTCCCGCGTTGGCCGAGAGCACGCGCAGCACCTCGTACTCGGTGGCCGTCAGTTTCACCGGCCGGCCGGCCAGCGTTACCCGGCGCCGTTCGTAGTCGAGGGCGAGTTCTCCGAGTACGAACGGTTCGGACTCGGCGCGCCTTCTTAGGGCAGCGCGGACTCTCGCCGTCAACTCCGCAGGCGAGAACGGCTTGACGATGTAGTCGGCGGCGCCGGCGTCGAGCGCCCTAGCGATGGTCTCGTCCCTTCCGTAGGCGGAGACGAAGATGACGGGCAGATCGGCCAGTTCGGGCACCTCTTCCATCAGCTTGATGCCGTCGGTCCCGGGCAACATCAGGTCCAGGAGCACGAGCTGGGGTCTCTCGGCCCGGATGACGCGGGACAGCTCCCGGTGGTCGCCCGCCAACAGCGCGGCGTAGCCGGCCGCGGCCAGCACGTCGCGGACACGGAGCAGCGCCTGCGGATCGGCGTCCACCACGAGGACGCGCTGCGGCCCGGGGCGTTGGCGCTCTGCCCGCTCTGGACTCCGCGAGGAGTCCGCCGCCGCAGGGCCGCCGCCGGCTTCATCGGCGACCGGGACCGTGAACGTGAACCGCGAGCCCTGTCCCTCGCCGCCGCTCGTGGCCCGGATGCGTCCCCCGTGGGCCTCGATCAGCCCCTTCGAGATGGCCAAGCCCAGGGCACTCCCGAGACCGCGCTCGGCGTCCCGCGTGCCTGCATGTTTCTGGAACAGGTGGGGGAGCTGGTCTGCCGGAATGCCTCGGCCACGGTCCGAGACCGAGATCGCGACGTGGGCGCCGTCGGGCCGCGCGGTGACCTCGATGGGCGACGACTCCGGAGAGTGTCTGGCGGCGTTCGAGAGGAGATTGTCGAGGACCTGCACGATGCGCTCGCGGTCCGCCATCACGCGGGGAAGATCGGGCGGAAGGTCGACGACGATCGCGTGGCGGCCGCCGCCGCTCACGAAACTGTTCCTCGCCCACTCCACCAGCACTTCCACCTCGGAGGCCTCCGGCGAGACCGACAATGTGCCCGTGGCGATGCGCCCTGCATCCAGCAGGTCTCCGATGAGGCGGCTCATCTGATCGGCCTGCCCGTCGATGATGCGGAAGAACTGCAGCATTTCGGCCGGAGCGAAGCCCGGCCCGGCGGCAAGCACCGTGGCCGCCGAGCCCTTGATGGAAGTGAGCGGCACCCGCAACTCGTGACTCACGACCGCGAGGAACTCGCTCCGCATCCGCTCGAGCTCCTCGAACGGCGCCAGATCCTGCATCGTGACCACGACCGTCTCGATCCCGCCCTCCGGCGCATGGATCGGCGTGGCGTTGATCAATGTCCTCACGCTCCGGCCGTCGGGAACCGTGAGCACGATCTCCTCCGTGCGCAGCGGCTCGGCGCTGCTGAGATGCTGCGCCAGCGGGAAGTCCGTCAGGGCGACCTCGCGCCCGTCGCCCCGCCGGACCGTCACCACCTCGAGCAGCTGCTCCACGGAGCGGTCCGGCATCTTGAGTCCGTCCACGATCCGTCTCGCTTCCCGGTTCAGCGACACCGGATCGCCGGTCCTGGCATCGAGGACCACCACGCCCACGGGCGCGGTGTCCACCAGCGCCTCTAGGTTCGCTCTCGCACGCTGTTCGTCCCGGTACGCCCTGGCGTTGGCGATCGCCGTCGCCGCCTGCGACGCGAACAACACGAGCACCTCCTCGTCCTCGCTCGTGAATTCCCGCCCGCCATCCTTCTCCGTAAGAACGAGGGTGCCCACGTGAACGCCCCGGTGACGGATCGGCGCGCCCTGAAGAGTCGTGCAGGGCAGCAGGGGGGCGCTCAGGCCGAGTGAGCGGACGTAGCCGGGCAAGTCCGCGACCCTCAACGGGCGCGACAGCTCGCCGAGGTGCTCGAACAGCCGCGGCCCGTCACCCCACTCTGCCAGCTGCCGGTGCTCGTCCGGCGTCAGGCCGGAGCTGACGAACCGCTTCGGCCGAGCCCTCGCGTCGCCGACGGTGATCGCGCCGTGACGGGCGCCAGTCAACGCGCGAGCGCTGTCGACCAACTCCCGCAGCAGGGTGTCGAGATCGAGGCTCGCGCTGATCCGCAGCAGAGCCCCGGACAGCCTGGAGTTGCGCTCGCGTAACGCCTCGATCTGCCGGAGCGACACATCGGAATCCTTCGTCATCGGCTGTCCCTCATCGGCTCTGGTGCCGTGCCTACACGGTCACGGTCAAAATATCGCCATAACATCGTCGCAACACCACTTTCTATCGCCTACGAATCACATACGGTCCGCTACATTTATGGGTGTCTTGGTCTCGATTGGTGGAGGCTACCAGTGGCGGCCGGAATCCCGAGATACACGACTCAGCGTCTGGGCGACGGCATCGTTCTCGCATCGACGACCGAGCCGGCTCACTACTGCTGTCCCGTCTGCGCGGACAGTGCGGACCATCTCGTGATCATGTTCGTCGCGTGGTCGGGGACGACACGCACCCTGACCTGCAACTATTGTGGATACCAGCTGGAGGCCGACGATGGCCCCTCGGGGCCGCCCGCTTGAAGCCCTCGAGGAGCGGCTCCGGGAGGATCGGCCGCGTCCAAGGGGCCGGGCGAATCTTCTGGTGGTCCTTTGTCCTCGGCTTTGTGCTCGTGCTCCTGAACACGCCCTTCCTGTTGGGCGGCGTGCCCCCGGCTCACGCGATCCTCTCACTTCTGACCGTGCCAGGCACCATACTCACGCTCCCGTTCCAGAATTCAGTCCCAGGTGGCGCTTGGGGTGTCATCGCCCTGATCGCGATCAGCAACGGCCTCGCATATGGCGTCGTCGCACGAGTGGTCGGTAGGGTCCGCAATCGCCAACTCGTCGTATGGTCGCTGGCGCTGACGCTGACGCTCGCCGTAGCGGTGCCTGGCACGCTGCGGGCGCAGACGAGGCTCTCGCTTCGGGCCGGCGCGAACATCCAGACGATCGTCGGTGACGACGTCACAGGCCCTGACTATCGGAGCGGCTCCGCTGCTGGAGCCTCGGCCATCACTCCGCTTTCGGACATCCAGCGGGCAAGGGATCGGCGGGGCAACTTGGCCACGCTGATTGCTGAGTTCCTAGAGATCCCGGCTGTCCGAGATGAGCTTGCTTGAGGCGTTGCTCTGTATTCTGATCGGTGCTTGGCTGGCCGATCGGCACCTGCGGTCCCGGCGCTAGGATGGGGACCCCTTACGAATCAGCAGTTGGCCGAGTCGCTTGCCGCTTTCCGCTCGCGTCTAGCGGCACGGCCGTGAACACCGGCCTCGGGGACCGGGAGAAGTTGAGCAACCGGAGAATTGCTCGAGTTCCTGCATGAGAGGGGCCGGCTGCACGAGTTCTACAAGACGTTCCCGCAGTACTTTGACCTGGCGGCGTACGCGGAGATCATCGGGGTCCCCGTTCCCGGATGCGAGCAGCTCGGGCTACTCTGACCCGTAGCGGCGATTTGCCGTGACGTGTGGTCCATGCCTGGCCGGGTGCGACCGGGCATCTTGATGGGGCCAGCAGCAGCGCGGTCCCCGTGGCGTCGCATCGACAGCAAGTTCGAGGGTGAGCACGTGGGAAGCAGTGGGCCACGGAGGTCGTGTCCAAGCTTTGACCCGGTAGCTGCAACCTTGGAATCTGGATGAGCAGGAACGACATCGAGTCCGCCATCGAGCGATGGGAGGATGCCGGGCTGATCTCCGGCGATCTGGCGGCGGAGCTGCGAGCTGAACACGCGGACAGCGTGCGGGGCGGGCGGCACCGGCTCCTCCAATACGCCGTCTCGGGCACCGCGGGCATTCTCCTAGTGATCGCAGCTGTCACCTTCTTCGGCTGGTCGTGGCCCGAGCTGGGACCCGGGGCGCGAGCCTACGCCATCGCCGGGACGGGGATCGCCATCGTCCTGTTGGGGATGCGCCGCGAGGCCGCGGGACGCTACGTGCCGGTGACCTACGCGCTTCAGACCAGCGGCCTGATTCTCCTCCTCTCCGCGTACGTGTACTCCATGGAGGCATGGGATAACGCGACGGCGGGAGGCGTCGCGGTCGGCCTGCTCGCCCTGGCGACTCCCGCCGCGACCATACCCGTCTTTGTGCGCCGCAACCCGGTCATGCCGGCCGTGGCAACGGCTCTGGGCTACGGCTTCCTGGCGGCGTTCCTCTTCCGGGCCTTCGATCTGGACGCCGACATCATCATCTGGGTCCTGGACGGAGCGTTGTTCTCGACGCTCGCGGTGTTGGGCATGCTATTGCGCGCCGGTCGCGCGGAGGCCGTCTCGCGGCGCACGCTCTACGCCTTCGCGGTCTGTCTCTACGCGGGGTATCCGTTGGCCGGCATGACGGCCGCCGGGCCCCTCGAACTCGGCGACGAGACGCTTCTGGCGCTGGACGCCTGGCTCCTGCTGGTGACGGCTCTGGCCCTCTGGGGCATCCATCGGGCTCCATCTACGCTGAGGAGCGCTCGTTACAGCCTCCACCTGGCGGCGTCGGTCCTGCTCGCCATTCCGCTGGGTTTCGCGACCGCGCTCGAGTTGTACGACCTGCCCGCGCTGGGCGCCGCGGCCGTGGTGGCCGGCGCTGGAGCGTGCGGGCTCTCCTACGGGCTCGGCAGGGACGCCCGGACCCTGGTGCTGTGTTCGTGCGCGACCATCGTGTGCGCCGCCTGGTACCTGGGCGTCGATGCCGGGGAGCGGCTGAGCGCGGTGCTGGCGCTGGCCTTTACCGGCGGGCTGTTCTTCTGGGTCGCGACGCGTCTGGGGAGAGGGAGAGAGGCGTGAGTCGACCGGGGACGAACAGCCGGGACGAACTCCCTCTTTGGCGATGCCGTTCCCCTTCCCGGATCACGTAACGGGACGTCCGCAGTCCCCGGGAGCGACGGCGCCGTGTGCAGGCCGCGCTCCGCCTCGGCCTCGCGGAAGAGCCGCTCGTCTAAGATCGCCTCCGCGCCATTCCAGGGCGATAGGCCGAAACTCGCCGGGTTCTTCCGGCTACCGGGCGTCCTGCCGCGTTATCGCGGCGTGCGTCCAGTGGCAATCGCCGGAACGGGGAGGATGGAGAGAAGCCGCCACGAGCGAGTAGCGCCGGCCCGGCGACATCACCAGTCGGTGCGTTCGGCATATACGTGGTCGGGCAACCTGTAGTCGATGCCTCCGACGTCGTACGTCGAACCGGCCAGCAGGTATCCGAACCGGTTGAAGCTGCTCCTTGCGCGCCGGCCCGGAATCACTCCGTCCAGCACGGCGCCGAGACGCGCTTGGAACCTGAACCAGCCGACAGCTCCAAAGACGGGTACCTTTGGGTAACCCAAGGACTCGGCACTTCGTTTTCCGATCAGTCCGGTTGACACGCGGTACACATAGCGGGCCAGCTCGCGGCGTGCCGAGGGATTCTCCGTTCCGGCGATCAGTGGCGCCGAGTTGATGAGACAGTGAGCCATGGCAATCGAATCGATGCTGGGTTCGGGCTCGCACATGACGCCAATGTCATACAGCTGCAGGGCTTCCTGCATATCGCGGAACAGGATCGTCTCGGGAATGCCCATCAGGTAACCGGAGTAGCGCCAGACGTCCATGAAGCTCTTACGCTCCTCCTCCGTGTAGCTGGCGCCGAGGGTCTTCGTGTGTTTCAGCAGCCTTGCGGAAAAGGCGGCGATGGCGAACCCAAGATGGGCGGAGCTGATCGGCGTGCCCCAGGCCTTCGCATCCCACTCTTGCGAATCGTTCAGGAGGCGCCTCAACCGAGCGTGGACGATCCTAATGCGGACCGACAGCTTCCATCCGTCTCCCTGTCGGTCCAGCCCGCCGGGAAAGAAGATCTCGGTCATGTGCCGATTGTTCTGCCCCAGACGCCTGACGCCCTTGTCGCGCACCCGCCCGGTCAGCATGAACGACCTTGAGATATTGGTCGTGAAACCCTCGATAAGAACCCCGGTCACGAACGCCATGAGGATGATGTACGAGTTCCTGTGGAACGCGCGAATGCCCGGTGCGAACGCCTCGTGGTCGAGCCATTCCGGCTGGCGCTCGGCGTCCCCGAAGAACTCTCGCAACGAGGCCGGTGCGGCCTTCAGCGCGCGGCTCTCGCCCCTCATTCCGAGATCCATGAAACGGGCTGCCTCTGCTCTGTCGACAGCCGCTAGGTCATCGACCGCCGCTTCGGCCAGCGGGTCTCCGATGAGCGTGTGGGCCACGTACCTGGATGCCATCTCGGGGTCGATGGCGCGCGCCTGCTCGTAGCCTGGCAGGTAGTCAGTCGGCATATCGTCCGGCGGCCTGCCCGGCACAGGCTCCGCGCCCGTCCGGTGGCGCCCACGGTTGCCCGCTCGGGTCTTCAACATCGCCGGCCTGCTCCATCACAACGATCGCCGACACCATGCGGCCCTGTCAGAGGCGTCTATTGTACCTACAGTGTGTCCATCACACAACGAACGCAGTGGAATTGTGAAGGATACAGGTTTCGTGACACGCCGAACCGGGTTTCCGCCTCGGTATTTGCATGACGTGTACATGTCCATTTGGGCCCATATCATGTTATCAACATGACCATTTGACCGAGGGAGGACGGGCGGTTGCACGATTTCCAGGGGAACCGGCGCCCGCTACGGCCCCCATCTTCGCCCCGACCGTTCCGGAAAGCCCTCGCCCATCGGGATCGCTCTCCCGTCCACGTGCACCGACTCCCGTAGGGCTCCCGTCGCTTCGCATCCGGCCGGCATTGTCCGGGCACCGACCGGATCAGACGCCGCTCAAACGGTCGGGCCGGGCCGGCGGTCCGCCCCGTTGACGCGTCCACGGGCGGTTCCCTCGGTAGCCGGAGGGAAGGATCGGGGGGTCTGTTTGACTTTGTGACATATGTATAGTATATATGACACATGACACACTTTGGCGGGTTGGTTCGCGCGCGGCGGGAGGCGCTACGCCGGGGAGACCGGAGCTATTCGCTCCGCCAGGTGGCGGCGCGCGTCGGGATCGAGCCGGCGTACCTGAGCAAGATCGAGCGGGGTGACGTCGCGCCGCCCTCGGAGGCCACGACGTGCCGGCTCGCGCGCGAGCTCGGCGAGGACCCGGACGTGCTGCTGGCACTCGCCGGGAAGGTGTCCAGCGATCTCAAGGAGATCATCCGGAAGAGGCCACGGCTCTTCGCCGAGCTGATCCGGCAGCTGAAGGAGGCGCCCGACGACGCGATCCTGCGCGTGGTGCGCGAGGTTCGCGACGGCGACTGGTAACCACTGAGCGACAAGAGACGAGGAGAGGCAATGATCACCCTGGAGGATGACACGCTCGTATTCCGCTTCCCCGAGGTCCACCCGGAGGCGCAGTGCGCGATCGAGTTCCAGCGCACACTCAGGATCCCGGACGACGGGACGGACTATCCGCTGCCGCCGGGCCTCGGGAGCTTCCCGCTCCGGCATCTGGACGACTACACCGGGCGGTTGCCGGAGGCTTGGGGCCGGCGGGGCGGGGTCATCGCGCCGATGCATCAGGCCGAGGCGATGTGGATCTCCTTCGGGGACTCCGGCTACCCGTTCGCGGTCAAGGTCGCGGCCGGCAAGATCTGCGCGCTCACGGGTGACCCGTGGGTGAATCATCTGAACGGCGATCCGCAAGACTATCTGGTCCTGCCCGAGCAGCCCTGGCTCGACGGATACTGCGTGGAGGAGGGCCTCGTGAGGCAGTTCGTCGCGATGCCGCTGGGCGACGGCTACACGGCCGAGGAGCAGCTCACCGGGGAGGCGCAGCACGGCGGGCTACAGATCGTGGCCTACCCCATGAAGCGGAAGCGCTACGAGCAGCTCATGGGCCGACGTGTCTACGAGGACGTCCAATTCAGCCCAGAGGTATGCTCCGCGCCGGCCGATGAGATGGGGCTCGCGCCGGGCGGCCGGATGAGGCAGGAGGTCTACGAAGACCCCTACGGCCTGGACGCCTGGGACCAGCGGCACGCGAGCCGCTGCTTCGTGAGCATCACGAACTCCAAGCAGTGGCTGGCGGTCACTGGGGAGCGGCCCCCTACCCTGCCCCCGTCCGCGAAGGAATACACCGAGGCGGGTTTGCCGTGGTTCCAGTGGTACGGCGGAGACGCCGAGGCCCTGGCCGGCGCGGAGAAGCTCGCCTCGCTCGTGACCGTCCAGGAGCTCGGCAAACGGAAGGGAGAAGATCCGCTCCCTGAGAACGAGAGCACGGGCGTGGAGCGCGTCCGTACGGTCCGGCGACGGGGAGACGCCCGCGTGCGAGAGTTCGCTCCCTAGGAGGCGCCGCCCCGGAGCGATGGATCCGGAGCCGCGCGAGGCGGGACGCTGACCGGCGGCTCTCGCCGTCGAATGCTGGGCATCTGCAGGCGGACCCCGGTCCAGGTCGGTCGCTGGAGCCACGGAGAGCTGATCGAGCTCGTGAGCCCCGGAGGCGACTGAATCCGGGGACGGCAGGGCGCCGCCCGTTGACGACGGTCCGCGGGGTGTGGCGGATGACACGCTCGACACCGCGTCTCGGAGTCGGGCAAGGATGCGTGAACCGACAGGAGACAACCTGGATGGACGGAAGATCTCGGATGCCGCCGGCGCAAGCTCTGGCCGCGATGTCAATGGACGACCTGATCGTCAGTTTCAACGCCTCGCTTGGCGCCGGGAGTGGACGTACGGCAAGCTTCTGGGCTCAGCAGATCATGCATAGGCAACAGATCGATATTGCTGGACGGATGGAGCAGGCCACGAACCGGGTGGAGGAGTACACGAGGATGATTCTCGTATTGACCGTGTTGATGGCCGTGACGGCGACGGTGAACCTATGGATCGTAGCGTGGGCCACGAGATGAGCGGAGATACGGACAAGGGCGCGGGAACGGACCCGATCGAGCGGCTCCAGCGCGAGCTCCGCGACTTCGCGCGGGCCCGGGACTGGGAGAAGTACCACACGCCGCGGAACCTCGCCGCGCTGGTCGCCAGCGAGGCGGGTGAATTGCTCGCGCTGTTTCGCTGGGACGAGGAGGGGGTGGCGGGCCGCCTCGAGGAAGTCCGCCACGAGGTGGCCGACGTCTTCCTCGGCATCCTCCGCTTCGCGGATGTGACGAATATTGACCTCGTGGGTGCCGCCGAGGAAAAGCTCCGCCTGAACGCGATCAAGTATCCCGCGGAGAAGGAGTAGCGGCCCTCAGCGCTTCGCGCCCGGCCGCGGTGGCGCACCCTCGCGTGCTTGCCTGATCGCTTCGGCCGAAGACTCGTGCGCTTCGCGGTGAGCGGGCGTACAGGCGGGTTCACGCGGTGCCTTGTGGACATGAGAACCCGCACGAACATTGGACTGTCGGGCCAGCGGGGCACTCCGGAAACTGTCCACGGGCCGCCGTCCGTCCGGCTCGCTGGACTCTCCGCCGATGCCGTGGTATAATGCCGCCATGAATAAAATCACCGCTTTCGCCTGCTTGCCCGTTCTCGCATCGCTGCTCCTCTCCGCCTGCGGCGAGCCGCCCGGCGGGGACGAGGAGGCGTTGCCAGCCACCCCCAAGGTCCTCGTGTTCGGCATCGACGGCGTGCGCCCCGACGTGCTCGCGGAGGTGGCCACGCCCAATATCGACGCGCTGGTCCAGGAAGGTTGGTACAGCGCGGAGGTGCTCACAGCCACGCCGTCGTACAGCGGCCCGAGCTGGTCTTCGATGCTGACCGGAGTCTGGCCAGACAAGCACGGCGTCACCAACAACGACTTCACGGACCGCAATTACGCGCAGTATCCTTCGTTCCTCGCGCGGATCGAAGCGGTGCGCCCCGAACTCGGGACCTTCGCGGGGCTGACTTGGCTCCCGCTCGCGGTGCTGGACGACGGCGACCCCCTCCTCCCGGCCACCATCGACGCGCTGGTGCCGTTGAACGGCGATGATTTCGGGTGGGGTGAGGCCGACGACACGGTCGCCGCGCAGGCCGTCGAGCACCTCGGCGCGGCCGACCCTGACGCGCTCTTCGTCTATTTCGGCAACCCGGACTGGACCAGCCACGACATCGAGTCGATCGGCCCCGAGTACCGGGAAGCCATCGCGCTGGCCGACAGCCAGCTCGGCATGGTGATGGAGGCGGTGCGCGCTCGTCCCTCGTACGGCGACGAGGACTGGCTTATCCTCGTCAGCACCGACCACGGCAGGCGAGCGGAAGACGGAGGCCACGGCGGAGATTCGCCGGAAGAGATGACGATCTTCATCGCGGCGAGCGGTCCGGCGACCGCGGACTGGCCCGAGCCCGGTCCGGCCCAAATCGTCGATGTCGGCGTCACCGCCCTCGACCACCTCGGCTTCGAGATCGACCCGAGCTGGGAACTGGACGGCAGGCCGCTGGGCGCCCCCGCGCTCTAGGCCCCGGAGGTCGCGGCCGGCGCCAGGCGGACTTCCGACCCGGTCTTTCGCCGAATTGCGACCTCCTGACATCGCCCCGGTCCGCCGCCATGCTCGATCAGCTCGGATCCCTCGCCGTCAACGGCGGAGACCGCTGACTGGATGGACGCCCGCGCCGGCGAAGCCGGTCTGCGCACTCCCGAGGCCCCTAGCGGTTCCCCGCCGTGACAACCGGGGGCTTGCTGCATGCAGTCCGGGTGGGACTGATCTGCAGGCCGGATTCGGCTGATCCGACGAGCTTGGCCGGTCACTCCAAGTTCCCTCCATTCGACCCGATTTCCCCGCTGGTTCAGTACGATGTAAGCAGATACGGCCTAACGGCGAAGACAGCGGATCGTGCGGTCCCGAGACGGCAGACTTCAGCATCTGCACTGCAATCTGAGCCTTCTCCCTGACACCGTGTCGCACGATCACGCCCTTGCGCACGTCACCGCCGAGATCACGCCCAGGGAGAGGGAGGACGCGATCATCGTGCTGGAGGCCGTGCTCAGGGCGAGGGGCTACGACCGGGACCCGCTGATCGCGCACGATCGCTGGCTGCACCTGGTGCGGCTGCGCAATGCCTACTGCTGGGCGCTGCTCGAGCAGGCCACGTTCCGGTGAGCGCCGAGGTCCACTGGGCGATCCGCTGCGGGGGGCGCGACGGCAAGCTCACGACCGAGGCCGGCTGCATGAGCCTGACCGGCACCCTGAGCCGGATCCCCGAGCTCGTCACGTGCAAGCGCTGCAAGGCGCTGCCGTCGTATCGGTGCGCACGCCGGGACGAGCGCCGGGAGAAGCGCTCCACCGGGGTTCCCAGGCTGAGGCCGCCGCGGATCGCACCCGAGGGCGGCGAGTGAGCCACCCCCTGGAATGGTGCGGCCCGTGCGAGCAGTTCCACGTCTCCCGGCCCGCGGTCCCGGAGCCGCTCGTCCGGAGCGTGGGCGCTCTGGCCGGGCCGAAGCTCGAACTGTGAAGCTGCTCCACACCTCGGACTGGCACCTGGGCGCGAAGCTCGGCCGCCACGACCGGACCCCCGACCACGTGGAGGCACTCCGCGGGCTGCTGGATCTGGCCGAGCGGGTCCGCCCGGACCTGATCCTGCACACGGGCGACCTGTTCGACCAGTCGCGGCCGCCCTACGAGGCGCTGGAACTCGGCGTGCAGGCGCTCAACCGCTTGGCGGCGGTCGCGCCGACGCTGGTGCTGTCGGGCAACCACGACTCGCCCGTGCTGCTGCGCGTGATCGACTCTCTGGCGGGCGCCGCGAGCCCCAGGCGCCTGCGGCTCGTGACCGAGCCCCGAGTGGTCCCCTACCCCGACGTCGCCCAGGAGCCCGTGGCCGTCGCGTGCGTGCCGTTCGTCCAGCCGAGCGCCGTCGCCGACTACTCGGGCGGCGACGCCCCGCGCTTCGAGGGCGACTACGCCGACGGCATCAGGACTCTGAACGACAGCCTGCTCGAGGAGGCGCACCGGAGCGTCCGCCCCCACGGCGTCGTGCTCTACGCGGCGCACCTCCACGTGCATGGCGCGCAGCCGGGCCGCTCGGAGCGGCGGATCACCGTGGGCGACGACTACGCCACGCCGGTAGAAGGACTGCATCGCGCGCACTACTGCGCCTTCGGGCACATCCACGACCCGCAGCTGCTGCCGGGCGGCACCGCGCAGGGCCGCTACGCGGGCTCGCTGATCGCGCTGGACTTCGGCGAGCGCCGGCAGGCCAAGCAGGCGGTCGTGGCGAGCATCGGGGACGGGGTGCAGGTCGAGACGCACGAGCTGCCGGGAGGGCGGCCCCTCGTCGAGTTCCGGGGCACGCCGGCGGAGCTCGAGGCACGCGCCCGGGACGGAGGCCTCGACGGCTGCATCCTGAAGGCGCGCGTCGTCTCGGACGATCCCCTGCCCGATCTCGCGGACCGGCTCGCGGACTGGGCACCGGATTGCGCCGTGTTCGAGCTGATCAACACGGTCGAGAACCGGCCGGTGAAGGCCGTCGAGGGAGGCGGCGAGGAAGGCGCCGAGCCGGGGCTCGAGGAGCTGTTCGAGGAGTGGAGGACGGGCGCGGCCCGTGGGGCGAAGGCACCTCAGGGGGCCGTGGCCGACCTCTTCCGGCAGGCCTTGGGGAGTGCCGGCCAGGACGCACGGCCCGACTTCGGGCTCACCGCGCTCGGCCTGCAGGCGGAGGAGACACTAGGCGCGCTCGCCCGGCGACGGTCGGGGGGGCCGGGCTGACGTGCGCCCGCTCGAGCTGAGGGTCGAAGGGCTCCGCTCGTTCCGCTCGCCCGTCGCGATCGACTTCACGGGCCGCGACCACGTGGCCATCGTCGGCGACACCGGCGCCGGCAAGTCCTCCATCCTGGAGGCGATCACCTACGCCCTCTACGGACAGACGACGTTCACGGCGCAGGCGAACCAGGAGCTGATGAACGACACGTACACCGACCTGCGGGTCGCGCTCACGTTCAGGGTGTCGGGCGAGACCTGGGAGGTCACCCGCTCGCTCCGCCGCGACCGCCGGGGCGACGTCGGGCAGGCGCGGGCGCTGCTCAGAAGGATCGGCCAGGACGGCGAGCCGGTCGAGCAGCTGGAACAGGTCCGGCCCGTCAACGAGCGCGTCCAGGAGCTCCTCGGGCTCGACAGCGACGCGTTCCTGCGGACCGTCGTGCTGCCGCAGGGCCGCTTCGCCCGCCTGCTGGTGGAGGATCGGCCGACCGACCGGGGCAGGATCCTGCGCCAGGTCTGGCGCACCGACGAACTGGAGGCGGCGGGCGAGGCGGCCGGGTGGGCGCGCGAGGAGGCCGAGAAGCTGAGGATCCGGCTGGAGCAGGCGGCCTCCGGATACCCGGAGGACCCGGAGGGCCACCTCCGGGAGCTCCGGGAGGCGCTCGAGCGAGCCCGGAGCGAGGCAGCGGCCGCGGGCGCGGACGAGGCGGCGGCGAGGCGTGCCCACGAGGCGGTGCTCGGCCGGGAGACGGCGCGCGAAGCGGCTGACGGCGTCATCGAGCGGGTCCGGGCGCTGGGTACCGAGGGCGCGCCCGACAGGCTGGGGCCGCTCGTCCAGCTCGACCGTCGGCTCGGCCAAGAGGCGGCGGACCTGACGGAGCGGCAGGAGCGGCTGACCGAGGCGCTCGAGAACATCCCGACCGACGACGGGCCGGAGGTCGAGGAGGTCACGGAGGCGCTGACGAGGCTCGAGGGCCTGGCGGGCCTCGTGGCCGCCGGCGAGGAAACCGCCGAGCGTCTCCGCGGAGCGGCGCACGAAGCTGGGAAGAAGCGCGCGGAAGCCGAGCGCCTGGCGGGGGCCGCGGGGGATGCGGCTAGGGCGGCGTCCGAGCACGCCGACGGGCGCGCTCCGCTCGAGCGAGCCGCCCGCGCAGCGGAGGAGCGCCGGGAGGTGCTCTCACGGATCCATACCCAGTGGGTCGCGCGTGCGGACGAGGCGGCCGAGGTGCGCGGACGGCTCGAGCGGCTCCGGGAGGAGGAAGCCGAGCGCGCCGGGAAGCTCGAGGGTGCGCGGGAGGCGGAGAGCGCGGCGGCCCGCGCGGCTGCCAGCGCCGAAGAGCACCTGAGCGCGGCGCACCGCGCCGAGTCGGCGGCGAGCGCCGCCCACGATCTACACCCCGGAGACACCTGTCCCGTCTGCAACCGCGACCTCCCGGCCGACTGGAAGGCGCCCGACGGAGCGCGGCTTCTGGAAGCCCGCCCGCTCGCCGAGGCGGCGCGCCTGGAAGCGAAAGAGGCGACCGCCGGGGTGAGCGCTCTCGAGGGGGAACTCAAGGGCGTCCGGCGCCGGATCGGAGAGGCGGAGGCCGGGCTCGAAGGGCTGGAAGCCGGGCTCCTGGAGGCGCGGCAGGAGCTGGCCCGGGAGGCCCAGGTCGACGCCGACTCGCCGGTCCCCGAGCGGGACGCCCTCCTCGGCTCCCTGGAGGCGGAATGCCGGGAGGCGTCGGCGCGGTTGGCCGAGCATGTTCGCGTCGCCGAGGAGCTCAAGGCGGCTGCGGCACGGGCGGACAAGGAAGCGGGCGTGGCCGGCGAAGGAGCGGCCAATGCGGAAGAGATGGCCGAGGCCGCAGGGCTCGCCGCGAACGAAGCGCTGGCGCGGCTCGAGCGCACGATCGAGGAGGTCCCCCGGCCCTTCCGCCCGGAACTCGGACTGCCGCCCGAGGCCGCAGAGCTGAGCGGCGTGGACACGGGCCCACTCGCCCGGCAGACCCGCTTGGCCAGGGAGCGGGCGCAAGTGCTCCGCCTCCGGAGCGAGAGGCGCGACGAGCTGCGGCGGGACATCGAGGCCCTTGGAGAGGACCGCGCCGCGCTGGAGAGGCGCCGCTCCGACGAGCTCGACCAGCCCCTCGAGGTCCTGGCCCGGAGCCTCAACGCCCAGCGCGACGTGCTCGTCGAAGCGGTTGGCCGGATCGCACTGGACACCGAGGTTCCCGCGGCCGTGGCCACCCGGGGAGTCCGCGCGATGGAATCGCAGATCGGAGGCCTCCGCGAGGCGAGCGCGGCCGTGGAGCGGGCGGCGGAGCTCCGGGCGCGCGAGTCCTCAGCCGGGGCGGACGCTGCCCGCGCGGAGCTTCAGGGCATCGGCGAGCGGACGGGCGTCGGCGCCGAAGTCCGCGATATCGACGCCCTGTTGGCCGCCGTCCGGGCGAGAGCCACCGACGCTCGCTTCGAGGAGCGCCGGGCGGAGGAGTCGGAGCGGCGCTTCGCCGAGATCACGGACCATGTCCGGCGCCTCGGCCAGCTGCTCCGGGAGGTCCAGGAAAAGGAAGTCGCGCTGGGCGACCTTGAGTCCGCCCTCAAGCCGGGCGCCTTCCTGAAGTGGCTCACGCTCCGCCGGTCCCGGAGCCTCCTGGTCCATGCGTCCCGCATGCTCGGCGAGATGAGCGCCGGCAAGTACGCCTTCGCGGACCCGGGCGAGGCCGACGATCAGTGGCTCGTGCTCGATCACGACTCCGGCCAGGCCCGCTCCCCCGCCAGCCTCTCCGGCGGCGAGCAGTTCATCGCCTCGCTGTCGCTCGCGCTCGGGATGGTCGAGATGATGGCTCGAAGCGGCGGCCGCCTCGAGTCGCTCTTCCTGGACGAAGGCTTCGGCTCGCTCGACCGCAACAACCTGGACGCCGCCGTCCAGGCGCTCGCGACGGTCGCGACGGGCGGCCGCATGGTCGGCGTGATCTCTCACGTCCGGGCCGTGGCCGAGCAGATCGAACACGTGCTCGCGGTCACCCGCGACGCCACCGGCAGCCGCGCCGAGTGGCTCACGAGCCAGCAGCGCCGGCGGCTCTCCGAGTCGGACACGGGCCTCGAGGCGATCTCCGCGCTGAGCGGGATGCTGGAGTAAGGGCGAGAAAGCCCCCGCAGCACCAGCGGCTCCACTCTCGCGTCCTCTCGGCGACCGAGCGGTTGGTGAGGTAGATCAGGACGAAGATCAGGAGCAGCGTGAGCGGGATCACCCGACCTTCGGCTAAAGCGTAAAGACCCAGGCCGGGAGGAGGTCCAAGGCCCAAGCCTCGAGGACCTTGTCTAACCGGGTGAACACCAGCACCCCGAGGACCAGCACCGACCATCCGAGGATCTTCTTTCCGAGCACTCTTCCCGAGGTGGCCCCTCCTTTCCCCCAATTCAGAATCCGTCCGGAGAACAGGCCCACGCCAAGCAAGACCGCGGCCGTGCCCACTCCGTACGAGAGCATGACCGAAAAAGAGCTGAGGAGGTCCTCTCCCAGGGCCGCGAGCGCGATCGCGACACCGACCGTCGGGCCGACGCATGGGAGCCAGACGATACCGAGCAGTGCCCCCACCCCGAACTGTGCGGGACCGCTCTCGGCGCTCAAGCCGCGGCCCGGATCAAAGCCCGCGGTGAGACGCGAGAGCACGGCGGCCGCCCGGTCGCCCAGACGGTCCACCACGAGCAGGAGTCCCATCGCCACGAGAACGCCGGCGGCGACGTAGCGGAAGAGCTCGGGATCCAGCCCGGTGTTGACCAGGAGAAACGTGAGGAACGTGCCCGCGACGGCAAACGAGAGACTGAGCCCTCCGGCCAGGAAGAACGGCCCCCCTCTACCTCCCGTGGACGCCGACGCCATGACCACCGGGACCAGCGGCCACACGCAGGGAGACATCACCCCGACGATCCCGGCGAAGAGGGCGACCGGGATCGCCGTGATGTCCAGTGTCACCGCGTGGACGCTCCTTCACTCAGCGCCTGGACGATCACCTCCTCACGCGTTTCAGCCACGCTGAACCACAGCCGTTCAGTTCCCCGATAGAGAATGAGCGTGGACTGACGCGGAGCGCGGAAGTGGGTAACCACATCCTTTTGCGCGTCGAAGTCCACCATGAGCGTGTGAAGGGGAACGTCGAGATTGCGCTCGCGATACGCCTCCAACACCGTCTGCTGGAGGGCACAGTCTGGGCACCAGTCCGCGAAGATGTCGACAAGAATCAGTGCCCCCTGAGCCTGAAGCTCCTGGAAGCGCTCGTGGGTGAAGGCCTCCTTGGTGTGCGCGGTGGCGCCGGACGAGGTCGTCTGAGCCTCGATCGCCGGCACGGATAGGACCATCGCTATGACGGCGCCGATAAGCGGCCCTCCCGTCGGAATCTTCCAGAGCATCGTTGTCCCCCAGTGTTGAAAGCGTTGGTTAGCCCGCGTGGGCCTAGTCGATCCGCGAGCGTGCTGCGTAACTCGCAGGCTCTGTTGCCATGGATTCCTTGACGCTCGCACTCCCAGCGTGAGCGAGAGGCAGTCTCCGAGCCCGTGAGCCTATAATACGACATCCTCATCGAATATATGAGGACTGTAAACTCAGGGTTCACGAGGCGGACCCCCAAGTGAACCCGATTCGCAAACACGCTCCTCGCGCCTGATGACCCGGCGTAGCGCTAGCCCGCGTTACGAAAAATTTCCTTCCTTACAGAAATACTAATAAAACCGAAAAGCGATATATTTTTGTTACGTCGGCAGATTTCTTCCCAATCGGGCCTCTAACAAAAGTGAATAGCTTGAAATTTTCGTAAGACTACACCATCTTGGGACTCATCCTGCCACGCCAGCGTCCCTGGCCATGAGAGCCCAATAGCATGCGGCGCGAATCCACAGGCACCTATTTAGTAACCGTCAACGGCGGAGAAACGGTACGAGCCTTCGTACCCCGTCCCCTTCCGCCTGTACCGGAGGTCAACTTCCGGGAGGGTCTTGGACAACCGCTTGAGGCGGCCTCCGCCGCGCTCGGGCGGCTAGACGCGGTCACGGAGTTGCTGCCTGATGCGACCGTCTTCGTGCATGGCTACGTGCGCAAAGAGGCTGTGCTGTCGTCTCAGATCGAAGGCACCCAGTCCTCGCTGGCCGATCTGATGTTCCACGAAGCTGGCGGTGTGCCCGGTGTCCCCAGCGGCGACGTCTTGGAAGCGTCGAACGCCGTGGCGGCTTTGTATCACGGTGTCGAGCGTCTGCGAAGCGGCTTTCCGCTTGCGAACCGCCTCATGCGGGAAATGCACGCCAAGTTGTTGGCGAGCGGCCGCGGGGCGGCCACGATGCCGGGCGAGTTCCGTCGATCACAGAACTGGATCGGCGGTTCGCGTCCGGGCGATGCCTCCTTCGTGCCGCCGCCCCCCAATCTCGTACAGGAATGCATGGCCGATCTGGAGGGGTTCATCCACTCCACGGACGACGGGCTCCCCGTTCTCGTGAAGGCCGGGCTGGCGCATGTACAATTCGAAACCGTCCATCCGTTTCTCGACGGCAACGGCCGGCTGGGACGATTGCTGATTTCCCTCATGCTGTGCAATGCCGGACTGCTCCGGGAGCCACTTCTGTACCTCAGCCTGTACTTCAAACGTAATCGGAGCACCTACTACCGGCTCCTCGACGACACGCGGCACACTGGAGACTGGGAAGCCTGGTTACGGTTCTTCCTGCAGGGTGTGCGGGAGGTAGCGGAAACAGCCGTTGCGACGGCCCGGTCGGTCAGCGAAACGATCCGCGACGACCGGTCGCGAATCGGCCGCCAGGGGCGCCGCGCGGGTTCGGCACTGCGAGTGCACCAATCCCTGGTCGAACGCCCGATCGGGGGCATTCCCCACCTTGCACGGCGAACGGGCCTGTCGGGGCCAGCCGTGGCCGCCGCGCTCGGGCTCCTCGAAGAGCTCGGTATCGTGCGCGAGATCACGGGTCGCCAGCGACGAAGGATCTTCACCTATGAACGCTATCTGGCTGTCTTGCGGGAAGGCACCGAAGATCCACCCGGGTGAGTGCGCGTGCAGCTATGGTCGAGGATCGCATCGCCAGGTCCCATCTGGGCGTGCTGGTCCGCCACGAATTGGCCTCCAGCTGGCTTCGGGAAGCCGAGAAACTTGCCGAGTTGCCAACCCGGGACGGGTCTCCCTAGCACGTATTCCGAGAGACAATGGGCAACCCAAAGGAAGACACGCCCCCACGTGGACGTCGCAGCTACGGGAGGGTGGGAGTCCGCACGTGGGCTCGTCGAAATCTACGGATGCCCCGATCCGACCACGACGTACCGGGTCGCGTCAGAGACCACTGAGTCCGTCAAGCCACTCGGCTACGCGACCCGACTTCAGGGTCCCTCATTGTGATGGACATGCGTACCAAGATCAGCGCTTCACGCTGCAGGAAGACGTGAACCGGGCTGTCGAGCGCGCCGAACGCGAAGGCGCTAGACGCCAGAGGCGGAGACGTCCGTATCCGAACGGCGAAGCAGGCGCGCCGGCGTGGACGCGGTCCCGCCCCCTCACTCCGGCGTCAACACCAATGTCGCCAGCGCGTCTTCCTCCACCGTAGCGCGGTCGGTGAGCATGGGGAGGTAGCCGCCGTCGCGCCATCGCGTGGCGTAGTCTTCGTAGTACGGGGACAGCGGGTTGCCGGACTGCCCCGTGCTGATGACGAAGACCGAGCGCTCCGGATTGCCCAGGTCATAGACGGCGCGGTAGCCCGCCCCGTGGTCTTGCCCGAAGGGCCGGTCCGGGTCGGCCACGTCGAACCCGCCGGCCTTGACCGTGGCCGGCTCCCCGCCCGTGGGCATGTTCACCTCGAACCAGGAGCCTATGACCGGGATCTCGCCCAGAATGGGGCTGTCCATGCGTACCGCGTGGGCCTCGCCCCAGCGCCACTCCCCCATGTCGCTGCCGTAGCTGGAGGCGAGGTATTCGAGGGAGACCTCGAGCGCCCGGCTCACGGCGCCGGCGCAGGTCTCCGCCTCGCCCGTCGTCACGTCGTCGCACCATTGAGTGCGCTCGCCGAGAGCGCGGTGGATGACCTCGGTCCGGATGCTCCAGTAGTCCTCGAAGACGGGCCCGAGCTCGTCGGAGAAGAGCACGCGCATCAGCTCCCTGAGCCACGCCATGTAGATGAGCGGCTCCCCGCGCTCGCGCTGCATGCCGTGGTCCCACCCGCCGAGCATGGCGAGGGCCTGCCGGGTCCGATCGTTCGAGGGCTCTGCGAGGCCGAGAAGCACCGGCGTGAGCCGAGTCGCCGCGAGCGAGACGAGGTCCTGCTGTATGGCGGTGAAGCTCGCCACGTCGTGCCGGGTCCGGGCGTCGAGTAGCGCCTCGATCCGCTGCGCCCGGTAGGGCGCTGCCCAATCGTCGGTGAGGTAGTGGGGATAGTCGGGCGGAACCATCCTGTTGTTGGCGGTGACGATGCGGCCCGACGCCGGGTTGGAGGCGCGCGGCAGCGCCTCGTACGCGATGCGGTCCACCCAGTCGTGGGCGCCGGTCCATCCCGGCACGGGCAGGTGGCCCTGGCCCGAAGCACGGATCGGTATCCGCCCGGGTGCCACGTAGCCGATGTTTCCGTCACGGTCGGCGAACACGATGTTCTGCTGCGGCACGGCGAGGTCGCGAAACGCCTCGACGAAACCCTGCCGGTCCGCCGCCGTGGTCGCGCGCACGAGCGCCTGGGCACTCAGGTCGTCCTCGTCCAGAGCGGTCCACGACAGGGCCAGGACGTGGCCGGCCTCCAAAAATTCGCGGCCTTGCGCCAGCACGTCGGAGATCACGGGCCCGTGGCGCGTACCGCGTACCGCGAGCTCGATCGGCTCGCCCCCGCTGACTTCGATGATCTCGGTGCGCACGGTGAAGGGCAAGCTGCCCTCCGGAGCGAGGTAATGCGCGGGGTCCTCGGGGTCGATCCGCTCTATGAAGAGATCCTGTACGTCGGACCCGGTATTGGTGAAGCCCCAGGCAAGGTTGCGGTTGCGGCCCAGCACCGGCAGGGGCAGCCCCGGCAACGTCGCGCCGACGATATCGAACTCGGGCGTCGAGATGTGGGCGAGGTACCAGAGGCTCGGGATCTCCAGCCCGAGGTGGGGATCGTTGGCCAGCAGCGGCCCGCCGGAGTCGGTGTGGTCGCCCGTGACGACCCAGGCGTTGGAGCCGAACCCGGATGCCCGCTGCGCCCGTGCCGCCTCGTCGAGCGCCGCGAAATCGATGCCGGTGGAATGCAGGGCGGAGGCGGCCGCGTGCGGCCCCGGCTGCGGGTCGTCGGGATGCTGGGCCCAGAGATCCTGAAGCTGTGCCCGGTCGATCCGGTCGGCGAGGCGCGCGCGCAGCAGCTCGTCCCTGAAGTTGTTGCCGAGGTCCCAGGCCATGAGCTTGAGCCAGACCAGGCTGTCAGCGGGTCTCCAGGGCTCAGGCTCATGCCCGAGAAGCTGAAACTCCAGCGGTAGCAGGCCGGAGCGGGTCTCCAGCCAGGCGTTCACTCCGGCGGCATAGGCCTCATAGACCGCCTTCACATCCGGGGCCAGCCGCTCAAAATTGCGCTCGGCGACGCGGTACAGACCCAGCGTGCGAAGGAGCCTGTCGGTCCCGATCCCGGCCTCGCCCACGACCTCCGCGAGCCGCGCCTGGCCGAGCCTGCGCTGCATCTCGAGCTGCCAGAGGCGGTCCTGTGCGTGGACGTAGCCCATGGCGAAGGCGCCGTCCCGGAGGGACTGGGCATAGATGTGGGGGATTGCATGGGCGTCGCGAAGGATCTCCACCGGCATGTCGAGGCCGGGCACGATCTCCTCCCCTCCATAGGACGGCAGCGTGAACCACGAACACGAGCCGATCGCCAGAGGCAACGCGGGCAGCGCCAGGGCGCGGAACGCCCGGTGAAGCGGCCAAGGCCGGCCGACCCCAGATGCTGTCGCCGTCACGTCAGGGCGAGGGCGGCAGCGCATCACGCATCTCCGGGTGGTGAGTTGGGCATGCATCCCCAGTTCCGTCATCGCTACCGGACTGTTCGCTGGCGCGCCAGAGCGAATGACCCCCATCTTCAGGTGGGAAGTTGCTATTGCACGGAAGGAGCGCTCGGCCGATGGCCGTGAAGATGGTGGTTGCGGTAACCGACTGGGATTGGTTCAACGTTGTCCGACGTCTGGTCAATCCGTCCGAAGTCAACTTCTGGGCTCCCTCCAACACCCGGTTCAAAGCCCTCCGGCCCGGGGAACTGTTCCTGTTCAAGCTGCACGCACCGAGGAACTACATCGTCGGCGGAGGCATCTTTACTTACAACACATCGCTACCGTGCTCGATCGCGTGGGAGACGTTCCGCGAACTGAACGGCGCGACCTCGCTGACGGAGATGCGTGCACGGATCATCAAGTACCGCAGGGCATCAACTGCAGACCGGGGTGATTTTCAGGTAGGATGCCGAATCCTCGGCATGCCGTTCTTTTTTCGGGAACCGGATTGGATTCCGGCGCCGGCGAGCTGGAGTCCCAACATCGTCAGTCTCAAGACCTATCGTGCTGACGAGTCCGATGGCCGCCTGCTCTGGGATGCAGTCGGTGATCGGCTGGAGCGAGCGTCGCTGGAGCATCCGTTCGGTTCCGCTGCCTATGGAGTGCCGCGGATAATCTCACCTCGTTTGGGGCAGGGCGGGTTCCGCGTCCGAGTCATCGACGCCTACGATCGGCGCTGTGCGGTCACGGCCGAGCGGACCCTGCCTGCTTTGGAGGCTGCGCACATCAAGCCGTATGCGCAGGAACGCAAGCACGAGATCTCGAACGGCCTCCTGCTCCGCCGTGACATTCACAGCCTGTTCGACGCGGGCTACGTCACGGTTACTCCAAAGTTCCGGTTTGAGGTGAGTGACCGTATTCGGGAAGACTACGAGAACGGACGCGACTACTACCGGCTCCACGGTCGGGAGATTCGCGCTCCTGGGGAGCTGGCACTTCAGCCCGACCCCACGGGCCTCCAATGGCACAATGAACACTGCTTTCTGGGTTGATGGCCCAATTCGACCGGACTGTTGACGCTCGATTCAGAGCCACGGCTTTTGAGTGGCTGTCGAGCCAATGCGCGATCCACGGAGATGTCCTGCCGAGGCTGGTCCTCACTGAGGGGTTCGAGTTCGCCGGCCACCGCATACGGCTTCTTGGGCCGCAGGGGATCTTCAAGCCAATGGCCATGGAGATGCCGCTGTCGATCGCGACGGTACCGAGCGGACCCTACGGCGATGCACTCGGGTCGGACAACCTGCTGCAATACCAGTACCGCGGTACCGATCCCGACCATCGAGACAACGTCGGCCTACGTTTCGCAATGCAGCACCGGCTGCCGCTGGCCTACTTCCATCGGATTCTGCCCGGAAAGTACTTAGCCGTGTGGCCCGTCTACGTGGTTGGCGATGCCGCGGAACGGCTGACTTTTTCCGTAGAACTCGCGGCTGCCGAGTCGAATCTGCTCGGTCCCACGGATTGGGGGGATGTGGAGCCGGGCATCAGGCGCAGGTATGCCACCGTTGAAGTCCAGCGTCGGCTGCACCAGGGCGAGTTCCGCGACCGGGTGCTGCGCGCCTACCGGCACCAGTGCGCGCTCTGTCGTCTTCGCCACGAAGAGCTCCTGGACGCTGCCCACATCATTCCGGATTCCGAGCCTGGAGGTACGCCCACCGTGAGCAATGGACTCGCGCTCTGCCGACTGCACCACGCGGCCTTCGACCGGTTTTTCGTGGGTATTCGCGAGGACTACATCATCCAGGTGCGGCCAGATGTTCTACGGGAGCGCGACGGGCCAACGCTACGACACTCGATCCAGGGACTGCACAACAGGCGCATCATTCTGCCGCGCCGGCGGATAGATAGGCCGGCCCTTGATCTGTTAGCGGCCCGTTACGAACGGTTCCAGGAAGCGGCTCTCACTTCTTAGGGCCGACGCCAGACCGGCTAACCCCCCTGTCCTTCCCGAAGGCGTGCTCTTGGACGGCTAGCGGGGCAGATCGATCGCTGGGTTCCGATCGAAGAATCCCGCCGGAGTCAGGTTGAATCCATGCATTTCCAGCGGCAGAACCGGCCAGTCCTCCAGCCGAGCAACGTGGTGGAAACCGATCGTGTACCAGAGCACGATGTCCGTGTCTTCGATCGGGCGGTTATTGGCCGTCCACTTGGGCAGGCCTTCCCCCGCGGCGCTGTTTGTGGGGTAGTCACCCGCCGCGTAGAGCTCGTCGGCCCTCATCGGCGTCGCCCAAAGCGTGTGCTCGGTAAAGCCAGCCCGCTGTTGCAGGTAGTCATCGGGACTCAGGAGCGACATGATGCCATGCCCCTCCACGATGTAGCCGCGCGGGTACCCCGTGGGACCCATTCGAGACGGATTCACAACGCGCCAGTACTCGGGAGCGTTCAGGGAAGCCGTTCGCATCGCATCGTTCTCCCGACTCGCTACCTCTGACTCGACACGCCAGACGCTTCGGCGCGGGTTATCCTGGTCCTGGATTTCCGTTACAAGCCGGTCCACGACGAGGGTGTTTTCCACTCCCTCGATATCGAAGTCCAAGCGGAAGTTGAAGATATGGCTATGGTTCACGGCCACGAGATGGGGCGCGACAAAGCGGCCGTAGCGGTCGTCGGCGCCCCCATTGTCGGCCATCGCCTCGTACGCGTCCTTCGCGCCTACGGCCTTCATCTGGTCGATCCCGGTCGCCGCCAGGTTGACTCGGATCGTCCCGTCCTGCCTGAAGACCCAATCGAAGAGGTAGTCGTAGTTCCCCGCGCCCATGATCATGCGTAGCACGAGGTCACGACGGGCCCGGCTCTCCACCACGCCTCCGTCACGCGTGTGCCGCCACGCGGGCTCGTCGGGAAGTCGCTCGAACAGACAGGCAACCCGCTGGCGCTCCCTCGGCGATCCGTCCGCCTGAATCACCCAGGTATCGAAGAACTCCGCACGGACCGGACAATCGCGACCCGGCGCCAACGAGCTGGCCACGCCCCCGAAGCTGTGGGGATAGCTCCCGAGATCGAAGAAAGCCTGGTGGTTCCAAGGCTCCTCGGGGTCGTGATAAGGCACCAGGAGCTCGGAGAGTGAGGCTTGGTAGAGGACCGACCGAAACTCACCCCCCTCGTGATGTCCCACGCGGGACAGGACGATCCCCCTCCGCTGGTCGACCCGGAAGTGGAATCCCCAGCCTTCCCAGCGGACCTCATGGCCCGAGAGTTCGTAGCCAGGGCCCCCTGGCTGCGCAACCGTGATGGGGGGCAGAGCCTTTCGGGGCGGACCCACGGCCTCGTCGTGATGCTCGCCGATCGAGGGCACCGTGGCATCGATGGGACCCTCGTCTATGACTTGCAGGATCTCGCCCGTCTGACGATCCACGACGACGACGAGGTTCGCGATCGGCACGCCCAGTCCAGAAACGCGGCCGATCCGGTTCATGCACCGAAGCCGGCCCAGGCGGCGACCCCGCTCCTCCGGCGTATCGAAGTACGCATCCGATCCGATCCAGCAACGCACGTTCTCGAGATCCGTGATCCCCCGCGCCTCGAAGGCCGCGAGCATTAGCGGATGCTCCTTCACGTCGGACAGCGCGCGATCGTCGGAGGGCGAGAACATGTACTGGCGATCGGTCACCTCACGCAGCTCAACGACCGTGCGCCCGACGAGATCCACTACTGCCTCGTAGCCGATGTGGTCCTGCACGAAGTGCACGCGGGCCTCGCGGCCGAAGGGCGTGCCGGGGCGCCAGGCCCGGACCTCGGTCTTCGAAGGCTCGTTCAGACCCGCATAGAGGAAGTCGGCGTCGCCCGCGATGTCGGGATGGGCCGCCAGCGTCTCGTAGAGCACCCAGTGCTCCGCCGCCGTGAGCTCATCCAGAAGATGGGTGACCTCCTGTGCGGCAACACCAGAAGCGGTTGCGCCTATCCAAGCGGAGAGGGCAAAAAAGAGTATTGTCAGTCGGGCTCTCACGGTTTCTCCCGTTGGGTTGCGGGTTAGGCTTTCGGGCCCTCCCCTTCATCATCGCATGATTCGAGAGGAGGCGTCTCCAACGCCGACGGCTCCCTCCGGTTGTAGAGCCAAGGCCGCCGGATTCGGTCCGCCTGCCGAAACGCGCTGGTTCGGGCCCGGTGCCCGATCATCTCGTCCAGCTCACTCAAACCGAATAGTTACTTGTTTCGGAGCCTCGGATGCATGTCAAGAGGGATCGGTTCCCGGTCGACACGCTCGATCTGCTGAAGTAGCACCGGTCCGCGGCGACGGCCGCCTCGTGGCCGGTGAAGGCCGGGCTGAGGTCGGCGAAGTTCTTCTCGCAGGTTCCTGCCGCCAGGCGGCTCGTGGTGACGCCTGGCGTGGAAACTGAATCGCCCACGCAGCTCCTCCGTCCCGATAGCTGCCTCCGAGAATCATACCCAGGCCGGGAATCGTATCCGGTCAGGATGCAGCCGACGCCGTACCGCGCTCGTCCCCCGCATCCGGGAGCGCTTCTTTGCCAGATCGATCCCGGCGGTGCTAGCCTCTCCCGTTCGATGCCTCCCGCGTCAGGGGATCAGCAAGGCTCCACACCATCCGCCTGCGTCGCAATGTTGCCGGGAGGGACGCAGGCGCGGCGGGAAATGAACGGGAGCCGGTCGTGGTGATCGCCGCCGGCCCGGCCTTCGCCACGGGATCCCGGACTCAACCACCTTCGGTCCGAATCCGGAAACGCGCATGAGCGTACTGATCAAGAACGGGCGTGTCGTGACCGCCGCCGACGACTGCCGCGCCGACGTCTTCATCGAAGGCGAGAGGGTGGCGGTGATCGGTCGCGATCTCACGCTTCCCGCCGACCGGATCATCGACGCGGCGAGGCGGCTGGTGTTGCCCGGCGGCGTCGATCCGCACACCCACATGGAAATGCCGTTCGGCGGGACGGAGTCGTCCGACACCTTCGAGACCGGCACGCGGGCCGCCGCTTTCGGAGGCACGACGAGCATCATCGACTTCGCGATCCAGGACCGGGGCGCATCCACCATCGAGGGGCTGGACGCCTGGCACGCCAAGGCGGCCGGCAGGGCGGCGATCGACTACGCGTTCCACATGATCATCACGGACCTGCCGGGCCACCGCGTGCCGGAGATGCGGCGGCTCGCGGACGAAGGCGTGACGAGCTACAAGCTCTTCATGGCCTACCCCGGTGCACTGCTCTCCGACGATGGGACGATCTTCCGCGCCATGCGCAGGGCGGGGGAAGACGGGACTCTCGTCTGCATGCACGCCGAGAACGGCGTCGTGATCGACGAGCTCATCAGGATCGCGCTCGCGGAAGGCCACGTGGGGCCCAAGTATCATGCCCTGACTCGGCCCACTCGGCTCGAAGCGGAAGGGGCCCACCGTGCGCTCGCCATCGCAGAAGTGGCCCGCGCGCCCGTCTACATCGTCCACCTGAGCTGTCACGACGCCCTGACCGAGCTGCGGCGGGCACAGGAGCGGGGAGTCATGGCACACGCCGAGACCTGCCCGCAGTACCTGCTGCTGGACGCCGCTGCCTACGACGAGCCGGGCTTCGAGGGCGCCAAGTACGTGATGACCCCGCCGCTGCGGGAGAAGTGGAACCAGGAGCAGCTATGGCGGGGTCTCCGGAGCAGGCACCTCGAAGTCATCTCCACCGATCACTGCCCCTTCTGCCTGCGGGACCAGAAGGAGCTGGGACGCGACGACTTCAGCCGTATTCCCAACGGCGGTCCGGGAGTGGAGAACCGGATGAGCCTGATCTACCACCACGGGGTCAACGCGGGCCGGATCGATCTGAACCGGTTCGTGGAGCTGACCTCCGCGGCACCCGCCCGGATCTTCGGGATGTTCCCGCGCAAGGGAACCATCGCGGTCGGGTCGGACGCCGACATCGTGATCTTCGATCCGGAGCGGGAGCTGACGATCAGCCGAAGCGATCCACGGACGCATCACATGAACGTCGACTACAGCGCGTACGAGGGGTTCCAGGTCCGGGGCTACACGGAGACCGTGCTATCTAGGGGCCGTGTGGTCGTCGACGACGGCGAATACGTCGGCAGCCCGGGCGACGGTCAGTTCATCAGGTGGGGGCCGTACGGTGGCGCATACGCGCCCCTGGCCGCTTCCCTTCGGCAGGAGCCCTACTTCTGAAGCGGTTGCGGCCTTCCAATGCGACCCGCTTCCGCTACGATGCGGCCCGGCGGCGGGGCGGCCCGGAAACGGTTCCCGAACCTGCCCGGCTGAGTCAGGTTATGGAGGTGCACCGGCCGCTGGGGGCACCCGACGGCCCCTTGCCCGCGCGGTGCACAAGTCGGTCTTGAATGAGGAGTGATCCATGCCCGCTACCTCGCGTGCCAACACCGTGAACCCCGTCGTAGTCGCGGGAACTCTTGCGGCTGCGCTGGCGGCACTCGCGGGCTGCCGGGACGCGGATGCGCCACCTGCTGAAGCGAACCCCATCATCGTTGCGGGCACCCGAAGCGCCACGGGTGGTCTGCGCACCGAGGGGCTGAACATGGCCAGGGGCCTTGAGCTCGCCGTCAAGATGCTGAACGAGACGGGTGGAATCGGCGACAGGGAGGTTCGCCTCGTTCTGCACGACGACCGCAGTGATCCCGGGAGAGCGGTGGAGATCTACCTGGAGCTGGCGTCCGCCGACTCGATAGACCTTCTGATCGGCCCGTACGGGAGTTCGATCACGAGTGCCGTTCTGCCCGTGACGGAGGCGGCAAGGCGGCCGCTGGTCACGCCGACCGCGTCCTCGCCCTCGATCTGGGAGGGTCAGAGCCGGCAGTGGAGCGTGCAGGTGATGAACAACGCCCGCGACCATATGCGGGGTGCCGTTGTCGTCGGGGCACGAATGGGTGCGGAGACCGTGGCCCTGGCCCACGAGGACTCGAGGTTCCCGGTCTCGGTGGCCGAGGGAGTGCGCGAGGCTGCGACCGAGCACGGCCTCGTGATCATCGTGGACGAGAGCTTTCCGGTCGGGGGTGCCGACCCCGCCGGGCTAGTGGCCCGGGCCCAAGAAGTGGGTGCCGACCTCTTCTTGGGCGGCGGCTACACCGAGGATGCGGTGGCCTTCACGGGGGCTGTAGCCGAGGCCGGGTACGAGCCGTTGCTGTCGAGCTGGACCACCGGGCCGGCCGAACCCGACTTCCCCGACCGCGTGGGCATCGGTCCGGCCCGCTGCGCGCTGGGAAACGCCCCTTGGGTCGCAGGCTTGAACACGTCGGGTCCGCTCGCGACGAACGCCACGTTCGTCGAGCGCTACGTTGCCGAGTACGGCCTCGAGCCCGGCTACACGGCGGCGGCCGGGTTCGGAGCCATCGAATTGCTCACCGAGGCAGCGCGGGCTTCGGTGGACACGGGTGGGGGGATCGACGAGACCGCCGTCCGGAACCACCTGTTTTCCACACCGACCGAGACCGTGCTCGGCCCGTTCGGAGTGACCCCGCTAGGGGAGCCGGACGCGGGAAGCCAGCGGTTGCTCGTGCGTCTCCAGATCCAGTGGCAGGATGACGGCCTGGGCGGGCTCGTGCAGCGCATTGTCTTCCCGGACGAAAACGCCGAAGCCGAGCCGTGCACGGCCCGCTCGGCTGAGGCGAGCACAGCGCCTGGGTCGCCATAGCTTGTGGCGAGGAACCAGTCACCTCGATAGCCGCCACACCGGTAGCACGGCAATGCCCTCGACTTCCACCAATACGTCGCGATGGAATAGCGCGGACGTAATAGAGATACGAGTGGTGGCGAAGCGCTTCGCGCAGCTCGCGGGCCCGCCGCGCGGGTCAGAAGGTGACGCCGAGCAGGGCGCCGGCCAGCAGGTAACTCTGGTCGGTGGTGTTTAGCGCAACGTATGGTCGAGTGTAGATCTTTCCGATCTCGACCGTAACCCCGCCCCGGAGGATGGCGCTGAATTCCCTGTCCCCTTCCAGGATGTCGTCGAAGAGGCGATCCACCTCGTAGTTCTCGACGCTGATGATCGCCGAGGGGATGATCGCGAAGCCGGAACCTGCTGCGCTGAACCGGTGACCCAGCGCCATGCCGGCTCCGTAGACGAGTTCGCTCTTGTAGGGCAAGTCCGAGAAGTTCGCCGACAGGACGCCGCCGGTGCCCACCGTCACGACCGGGCACAGCGAAAGCAGCGGCATCATCGGTAGTTTCAGCGCGACGGTCGCGCGTGAATCCTCGAAATCGAAGTCGGCCGCACCCGAGAACTTCAGGTACTGGGCCGTCGCAGCCAGCGGTCCGAGATCGAGCCCGGCGCGCCCCCCGATCCCGTTCGTGTTTTCGGAGTCTTCGCGCCATTGGGCCCCCGAGGCACTCACGAACCCGTTGCCGCCGAACCCGAGGCAGGCCTGCGCCTCGAGCGCGGACGGAGTAACGGCTACCGGCAGGACCAGCCATGCCAGCAAGCGAAGCGCGGTTGGCGGGAACGGTCGCCGAGTCAGGTCGTTCAGGTTCATGCCATGCTCCGATCGTGGTCTCTCGCCGGGGGCACGAGTCGCCGAAACGCAACCCGCGCCTCGCGATCCCGAGTCCGTGATACCCCCACCACAACCCGCCACGATCCTCGCACGCTTACGCCCCTGATCAGCGTGAACATGTACTATAACCTGTACACCCCTCAGCCATAGTCAACTAAACACGTCCCGTAATCTTTTGTATTTCAATAACTTACATCAATGGAGCCAGCCGGAATCGAACCGGCGACCTCCTGGCTGCAAACTCTACATCTGTCGTCCCGCTTTCCGCAGAAGCAGCGAAGCCCCGGAGCATTCTTCGCTGAAATGGCGGACTTACGACCCGGTTTGCCGCAGGATTCCGACTACCAACATGTGCTGGAACATGTAGTGGGGCCGACCTCAGCCTCCGCCTGCCGCTTGCGCCTCCAGCTGCTCGCGCAGGACGTCGAACGCGGGTCGAGCTCGGGCACTTGCGGGGGCCGCGCTCAGTGCGAGCAGAGCCACCGCCCACGCCAGAACCCGCCGCTCCCGGTTCACCCCCCGCAGCCCTCGTAATCGGACGCTACGCACGCAAGGGCCAGCTCTTGAGCGCGGACGATCTTAGAGCGGGTCATGCCCCGCTCTAGGTCGTCCCGGAAGTACCTAGCGTCCCCCTTGTCTCCGTTCGCAACGCCGATGTTGAACCACATATGCGAGAGCACGGCATTGGGGCCGTAGCGGCGGCGCTCGGGTGCTCCCCGAGACACGTCCCCCCAGGTAGTACATGCGCCCGAGGTTGTACTGCGCTTCGACGTAGCCCTGCTTGGCGGCCATCCGGTACCAGCAGCGTCGTGTGACGTGCGGCCTACTCCACGGCAGCCATGAGAAAACGGGCCGCCCCGAGAACTTCGGAGCGGCCCGTCGTTGCTAGGTTCAACAGCGCTAGGCTGAGACGACCACGTTCTCTGCAGCGGGACCCTTCTGGCCCTGCACAACGTCGAACTCAACCGCGGCTCCTTCGGCGAGCGTCCGGAAACCCTCGGTCTGAATCGCGCTATGATGGACGAAACAGTCCTTGCTTCCGTCGTCAGGCGTGATGAAGCCGAACCCCTTCTGGTCGTTGAACCACTTTACTTGTCCCTTGGTACGCATCGATCGCGCTCCCTTGGTTTTTCGAGTCGGAGTTACGAGGATACGTACTTGCCGACTTCTTGATGTGCGCGGAATCCCCGCGCAGTGCGTGACCTTGTTTGGCCACAGAAACAAAAAATGGGTGGCGGCCGCTAAGATGGGACCGCCACCTCTTTGCAGGACTTAGGTACACCAATTGTAATTATCAGGCAGCAGAAAGTATCGCAGGAAACTTAGGGTCTGTCAATAGGAACGCGGGTCGGTTCGAGCTGACCCTTCTTTGCGCTCCCTAACACACGGAGAACGTCGTAGCGGATAACGACGGTCGATTCGGAGGTTCGAGACATGACGGGAAAGAGAGATGGAGCCCGGCGGGACAGGGCGGCATCGACGGATGCCGTGCATGCGGGCGAACAGGAGCCGAGGCCCGAGGGAGCCGTCGTCACGCCGATCTACCAGACGGCGAACTATGAGCTGCGTGGCGAGGACTACCACGACATCGGCTACATCCGGCTAAGCACGACCCCGAACCATCGCGTGCTGGGAGAGCGCATCGCGGCGCTCGAGCGGACGGAGGCGGCCCTCGTCCTCGGCAGCGGGATGGCGGCGATCTCGGGGTCGCTGCTCACGGTGCTGTCGTCGGGGGATCACGTGCTCGTGCAGGACACGCTCTACGGGGGCACGGCCGCCTTCCTGCAACAGGACCTTCCACGCTTCCGGATCGAGCACACCGTGATCGATCCCCAGGACCGGTCGAGCTGGGCCGCACAGTTGAAGCCGACCACGCGGGCGATGTACGTGGAGACGCTCACGAATCCGCTCGTGCAGGTGGCGGATCTCGAAGCGGTCGTGGCTTTCGCGCGAGAGCACGGACTCGTGACGCTGATTGACAACACGTTCGCGAGCCCGATCAACTTCAGGCCGGCGGAAATCGGCTTCGATCTCGTGCTCGAGAGCTGCACGAAGTACATGAACGGGCACAGCGACATCGTCGCTGGAAGCGTGGCGGGACCCGCCGACCTCGTGCGCCGCGTGAAGGTGCTGCACGACCACTTGGGCGGCACCCTCGATCCGCACGCGGCTTTCCTGCTCGAGCGAGGGCTGAAGACGCTCAGCGTGCGGGTCCGGGAGCAGAACCAGTCGGCCGGGCGCCTCGCCGCGCTCCTCGAAGCGCACCCGGCGGTGTCGGTGGTGCACTATCCGGGACTGGCGAGCCACGCCCAGCACGAGCGGGCCGCGCGTCTCTTCGACGGTTTCGGCGGAATGATGTCGTTCGAGCTCGAGGGCGGGGTCGACGCGGCCGAGGCCTTCATGTCCGCTCTTACGATCCCGATGGTCGCGGCGAGCCTCGGCGGCCCGGAGTCGCTCGTCGTGCGGCCCGCCGCCGCCATCCACGCGGGCCTCTCCGCCGAAGAGAGAGCCAGGGCCGGGATCAGGGATGACCTCATCCGCTTCTCGACCGGACTGGAGAGTTCGGAGGATCTGGCCGCCGATTTCGCGGGGGCGCTGGCGAGCCTGCCCAGGTCGGTCGCGAGCGCGACCGCATGAACGCCCCCGGCCTCCAGGAGATCGAGGCGGCGCGCGAGCGGGTCTACGCGGCGGCTCTCCCGCACTCCGCTGGTGCGGCTCGGAGTCGACGAGGGGCCCGAGATCTGGCTCAAGCTGGAGGAACCTGCAGCCGATCGGCTCGGCACCGCTAGCCTTCGACCCCGAAGTGCTCCGTTACCGTCTTCCACCACAAGGGCCGCCGGCTTCCCCGCCCTGCCGTCGCCGCGCCAAGTGTCCTTGAGTCTTCCGGGTAGAGGACAGTCAGAATCGCCGTAGCCATCGGAAGGCCGATGCCGCCTGGGACACGGGGACATTGCACCGCTGAGGCAGTAGAGGAAGAGATGATCATGAAGAGATCCGCAATGGCCTCGCAGCGGCCGTCCGCCTCGAATTGCAAGAGAGTCCGCATGGTGAGCCTGCCGGAGTTGCGGGTCCTACTGCTATGCGTCGTCGGTCTCGCGTGGCTACCCGCCTGCCAGTCGACAGTGGATCCGCTGGCCGATCTGGTAATCCACGGCGCCCGCGTCTGGGACGGAACCGGCGCGCCCATGGGCGCCCCTGCGGTCGTCCAGGTCGGTGGAGGCCGGATCATCTCGGTGGAACCGCTGGAGGACGTCGACATTGCATCGGCCGAATCGGCCGGCGTCAGCGTGGTGGACGCGAGCGGGTCGTACATCATCCCCGGTCTGATCAACGCGCACGGTCATGTAGCCGGGACCTGGAGCGTGGAGCGGAGCGGCACCTACGGCGAGTTCGCGGCGATGGAGTTGGCGCGCTACGCCCGTTTCGGCGTGACGAGCGTCAACAGCCTGGGAGGGGACCGGGAAGGCTCGTTCGCCCTTCGGGATGCGAGTTGGGGCGAGGAGGGTCCGGCGCGCGCGCGGCTCCTCGTTGCGGGACCGGTCGTCACGGGCGCGAACCCGGAAGAGCTGACCCTGGCGGTCGACGCGGTCGCGCGCGCGGGTCCGGACTGGATCAAGATCCGGGTCGACGACAACCTCGGCACGACCACGAAGATGAGTCCCGCGTCATATGGGGCGGTAATCGACCGGGCCCGCACTCACGGCCTCCGCGTGGCCTCGCACCTCTTCTACCACGAGGACGCGAAGGGCCTCCTCCGCGCCGGCACCGGGCTTGTCGCCCACAGCATCCGGGACGAATCGGTGGACGACGAGACGATCGGGCTCTTCCTCGAGACCGGAGTCTGCTACGTGCCGACGCTGACGCGCGAAGTGTCCACCTTCGCCTACGGAGAGCACCCCGATTTCCTTGACGATCCGTTCCTGATGTCCGATGTGGACTCGGTGCAGGTGCAGGTCGTCAGCGACCCGGCGCGGCAGGCCCTGGTGCGGGCATCGGGGGCCGCCGAGGCCTATGGGCGGGCCCTCGAGATCGCGCAGGACAATCTCGCACGGCTCGTCGAGGCGGGCGTCCCGGTTGCGTTCGGCACCGATTCCGGCCCGATGGGCCGCTTCCAGGGCTATTTCGAGCACATGGAGACCGAGCTGATGGCCGAGGCGGGGCTGTCGGCAGAGCAGATCCTGCGGTCGGCAACGGCGGTGGCCGCGGAATGCCTGGGCCGGGATGACATCGGGACGCTCGAGGAGGGACGCCGTGCGGATTTCATCGTACTGCGGGCAAATCCCCTGGCGGACCTCGCGAATCTCCGCGAGATCGATGGGGTGTGGATCGGAGGTGTGAGGATCGAGGGGTCGAGGAAGTAGTGTTGGGGACGGACCACCATGACCCCCGCGAGACAGCCGCGAAGCCGGGCGCGGTGCTTCAACTCCACGAACTCGAACTCCGCTTCGGCGGCGGCTCCCCCGGCTCCGGCAGGATGCCCTGCGCGCATCGAGCCTGTTGCGCTCCCCGAGCTTCGCGAAGATGCTGCGCATGCGGTAGCGGACGCCGTCGTAGGACAGCTACGTGCATTCGACCGTTCATCGTTACTCTGTCGATTCTTCTCGCCACCACGGTCCTGCTCGGACGAGTGTCGTCGGGGAGCGCCCCTGCCAGGCAGGCGACGACGACTCCGATCCCCCACGTAGCGCCGGTCATCCGTCTGGTCATGTCCATCCTCCTCGACTCGTCCTTCTCCGAGGCTCTACCGCAGTTCGCGGGTGAGCGGACCGCTTCCCGACAGAGCGCGGGACTATTCTCGGATCATTAGGATACGCTCGTGCCCAGATGGTCTCCCGTTCCCGACGTCACCAAGAGGTCGTGCAAGTCATTTCCCGGTTCATTGACGCGCTGGCCGCCGGTCTGAGGTCGATCAAGGAGAGCGGCCAGTGAGAGTCCTGCTTTTCGCCCTCCTGGCGATCGTGTTCTCCCCCCTCCAGCTCATTGGATCGCTGGTCTACGCCTTCCGGGTCCGTTTCGTGAACATGCCCCGCGGCATCTCGGGTACGGCCTACGAGCCCTACATGGCACGGCTGTTGTTCCACCGCACCACGAGCCGCAACGACGAGGCAGCCGAGAGAATTGCGCCTCACCTCCCCGCGCTGTCGCCCCTTGTCCTGCTGATGATTGAGACCCTGGTTCTGGCGGCGAGATGGAGCGGCTTTAGGGGTTCGTTCCTGGCGTACCCAGGCCCGCGGCCGTCGACCCTGATGACCTTGATCAGCCATCGCACGCACTTCTTCGACAGTGCCGTCGCCGCTGCTGCCGCCACGGACAGTCTGATCCGGCAGTTCGTCGTGCTCGGCGCGGGCTGGGACACGCGCTCGTACGGACCGTTGCCAGGCGGAGCGGACCTGCGCGCGTTGGGCGGGCGGGACAGCGGCGAGGCATTGAGACTCTTCGAGGTCGACGAGCCGCCCACGCAAGAGGCCAAGGTCGAGGCCCTGCGAGCCGGCGGCATCGACTGCGACCACGTCGTCTTCGCGCCGACCGACTTCAACCAGCAGTCCTGGCTGGAGTCGCTAACGGAACACGGGTTTGACCCGGACTCGCCGACCTTCATCCTCTGGGAAGGCGTGACGATGTATCTCGACGACGCGGCGATCGACAAGACGCTGAGTGAAGTAGCGGGACTCGCGCCCGGATCGCGCATCGCTTTCGACTTCTTCAGCCGGGAGTTCGTGTTTGGCCGGAAGCCCTTCGTGGTGCTGGGGAGCTACGCGAAGTACGCGATCAAGTCGTTCTACCGCGAGAGCTGGCACTTCGGCATCTCGACCGCCGCCCCCGCGCATGAGCGCGCAAGGGAGTTCATCGAAGCCCGCGGGTTGAAGCTCCAGAGCTTCGAGGCGTTGGGAGGCGAGGCCGAGCGTGGGACGCCTGTCGGCGGGTTGATCGTTGCCGACGTGCCCGCGAATCGCTAGCCCGTCGCGCTCGTGTGATTCAAGGCCGAGCGACCGATGCGTCCCACGAAGTCGATGCGAAGCGAACTTCACCTCACCCAGCAGGGACGGATGATCGGGCAGATGGCCAACCACACCGCGGTGGCGTGCATGGGGGGAACATGAGCCGGACGACGCCCGGGTCCTCCCTTCGTCCCGGCGAATTCGTTCCCCTCGCCGCCCTCCTGATGTCGCTGGCCGCGCTCTCGACCGACGCGCTGCTGCCGGCGCTGCCCGCGATCGGCCGCGACCTCGGGGCATTGCGCGGCAACGACGTCCAGTACGTCATCACGGCGCTGTTCCTGGGACTTGGGCTCGGCCAGATCCTCATTGGCCCCCTATCTGATCGCATCGGACGGAAGCCTGCCATGCAGGCCGGCCTTGTCCTGTTCATGGCCGGATGTCTCGTGAGCATCTTCGCACCCACCTTCGAGGTGATGATCGGGGGCCGTATCCTACAGGGAATCGGGGTCGCGGGACCGCGCATCGTGACCATCGCCCTGGTGCGCGATCAGTACACGGGCCGCCAGATGGCACGCCTCATGTCGTTCGTGATGGCCGTGTTCATCCTCGTTCCCACCGTCGCTCCGGGCCTTGGCCAGGGTGTGCTGTGGCTGGGAGGCTGGCGCGCGGTATTTGCGACCTACATCGCCATCACCGTGATCACATTCGCTTGGTTTGCGCTTCGCCAGCCGGAAACCCTCCCCGCCGTCCGCCGGCGACCCTTCTCCGCGCGGGCCATCGCCGGGGCCGCCTTGGAAGTCCTGGGAATCCGGGCCGCGGCGGGTCATACGCTTGCCAGTGCAATCGTGTTCGCGCCCTTCGTCGCCTACCTCAGCTCGGCCCAGCAGATCTTTCAGGAGGGGTACCGAACCGGGGTGCTCTTTCCGCTCTGGTTCGGAGTCCTCGCCCTTGCCGTCGGGTGCGCCTCGTTCGTGAACGGCTACCTCGTGATGAAGCACGGGATGCGCCGGCTCTCACAGGCGGCGATGGTGTCCATGACGCTGGTCTCGGTTCTCGCGTGGGCACTGGCCCTGGTCTTCGACGGGCTTCCTCCCTTCTGGCTCTTCATGGCCTACCTCCTCCTCGTCTTCTTCTGCATGGGCCTCGTCTTCGGAAACCTTAGTGCGCTCGCGATGGAACCCCTCGGCCACATCGCGGGGGTCGGCGCCGCAGTGGTCGCTTCGATCTCCATCTTCATCGCTGTGCCGCTAGGCGCGCTCATCGGCCAGCGCTTCGACGGGACCATGTACGCCCAGATCGCCGCTTTCGGCGTCTGCGGGGCGGGAGCGTTGGCCGCCATGTGGTGGGCCGAGGGCGGCGAGGGCGTGGGGAGCGGTTGAGTGGGATGCGCTCCTCGTGAGATTCACGAGCGATGCGTTCGGCAAGGGCGGTGGTGAGGCCTACGCTGATCTTCCAGAGCTGCACGGGGGTGTGCTAGAGCTCGATCGTAGCCGCGTCGGTGCCGATTCCGTCGATGTCGGCGGAGCACGACCAGGAACTGTTCCCGATAGGCTCCCTCGCGACCGACCGCGACTGGAGTCCCTCCACTGCACACCGTCCTCTCGTCCGTCCCCCCGGACCCTGGCTCTCAACCCACCGAGTCGAGCATCCGCTGCAGGGCACGAAAGAAGATCAGTCCCTCGCGCAGCCGAGCGGGGACGGATGACGGTCGGTGGTCCGCGGTGTGTGCGAACAGGCCGGTCACGGTGACGTTGGCTGCGAGGCCGTCGGACAGACCTTGCTTGAAGCGGAGGCTCTCGGTGTAAGGCACGAGCCGGTCGCTGCGTCCGTGAAAGAGATAAATGGGAACGCGCATCCGGCGGAGTTCAGGTGCGGGATCGAGCAGCGGCTCGCTCCGGCGGCACGCCCCCGCCAGATCGATCGCCATCCTCTCGCTCTCTTCTCGTCTGGTCACCGGTGACGCGGCCAACGGCGCAAACAGGTCGAAGAGCGCCTGCCGGCGTGGCGCCAGGCCGGCGCGAAGCTCACCCTTGAGCACGTCAAGGCGCGGATCCCACGCCGGCACTCGCTGCTCGCTCGAAGTCAACGCCAGGCGACGCAGGGCAGCGGCCACGTCGGCGGCATCCTCGTACCCGGGTATCTCGGTCAAGTAGTTGCTCGCCAACACCCAGCGCCCGTACGGGTCCGGATCGATGCGACGGGTTACGCCCTCCCACTCGTGCAGTCCGGTAAGCTGGCAGCGGAGAGTTCGCTCGATGTCGCAGTAGCCGCCGAAGGAGACCACACCGGCGATCCGTTCGCTCAACTCCTCATGGTTGGCCGCGATCGCCGCTTGAGGCCCGCCGAAGGAAAAGCCGATCAGCCCGAACTTGCCGGCGCGGACGTCGGGACGAGCATCGAGCGCGTGCACGGCCCCTCGGACTGTCGGTACTGTGACGCGCGGCGCAGGCCTGAGATCGCGCCACTCCGGGACCTCGGGAACGATTACACCGGCCCCGCTCGCAGCCAGAGCGTGCGCGAAGCGCACGAGCTGCGGATGGAAGCGGCCCATGCGGGTGAGGCCCCCCAACACGATCCAGCCGGGCAGCGCCCCGCGGTAGGACGTGGGCGAAATGAAGGTCGCGGGAAGGCTCGTCCCACCGCGTTCGATCTTGATTTCGTGGAGTGACACCGCCGAGCCGTTCTTCCAGCTCCGGGCATAGCGCACAGTCCGCACCACGCTGCGTAGCATCCTAGAAATTACGCATGTCCACGGACATGGGAGAATCCTAGCCGCTGTCGCCGCCCCAAAGGAGGTGGGGTCGAGGTGTGAACCGCGCCGGGCTCATCGGAGACCGTCTGTGCTGAGTGTCTCCAGGTTCGCTGAAGTGTTCGGTTCACGGTAGTGGGCCTCCTCGTACTCGGCCGGACGGACGAGGCCGATAGGCTTGAGCAGGCAGTGGTTGTTGAACCACAGACCCGCTCGATGTCGTCGAGCCGGGACCACGGGCCGTGTCGCGGCTGCGGGAGGATGGAAGTTCCCGCGCGCGCTCGTCGAGATCGATCAGCGGCCTGATTCGGCCACGATGTAGCGCGTCGCCTTAGAGGGGACGATGATCGTCGAGGAACTCGGCTAGGCCCCCTCGCCGGGAGTCCAGGAGCCACACTCCCTCAGGGCATGGAAGAGACAGTCCGGGCAGTATGCGCAACAGCCCCAAGTTTGAGGGCGATGATCCGCGCACATCTCTTGTGTGATCCAGAGATATGCAGCAATAGGCCGGCTTTAGAGCTCCGGGAATCCCTCCGGTGGGCGCCGGTGGAGCGTGCCCCGCTCGTAGGCATAGGCATACCGAAACAGCAGGCCGTCGGCGTACGGGCGCGCCAGGATCTGCAGCCCCGCGGGGTGCACGTCTTCCGTGAAGGCCATCGGCACCGTGATTGACGGCGTCCCCGTCGGCGGGGCCACGACCCGGGAGTTGTCGCCGCTGTACTCCTCGCGGCCACGGTCGATGTGCGCGGGCGGGCTGAGCCAGGTCGGGTAGACGACTGCGTCGAGGCCGGCGGCGTCCATGGCGCTCACGAAGTCGTTGAGATAGGCCTGGCGCCCCTCGTTTTCGAAGTAGTCGGGACAGGGGGGATCCCAGTCGGCAGGGTGCACGTCCAAGGGCGTATCCGCGGCTCGGCGCAGCCGCTCCTCGACATGACTGGAGTACTCGCCGGTTTCGAGCACCTGCACGACGTCGGTGATAGGAGCGGCGTCGCCGAGCGATTCGAGATAACCGTGCATGTCGTAGCGGAAGCGCTGGCAGGAGATGTTCTCGCGCTCGATCTGGGCCTGCACGTCGAAATCGAAGGGGTCGACGATCTCCGCGCCCAGCCCGGCGAGTTCTTCGAGCGCGCGCTCGAAGACGGCGACGATGGCCGAATCGGCGTCTTCGGTGTCGACCAGGGCGCGCAGCACGCCGATGCGGGCGCCCTGCAGGCCGTCCGCGTCGAGGAAGGTCGTGTAGTCGTCTTCACTGCGGCCGCGCCCGGCTTCGGTATAGGGGTCCGCGGGGTCGTGTCCGACCACCACGCTGAAGACGCGCGCCACGTCCTCGACGGTGCGGCCCATTGGCCCGGCGATGTCCCGATCGAGGGCGAGAGGCACCACGCCGTCGCGGCTGGTGAGCCCGATCGTCGAGCGGATGCCGACCAGCGCGAGGCGCGACGATGGTCCGCGGATCGAGTTGCCGGTGTCGGTGCCGAGCCCGATCAGGCCGAGATTGGCGGCGACTCCCGAGGCGGTGCCCCCGCTGGAACCCGCCGGCACGCGGTCGAGGGCGTACGCGTTGCGGGTCGTGTCGAAGGACGAGCTCACGGACTGGCGGGGGCTGAAGGCCCACTCGGCCATGTTGGTCTTGGCGAGCACGACGGCGCCCGCCTCGCGGATGCGGCGGACCATGAAGGCGTCGTCGGGGGGAATGCTGCTCGCCAGCGCGATCGAGCCCGCGGTCGTGACCATGTCGTGGGTGTCGAAGTTGTCCTTGACGAGCATCGGCACGCAGAAGAGGGGGCCGGGCGGCTCGCCGGCGGCCAGGGCCCGGTCGAGTTCGTCGGCACGCGCGAGGGCGGCGGGGTTGACGACCGTGATCGCGTTGATGCGGTCCTCGTACGCCTCGATACGGTCGAGGTAGGCCTGTACGACCATGCGGCAGGTAGTGGCGCCCGAGAAGATGGCCTCCTGGACGCCGGCGATGGTGGCCTCGACGACGGGGATGGGGGCGGGATCGGGGCGGTCGCAGGCGGCGAGCGCAATTATGGCGAGGGTCGTGGCCGTGGCCATACGTCGATGTGGGATCGCGCTCATCATGGCTGGTCTTGTCATCGTTTTCGTCACCACTCGGCCAACCTGGACAGGTGACCGGATCCTTGTCGGGGCATCCGCTCCCGGACGCGATTCCTTCCAAGAAAGGAATTGGCGGTCGCGCAGTCAATGTGCATTGACATCGGGGAGTCCGACTTCGTGCGTCCGGCCCGGAAGGGGTGGGCTCAGGCGTCGCTCCAGCGCAACGGAATCGTCTGCGGTGCGCCCGAGCGGGTCAGGGTAAGGCACCACGTGGCCGAGAATTCCTTCTCGGCAACGGACGAGCCTTGCGTGTCGGTACTCACCCCCGGTTCCACAAGGCGGCGCGAGAGAGGAAGACGCCGGGATCGGTCCGCCACTCGGGATAGCCGATCCGGCGCTGGTCCGTGAGCCAATCGAGCCTCTCGTCGATGCACGCCAGCATGGGCGCGTTGTCGGCGTCGAGGGCGAAACCGCCGTACTCGGCCAAGGAATCGACCGCGGCCACCACGAAGCGATCGTCGGACGCCCGTGCTGCTTCACCGTTGCCGATCTCACCGCGGGCCACGGCATCAATCGTCCCGTCGCCCAAGGCGGCCAGCAATTCCTCCTCGCCCGACACGTCGCCCAGATAGATCACTTGGGGCATCCCGTCCGAAGGCGGCACGATGTGCGTCCTGCCCTCCACCGCGGAGGATGCCCTCGCCGCCGTGATCGTGTAGCGGGCGGTGCCGTCGGCAACCACCACTCCGCTCGGCGTCTCGATTCTCGCTCCGCGCGCGAGCACGCCGTCCCCGTTCGCTATCCCGGCTATCTGGAGCAGCCGCGCCTCCCCGGTCGTGCCCCGGAGCACCCCCACGCGCACGTCGTTGGTCAGGTTGTCGTAGGAGGCGAAGCGCTCCTCATCCTCCGATCTCACCAGCAGGGACTGTCGGAAGGCGATATGGCCCGATGTGAACGCCACGGCGCGCTGGCCCGCGGCGTCCAGCGTGCGTGATTCCAGAATGGTGATGCCGCCACCGACGATATCGAACTCCGGCGTTGCCGGAAGCAGCCAGATTCCTGGCCAGTCGGCGATGGGTTCACGCGCGAAGAAAAGGCGGTTTCCCTCGATCGCCTCGAGGGCCGTAAGCAGATCGGCCTCGTAGCCCAGGTGCTTGGCGAACCCCGGCGAGGCCGGGTCCGAGTCTTCGCTGTAGCTCACCGGCTCGAAAAAGGCGTAGAACCCGAAGTTGACCGGCTCGCCGTTCGCAGGGGCGCACGATGCCGTCCCCGGATCGACGACGCTCGTGCGGCATGCGGCGCCGGACATGGCAGCCAGACCGACCATGAAGGCGAACAAGCGTTTCTTGCTCATCCGAAGTCTGGCCTCAATCCGTCCTCCTGGCTGGCCCCCGCGCGCCGGCCCGCTCGCCCGCCCGCTAGGGCGCCGCCAGGCCCGCCCCCACAAGGCCCGCCGCCAGCGCCACCCGGACGATCGCCGCCGCCGGTTTCGGCCTCGCCCGCTTCACGGCCGCCCGGGCTCCAGCCGCCGCTCGCTCCGCGGCAACCTCCCCCAGCGAGTCCTCGAGAGCGCGGGACAGGAGCAAGAGCCCCCGGTCGGTCCCGCTGAGAGATGTGCTCACCCGCTCCCGATCGTGGCCCAACAGGTCAGTCGTTCTCCAAGGCGTACCTGATTGCCTGCACCAGCTTTACAAGACGCTCCTCTCGGTCCTCCAGACTCTCGCTAGGGATTGCTTCCAGTGCTTCCATCAGTTCTTCCAACTGCTCTGCATCACAGTGCACGGCCATTTCAGTCACGAATCTCACGATCGGGTCGGTGGTGTCGGTCATCTCCTGTTCCCCGTCAAGGATGCCTTGCAAAGTTATGCTTGCTCGTTTCTGCAAGCATGAGCAGCAGTTCCCCTGCCGCGGCGCGGAACATAGCAGCCGCTCCAGCCAGCGGTATGCGGAAGTCCATTCTAGCTGCCCGATTCTAGGCGGGTCGGGGGCCTTAGGTGTGTCTTGACCGGGAGAGTTGGTCTTCGGGTCTTTCGATCCCCTCTCACCCTAGCCCCCTTGTCCCTATGGCGATCATGACAAGTCCCCGGCAGATCAAGGCCGCGGGCGCACTCGCCGAATTCGAATAACAGAGCCAGCGTCGGACACGCTTGGGAAGCGGGCGACGCAACCGTGGGAGCCGCGCCACTATGGTTCAGGACAAGCCCAGCCACGGAGCAAGCGTTCCGGCCCGGCTTCCGGTTGTCTCGCTCGTGGAGACCTCGCCCTCCACGGACGCGGTGTAGCGGGTAATCCTCTACAGCCTGTCCTTCCTCCTCTTGTGCCCCCTCCAGTCCCGCCGCCGCTCAAGCGCATCGCGACACAGGGCGATCGTGATGGCCAGGCCACAGAATGAGCCCACCAGCATGAACACGGTGATTCCCAGTTGAGAATCCACCAGCGCAGCGGCCAGCAGGATCAGCAAGGCAATGCCTATGCTCTCGAGTTCCCGTCTCATCCGCGCTCCCCCTGTGTCGGCCTACGTCCTCCGGCTACCGGGCTTGGATACTCAACAACACCACTCCAACGACCTTGGAATCCCTGGCGTTCTCCTTTCGTGGATGGACGTGCGACCTCCTAGATCTCGAGGTTCTCGAATGCGTCGGAGAACTCGGGCAGTGGCGTGTAGTCACTGCGGAGCAGCCACATGACGGCATCATCCTCGCTCACGGTCCAATACCGGCCCGACACGCTCTTGCACGGCGCCCAGGTATTTCGTTGCGCATGGTGCAGAACCTCGCTGCTGTCCCCGCTGTCCTGTTCCTCGACCGCTCGGGGTCGAACCACCCGTCCACATCGGACGGCGGAGCCCGTCGCTTGCTCATGGACGCGCGAGTGTGGCCACCAAGGCGACGCCACCGCGGAATGTGGTCCTGCGGCTTTCCTGCTACATCGTCGTGCGGCCGGAGGATGTCGGCGACTGACTGGTCAGCCTCAGGGGGGCCGCAGTCACGGAGGCTCGTAGAAATGCCGGGAACGACACCTGCCCTTCAACGGTCCCCTCGGTAACGCGGGCATTATACCTGCAAGGTGTCTGACTCGCAACAATGCCGTGCGAACTGTGAACGGACAGGTCTCGCATTACGCTTGAGCACGGTCAACAAGGCCTCTTTATATGACTTGAGAATGTCCTTTTTGCGAGTTATCATGTTTTCAGTGTCACCATGACACCTTGGCCCGCACCGCCGGGGGCGGATCGCCGGGTCGGGCACACGGCGTTAACCGAGGGAGGATGGAGCGTTGAACGATTTCGACGAACCGGCACTGGAGGCCCGAGACCCGGGCGAGGGCGATTCCGCCGTGATCGCGGCGATCGTGCGCATCGGCGCGAGCCTCGACCTAGACACGGTGCTGCGCGAGGCCCTCGAGGGCGCGCGCGCGCTCACCGGCGCCCGCTACGGCGCCATCTACGCGCCCGCCGTTCCGGAGAGCCCCCTCGACTTCGTCACCTCCGGCCTCACGCCGGAGGAACACGGAACGCTGGCCCAGTGGCCCGACGGGCTCCGGCTCTTCGAACACCTGCGCGACCTCACGACGCCGCGAAGACTGCCGGACCTTGAGGCCTACGCCCGCTCGCTCGGGTGTTCGCCGCTCCCGCTTCCCTGCCGGGCCCTGCTGGGCACGCCGATGCGTCACCAGGACGAGCCCGTGGGCGGCTTCTTCCTCGCGGAGAAGGAGGGCGGGTTCACGGAGCGGGACGAGGCGGTGCTCGCGCTGTTCGCGCAGCAGGCGGCGGCGGCCATCGCCCACGCCCGTGCGCACCGCGACGAGCGGCGCGCAAGGGCCGACCTGGAGGCGCTGGTCGAGACGTCGCCCATCGGCGTCGTGGTGTTGGATGCCGTGAGCGGCGCGCCGCCGTCCTTCAACCGGGAGGCGAAGCGCATCGTGGCCGGGCTGCACACTCCCGGCCACCCCATCGAACGGTTGGCGGAGGAGGTGACCTGCCGGCGCGGCGACGGGCGAGAGGCCACGCTCGCCGATCTCCGCAGCGCAGAGCGGGTGCGGGCCGAGGAGGTCGAGCTCTCGCTGCCCGACGGGCGGAGCGTCCGGACCCTGCTCGACGCGACCCCGATCCGCTCCCGGGAGGGCGCGGTCGAGACGGTCGTGGTGACCCTCCAGGACCTGGCCCCGTTCGAGGCGCTCGAGCGTTCGCGCGCGGAGTTCCTGGGGCTCGTGAGCCACGAACTCAGGGGGCCGCTCGCCGCCATCAAGGGCTCCGCAGCGACGGCGCTCGGGGATTCGCGCGACCCCGACCGGGCGGAGCTGCGCCAGTTCCTGCGCATCGTCGAGGAGCAGGCCGACCGCATGGACGGGCTGATCACCGACCTGATGGACGCGGGGCGGATCGGCGCGGGCGCGCTGCCCGTGGACGCCGCACCCGAGGAGCTCAGCGCCCTCGTCGAGCGGGCGCGCACGGCGTTCTCGGGCGGGGGCAGTAGGCACGCCGTCGTCGTCGACCTGCCGGCGGACCTTCCCCCGGTGATGGCCGACGGGCGGCGCGTCGTGCAGGTGCTCGACAACCTCCTCGCCAACGCCGCGCGCCACTCGCCGGAGACCTCGCCCATCCGGGTGGCGGCGGCGCGCGACGGCGCGCACGTCGAGGTCTCGGTCGCCGACGAAGGCGAGGGCGTGGCGCCGGACGCGCTCCCCCACCTGTTCAGTCGTCACGCCGGCGCCGATCCCCGGGGCCGGGGGTCCGGCCTGGGGCTCGTCATCTGCAAGGGGATCGTGGAGGCGCACGGAGGGCGGATCCGGGCCGAGAGCGGCGGGCCGGGCCGGGGCACGCGCGTGGCGTTCACGCTGCCCGTGGCGGAAGCGGAGCCCCGCGCCTCGGCGAGCGCTTCCCCGCCGGAGAGACGGGACCCGGAGCGGACACCCATCCTCGTGGTGGACGACGATCCCAATTCGCTGCGCCAGGTGCGCGCCGCGCTGGCGGCGGCGGGCTACGCCCCGGTCGTCACCACCGAGCCGGGCGAGGTACCCCGCCTGGTCGAGACCAAGAGGCCCCGTCTTGTCCTGCTGGACCTCGTGCTGCCCGGCACCGACGGCATCGCGCTGATGGAAACGCTTCCGGCGCTCGCCGACCTGCCGGTGATCTTCATATCCGCCTACGGGCGGGGCGACACCGTCGCGAGGGCGCTCGAGGCCGGCGCCGCCGACTACATCGTCAAGCCGTTCTCGCCGGCCGAACTCGTGGCGCGCATCAAGGGGGCGTTGCGCAGGCGAGCCGGACCCGGACGCGAGCCCTTCCGGCTCGGAGACCTCGCCATCGACTACGAGAAGCGCCGGGTCACCGTGGCCGGCCGTCCCGTGCGCCTCACGGCCACCGAGTACGGGCTGCTGCGTGCCCTCTCGCTCGACGCGGGCGGGGTGACGACGTACGAGTCCCTCCTGCGCCAGGTCTGGGGGGAGCATGGCGCGAGCAGCGCACATCCGGTGCGCAGCGCCGTCAAGAAGCTCCGCCACAAGCTCGGCGACGAGGTGAAGAAGCCGAAATACATCTTCACCGAGCGCGGGGTCGGCTACCGCATGCCGGCTTCCGACGGACCCTAGATCCGCCCCTCAGGACAGGCGGACGCCGTAGCCGGGCCACGGCGAACCGGGACCCAAGCATCCGAGGACCTCCGGTGCGGTCGATCGGCGGCGCGGTCCTGGGACGTCGACCGAGCCGGGGATCCTCGCCGGGTCGGCTACGGATCCACCTGCCGGTAGAACCTCTTCACGCCGTTCTCGATGGTCATGATGACGGCGCTCTTGGTCGGGTGGCGGTCGTCGTCGTAGTGGGAGATGCGCGTGGCTCCGGCATACTGCCGGGTGGCCAGCATCTCCAGCCGGACGGCGTCGGCCTCTAGGCTGCCCGCCCGTGCCGCGGCCTCAAGAAACAACCGGACCGCATCGTAACTCACCGCGTCGCCGCCCGTGGGCGGTATCGCGTACCGAGCCAGGTACGCGTCGACGAACGCGCGCGCCGTTGGCTCGTCCGTGTCCGGCGAGAAGTGGGTGCTGAAGAAGCTGCCGTCCACGGCGGCTCCCCCGCCTTCCAGCAGCGCGGCGTTGTCCCAGGCGTCGGCGCCGAGAAGCAGCGCCGGTTCTCCGGCGGCGTCGTGCACGGGTAGGGCCCTCGCCTCCGCGGCCAGAAGCGCCACGTCCTCCGCCCGGACCGGCACGAAAACCGCGCCGGGAGCCGCGGCCGCGATGGGCGCCAGTTGCGCGGCGAACTCCGTCGCGCCGCGCTCGTACGACTCCTCGGCCACGATCGCGCCTCCGGACTCGCGGAAACGGTCGATGAAGAACTCGCCGATCCCCTCGCTGTACACGTTCCCCCGCTCGGTCAGAACGGCGGCGGCGCTCACCTCGAGCGTCCCGGCGGCGAACTCCGCCATGACGCGCCCCTGAAACTGGTCGGTGAACGCGGCCATGAATACCAGGTCGCCGGCCGCGGTCACGCCCGGGTTGGTGGCCGCCGTCGTGATCATCGGCACCCCGCGGCGCTGGGCGAGGGCCCCCACCTCGATGGCGTGAGACGAGCGGTTGGGGCCGATGAGGGCGACGGCCCGGTCGGTGCCGATCATGGCCTCCGCGGCCTCCACCGCAGCCTCCGCCTCCTCCAGTCCCGTCCGGACGACAAGCTCGACCGTACGGCCCAACAGGCCCCCGCGGCCGTTGACCTCGTCCACCGCGATCGTCGCTCCGTTCAGATAGGTCCGGACGCCCGAGACGAGAAAGCCGACTCTGACCGGAGTATCGTCGACTTCCCCATGGGAGGTCGGCGACGACCCGTCGTCACACACGGCCAGGAACACCGCCGCGACGCAGGCAAAGGGAAGCGGCCTCATGGATCGTTGGCGTCCCGCCGACGTTCGCGGGACCCGGCGGGAGCTCCCTCCACACACCCGCCCTCGCCGCCCGTCCGAGGGGGCATCGTCCTCACGGACCTCCCCGGAAGCTCAGGTTCCACGACACGGGCCGGTCCTGCGCGGGATCCGGGCGAGGTCGTGCAACAGGAACGCCTCCCCGAGTCTCTGGCGGCACGGGCGCGGCCGTCGTCGGGTGAGCGCGCTTTGACGTCGTGCCCATCGTTCTGCCGCTGCCTCTCCCTCCGGGGCTCTAGAACCGGTAGCTCATCTCGAGCGCCGCCCCGAGATACCCCATCCCGGCGAACTCGAATTCCCAGACGAAGGGGGTCCGCCCGTCGGCATGGACCGGCTCGTGGCTGCGGATCACCTTGGCCTGGAGGTCGGCCGATGCGGTCTGGAGAGAAGTCCAGCGGATCTTGAAGCCCAGGGCCGCACGCTCGCCCAGCGCCCGGTCCAGTCCGGCAAGGAGCTGATATCCGAAGGCCGTCTCGTTCACCGCCGAATCCATCATGCTGAGGGTGCCCGCCGCTGCCCGCTGCCATTCGGGAGCCGCCTCGGGGTCGGACCTCGAGCCCCCGAACGCCTCCAGATATCCCTCGGCGACCGACTTCCTGAGGAACTCGACGTAGAACCCGAAATCCATCCACGCGAGACCCGCTCCGGCGCCCAGGTAGGGCGTCCAGCCGGAAGAGCCGCCGAAGGCGTGGAAGGCGTTGGCGAACACCTGCCAGGAGCGGAAGCTGTAGATGTCGCCGTTGGGCGGCGAGAGCGCGCTCCACTCGGTGTCCTTGCTGACCAACGATGCGTCGGCGCCTACGTCGAAGGGCGTGGCCGCGCCCTTCTGTTCGCGGAAGAGGAGCTCGCCCTCGAAGCGGAGCCTGCCCGTCGCGTATCCCAGCGCCAGTGCCTGTGCGGTGCCCGAGTTCCGGTCGAACACGTAGGCGCCTTGGCGCGAGCTGGCGAGCGGGGCCGCGCAGGCAGCGTCGGTCGGGGCGCTCGCGGGGTCGGAGTAGAGTAGGCGGTCGCACCGGGTCGGATGGTTGGCCCCGAACGCGGTCACGTCGGCCCCGAAGGCCGATGTGAGCCCCGTGGCGGCGGAGACATAGAATCCGTCGGTTTCCTGGGCGGCGACGGGCGCGCCGCGGGCAAGAATCAGGGCGGCGACCAAGATCGTCGTCCGGACCGGCTTGCGGGGCCATGCCGGACGGCGGCCGGCGCAAGCGCGTTCCGCCGCTCCGGGACGGTCCGGCCCCCCAGGGCCTTCGGATGTTCCGTGACCAAGCCCTCCCGGTCCGGGCCCGGACAGTTCGCCGCGAAGATCGGGGCCGGCCTCGCCGCGACCGTTTCCGATCATGCCGTTCCGACGAAGCGGTTTGCCGGCAACGGGCGCCCCGGAGGGACCGGGCGGAAGGGCGGCACGCCGGGCAGCAGCCCCGGCACGGCTCCTGCCGGCTCCAGCCCCGGAAATACCTGCCGTCTCCATCAGAACGAGCGGACGTAGCCCGCCCGGACGCCGATCTCACGCACGCCGAACTGGTGGTCGATGCGCGGCATCCCGAGCACCGACCCGTCCCCTCCGGTGCGGAATTCCAGATCAGCCGCCGAGTAGCGGACCTCCAGCCGGACACGGTTCGCCGAGCCCCCCCACGACGCCCGCCCCGGCGACCCACGGCCGCAGCGTGTGGTCGGCCTCGGATCGGATCGATTCGCCGCCGATGTCGGAGCCGCGCCACACGGTCGCTCGCTCCCAATGCGCGCCGGTGATCAAGTAGACCGAGCCGGCCTCGCCCAGCAGCCCGCCCGGCGCATACCCCAGCCGGACGTTCGCGCCCAGGCCGCGGTTCTTCTCCACGCTCCAGGGGCCCGGCCACACGTCCCGGTCTCCGACGCCCGTGCCCTCCCGCAGGTAGCCCTCCGGGCCGGCGCCTCCGTGGAGCGCCGCCTCGAACTCCGCCGAGACGGACATCCGGCCGGCGACAACGGTCCGGTAGCCGAGCGATGCCCGCACGGTGCCGAACCCGCCCAGCGCGTCATTCGTCGCCGTCTCGTGGCTCGCGGGTGGCACGTCGAGGCCGATCCCCTTCGTGTAGTCGGCGCTCGCCCGGTCCCACCCGGCAGCCACTCCCGCGTACAGCCCTTCCTGGGCGCCCGCGCGACCCGCGGCCAAGAGCATCAGAACGCAAGCCGCCAAGAGCGTCCGCCGGCACGTGCGTGGCCCGCCGCCGGGCGAGCCCTTCCGTCGTGACGGAGACGTCACGGCCCTACGGCCGGAAGCTGAATCCGAGATTCAGCACGGGATACACGGAGGCGAACGCGGGGATGTCGTCGTTGACCAGCTCGGCCTCTTCCCGCAGATCCGACCTGAAGCGCGCGTCGCCGGACGCCGGACCGGTAGCCTCGTAGCTGAAATCCGGCGTGCCGTGAAAGGCCGCCCCGAGGTCGAGAGCGAAGCCGAAGCTGGCTTCGGGGGCGTTGCCGACGCCGACTCCCAGATAGGGGGCAACGCGCGAGGTTCCGAGCGAGCCCCGGATGGTGCCCACCTCGGCCGGGGTGTACTCGCTGTCCCCGAGCTCCACCACGTCCGTCGGTGTTCCTTCGATCCCGGGCACCGCCCGGAAGTAGACCGCGCCGGCACTCAGGCGGAAGTCGCCCCCGCCCGGGTGCAGGTCAAGCAGTGCAGTCGTGGAAGGAGAGGGGAACTTCACATCGAAATCGACACCCTCTTCTTCGACCTGGACGCTCAGGGGCACGAAGTCCATCCCTCCCCTGAAGTTGATCCACTCCCCGAGCGAAACCGTGACCCTCGCTCCGAGCCCGAGCGTTCCCACGTGCACGGATGGCGCCACGCGCTGCGCCAGCGCAGGCCCTGCATGGAGGCCCGCCAGCAACAAGGCGATGAATGCACAGGGCCGGACTCGCGTCAACACAACCCTCGACGGTGGAAAACCGAGGAACTTGTAGAAGCAGGAGAATACCTGTAACGTGGCTAGCTCGCAACGACAGAGCGAATTGTGAAGAATATTGGTCTTCAGAACGCCCTGATGACTTCTTAATGGCCCATAATCTGGCTTTAACATATCCATATACTGACGTTATCGTGTCATCAATATGACCATCCGACGGCGGCCGCAACGTCCGGGGCGGCGTTGAACTCGGAACGGGTGATCCTGGTCGGGACCCGCGGCCGGGCCCGGAGCGACCGCCCTGTTTCGGTCAAGCGCCGCAGCAGCACTACAACAGCTATTCCGGCCGTCGTCCTGCCTCGTACGTCCCCGCCGCCGCCACGTCCCCGGCGACGAGGCCGCAGGTGCACGGGGGTGTACGCGCAGGCCGGAGAAGCCCGCTCCGCTCGGGCTTACTCCGTCGCCCGTGCTCATCACGGGCGCTACTTTATCGGGTGACCGACAACTGAGCGGATGCGGTGGGATCAGCCCACTGCCGCAGCGTCCACAGAGCGGGAGTCTTCACCATGCCGACCTTGCGGACGAGCCTAGGCCGACTCGCTTCTTTCGGTTTCGTCGCCACGCTGCTGTTCCTCGTGACCGCAGCCTCGGCCGCCGCCCAAGCGACGGGAACCATCAGGGGCACTGTGGTGGACGCGGCCGGCAACGCCCTGCCCGGTGTCGTGGTGAGGGCGACCACCTCCGGCGTGGACACGGAGGTCGTCACCGACGCCCAAGGCGCCTACGAATTCACGGCTCTCGCCGCCGGCGACTACGTCTTGACCACCACCCTGTTCGGCCTCGCGCCCCAGGAGATTCGCGTGAGCGTGGGCACCGGCGCCGTCGAGACGGTCCCGATCGTTCTGGAGCCGGGTTTCGGGCTCGAGCCGCTGAGCGTGGTAGCGGAAGAGCCCACGGTCTTCGCACGCAACGTCGTCGCGGAACCGATGATCAGGCAGCAGTCGAACATCACGGCCGTGACGTCGGTGGCCGACAACCTTCCCGGCGTGTCCGTCCAGGAGGGAGACGCATACTCCTTTGACGACTGGTCGAGCAACGTCGCCATGCGCGGGTTCCAGTCGACCATCAACGACGTGCAGATCGGCACCACCATCGACGGATTCCCCAACGGCACGTCGGACTACTGGAGCGGCGCGAAGGCGAACCGGTTCGTCGACCCGATGAACCTGGGCGGCGTCGAGGTATCGCAGGGGACCGCCGACATCGCCTCCCGGTCGGTCGAGGCGCTGGGCGGCACGTTCGATTACCTGACGGCCGACCCGGCGGAGGAGCGGAGCCACACGGCGTCCGTCACGATCGGCGAGCACGAGGGCCAGCGCTTCGCCGCGCGCGTCGAGACCGGACTGTTGTTCGGCGGCACGACGCGGGCCTGGGTCGCAGCGATCCGGCAGGAGGCGACCGACTGGATGGAGGGCTCCGCACGGAACGAACGGGAGCACCTCGCCGCCAAGCTCGTGTTCTCGCGGGGAAGCGTCGATCTCACGGGCTACGTCTCGCACGACGACATCCACGAGGACGTCTACCAGCGGCTCTACAGCGAGGCGGACTTCAGGGCCGATCCGCGCTGGGACCGGCTGGTCGGCCACTGGCCCGGCGTTCCCTACCTGAACCAGTTCTACCGCCCCGGCTGGCAGACACGGCGCAAGAACACGTTCGCCTACGTCAAGGCCGATTGGTCCCCCAACGAGTTCGTCTCCCTCAGCGCGGGCGCGTATCGGCATCACAACTGGGGGCGCGGCGACTGGCTGCCCCCCTACATCGTCGACGTGTCGGACGACGGCGGCGGACCGGAGTCGGAGCTCGAGGGCCGCCCCCCGGTGAAGGGCGGCAGCCAGCTCGGGGTGATCCACTTCGTGGACGCCGACGGGGTCGCCGTCGAGCCGGCACAGGGATGCACGTCGTCCTACATCTTCAACTACTACGGCTCGGGCGGCCCGGAGGTCGATCCGGCGTGCCACCCGGGGGCGAGCGCGGTCCAGTCGTACCGCCACAGCCACTACGGGAAGAATCGCCTCGGCGTCACCGTCGACGGGGAGTGGTCCGTCCTGTTCGGCGGCAGCGGGGGCAGCGGGCTGCGGGCGGGCATCTGGTACGAGGACTCGCGGCGCGACCTGGGCCGGGACTGGCACCGGATGCTCGACCCGGCGCTCAACTTCAAGTGGGACGACGAGCCCTACTGGCACCAGTACGAGTGGGACTTCCCGCAGGACGTGCTCAAGTGGTACGTGGAGGAGACGCTGTACTTCGGCCCGTTCGAATTGACGGGCGGCGTCAAGCAGTACCTCGTCTCCGTGTCACGCGAGGACGAGTTCGGCGTCGACCGGAGCCTCGCCGTCGACTCCGATTCGGATCTCCTCTTCTCGGGCGGCGTCACGTACGAGAGCCCGGTCGCGGGCCTCGACGTGTTCGTGGGCTACGCCCAGAACTTCAGGGCGATCGGCAGCACGTTGCTCGAGGTGCCGGGCCGTAGTCTGGACCTCCTGGAGCCTGAGACCGCGTCCAACATCGATGTCGGGGTCCGCTACGGCGGCGAGCGGCTCGCGTTGAGCGCCACGGCGTATTCCATCGACTTCGACAACCGGATCTTCTACCTCGGCCCCCAGACGCCCGCGGGACCCAACTACCTCATCCCCGGAGGGGGGGCCTACTTCAACGCGGGAGGGATCGAGACGAGCGGTGTCGAGTTGGCCGCCACCGTGGCGTTGGCGGACCGCACGTCGCTCTACACTGCCCTGACGCTCAACGACTCCAAGTACGTCGGGACCGACGATGCGCAGGTCGACGCCAGCCAGGGCATCGTCCCGGGCACGGACGTCACGGGGATACCGCCCCGGCTGTGGGTCGTGTCTCTCGACCGGAGCGGACCCCTGGGCGGCGGACTATCCGCCAAGTACACGGCGTCGCGCCGCGTGAGTCTGACGGCGGACTGGTACACCGACGCCTACTGGGTGGTGGACGCCTACGTGAGCTTCAGCGGCGAAGCGTTGAGCGATCTGTTCCGCTCGACGGAGTTCTCGATCGTGGCGAACAACGTGCTCGACAATCCCTATCTGTCCGCGATCACCGAAAACGCAGCCTGGCTGGGCGCGCCTCGGACGATTTCGATGACCGCGACCGTATCGTTCTGACAGACGATACGGTCGCTCCGTGCGCGTGAGACAGTCGATGTGGATTCACCCCGTCATGCAGAGCGTCGCGCGCGTCGCCTCGTTCGACAAAAGGAGGCGGGAGTACAAGCGGGTGGGATGGGTGTACGCAACGCGAAATCCGTGCTTCGCAGATCCCGTCTTCAAGGTCGGCCTAACCAAGGTGTCCCCACTGAAGCGTGTGACGAGCCTCAGCCAGTCGACGTCCGTGTACCGGCCGTTCGAGTTGGTGTACTTCGTTCACGTCTCGGATCGAGACCAGGCCGAGGGTTTCGCCCATGAGGCTCTGAAAGACTCGCGCGTAAACCCCGGAAAGGAATTCTTCGAAGCTCCCCTCATGACGATCGTGAAGGTCCTCGATGTGGCGGCTCTCAGGTGGCCCATCCAACTCGGCCGGACACCTCGCTCTGGCTTCCTCGAGCCCGCGCTGGGCAAGCGCGTCGTTCAGTGTCCCGGTTGCGGTAAGCGGAATAGTTTGCCGCGACTCCTGGTGGACATAACGGTCACGTGTATGGGATGCGGCAGGCCGTACAAGCTGGTCACCGACGTCCGGGGCTAAGCCAACGGCACGTGAGAACAGGCAGGGTATCCCTGCCGATTTCCCGGCAGGACCCTCAGAGACGGCACGCCAAGAAGGCTAAGAGGACACGCTATGAGCGTTTTGTACAAACGCTTGCATCTTGTCGTAACTCTTGATGCCCGGCGTGGATTCTACACCGCTAGACACATCCACCGCTTGCGGATTAGTGGCCTCTACCGCGCGTGCTATATTGTCCGGCCTTAACCCTCCCGCCAGAATCAGCGGCGCAGACGTCACAAATCCGTTGAGCAGCGACCAGTCAAAACACTGACCTGTACCACCATATTGACCCCCGACCTTAGCGTCCAAGAGCAATGCATCCACTGGGTAACGTTCCAGGCCGCGTAAATCTTCTACGTCACCTACTCGCACAGTCTTGATGGTTCTGACAGGTAGATTCCTAAAGGCATCCGGGGTATCGTCGTGCAATTGAATATAGTCTAAACGGCAAAGTTCCGCAGTGCGTAGTATCTCGTCCCTTTTGGCATTCACAAACACGCCAACCACAGAAAGAAATGGTGGCAACTGTTTCGTGATAAGGATTCCTTGTTCAGCCGTTACGTAGCGAACTGATTCTTTACAAAAATTTAGACCAATGGCATCGGCTCCAGCTCGCGCTGCAGCCAAAGCATCCTCCCGTCTAGTAATACCGCAAATCTTAACTCGCAACATGGCGCGACGTTCTCCGATGTCTCACAAAATAAAATACATCAATCGTCGCCACTCCCTTTGTGTTCCGATAGACGCCCCACGAACCGCGTTAAATCATCTGCTGGGTGCCCAGCCCGGCCCACGGCCCGGGCCACTCTAGCCCGCGAGCGCTGCTTCCTCCGGCGCCTCCGGCAGCCCGCGGGAGCGCCACAGGTAGTAGACCACTGGAAACAGCAGGAGCACCACGGCGCCCGACGTCACGACCCCGCCGACCAGGGGCGCCGCGATCCGCTTCATGACGTCGGCCCCCGCGCCCGCGCTCCACATGATCGGAAGCAGCCCGATCACGTCGGTCGCGATCGTCATCATCACCGGGCGCACGCGCTTGATCGAGCCGTCGCGGATCGCGGCCGCGAGCGCGGCGCGGTCCTTCAGCAGCCCGCGCTCGCGGTACTCCCCAAGCGAGAGCTTCAGGTAGAGCAAGAACACGATCGCGGTCTCGGCGTAGAGGCCGGCCAGCGCGATGATCCCGATCCAGACGGCGATGCTCAGCTCGTAGTCGAGCACGTGGAGCAGCCAGAAGGAGCCCGCGACTGCGAACGGGACGCCCGCTAGCACGAGCAGGGTCTCGGCGACCGAGCGGTTGGTCAGGTAGATCAGGACGAAGATCAGGAGCAGCGTGAGCGGGATCACGAACATCAGCCGGCGCTGGGCGCGCTCCAGGTACTCGTACTGCCCGCTCCAGGCCAACGTGTAGCCGGGCGGCAGCTGCACCCCGGCGACGACCGCCTCCTGCGCGCTCTCCACGTAGCTGCCGACGTCAACGTCGCGCAGGTCGACGTAGACCCAGGCGTTGGGCCTCGCGCCCTCGCTCTTGATGCTGGGCGGCCCCACCACGTACTCGATGCCGGCCAGCTGCCCGAGCGGCACCTGGTGCCCTTCGGACGTCGTCACGAGGACCTCCCTCAGCGCGGGCAGGTCGTCTCGGAGCTCGCGGCTGTAGCGGAGGTTCACCGGGTGGCGGGTGAGGCCCTCGACCGTGGTCGTGACGTTCATCCCGCCGATCGCCGTCTGGATCACCTCCTGCACGTCCCTCACGGTCAACCCGTGCCGGGCGATGGCCTCGCGGTCGATGGCGAAGTCCAGGTAGTTGCCGCCCATGACGCGATCGGCGTACACGCTCGCGGTTCCGGGAAGCTCCCGGAGCACGTCTTCGATCTCGCGCCCGAGCCGCTCGAGCTCGGTCAGGTCGGGGCCGCCGATCTTGATCCCCACGGGGGTGCGGATGCCGGTCGAGAGCATGTCGATCCGGCTCCTGATCGGCATCGTCCAGGCGTTCGTTAGCCCGGGGATCTGGAGCGCGGCGTCCAGCTCCTCGATCAGCCGCTCGGGCGTCATCCCCTCCCTCCACTCCTCGCGGGGCCTGAGCGCGATGGTGGTCTCGAGCATGGAGAGCGGCGCGGGGTCGGTCGCCGAGTCCGCGCGGCCGACCTTGCCGAAGACGTGGCGGACCTCGGGGAAGGTGTAGATGATCCGGTCCGTCTGCTGGAGGATCTCCCGCGCCTCCGTGATCGAGACCCCGGGCAGGGTCGTGGGCATGTAGAGCAGGTCGCCCTCCCAGAGCGGCGGCATGAACTCCGAGCCCAGGCGCGAGAGCGGCACCGCGGTGGCCACGAGGGCCGCCGCCGCGGCGCCCAGGACCCAAGCGCGGCGCCTGAGCACCAGGCCTAGGAGCGGCCCGTACGTCCGGGCGAGCATCCTCCCCAGGGGCGTGGCCGAGGGGGGGCGGATGTTGCCCCTCACCCAGTAGCCCACGAGCACCGGGACCAGCGTGAGCGAGAGCAGCGCGGCCGACGCCATCGCGTAGGTCTTCGTGAACGCGAGCGGCTTGAAGAGCCGCCCCTCCTGCGCCTCCAGGGCGAAGACTGGCACGAACGAGACCGTGATCACGAGCAGGGCGAGGAAGAGCGAGGGGCCCACCTCCTTGGCCGCCGAGGCGACCACCTCCCAGTGCGGCCGCCGGCCGCCGTCACGGGCCAGGTGCTTGTGGGCGTTCTCGACCAACACGATCCCGGCGTCCACCATCGTGCCGATCGCGACCGCGATCCCCCCGAGCGACATGATGTTCAGCGTGAGCCCCTGCAGTCGCGCCACGATCAGCGCCATGAGGATGCCCACCGGCAGGGCGATCACGGCGACGAACCCGCTCCGGAGGTGGAATAGGAAGAGCAGGCAGATCAGGCCCACGATCACGAGCTGCTGCGCGAGGCTTGTGCGGATGCTCCCGACCGCGCGGTCGATCAGCGCCGTGCGGTCGTAGGCCACCTCCACCTGGACCCCTTCCGGCAGCCCGGGCTCGATCTCGGCCAGCCTCGCCTTGACGCCCCGGATCACCTCGCGCACGTCGGCGCCCGAGCGCACCACGACGATGCCCCCGACCGTCTCCCCTTCCCCGTTCCATTCGGCGAGCCCGCGCCGGCCCTCGGGCCCCAGGCTCACGCGCGCCACGTCCTCGAGCAGGATCGGCGTTCCCTCGGCGCTCACGCCGAGCCCGATCGAGCGTATGTCCTCGACCGAGCGGATGTAGCCGAGGCCCCGGATCATGAACTCGCTCTCGGCGACCTCGATCAGGCCGCCGCCGACGTCGCTGTTGCTCTCCTGGATCGCCGCGCGGATGGCCGAGATGGAGAGGTCGTAGGCGCGCAGCCGGTTGGGGTCGACCGTGATCTGGTACTGCCGCACGAAGCCGCCCACGCTCGCGACCTCCGAGACCCCAGGGACCGCCGTGAGCTCGTACTTGAGGAACCAGTCCTGGATCGAGCGGAGCTCGCCCAGGTCGTGGCGGTCCGACCTGAGCGCGTAGACGAAGGCCCAGCCCACGCCGGTGGCGTCCGGGCCCAGGCGCGGCGTGACGCCCGGCGGCAGCTGCCCCGAGAGCGTGTTCAGGTACTCGAGGACCCGACTCCTGGCCCAGTAGAGGTCGGTTCCGTCCTCGAAGATCACGTACACGAACGAGACCCCGAAGAACGAGTAGCCGCGCACGACCTCGGCGAACGGCGCCGCCAGCATCTGCGTGGCCACCGGGTAGGTGACCTGATCCTCGACGATCCGGGGCGCCTGGCCGGGATAATCCGTCTGGATGATGACCTGGACATCGGAAAGGTCCGGGATCGCGTCGACGGGCGTCCTGCCGAGCGCGTAGACGCCCCCGAGCACGACGGCCATGGCGCCGACCAGGACGAGCGGCCGGTTCCGGATGGAGCCGTCGATTACGCGCGCGAACACCGGCCGGTCGTCCCGCTCAGCGACCGTCGGGCGTGGCCCGTGCCCCGCCCTCGGGCTCCCCGCCCGGGGCGCCCATGTCGTGTCCGCCCGGCATCTGCTCGTCGTCGGCCGGCATGTCCGGCATCTCCTCCGCAGCCGGCTCATCGGGCATGCCCGGCATCTCGTGCGTAGCCGGCATACCGGGCATGGGCATAGCCGGCATCTCGTCCGTGGCCGGCATATCCGACATGCCCGGCATCTCCTGGGTGCCCGACGGCCCGGCCTCCGCGCTGCCCAGCAGCTGCGAGATGGCTGCCTTGAGGTTGGCGTCGGTGTCGATCAGGAACTGAGACGAGACGAGCACCTGCTCTCCCGCCTCGAGCCCCGAGCTCACCTCCTGCAACCCCTCGCCCTCGGTGCCGAGCTGGACCTCCCTGGGCTCGAAGACGCCGCCGCCCCTGGCCACGATGACCACCGCGCGCGCTCCGCTGTGGATCACCGCCTCGGAGGCGACCATGAGCGCGTCCGTCGCTCCTCCGGCCCGCGCCGTGACGTCGACGTACATGCCGGGACGGAGCAACAGGTCGCGGTTGTCCACCTCCACGAACGCGCTGAGCGTCCTCGTCTGGGCGTTGAGCGCCGGGCGGAAGAACAGGATCCTCCCGTCCCAGGTCCGGCCCGGGAAGGCGTCGGCCTCGATCTCGACGGCCCCTCCCTCGGCGACGTGCCTCAGGTCGCCCTCGTAGAACTCCGTCTCGGCCCAGAGCATGGAGTGGTCGGCGATCTTGAGGATACTCATCCCGGGCTCGAGCTTCATGCCCTCGAGCGAGTCGCCCAGCTTGTCGACGATGAAGCCCGTGGCGGGTGCGAAGACGCGGATCGTGCGCGAGACCGTGCGCGAGCGGGCGAGCTCGTCGATCTGCGCCTCGGTCATGTCCCAGTAGAGCAGCCGCTCGCGGGTCGCCTCCAGCAGCGATTCGGCCCGGGCGACGGCCTCCCGGTAGGCCCCGCCGTCTCTCAGGCGCCGTACGTAGTCCATCGCGCCCAGGAACTCGCGCTGCGTCGTGAGGAGCTCGGGGCTGTAGATCTCGAAGAGGACGTCGCCCCGCTCGACCGTCTCGCCGACGTTGTTGACGCTGGCCCGCTCGATCCAGCCCTCGTACTTGGTCTGGACCGAGACCAGCCGCTCCTCGTTGTGCGCCAGGATGCCGACCGTCCGGATCGAGACGGGCACCGAGCCGCGCGCGACCTCGGCCGTCCGCACGGCGAAGTTCTGCAGGAAGCTCGGACTCACCCGGACTTGGCCGTCCGCGAGGGCGTCGTCCTCGTAGACCGGGACCAGGTCCATGCCCATCGGCGACTTGCCCGGGCGGTCGGAGGTGTAGTTCGGGTCCATCGGGGCGCGCCAGTAGAGGATCCTGCGCCCGTCCGCGTCCGTCTGGACGGCCGGGGCTTCCCCGTCGGCTCCGCCCCCCGGCGGCGAGTCGTCCGAGCGGCCGCCCGAGAGGAGCAGCGCCCCGCCCGCGCCGGCCAGGACGCCCAGCGCGAGGAAGGCCCCGCCGTAGAGTGCCTTCGTGTTCCTCATGACGATCCCTCCTCCTCGGGAAACGCCGAGCCGATGGCCCGCTCCATGTCGGCCAGCGCCTTCATGTAGTCGGCCCGCATGCGCGCCAGGCCAAGCCGGACGTCCAGAAGGATCTCCTCGCTGTCCAGCAGCTCGAGCACGCCCCCGACGCCGGCCGAGTACGCCTCCTCGCTGGCGCTCAGCGCCTGCTCCGCCTGCGGCAGCAGGGCGCGCTCGAAGAGGCCCAACTGGTCCTCGATGGTCGTCAGACGGAACGCGGTGCGGCGGACGTCCAGGGCCACGGCGTTGACCGCGTCCCGGTACGCCTCCTCGGCGGCCGAGAGGCGCGCCCGGGCCTCGCGCACCCCCGCGTCGTAGCTGGATCTGAAGACGGGGATGCTAGCGCCCAGGGTGAGGCTGTAGGAGTCGCGTCCGTTGTCCGGGGGCGGAGCGGAGCGGCCCTGCTCGTCCCGCCGCTCGAGCACGCTCCCCCAGGCGAGGCCGATCGAGAAGTCGGGCCCGTAGCGGCGACGCGCCAGGCCGACGGCACGCTCGCCCCGCTCGATCCCGAGCCGCGCCCGCATGACCTCGGGCCGGGCGTCGAGTCCGGTCTCGCGCAGCCGCTCGCCGTCGACTTGGGCTGGGGGGCGCTCGCCCATCTCCACCGCCGGAACCGGGGCGTCCACCGGCCGGTTCGCGAGGATGTTGAGCGCGGCCTCGAAGTCGGTCCGCTGCCTTAGGAGCTCCCGGCGCCGGCTCAGGACGCGCGTGACCTCGGCCTGCAGCTTGAGGACCGCCTGCTGCTGCCCGAAGCCCTGCGAGTAGCGCGCCTGGGCGAGCCCCTCGTAGTGGCGCAGGAGCTGCTCTTCCTCGTCCGTGATCCGGAGCGCCTCGTCCAGGTACGCGAGATCGTAGTAGGCCCACTTGACCTGTCGCACGATCTCGGCCCTCTGCTCCCGGTAGGCCTCGTCACGGCCGCCTGCCTCGGCCTCCGCTATGTCCCTCCGGTCCGACAGCGTCCCGAACCACGGGAACGCCTGGCTCAGCGACACGGCCGAGGTCTGCGGCCCGACCCGGGTCTCGGGGCCGCGCAGGTGCTGGGTGAAGCCGAGCATCGGATCGGGCAGCGCGGAAGCCTGCGCGATCCTGGCGCGCGCGGCCCGGGCCTCCGAGAGCGCCCCCAGGACGCGCGGGTTGCCCTCGAGCGCTTCGGCAATGAGAAGGGCCAGGGCCGGATCGCCGTTGCTCGTGTAGGACGGCTCCTGCGCCGCGGCGCCGTCCGGACCGGAAAGAGCAGATAGCGCGAGCGCTAGCGCACCCGCGAACGTCCCCTTGATGGCCATATGCACCTCGCCCACGGGATGTCGTCACGTACCGGCTACCGCCGGGTCATGAGTAAGGTCGGCGCTGGCCGTCTGTCGCGCCACCGAACCCGCACCGACCGGCCACACGCGCGCCGAGGGGCTCGGGCGCGGGCCGGCGAAGACGCTAGCGGAACCCGTGCGGGGTCACCTCCTCGAGTACACGACGAACCACTTGCCGCCGCCGAAGAGGTCGTGCTCCTCGCTCACGCCGAAGCCGGCGTCGGCCATCCACCGGTCCACCTCCTCGCGGCTCAGGTGCATCTCGCTCTGCTCCGGGTCCTGGTGGGACCGCGGGTTCTCGATCACCACTACCCTGCCCTCGGGCCCGATGTAGCCCGCGAGGTTCTCGAGATAGCCCGCGCGGTCCTCGACGTGGTGCAGCACGTCGTGAAAGAAGGCCAAGTCGACGTCCCGGGCGGGAAGCGCCGGATCCGTGAACTCCCCGAGCACGCCGGCCACGTTCCGCACCCCCTCGGTCTCGGCCCGCTCCTCGATGTAGGCCACGAGCTCGGGGTCGATCTCCACGGCGTAGACCGTGCCTCCGGGAGCGACCGCACGTGCGAAAGGCAGGCTGAACGTCCCCGCCCCCGCGCCGATGTCGGCCACGACATCGCCCGGACCGAGCCCGAGCCTGGAGATGATCTCGTCGATCCGGAGCGTGGCGACCCGTTCGGGCCGCTCCATCAGTCGGATCCACTCCTCGGCGGACCGGGGCCCGAGCTGCCCGGCCGCCTCCGCGCGGCCGAACGCGCACGCCATGGCCACGAGGAACGCCGCCCACAACCGCCCGCACCGGACACCCATCACTATCTCTCTACCATTCCAGTCGTCCGTCCTGCACCGTACCCGTTGCGGGAACTGACACTGGAGGACCCGACAACCGCGCGGGAAGCCTGTATACCCGCGAATGCAGGTCCAAGCACCGGACCGTCTTCACGGAGCGTAGTACAGAAACTCTATACCCTGGACACAATTAGCGCGGTAATCACGAGTCATCCGCTCGGTCTGGTTCGATTTCTGGAACTGTGAGCGACGGCCAGATCTTCACGGCCATATCTGCTAGAGCTTCGCTACGTTCCCTGATGTGAATCTCGTGCCACTCATTCTGCTTTAGGAACCATTTGTTGAGAAATAACCCAGTGTGTTCTTCAAGCTTATCGCGCTTTTCAAGAAATCCTTTGTTTCCGGCCGAGATATTCAGAATGTCCGTCAATAAAGTAAGATTACCAAGGGTGTGGAGTAGCCTATTGCGACTCTCAACCTTCGGGTCATTCGACCAGCGTTCAACGAATTCCCCGTCCTCAAATGGCCAATCCTCAGTCCATGAAATGGGAAGCACGTGTTCTGTCCACAGTCTGGGAGGCATTGGGGTCGTTTCAGCGAACGTCGAACGACTAGCCTCTTCCAATTCCCATAGGACATCCTTGATCCGAGTCTGCGGAGCGAGAGTGTACGCGGGCTTGGAAACGATCCCTTGGCGGAATTCATGGTCACCCGGAAAACGAGTGCTGTCACCGACTCTATCCGCGAAGTAGTTTTCCAAGGTATCCTTGGAAGGGCCTTCCTCCAAAAAGGCCTGCGAAATACTGTGGAACACCCGATTGAGATTCTTGGCCGTCAAGCCAGATAGCGCACGGCGGACGATGTACGAATAGATTAACCGGTACAGAATACGCATCTCATTCTTGTCTATACGGCTTCCGCTGACCTGCATCGCGATTGGATAGGCCGTAGTGACCTGCCACGCCGAGAGTTTTCTCCCTAGCCAGTGTAAATCCACGTCTTCCGCAAGGCGCCCTTCGAGAGTCTCGTAGCTGGGTGAATATTTCCCAAGCACTCGGAGTTCATCCTCGACGCTTTGGAATCGTGGATTACCCTTGGGCACCGCGAAGGATCGATACTCGGCGTAGAGTTCACGCATCGATATTCTCTGACCACTTTCAGCCGCTAGTACATGGGCAAGAAAATGGTCGATTCGAGGTCGCTTGGGACGAGCGAAAGGCGCTGGTTCCCTCCACCAAGGCTGATCGAATGGATCCCATAGCTCTTGATAAAGATCTTCGACTTCCGCTTGCTCGCGCTCCGCGCGATAGAAGATATTGTTTCGCACGAGATCCATGGCGAGCAACGGTTCTCCCTTCGAATTTAGAGTCTCAAATATGACCTGCGCATCATCATCTTCTCCCAGAATTATGACGACTAATTTCATGCGATTGAGGAGCGCCGTGAGCATGGCTTCCAGGCGCCTTTGGATAGCTTGATTAGTATCAGTCTCATCCGTGATGACTTGGGCATCATTACTTTCGTTACTGTCCGTATTCAATTCGACAGATCCAAATTTAGCGAAGTGGTGGATAAGTCGATAGAACTGTTCGTACGCGCGCAATGCACGAATTTGGGTGTTCTTTGGGACACGTCCACCCCAGAAGTACTTGCGATATCGGATCCTGATCGTGCTGTATTCCTCTTTCACGATGTCGAAAAAGACCGATTGATCGGAAGGGGTCGGTGTTAGCTTGAACTTAGTTAGCCTATGCGTGTCCTTCGACTTCAGTTTGTTGAAGAGATAATCGCCGACATGCTCCACGACAGCATTACACTCATAGTCTCGGGAAACCTCTCGAATGGCAGCGAGAAATAGTTGGAAAGTCGTGAGGCGTTGCTGGCCATCTACGACCTGGACTTTGGGCGTTACACCGATCTGTGCAGCTTCGCCAATGGGCGACAAGATCAGCGCCCCCATGTAATGCTGAAACTTGCTCGCACCTTCTAGGACTTCAACTGCTTTCGCTTCAACATCCTCCCAAAACGGGATGATCTGGGAGTCATGCCACTGATACTTACGTTGATAGAGCGGCACCATGAAGCGGCGTCCTTCGGCCAATATTTCCTCGACGGCGTGATCGTCAGCTTGCATAGGAACTCCCTCGTTTACTCATCTGTTGCACCCTCGCGCCGTTTGTCTTGATTCGCTCCAGCCGGGCAATGCCAGGGTCGTCTGTAGGATCTTGGGCAACAAGCTGGCCAGCAAGGACTTTCTCAACAAGCTCCACATCGGACAGTTCAACCAAGTCTCTAACGACAACGCGCTCCTAACACTAGACGAAAAAGGGTGCTTGGGGGTGATGCCTTGAGATGGACCTCCCAGTATCGCCGACACCTACTGGCACGCACGTGCTGATCGGTGCCAACGAGAACTGCGGGGCGTGGCTCTGTCCTGGAACACCCGCCCCGCCCGGTTGCCTTAGCTAACACAGGCTCGGCTACGAAAACCGGCCTGCTTACCCAAAGTGATATTGACTTACGTGGTAGTGCCACAAGTCATTATATAGCAATGAATTACACTCACACATAGACGTAGGAGTGCTTGACACACCCCTCCCTACGCAGAAGGTGATTCGGTGACCAAGACGCTAGCACGGATAGAAGGAGATCCCGGGCTTCCCTTTGGTGCCCGCCTTGAAGTCATCGGTTTGCAGCGCATGACGGATCAGCTGCTTCTTGTTCGGAACGTGAATCGTGGGAACCCTCTCCATCGAGTCCCGGAGCCCGGGCAACCTGCCCCACAGGTCCTCGATCTCCTTCCTTACTCGGCTGGACTCGCAGAGGACGATGTCGGACCTCTCACTGCAATCCGGATACACCACGATGATCGGCAGTCCGAGGCCGTTGACTCCGTAGTCCACCTCTTCCCGGAGCGCCCGCGAGTGCTTCGTGGCCGAACTTAGGAAGAGAACCAGGTTCTGTGCGTCGCGCAGGCGCCCACGAATGCGAGCCTCGAGCGTGCCCTCCCAGTCGCTGCCGTCCCTGACGTCGTAGCCCTTCCCGTGCGAATCGAGGAAGGGAAAGGAGGGATCCATGTCCTTCCACACCCGGAGCACATTGTAGTAGCAGAAATCCCTGGTGGAGTGCGCGCCGGCGTTCCCTTCGCTGAACGGTTCGTCCACGTGGAACGCCGCGTAGTTCCCGGTTCCGCAGGCCACTAGGCCCATGTCCTGTCGTTGCTGGGCGCGCAGTGTGCCGAGGCGCTCGGCAAGGGAAAAGACGAGAAGATTCGGTGCAGTTCGTGCAATTCTCGGTCAGCGCGAGTTCTCAACAGTCCAATATACCGCCTGAGAACGCATCCCTCAGACCCTGCCAGCCGGGCCCTCAAAGCCGCTGGCGGCGCGGTCGCTGCAGAGCTTGTCGACGGCATCATGCCGGGATTGCGCGTCTGGCCGACTCGGGCATGCTCGACTCACTCGAGCGAGTGGCTGGTGGCACCCTCCGCCGCCTCTCTCCACCCGATCCCATGCCCTGGGACCTGCGGGGACATGCCCTTCGAGAGCTGGCTACGTCGGTCGGCCGCAAACTCGGCAGACCATGCCCCGTCTGGACAGCCCGGGGCCGACCGACGCCCTGCGGCCGGCCGCGCCCAAAGGAACTCAGCGCCGGGCGCCGCGGCGGCGCGGGCGCACCCGATCCTCGACCGCGCCGCTCACCTGCATCTCGGCCCGCTCGCGCAGGATCGTCAGAGTCATCTCCTCACCCTCCTCGTAGGAGCGCAGGATCCGGCGGGCGTCGCCGGCCGAGTCGACAGCGCGGCCGTCGATTGAGAGAATCACGTCCCCGGCCTCGAGCCCGAGCGGGTTGTCTTCGTCGGCCGCGGTCACCAGCGCGCCGCTCTCGGCGCCGAAGTAGCGGCCCAGCTCAGGGTTCAGCGTCGCCAGGCTGATGCCGTGCGGGGCGCCGCGCCCCACCGCCGGGATCCGCATCCGCTCCGCCGCCTCGCGGGCTCTTTCGATCACCTCCCGGACCCGGTCGGCGTCGAACCTCCGCCCCATCCAGGCCACCTGAGGCTCGACGGCCACCTCCGCCGTCTGGCCGTCGCGCACGTACGCCACCACGACCTCCTCGCCCGGCTCCAGCCCACGCGCCAGCAGCAGCAACCGCTGACTGGGCACCGAGCGGTCGGCATCGACGCGCTCCTCGAGCTCCGCGTCGGCGAGGGGCTCGAGCAGGCTCTGGCCGTCCAGCGTTGTGATGATGTCTCCTTCCCGGATCCCCGCTTGGTCGGCCGGGCCGTCCTCGGTGACCCCGTGCACCTCGGCTCCCTCAGCGTCCGCATCCGCCGGGCGCGTGCTCAGCCTGATCCCGAGCAGCGCCCTGGACATCGCGTTGCCCTGCAGGCGCATCAGGGGACGGTCGAAGCCCCTCCAGTCCCGGCCGCGGTCTCGTTCCTGTGCCTCCAGCGCGGGCACCGCCGCCACCGCGACGAGCAGCGCGGCCACCCAGAGCGCCGCGCCGGCCCTTCTCGCCCGCCCGCCTTCCGCCTTCCACTTCCTCGACATTGCGATCCTCCTCGGTTCCCCGGTTCGTCGTCGTCTGCCATGGGACGCGCGGTCCGGCGATTCCGTAAAACCCGACGCACCGGCCAGCCCATCAGACGCGCCGGCGGCGGGGGAAGGTTGCAACGGGCGCCGCCGGCTCAGGAGCCGGGGTGACCCGCCGGGGCCGGCGGATCTTGGGCCGCGCCCGAGGGCCCGGACACTTCCGTCCGGCGGGGACATACGCCCGGAGCAGCTGGAGGACGCCGGAGAGGCACGCCACGCGGCGCGACGACTCGGAGGAGCAAGCCTAGCGCCCGGCCACGATGCGCCCGTCCACGAGCCTCGCCACGGTGCCGAGCGTCGTCTGGGCCGCGTTGAAGCCCAGTCGGAAGTCCCGGTCCGAGAACGTGACGTAGAGATCGGTGGGCTGATGCCAGTGGGGATTGGCCCCGTTGCCCGTTTCGTAGAGACGTCGGTTCTCGCGCAAGCTCACTGCCGCCACGAGATCCTGGAACGCGCTCGAGTCGGTGTTGCTCATGGCGTTGCTCACCACGGCCGGATAGTCCGTGGCGAACATGCGGTTGGAGTTGAGGAGCGCGAGGGCGAGGGCCGCCGACTCCTGGGCTTTTTCCGAGGCCAGCTGGAACTCGATGTCCACGTCCGCATCCAGCGCCTGTTCGTGCGTCACAGGGTTGCCGTGGTCCCACATCATCATGTCGTGCTGGATCATGCCGAGCCACGTGGGCTCCGGATAGCGCCCCGATCCGGCCGTGTCCTCGATCCCCTGGAGTGAAGCACGCTGCTCCACGTAGGCCCTCGCCCCGTTGAGCCCCGTCTCCTCGTTGTTCCACAGGGCGAAGCGGACGGACCGGGCCGTGCGGACGTCGGGCGAGGCGAGCACGCGGGCGATTTCCATGACGAGAGCCGTGCCCGACGCGTTGTCGTTCGCCGCCTCGCCACCCCCGCGGCCGTCCATGTGCGCTCCGAGGATGTACATCTCCCCGGGCACCTCGCTTCCGACTTTGGTGGCGTACACCTGCTCTCGGGGCTCGGCCTCCGCGGCCCCGCGAGGGGTGTACTCGTAATGGACGCGCGCCGTCTCCAGGCCCCAGCCACGGAGCTGCTCCTCGATCCAGTCGATCGCCCGCGCGTTCCGCTCCGTGCCCTGCTCCCGGTCGCCGAAGCGGGTGAGGCCGCGGACCAGCTCCTTGTAGCTTTCGAAGTCCAAGCGGTCGACGATCGCCTGAACGGCGCTGTCGGCCGCCGTCATCTCCAGTCCGCCCAGCACGCCGGCCAGCCGCAGGCCGTCGGGGCGCGCCGGCCCGTCCCGGACCGGATCCTGAGCCGCGAGCAAGCTCGGAGCGAGAAGCGCGGCAAAGAGCACCTGGGCGGCGAACCGGAGCGGTCCGGTCGCCGGGGGGTCGAGCGGGTTCGGCATGTGCATCTCCCGGGACATGAGGCGCCGTCCGGCGCCTTCGTTGTGCCTCGGGATCGTTACCCGGGGGCCTTCTGGCGCGCAAGGCGTGCAGGGGCCGCCGCCGGGCCCGAATCGAGCGACCGGACGCGCGGTTACGTCAGTCCTCGACTTGCAACGATTGGACCGTAGTATGGATGTTTCTTGAGACGACCACGTCCGGCCCTGGGCCGGCGGCGACGGAGGTGGGGCATGAGCGAGCTTTCTGGGGCGGAGCTTCAGTTCATCTTCAACACGTTCTCGTTCCTTCTGTGGGGCGCGCTGGTGATGTGGATGGCGGCCGGATTCACGATGCTCGAGTCCGGCTCCGTCCGCACCAAGAACGCCTCGGTCATCTGCCTCAAGAACATCGGGCTGTACGCGATCGCGGGAATGGCCTACTACGTCATCGGCTACAACCTGATGTACGTGGACGTGGGCAGCCTGATCGGGTCGTTCAGCTTCTTCCGAAGCCCCTCGGCTGACGAGCTCGCGCTGCTCGCGGGCGCCGAGGGCGCGCGCGAAATCGTGGTCGCGACCGACTACGCGGTCATGTCCGACTGGTTCTTCCAGATGGTCTTCGTGGCGACCGCGGGCTCCATCGTCTCCGGGGCGCTGGCCGAGCGGGTCAGACTCTGGTCGTTCTTCGTGTTCACGCTCGTGCTGACCGCGTTCATCTATCCGATCGTCGGCGCCTGGACCTGGGGCGGCGGCTGGCTGGGCGCGATGGGATTCCAGGACTTCGCCGGCTCGAGCATCGTGCACTGCACCGGCGGGGCCGCCGCGCTCGCCGGGGCGCTCGTGGTCGGCCCAAGGCGCCACAAGTTCCGCACGGACGGCACGGTCACGAGCACGCCTCCCTCGAACGTACCTGTGGTCACCCTCGGGGTGTTCATCCTCTGGTTCGGCTGGTTCGGCTTCAACGGCGGCTCCCAGCTCGCCCTCGGCGGCGCGATCGACGTGCTCGCCATGGCCCACGTGCTGGTCAACACGAACCTGGCGGCCGCGGCCGGGACCATCGCGGCCATCGCGGTCTCGCGGCCGATCCTCGGTCGCGTCGACCTGCTGGCCGGCCTGAACGGCGCCATCGCGGGTCTCGTCTCCATCACCGCGGGCCCGGACATCACCACCCACTACTGGGCGATCGCGATCGGCGCGGTGGGCGGGGTGATCTGCACCGCCTCCATGAAGCTCCTGGAGAGGCTCAAGGTGGACGACGTGGTGGGCGCGGTGCCGGCCCACCTCTTCGCCGGCGTCTGGGGCACGCTCGCCACGGTCATCGCGGCCGGAGCCGACATCGTCACGCAACTGCTCGGTGTGCTCTCCATAACGGGCTTCGCGTTCGGCACTTCGTGGGTCGTGTGGCGGGTGCTCGAGAAGACGATGGGCGTTCGCGTCTCCCAGAAGGTCGAGGAGATGGGACAGGACGTGGCCGAGCTCGGCATCGACGCCTACCCCGAGTTCGTGCTCATGCCGGAACCGGAGTAGGAAGGGCCCGCAGGAGGCTGGAGCGCCGCGGCCGGGCAGGCTCCGGGCCAGGGGCCGGCCGCGGCCCCGGTGGATCTATCGAGGTCCCGGCGGCGTCCCGCCGGACCGGGAAGAGGCGCCGGAGGACGAGTTACTCGAGCTCCCTCGGGCGCACATGGTGCTCAAGGGTACCGTGCGCTCCCGGTAGATCGGCCCACCGGTCTATGCGGAAGGAGATGACTGCCAGTGCTCCCGTGGGGTACTTGAGCCGGATCCGTGCGATATCCTCTTCGTCGCCGAAGACGGCGTAGTAGGAGGCGAACTCGGCGATTCCCGGGTTGTGCCCGACGACGGCGATCGTGTCCGCCGTGTCGTCCTCTCTCGTCAGATGGCTGAGGATCGCCCGCCTCGACGCGTGATAGAGCGCCCTGCTATGGGCGACGGAGGCCTCATGTCCGAGCGCTGGCGCCATCAGCTCCCACGTCTCCCTCGTGCGCCGCGCCGCCGAGCACAGCACTCGGTCGGGGAACAGCCGGTGCTTCCGCATCCAGGCCGCGACCTGGGGTGCGGCGTCGCGCCCGCGGGGCGAGAGCGGACGGTCGAAGTCCGGGACCGTGTAGTCATGCCAATCGGACTTGGCGTGACGGAGAAGAAGGATCCTCTTCAAGGGCAGTGCTCCGCAGGGCGTCTGACGCGTGCGGCCTCCAGGAACCGGGCGGGTTCGGAAAAAACGGAACAGGTCGGCGAGGTTCTCCGCATACGAGTCGGGGGGACTGGGTGCGGGGCTCGTCGATACCCGCGGAAGCGCGCACTACACCGCGACCGGAGTTACGTGTCACGATGTGCCGCGGCGTTCCGGAGACCCTCGAGGGCTGGCCGCCGTGGCAGTTCCCCATCACGACACCTCGGCTCGCCGGTTGGCCGCTCGCCCAGAACGTGACCCCGCTCCCGTGCACGGCGCCGATCAGCGTGGTGGAGTGGGCTCCGCCGCTATCCTGCACAACGATGTGCTGCTGTTTTGTCGCCGGTGCAAGCTGCCGCTCAAGAAGCCACCATCCTGTCCATGGAACCGGAAGCCGGTGCACTCTGGCTTGCCTACCACCCCCAAGCCCCCCATCCTGATGTTCTTCCGTAGTTTCCCAAGGGGTAAGAAATGGCCCGCCTCCCGGATGCCAACGGGGTACTTAAGTGCGCACAGAAATGGCGTGATGACTGCGTGCTTAGTAGTGGCTCCATCTTCACTAACAAGTCCTAGTGGGGTTTCGGTAACGCTCGGGCACTTGAGAAGGAGATTTCTTCCAGGAGCTCAATGGCCAACTCACCAACGTACCTCAACACGGTAGCTACCCTATTGCCTCCTAGCACCATATGTTCTCTCTAACGTGCGTGCGCCTTGACGGCTCGGAACAAGGAAGATCCAATGCGCCTTAGGTGGTTACAACTAGACGGTTATAAGCGGTTCAAGTCCAGTCAGACGATCAAGATAGATTCTAAGCTTGTGGCGCTGGTGGGACCGAACGAGGCTGGTAAGACGTCGATTCTACAATCAATAGAGCATCTCACCCACGACAATATATTCGAACGTGGCGAGCTTACTCGCGACTACGAACCACCGGGCGCTGTGTTGGTCTGGGCGTTCTACTTGGACGACGAAGACCGCAACCTTATCCTTGACTTGCCAGACGGTAAGTCAGTGAAATGGTTACTTGTGTCCAAGTATGCCCACACAGGCAGAAAATTTGAACTACGACCCGCAGTCAAGAGAAATCTTAGACCTCGGATCAAAGCGATTCGTCAAATGTCTCGGGTCGTTCATAATCCAAAGCTCGCTGTCCTCGAACATGACGATTCCCAATATATACTGGCTTCCCTCAGAGAACTGATTGCAGACTTAGAGAATACAGAGGCGGGACAAACACTGACAACACCCACGCTCACGTCGATATCTGAGATGTCGGAGTTGGCTGCAACACTGCGTGATAACCTGCCATTCAAGGTGCCCGCGTACATAGCAGGGCTGCCTGAGGCCTTGACAAAGTTGGTCGAGATTGAGAGAGAGCCACACCCTTCTCAAATCGCGGTGGATCGCCTACGCGAACGAATCCCTGTCGTCGCACCATTCAGCGAGGAGAGTAGGAATCTTCTGTCGACGTATCATTTGCAAGAGGTTCATGCCACCCCACCGCTAGCGCTCGGAAATCTGGCGGATGTTGCGGGGCTCGATCTATCGACCCTTCACGAAGCAGTAGCGCACGACGATCAAGCGGAGGTGAATACACAGCAGACTCGTGCGAACCACCGACTCGCTGAGGTCTTTGCCCAGGAATGGAATCAGTCACAAGTGAAAGTCGAATTCCGCATCAATGGCTATGATCTTCATCTCCAGATTCAAGATGAAGGAGGCCGATTCAGCACAATCTCTGAGAGGAGCGATGGTCTACGCCAATTCGTCGCACTCATGGCCTTCTGCCTCCAACAAAGTATTAGAGATCCGTTGCTCCTAATCGATGAAGCGGAAACACATCTCCACTATGATGCGCAGGCCGATATGGTAAGCATGCTCGCACGTCAAGCGGTCGCCAGGCAAGTGATCTATTCCACCCACTCCATGGGATGTCTTCCAGAAGATTTGGGCGCAGGTGTGCGACTCGTAAAGCCGCATATCTCAGATCCGGTCAGCACGATTTCAAACCGCTTTTGGTCTGAAAAAAAAACCAGGATTATCTCCACTAATATTCGGCATGGGCGCCAGTGCGCTCGCATTCTTTCCTTTGCGCAACGCAGTGCTTGTTGAAGGCCCTTCAGACATGATTCTTCTACCCACAATCTTCAGAGATATTTCGGACAGAGATTCCCTCGATTTTCAAGTGGTTCATGGGCTATCTGAGGCGAATCGCTACCATATCCCGATTCTTGTCGGACATGGGACTCAAGTCATCTATCTCATCGATAACGATGACGGCGGCCATGACCTCCGAAAGTTCCTCCGTGATTGTGGCGTGGCTCGTGCGGATATATTTTCGATAGCCGCGAGCAACAGCACACTGAAACAAGTGGAGGATCTCGTCAATAGAGACGTATTAGTAGAAGCAGTCAACCGACACATAAGGCAGTGGTACGGCACACCGAAACACCCGTTTAGGAACAAGGATCTCCCACCATCGAATCGGTATTCTGCTATCCGACGCTGGTGCGAAGACAATGGGAGCGCTGTTCCCCCAAAGGTCGACCTGGCATACGCGGTCCTTGATGTGCTCTCGGACCGGCCAGATTTGAGTGCCACCGAACCCGCACGGACACAAGTGGGAAGAGACCTGCTTGAGCGACTACAGGGGAGACTGAGTGTGCTACCAGAGAACAGGAGCCCGGGCTGAGTCGCTCGCCCGTTGGAGCGCCAAGAACAGGCCGAGGTAGAGTCAGGGACTGGCGCAGTAACCTTAGGGTACGAGGTATCCTCTCACGACTAGGCGCAGGACAGGGGGGGGAGTGGGTGTGCCTGCTCACGCCTGCCGCTAACGGCGTCTTGTCAGAATCGCTGATCGCAATCGTCGGAATACAGAGGGACAACCTCCGGCAAACCAGGGGATAACCGCCGCCCAGGCTTCGGCGCCTACGTGCCAGTGCCCAGACGGCCAACTCAGGAGTCACAACGTGACCCCCTCGGCAGGTGCCCACCAGTCAGCCTTGCGCCCGCTGCCAGGCTCGATTGTGACGGGGATTACGACAAGACGTTGCCCTATCTTGGGCTGGCCCTACGTGGTTTGACCAAGGCAAATTCCGTCATCTCTGGCAACCCCCAGGATCTTCCCCGAAGCACTCACTACCTCCTTGACGCCTCCTCGTGAATGCATCTGAACTCATCCAGCACTTCGCCCAAATCGGCCTCGCCCACCCCCGGTCCGTGCGCCCCGGAATCTTCCAGGCCGTGGCCATCGGACCCATCGAAGTCGCCGTAGCACAGCGATCGAGCAACACCTTCATGCAGGTCTGCTGGAGGGAGCGCGTCGGGGGCAGCGCCACGCCACTCCTGTTGATCGCAGATGACCCACCACACCCAGGCCAGATTTGGGTCTTGGGCCCGACTCTGGGCGATCGTCCCATCCAATCAGTCAACGCCGAGCTGCTGGCAGGCTCGCTTCAACAAGCGGCGACGCTCCCGGCATTCGACGCTGTCCGCCAACTCGCCGATGACCTCATCCGAATCGGGGGTGACGGCCTGACCCTCAATCGTCTCCTGACGCGGCACACGCTTGAATACCGCCTTAAGGGGAACCCGTCCCGCTGGGCTTCCGCGAGCGACCAGGTCCGGGACATCAGATCAGGCGATTCGTGGCGCCGACTGCTCACTGGGCTTGGCTACACTCTCCAGCAACTCCCGAACCGGGGGCATCTCGCTCGCCACAACGGCCGACCGATCGCGGTGATTCACGCCAAAACCGCCGCTCGCGACCTCACCCGAGTTGACCGGCAGGGACGGCCCCCGGAGGGCCTTCTCTTAGACGACTGTGAGGCCCAAGGCACTCGCTTTGGCATTCTTACCCAAGGCAGTCGCTTCCGTCTCTTCGACGCAGGGTCAGCTTCTCCGGCGACCGAGTGGTTGGAACTGGATACGCCACTACTGGGGAAGGACCGAATGCCATTCTTGGCACTGCTTGCACCTTCATCACTGGCCGACGGCGGATTCTCGGCTCTTCGAAGTGAAGCGCGTGACTTTGGGGTCAAGCTCCACAAACGATTAGACCGCACGATCCGTCAGGATGCTCTTCCGGCCCTTGCTGCGGGGATGGAGGCTTGGGCCAAGGAGTGCAGGATTGACCTGACCAAAGACAGTGAACGCGAAGAACTCGAGCGCGCGGCACTCACGTTGGTGTTCCGGGTCGTTTTCATCCTCTTTTGTGAGAGCGCCGGCCATCTTCCGATGAACAATCGGACGTACAAGCAGGTGTCACTCTCGTCGCTTGTTCGCGAAGCCTACGAAACGCAGTCCAAGCTGAGTCCAGCGTCCTCGGCGCTCTGGTCCGGCTTCGTGCGCTTGGTTCGCGCGATGCGAAGTGGCAACCCCGCGTGGGACGTACCGGCATACGACGGCGCCCTGTTCGCGTCTCACGACTTTGACGGCGCCGAGTTGCTGGAACGGATGGAGCTCCGGGACCCAGAGTTCGCGAGGGTTCTCGTCGCCATAGGCCAGGACCAGGAAACCGGGCGCGGTGCCGACTTCTCGACGCTGGAAATCGCGCACGTTGGGCACACCTATGAGTCGCTGCTCAGCCTTCGATTGTCTCTGACCAAGCGGGCGGTGCGCTATGACGCTCGGAAAGACCACTATGTTGTCGCCAGAGCGCCAGGTGACGCAGAGATCAAGGCGGGCGGGCTCCTGTGGCAAACGCATCAGGGAGGACGAAAGGCTGGCGGCGTGTACTACACGCCGGTGGAGATCGTGCGCCATCTGGTGACAGGGGCAGTCTTACCAGCCTACGAATCGCACCTCAAGGAGGTAGCGGAGCTTGCCAAGACCAACCCCAACAAGGCGGCACGGCACCTCTTGTCCTTTGCTGTAGTGGACCCGGCGTGCGGGAGCGCCCACTTCCTCGTGCAGGTTGCTGAGACCCTGGCCGAGCGGACGGTGCGCTTCCTGGCCGAGCACCCGCTGCCTGCCATCGTTGCAGCGATGGACCGGCTGCGGAGCGCTGCCGCCCTTGGGGTCGAGATTGACGACATGTCGTTGTTACGGCGTCTGCTCGTAAAGCACTGCGTGTTCGGTGTGGACGTCAGCCCAATGGGTGCCGAGGTCGCTACCCTGTCCCTCTGGCTTGCCTCCTTCGTGCCGGGACTCCCCCTCTCCTATCTCGGACGCAACGTGGTGGTGGGCGATTCTCTGTTCGGAGTGGCCGACTCGCATGCCGTCATCGGGAAGGGCGGTTTCTTTACCGATGTCGTGAAGCGACAACTGGATATGGCCACTGATATCGTCCGCAAGCTCGCCGACATGGAAGACCGGACGCCAAAGGAAGTCGCGGCCAGTCGTGAGGCGGACCAGGACGTGAATCGGGTGACCGCAGGTCTGAAGCGCCTCTTCGACCTGTGGACGTCGGAACAATTTGGGCTGACCGACGCCCGTCAGCACACGGAGCTGCACGGCGCGGCTGTGATCGAGGGAGTCGATAAGGATACCACAGCGCTCGTTAGGCACGCGCAAAGGCTGTCCAACGAGAATCGGTTTCTCCACTGGCCACTCGCTTTCCCACAGGTATTCTCCCGGGAACGTCCAGGGTTCGATGTGGTGGTCGGTAATCCGCCGTGGGAGCAAGTGCGAGTCGAAGAACTGTCCTTCTATGGGATGTGGCGTCCGGGCATCCAGAGCCTTGGCGAGGCCGAACGCGACGCCGCGGTGGCCGAAGTAGCGCGGGAGCGACCGGACTTGCCGGCCCAGCTTCTAGCACGACAAAACGACCTGGAGATTGCCCGGACGGCGCTCGCGGCGGGGGACTACGATGAGATGGGCGCATTCCCTGACCTCTACAAGTATTTTTGCCAGCGGTATCGGAGCATAGTACGACGTTCCGGTTTCATTGGCGTAGTCCTGCCGCGAACGGCTTTCAACACCAAGGGATCGGAAGGATTCAGGGAGTGGCTGTACGTGAGTTCGGTTACCCACCGGATTGACTTCTTGCTGAACAACAGGAGCTGGATCTTCGATACGCATCCGCAATACTCCATCGCGTTGGTCGTGGCGGAGCGCGCAACGCCGGGGCATACGCATCGAATCGAGGTAGCCGGGACGGCTAGGTCCCTAACCGAATGGAACCGACAGGCCTCATCGGAGGGCGTTCGTCTCACGACGTCCACGTTCGGCCCAGGGCGGGAGACACCAATGCTTCGGTCTCAGGACGAGGCTGACCTGTTGGCCAAGTTACGGACCGGACATCGCTTCCCATACGGCGCCGGTCAGTGGTTGAGCTTTCCGGTACAGGGAGACTTGAACGAAACCAAAGATCGGCGATTCTGGCGAGGCCAGAGTCAAGGCCAACCGCTGTGGAAGGGCGAGAGCTTCGACCAGTATGACCCAAGCGGCGCTGGAGAGCGAGCGTGCCTGGTTACGGACGACCTTCTGAAGAAGGTGCGGAAGTCCAGGCCGGGTTTGAAATCGCTGATCGCGTCCCAAACGCCGGTCGCGCGTCGTCGGAAGGCAGTGTTAACAGAACTCAAACGTGCACGGGTGGCATTTCGGGACGTCGCGCGATCGACCGATTCGCGGACAATCAGGTCGTGTCTCATCCCACCTGGCGTTTTTCTGACCAACACCGCGCCGTACTTGGCATTCCCAAACGGCACGCCAGTCGATCAAGCTGTCTGCTTGGGCGTCATGAACAGCCTTCCCTTCGATTGGCAAGCTCGACGCTTCGTCGAGATTCACGCCAATTTCTTCCTCCTCGAAGGACTCTTTGTCCCCGAACTCGATGACGACGACTTCCACGACATCGCCCAGGCTGCGGCGCGCCTCTCAGCCGTTGACGACCGCTTCACCGACTTCGCGGTGGCTACGGGCGTGAACTACGGTTCCCTCGTCCCTGCCGACCGCACGGAACTTCGTGTCAACATAGACGCCCGGATCGCTCGTGCCTGGAACCTGACGGTGGCTGATCTAGATGTGATCTTTAGGGACTTCACCGAAGATGCAGTTGCGCCGGCGTACCGCTCCGCATTCATCGCCCGCCTAGAACAGCTCACTTGACCATGGCAGGACGCCCGTCCCTACTCGACAACCTCCACGCTGACACTGGGCACGGTGATGGCCTCGTCTACCTGACCAAGAATCTTGACGATTGTCATGAGCTGTCGGTGGCCACGGGCTACGTTAACCTCGGGGGCCTCCACCACGTCGCAGTGTCGGTCGATGAAGACCGCGCTACTCGGCTACTCCTAGGCACGGCTCCTAGCTCCGGCCTCGGTGGAGAGTTCCCCGGGACCCTCTTCGAGCGAACGCTCTTGGCCCTTCGCAAGGAAAGAGATCTCGCGCGTTTTCCGAAGAGCCGAGCGCTCAAGAAGCTGCTGGCCATCCAGGACTGGCTCGATCGCCCGAACGTGGATGTCCGCCGTTACGTCAAGAAGTTCCTGCACGGGAAGGCGTACCTGTTCGGTGACCACATCGACGCGCGCGCCGCCTTGGTCACGTCGGCGAACCTCACTGCAGCCGGAATGTGGCAGAATCTGGAACTCGGCCTCGTGCACTACGATCCCGAGATCGCGAAACGGGCCGTCAACTGGTTCGACGCGTTGTGGGAAGAAGCGAGCAACTACAAGGACGATCTCTACGACCTCCTCTTCCCCGACGTCGGCCTCATCGACCCGCGAACGGTCTACCTCCGCGCTCTCCTAGAGCTCTTCGGCGACCAATTGGACGAGGATCAGGAGTTGCCGCAAGCAGTGAACCTGGCGCCGTTTCAGGAAGATGGCTTTCGTCGGGCCACTAGTATCGTAAACCGGCACCGGGGAGTCGTTTTCGCCGACGGCGTCGGTACAGGCAAGACCGAGATTGGCCTCGCCTTCGTGGAAGAATACGCGGTCCGGCGTGGGCAACACGTGCTTGTCGTTGTTCCGGCCCAGCTCAAGGACCAATGGGAAAACCGACTGAACCAGAGCCGGCTTCCTGCACAGGTAGTCAGCTATCAGGCGTTCGCTGCCGACGAACAGCTTGCCAATCCGGAGGTCACGAACCGCCGCCGCGTCCTCTCCAGCGACAAGGACGCCTACCGGCTGATCATCTTCGATGAAGCTCACGCCCTGCGGAATCCGGGAACAACCTGGTACGGCGCGATGTCGCGCCTGCTGGGCGGTCAAGAAAAGGCTTTGCTACTCCTGACCGCCACACCCATCAACAACGGGCTTTGGGACCTGTACCACATGGTTATGGCTTTCGCGCGCCACGACCAGGCCTTCGCGGCCCACGGAATCTCTTCCCTGCGTCACCTCTTCCTGAGCGCCGGAGCCAATGAACGCGACCCGGAAAACCTGAACCCTGACGTGCTGTTCCCACTAGCTGACATGGTCAGCGTGAGGCGAGACCGCCGCTTCATCGAATCTCGGTATCCGGGCGCGACCTTCCCCGATGGTACACCGGTATCGTTTCCTACACCCCACTTGACCACCGAACGCTACGACCTCGATGAAACCTATCCGAACCTCGTGTTGGAGATCACGACGCGGATCAGCGCCCTGAAGATGGCGCGCTACCGCCCCAGTCGGTATCGCAGGGAAACCGCTGAGGAACCCGGGGAAGCGGCCCTGAGTGCCTTGCTCCAGTCGGGGATCCTCAAGCGATTCGAGTCGTGCTGGTACGCCTGCCTGTTGACAGTCAACCGGATACTCGCAGCCCATCACGCTTTCTTGGAAGCCTGGGACGAAGGATATACCCTAGGGCGCGAGACTCTGCGCGAAGCAGCAAAGGCGGAATTGGACGAGACGGCGACGGCGCAGTGGCTGGAAGAGAGGCTCGACGAGGGGCTCGCCGCCGAGTCGGTGGACGCCTACGTGCGAACTTTCCGAGAGGATGTTGAACACGACAGGGATCTCTTGTCGGGGGTCCAGGAGCGGCTTCAGAAGCTCGACGCCGAGAGCGATCCCAAGTTGGCTCTTTTTCGCCGCGTCCTGGAGGAATCCGCTTCGCAAAAGGTCGTCGTGTTCAGCACCTTTGCGGACACCGTCGAGTACCTTCATGACAAGCTACCCAAACAGGTCGCCGGCCGGCAGCGAGTCACCGTGATCGGGGCGGATACCACGCCTGACGTACGCACCGGGCTGCTGTCGCGGTTTTGTCCGGACACCGTCGTGCGACCGGGATACCAGCCAAGCGACGGCGAGGTGGACCTGCTCCTCAGTAACGATGTCCTGTCTGAGGGTCAGAATCTGCAGCAGGCGGCTGCGGTCGTCAGCTACGACATGCCTTGGAATCCCCAGCGCATGGTCCAGCGCTACGGGCGAGTCATCCGTCTCAAGAGCCCGCACGACGAAGTATACCTAACTACCATGCTACCCGAGCAGGGTGATCTTGAGGAAATACTCAAACTTGAGATCGCGATCCGGCGAAAGATTGTCGCGGCGCGGCCCTATGGCATGGAGGTCCAGGTCATCGACAAGACGGAGGAGGAAGCGCGTGCGTATGCCCAGCGTTTGGTTGATGGAGATACCACTCTGCTTGACGAGGATAATGAGGCTGGAGGGACGCACGAGTTCTCAAGTGAGGCTTTGCGGGCAGAGCTGACGCGCGAACTTGACGAGGGGCGGGGGGAGGAATTGAGAGGCCTGCCTTGGGGGATCGGGGCCACGTTCCGACAGGGTCCAGAGACGCCGTCCTTCGGAGCGCCTGGAGTGTTTTTCGCGTGCCGGGCAAAGGGTGAGCGGTATTGGCGATATGTGGATCATGCGGGTGAGGTGATAACAGCGCCGGCATCCATTCTTCGGCGGATCGATCCGGGCCTTGCTCCCGGCGTGGACGATTCCCCGATCGATTTGGAAGTGGCTTGGGCGAAGGCGGTTGCATCGATCGTGGAGGAACACAACAAAGAAGCGTCCGGCGGCTCGTCCGAGTCGCTGGGACCTATGCAGCGATGGGGGCTCGAACTGCTTGCAGATCCTACGATCGCTGTGCCGCTGGGTGGGGCTGAGGCCTACGAGGCGTTGGGTGTGGGGCGAAGCCAACCGGTGCGGAAAGCGCTGGGTGAGGTCAAGCGCTTGCTTGACGATGAGAAGATCACCCGTGGCGGGGCTGCGAAGCGGATTGTGAATATCGTGAAGATGTTCGGGTTACGGAAGGTGGAAAAGGCACCGGAGAAAGAAGAGATTTCGGCCGACGACGTAGGCGTGGTGTGTTGGATGGGGGTCTTGAGCGTATAGGTCGGCGACGATGATCTATTGCAAGCTCGGCGAAATGACAGCTATTGACGGAGAAGTCGTGATCCGGGCGGATTCCGTGGCTGGAGTGCTGAACCGAACACCCGGAGTGGTGCCGCACTACTCGTGCAGGTCAGGTTTTCGATGACAAGCCGATCACGTGGGACTAGATTGGTGGTCTCCTGATGCGGATGGGTCGATCCCAACCTCAGCACTACTGTATTCGGACCGAAACAAACCGTGAATACTGGGAGAAAATCTTCCGGACCGGTAAGGCACCCTCCAGCATTCAGATTCTGGCTGAGCCGTTGGATCTAAACGTAATGATCCGGGATTAGGCCTCTGTTGGTAGTTCGGGATGACAAATAAAATACCTCACAGCAAGTATGTGGATTGGGCCGTAAATTCAATACGACCTGCTGTTCAAGTAGTACTCAAAGATCCGAGCTAAATCGGCCATATTACTACACAGTGTGGTGAACCTAAGCAGCCTTGTCACACGGACAAAAGAGGGGAGCCGAGAGACTCTCGGCCAAATTGACTACCCGACGTGAACATAGACGGGCGGGCCCCATCGTGGCGCACGAACTTGCGGCGTGGCTTCGATGGAGGGTCTGAACGCCTTGCTCGCCCATTACCAGCGGCTCTGCCGCCGCTTTACTGGCCCCCTTTCTCGCGCCCAAACCAGAACACGGCTTAGTTCCTCCCAACCAGTTGTCACGCCCGGCCTTCGTGCTCCCGATTCATATCCATGAGCGCCTGCCGCAAGGCATAGTGCCAGTCGTCCACGGACTGTAAGTCGTCAACATCAATTGGATCAGGACAAACGTCTTCTGCAATCCTGCTGTAGATCAGGTCAACAGCCATTTCGGCATTGTGTCGGATGGCTGCAGGGTTGCCAGGCTGATCAGGATCTAGGATCTCTGGCCGTCGAACTTGTGACACGGCTTCTATAGCGTCAACCAACAGTTGTGGAAACGGGGGGGCGGGGTCCCCTTCTGTTCCGTTAATCGGGTGTTCGGATTCTGATTCCGGGCGAATGGGGTCGCTACGCAGTAACTCGTCGACCTTCTGCTCGAGCGCTTGGATCCTCTCGTCGCGCTTCTCGACCCCTTCCTCAAGCCTGCGGATCCTGTCTCGGCGCCAGAACCACGCAATCAGGGCGGTCACAGCCGATCCTCCTAGGACATAGAGTACCCCGGAGGCTAAGGATGCGAGTACTTCGGCAAAGAACTCAGGCATGCTCGGCACCCTAAGAGGGTGCCCGAGAGTCCGCAACCAGATACTATGCGTGCTTGCACCTTCGTAACCATTCCATCTGAACGTCTACCCAGATTCTTGCTTTCCCTCGGCAGCTAGCCACGCCAGGGATCGGCCCTTCGGCTACGCGGCGTCTCCGGCCCGAGGCACTTCAGGCTGCGGGCATCCATCCTATCGAAGACGAACTGGACCATTCGCGTGGCGACGATCGACCGGGCTCGTGGGGCCCTCCACAACTACTCCCAACGAGTGGCGTGATGACTGTGGGGCAAGTCTGGGGGTGTCGGAAGATACCCTACCAGTTCTTGTTCCGTACAACCTCCCGGCCCCCGACGGAGGCGGGCTAACCGATCCGCTCCAGCGCCCGGCGGAACGACTGGACCGTGCCCTCTACGTCGGCCAGCTTGTCCAGACCGAAGAGCCCGACCCGGAACGTCTTGAAGTCCGCCGGCTCGTCGCACCGCAAGGGGACCCCGCCCGCAACCTGGACGCCGGCCTCGGCGAACTTACTCCCGTTGCTCATGTCGTCGTCATCCGTGTAGCTCACGACGACCCCGGGCGCCTGGAAGCCCTGGGAAGCCACGCTCGGGAAGCCTCGCCCCACGAGGAGTTCGCGCACTCGGCCGCCCAGCTCGTCCTGACGCTCGGACGCCGCGGCGAGGCCGAAGCGCTCCGTTTCGGCGATGGCGGCGGCCAGAGTGCGGAGCCCGTCCGTGGGCATGGTCGCGTGGTACGCGTGAGCCCCTCCCTCGTACGCCCGCATGATCTCCAGCCACTTCTTCAGGTCGCAGGAGTAGCTCGTGCTCGTGGTCGCGTCCAGGCGCTCGAGCGCGTGCTCGCCCAGCATGACGAGTCCGCAGCACGGCGAGCCCGTCCAGCCCTTCTGCGGCGCGCTGAGCAGCACGTCGGCGCCCGAGGCCTCCATGTCCACCCAGACCGCACCCGACGCGATACAGTCGAGAACGAACATGCCGCCGGCCTCGTGCACGGCGTCGGCGACCCGCCGCACGTAGTCGTCGGGCAGGATCATCCCCGAGGCGGTCTCGACGTGGGGCGCGAAGACGATCCCGGGGCGCTCGGCGGCGATCGCACTCACGACCTCCTCGATCGGCGCCGGCGCGAAGGGCGCCCGGCTGCCCCTGCCCACCTGGCGCGCCTTGAGCACGGTCTGACCGGACGGGATGGCTCCCATGTCGAGGATCTGCGTCCAACGGAAGCTGAACCATCCGTTGCGGATGACCAGGCAGGACTGCCCGGTGGCGAACTGGCGAGCCACGGCCTCCATGCCGTAGGTGCCGCTGCCCGGCACCAAGACGACCGCGCGAGCGTTGTAGACCCGCTTGAGCGCCGCCGAGATCTCTTTCATGACGCTTCGGAACGACCGCGACATGTGGTTGAGGGTACGGTCGTTATAGACGACGGAGTACTCGAGCAGCCCGTCGGGATCGACGTTCGGTAAGAGCCCCGGCACTTGGCAGACCTCCAGTCGGTTCACGTACGTGGGCAAGCGTCCGAGGGGCCGGAGCGGCGCCCTACGCTCGTGAGGACGCTAGCGTCGCCGGCCGCGAGCGCAGCGGCCCGGCCGCTCGGCAATCGGTTCAATGTAACCCTGCGGCCCAACGGTCGTCTCCCGTAGCTCGTAGGATGCGGGTAGTGGGCTGGTTTGACGTAACAGTAATCAGGCAGCCGAGAATAGCCTGCGGTCCGGGTCCATCCGATCAACCACATCCAGCATCGTCCACGGCAGACTCTCCAGGCCGGCCGCCATGGCCGGGGTGGTCTTCCGGTTGGTCGCCTTCTCCGTCAGTGGGCCGCGCGGACAAGAAAAGAATCGCCTATGGGATAACGGTCGCCGTGAGCACTTCCTTACTTGCGTGCTGCTCGATTTGTTGCGAACGGCAACCTCTCAAGAGCACACGTAACTCGTAGTGTCCGTTGGATCATTGGCAAGCAAACGTCTTACATGCCCCCAGAGCTGCCCAAACGCGCAGTTGCTTCCAACAACCCTGGTCAGCGGGGCTCGTTGCCCTTCAGCGTCCTGGGCGCCGCGGTCGCCGAGCCCATCCCCGACGCTAGCGGCGTGGACCGCCCGCGCATCCGAGGTCGAGCGCAAGCGCACCCGGCAGGTCTCCCGCCGCAGGGACCTGTGTGGATGCCGTCCCGGTGAAGGGGTCCAGTACTGTGTCTCCCACGAAGCTGAACATCCGTATTGCGTGGTCCGTCACGCCGTTCATTGCTCCCGGCCAGCCAGAAGGAGGAGCCCAAGTTCACACCCCCTCCGATAGGAACTCCGGTCCCTGTGCACACCTCGCCGCGCACACGTATCATGTCGAGCCCCTCCACTCACGCTTTCGCACGTCGCTTGAATTCCTCTCGCCACCCCGCCAGCGACTCCAGATCAGCTCGCAGTTCCGGTTCTTCTGGTAGGGAAATCGGTGTCTCGGCGGACTGACTATGTTCGTACGTCGAGTACTTTGTCATCAGCGCGTCGATAAACCGACAATCAGCATCGCTAATGTGTGCAAGTGACCCCAGCCGATTGTCGGTAGTAACGCTTCGTCGGTGTCGCCGTACAACCTGATTCAAGAGATCATCTTCAACTGTTCGTTCTAACAGAATTCGGAATTCTGTGCAAATTCCTTGCGCTTGAATCCGGTAAGCATCGGCCCCGTGCTCCTGTCCGGCGGTACGAGCATCATCAAGACGATTCAGCAATATGTTATTGGCTTTCTTCGTGTTCGCATTCCGAACCGCCTCATCTGCCGGCTGGCCTGCAACTCCCGAGAACGATTCAATATGCCGCTGTTGCAGGTACTCCTTATTCCCTGCGGGTCCAACCTTCGTTGCGGCGTCCTGCATGGCCCCGTAAAGCGATAGGCGGTGCGTAAACACCAACACTTGACGACTCTTAGCTAGTTCTGCCAATCGCCTTGCCACATGACTTTCGAAGTGCTGATCCAGAGAAGAAATCGGATCATCGAAGATGAAGGGAGTCGCCTGTGGCTTTTCTACAAGCGACGCTAGGAAAGCGGCTAAGGCAACAATGCGACGCTCACCCTCGCTGAGTACTGATGCCGGGAGATCTTGGTCGGTCTGAACGCCCTTGAGACGAAGTTGATGAAGCATTTTCCCTTTCGTCGCCCCGGCCTTTACGAGCTCCACTCTGATGTGTTGAGCAGATAGCGCTTTGAGTTCGCGGTTGAAGCGATCTACATACGCTTGAGTAATGACCTTCTCGGTAATCTGCCGAATCTTGTTGGAGACGAATCGCGAGTTGGCGGACTTCTTCCACTCATCGTATTCCTTCACTTTGCGCTGGCGAGCAATCTCATCCTGGACAGCACGAGCCTGGCTGGCAATCCATCGTCGAGCTTCGAGATTTAGTTTGTCACGATTCGCTTTATCCCGATCAAGAGCCGCTGCATCGTCAGCATCCTGCTGTGCGGCGCACGCCAACTCCTCGACTTGAAGGGTTAACTGTGATACCAGCTCGTCCCGTAGTTTGGTAACGGGGGCTGCGGCGCTAGTTCCATGGTCACCGTTGCGGAGTTGCTCGCGGGCGTCGGCCACCATGCTCCAGAAAGTCCGCAACGTATCAAGCAACTCGTTCCCGGTGAGTCCCGCCGCGGCACATTGCGTAACGATATTGGCCTCGGTCGGTATTTGGGGAAGGTCATTGATCGCCTTCTGGTATGCGTGGTCCGCTTCTCGGGCATGCGCCTCAGCGGCGCCGCGAACGAACGCCTCGAAGTCACGCAAGCGTTGACGAGCTTCGGGCGGCAGGTCCTGTTGACACAACACACAGCGCGCTTCGTCCGTAACGGGGTAGTCCCGTCCCGGGTACGCCGTCCGCGAGTATTCCCGCGCAGCATCCCAGAGGAGGCTCCACGCCGTCGAACCAACGCCTTCCAAATGGGCTGATTCTGCGAAGCTAGACTCTGTGGCGATCTGTCGCTTGGTCCGCGCATCTTCATACAGATGACGAATCACCTGCACGGCTTGCGAACTCACGGCGGATGCGGCTGTATCGAGTTGTCCGATGAACCCCCGGAGCTCCTGCTCTCGCCTTCGCTTCTCGTCCGCAGACGCTGCGGGATCCACCGCCGCGAGTCGGGCGTTCAACTCGTCGAGCGCAGCTTGGTCAGCTTCGGAGAATTCCGTGAGGCGCTGGACGGCTCCCTCGCTGAAATCTCGTCGCAGGCTTCGGTACGCGTGTCCGGCTTCCGTAAGCGCATAGGTCTCAGGCAGGTCGGGTAACCTGCTGACAAGGCGGTCCTGCTCCTCCTGCAGCTTCCCCCGCACGAGATCGCACACGCTCGCCAGTTCTTCGAATAGGGCTATGAACGGTGGCGTGTATGACGCTTCAGTCTTGCTGCTAAGGTAGAAGGATGCTTCCTGAGAGTCGAAGATATCGACCGATCTGAGGTCATCTATAGGTGCGTCATCCGGCTGCCATACAACCGACCGAATCTCTCCGGCCAACTGGTATTCAACCCGGCACTCCCGCTTCGCAGGCGGACTCTCATATACGTTGGACTTGAGCTCGGCGGCACGGGGCTTCCCACAGACTCGTTTGAGGATGCGGGTAAAGCCAGATTTTCCGGAACCGTTATGACCGTAGACCACAACGAGATTGCCAGATCCAAATTCCAGCGGACGCTGCGGTGCTAGATTTTCGATCCCGGTGATGTAGCCGATCGCAGCCAACCGTAGTTCGGCGGCAGAACTACTAGGCGATTCCGTAAGAGTATTGAACTTCCTGTGTGTGGTCTTCTGCTGTCCGTCTGGCGTCTTTAGACGATCCGTAATGACTTGGATGTTGACGTCCCCCGGATTGTCCGAAGAAAGCAGTTGCTCCGCCGCTTGTTGGAACCAATCCTGCTGCTGACGAAGCCAATCCCGAATGTCCTGCTGCACGTTAGACATCCCTATCCCGCTTCGCTGTAGCCAGCCGCACCTAGGTTACGGCTAACCGCGCGATCCGGTACGCCGTTCCGCGGTGGTTGCAGTGGCAGGGTTCGATAGCAAGTCTTGATGCCTGCGAGGGCGCATAGGTTCCTTTTGTGGGGTGAATAACCCCGCAGATGGGAACGGCGATGGCCGACTGCTTCACAAGACCAGATCTCCCTTTGGGTTTGGCCGCACCCGTAGTCTAGTGTCGGGCTAGCGGAATTAGATGAACAAGGTTCACTCATGCCCGGATCGTCCAGAAACTACTGGTCGAGGCGCCGGGATTCCAGCGTGCCGACGCTCCGAACGGTCGTGCCGCGTTCGATGAAACCGGTGACGCGGTTCACTCCGCGGGCCGTCGTCCGTCTGCTGGATTGCGCGCTCGGTAAGCGCACCGGTGTCGACGTCCGACTTCAGGCCTCGACTACGCTATCGCGAACGCTGCCCGGCACGGTCGTGTACGTCGGCACCCATGTCTGCGCAGCCCGTCAGGCCGGCCAGAGCCATCCGAACGAGCCCGCAGTCAACAGGGCATAGACCAGCCCGTCGAACATCGACTTGAGCGTCATCAGCCACTTCTGGTGGTACCAGATCGAGCGATGCGGCAGCGCGAGCGCGTAGCAGCAGAAGGCCACCGCCCCCGAGAGCCGGAAGACTTCCGGATACGACGCCCCGGGTTCGAGCATCCCGCCGGTCACGTACGCCACAATCGCCCCCACCACGACGCAGTAGGCGAACCACTGCGCCAGATTCTTGCCCATGGACGTGAACGCGCTGGTGTCCGCCACCGTGAGGAAGGCCACGGGCCCCTTCGCCAGCTTGGCCTGGTAGGCCTCCGATCTCATGACCTCGGGACTGCCCGCGTGGGGGAAGAAGTAGTCGCCCGGCGCGAGACCGTGGGGCCGTAGCGCATCCATCACGGCGTCTTCGCCGTCGATCTTGCCGAAGTCGTTCCTGTGGTAGCGCAGACTGCCAAAGCCCCAAATCACGGCAGGAGATCATGTAAGTCTAACTGGGACTGCACGATCCGCCACTCCTGCCGACGAGCTAGATCGTCCTAGATCGTGCCGCTGAAGCGGGAAAACCGCCTCAATTCCCGGGAAGTTGCGGGAGTCGAAAACCGTCCCGGAACCATCCCATCCTAGCACCGAGCGCACGTCCGTGTCTACGCGGAGGCGTTCCCCCCGGTCACCCGGTCACGGAGCAGTGACGAGGGTTGGAAGACCGGCGCGGCGCGGGCGGGAACCTCGACCGGTTCCCCCGTCCTGGGGTTGCGGGCGGTGCGGCGCTTTCGG